>JBGAPQ010000005.1:0-261996 GCA_044221225.1 Chitinophagaceae bacterium
CTGGTTTTTTTGAGTAAAGCCTTTGAAGATAGAGCCGGAGGCGGCAGCTGATCTTTTTTCTTCAGTAAATGGTTGCTGAATAGAGGAAAGTTGTTGTATAGAAGCATCCAGGTCAAAATCGAGAGTAGGGGTGACGCTGAATTGCGCCAAAGCATGTTTTACCGCTGCCTGTACAAAGGCATAAATGATCTTTTCGTCTTCAAACTTAATTTCCTGTTTTGTCGGATGCACATTTACATCTATCACCGTTGGATCAAGATCGATAAACAGCACATACATAGGGAAGCTGTCCGAAGGGATCATTTCCTGGTAAGCATTCATCACCGCATGATTCAGGTAAGCACTTTTAATGAAACGGTTATTGACAAAGAAGTACTGGTCACCTCTTGTCTTCTTTGCAGTTTCGGGTTTCCCAACAAAACCATAGATATTCATGTAATCGGTATCTTCTTTTACCGATACCAGTTTGGCATTGTAGTTATTGCCGAGTAACTGAATGATTCGTTGCTTTAAACTGCCGGCCTCTAAATGAAATAACTGCTGGTTATTGGCCGTAAGTGTGAACAAAATTTCGGGAAACGACATAGCCACCCTTGTAAACTCATCCACGATATGCCGCATCTCTGCTGCATTACTTTTCAAAAAATTCCTACGGGCCGGAACGTTGAAGAATAAATTCTTCATCGCAATGCTGGTGCCTGCAGGGGCAGCAACAGGTTCCTGTTTTTTTACCACACTGTTCTCTACCTCAATATATACGCCGGTTTCGTCTTCAGGCCTTTTGGTTTTCAATTCTACCTGGGCCACTGCTGCAATCGATGCCAATGCTTCGCCACGGAATCCCATCGTTCTTATATGAAATAGATCTTCAATACTTTTTATTTTGGAAGTAGCGTGTCGTTCAAAACTCATTCTTGCATCCGTCTCACTCATCCCGCTGCCATTGTCAATTACCTGGATCAGTGATTTGCCGGCATCGGTAATAATGAGTTTGATCTCGGTTGCCCCGGAATCCACCGCATTTTCCAGCAATTCCTTTACGGCACTTGCCGGCCGCTGAATCACCTCTCCGGCAGCTATCTGGTTGGCAATATTATCAGGTAATAATGTAATCTTATCTGGCACAAATTCCGCTTTAGCCGCCAAAAATAACCATTTCAGTTTTAAGCAACTATTGACTCATCCTTTGCATCAAAAAGAGTAATTTTAAGATTCGTTATTTAACACCATAATTTCTTTAGTATGACGATTCTGAGAGCCGCATTGCTGTGTCTTTTTTTCATTCCTTTTATTGCTACTGCCCAGTATAAAAGTAAACTGAATAAGGACCAGTGGGTTGACAGTGTGTTCAACAGCCTGAGTGATGATGAAAAGATCGCCCAATTGATGGTTATAAGGGCTCATTCAAATTTAGGCCCTGATCATGTTGCCAAAGTGGTGAATGATATTCAGAAATATAATGTGGGGGCTTTGTGCTTTTTTCAGGGCGGACCGGTAAGACAAGCTAACCTGACCAACTATTATCAAAGTATTGCGAAAACACCAATAATGGTAACCATAGATGGTGAGTGGGGGTTAGGAATGCGGTTGGATAGTGTTATTAAATTTCCTTACCAACTGACACTGGGCTCGGTCAATGATGAAAATCTTATTTATCGCATGGGGCTGGCAGTAGGAGAGCAATGCAAACGAATTGGAGTACATGTAAACTATGCGCCGGTAGTTGACATTAATAATAATCCAAACAATCCCGTGATAGGGTATCGTTCGTTTGGGGAAGATAAAGACAAGGTTTCAAGATATGGCGTAGCCTATATGAAAGGGATGCAGGATGCCGGCATTATGGCCTGTGCCAAACATTTTCCCGGCCATGGAGATGTGGATGTAGATTCTCATTACGATCTGCCGGTGATCAACAAAAACATGACACAGCTGGATTCAATGGAATTGGTCCCTTTTAAAGCAATCTTTGATGCAGGTGTAGGCAGTGTAATGATTGCTCACTTGTACATTCCGGCAATCGATAATACGGCAAATAAAGCAACATCTATTTCAAAAAACAATGTGACCGATTTATTGAGGAACAGTTTGCATTACAACGGTCTTACTTTTACAGATGCATTGGAGATGAAAGGGGTGGCTAAATATTTTCCCGGTGGTACTATTGCTGTGGAAGCTATTATTGCCGGAAATGATATGCTTTGCTTGCCTGCCAGTGTGCCAGAGTCAATTGAAACGATTAAAAAGGCAATAACTGATAAAAGATTAAGCTGGAATGACATTTATTCAAAACTGAGAAAAGTGCTGGCATCAAAATATCAATTGGGATTAAATAAATGGTCACCAATTGATACCAATAACCTGTTGGCGGATATAAATACTAAAACAGATGCGATCCGCTATGAAGTAGCAAAGCATGGCCTCACAGTTCTTTCTCAATCAGGGGCCAAAGCTTCAAGAAATGATTATGCACAGGTACCATTGACTGATGAGCAGAAAAAAGTGGCATATGTAGGTATTGGTCTTTCAGAACTGAATGAATTTGGCAAGCGGATGAAAACCGATTATGATGCTAATGTGTTCCTGTTATCTTATAAGGATGGAAAAGAGAAAGCAGATGAAATTCTAAAAGAAGTACAAAAGGATGGCAAGTATGATGCTGTTATTATTGGCATTCACAACTATTCTTTAAGGCCGGCAGAAAATTTTGGATTAAGTCCTGTTGCTATAAAGCTGTACAAAGATTTAAACTTTATAAAAACTATTACTCTGACATTCGGCAATGTATTGGCTACAAAAAATTTTTGTGACGCCTGGACTTTAGTAGCCTGTTACCAGGATGATGCTATTACGCAGCAGGCGGCGGCAGATCTGTTGCAAGGGAAAATTGCAGCACAGGGAAAATTACCGGTCTCTTTTTGTCAGTATAAATTCGGAGAAGGGATTGTGCAGGGAAAGATAAAACCAACAAGAGCACAGATCAAAGAGAGGTTATCTGTAGTGGATTCTATTGCTGCAGATGGAATATCTAAAAAAGCATACCCGGGTTGTGTGGTACTGGCTGCCTATAAAGGAGAGATCATATATCATAAGGCTTTTGGAAATTATGAATATGACCCGGCTTCACCGGCCATGAGTGCGGAAAGTATTTTTGACCTTGCTTCTGTGACAAAGATCTCTGCAACTACTGTTTCTGTAATGAAATTGTACGAGGAAGGAAAAATAAAACTGGATGGGAAACTGAAAGATTACCTCCCTTGGGTAAAAGGGACAAATAAGGAAGACCTGAAGATTGATGATATCCTGCTTCACCAGGCGGGGCTGGTTCCGTTCATAGCTTTTTATAAAGAAACCATCGATCCTGCAACCGGCGCTCCTAATCCGGCTATTTATTCAACAAAACCTCAAAAAGGGTATGGAGTTCGTGTGGCAGAGAATATTTATTTACGCAACGACTGGCAGGATACAATGATGTACCGGATTTTAAAAAGTCCTGTTGGACTCCAAAACAAGTATGTATACAGCGATAATGATTTTATTTTTTTGGGAAAGATCGTAGAAGAGTTAACAGGTATGACACTTGATCAGTATACACAGAAAACCTTTTATAATAGGATAGGAATGTATTCAACCGGTTTCAAACCACGTAATAAATTTCAGCAGGAATGCCTGGTACCTACAGAAACAGAAAAACATTTTCGCCAGCAAACAACAAAGGGAGATGTGCATGATGAAGGAGCTTCCATGTTTGGAGGAGTGGCGGGGCATGCCGGCCTTTTTTCCAATGCGTATGATTTATCATTGCTTTACCAGATGTTATTAAACGGCGGAGAATTGAATGGAGAACGATATTTAAAGCCGGAAACGATAAAACTTTTTACTTCTTACAACAGTAAAATAAGTCGTCGTGGATTAGGATTTGATAAACCTGAAAAAGATAATGCGATCCGTAAAGACCCTTATCCCGCACTATTAGCTTCGCCCAGGACTTTTGGCCATACTGGTTTTACGGGTACCTGTGTGTGGGTAGATCCTGAACATGAACTTGTTTATATATTCCTGTCAAATCGTGTACATCCAACCCGGGATAATAACAAGCTGGGGCAACTGCTGATAAGAGGAAAAATACAGGATGCGATTTATAAGGCATTGGGCATTGAATAGGATATTATTAGTGATCTATTTTTTATCGGGGGGGGTAATCCTTCTAACAAATCATGAATTGAAATCTTATAAAGCCGAGCAATCAGAAGCAGCCTTTCTATATCAATTTTAGTTTCCCCTCTTTCTAAACGGGAGTATGTATTTTGCTCCATATTTAGCAGTATAGCCACAATTTCCTGCGAGTAGCCATGCTTTTTTCTAAGCTGCTTTATCTTTTGACAAATAAAATTTTTCAATGGGGATGAAGGTTATAGGTAAATATAGCAAAGTATTGCAAATCGGCAATACTACTAACAGGTAGGTTCTTATCCGAAAAATGGATAAGCATATCCGTAAAATGGTTAGGAATATGCGTAAATTACTTTCAAATTGCTTTTGATATTTTTTAACTATTAAATCAAAAGTTTATGAAAAAGTTATTCACTATTTTAAGCTTAGCATTGCTATTATCCTTTTCAGCTAAAGCAGGAAAGGAGTTAAGTAATGATTTCGTCAATCCCAATTCAAGAATTAGCTCGACTACAGTATTAAAGACCGTGAGCCAAGCAATAGGATTGGAAAAAAATGTTAAGGCGTTAACTTGGACATGTATTGAAGTACAACTTTCATGTACTTGTGGGTCAATGTGCGGGGATTTTGAATCTGCTTATCAAGTTGCATATTGGATTGCTTATTGGCAAGGAGTTTTGTGTGGATATGAAGAGGAATTGCCTCAATAACCCCTGATAGCAGTTTAATTTTTTTCAGCAATTTTATTGTTAACACAATAAGGCTATCTTACTTTTCAAACTTATGCCATGTATAAAAGATTCCCCCTTTTTTTAATTCTTTTCTTTTCTATCCCTCAAAAATCTTTATGCCAGGCTATTGACTCTGTGTTTTTAAGGCTATCCTATTCCTTCAGCTATACCCCCGATAGTCTAAATGTTAATGTAAAAAAGAAAGATAGCCTTATTGTTGAAATAGGAGAAAACACATCAAAATGCTTTAGTTACCATCGTAACCTCTTTGAGTCTTCTTTGGTAAAAGAAATTGAAAACAACTCTAACTTAAGCAGTTATAAAATTGATGTAAGAAAATACAACATTACAGGAATGACGCAAAAAGTATATAGAAATTACCCAGAAAATAAAATAACGGTGACTGATATAATTGTGGCAGACAAATACCTTTACATTGATAGTATGGCTCTCTTTAATTGGCAAATACAAAAAGACACTGCCACTATTTTAGGTTTTTTATGTCAGAAGGCAGTATCCTTTTTTAGAGGAAGGAATTATCTAACATGGTTTACATATGCAATCCCTATAAGCAGTGGCCCCTTAAAATTTGGGGGCTTACCTGGGCTCATTTTGTTGCTACAAGATGAAAAAAATAATTTTGAGTTTGAGTGTAAATCAATTCAACCTTTGAAACAGAAAGAGCCGATGTATTTGGATGAGGTAAACTGTATTAAAATAACTCGCAATGAATATAGAAAGCTTATTTTACTAAAAGTAACTGACCCGATTGCATTTGCAAAAGCTAATAATGTACAATTTACAATGAATAATGGGGAGCAAATAGTTGTACCAAAGAGAAAATATAATCCTATCGAATTGGAATAGATTTTAGGCTAAGTATGGATTTTAAACTGTATTTATGATGTTTTTAAATGTTTAGCTAGAAAGCAAATTTAGTTACTGAGTTTTTTTGAGGGAACCCACCGTCACCCATGGTAATATTTTGTATTTACTGAAAAATAGCCACTATGAAAAAGGGTGTCTTTTTTTTTGCAAACATTCTCACGGCCCAACAACCCGAAAAAGTCATCGGCTCGGTAAAGTATTTATTAATGCACCAACGAGATACCCTTTCTTCAGAATATTATACGGAGTATATGGGGCTTGTATTTAGCTCACTTCTACAGCTTATTTTAGTCTTAATAAAGCATATAGAGATTCGGTAATGAAAGCTCAATTTGAAGAGCAAATGACAAAGAACCCAGGTAATATGAAAATAGATATGCGTGCTGCCCCGGGTGTTATAGAAGGTGCTTATTATTCATTTTACCAAGCGGATAAGGCAATAAAGGAAAGGCTATTTATGCAAGCTAATTATGTGTATGACGCACTTTTACCAAAAATTGGCGGGCAACTAGCCAATACAATAAAGGAAATAAGAACGTATAATTGTAAAAAAGCCGTCGGCTTCTTTGATGGCCGCCAGTATAGTGCATGGTATTGCCCGGATATACCAGTTAATGCCGGTCCATGGAGATTGTCAGGTTTGCCCGGTTTTATATTAGGAGCAGCCGATACAACTGAAGATGTAAAGTTTGTATTTCAGGTTTTTTTTACAAATGAGTTTTATGGCCAGGAAATGATAAGTGTACCTACAAATGCAGGAAAAACTACCGAAGAGAAATTTGAAAAAATGCAAAAAACCATGCGGGAAAATCAGGAAGAATTTTTGAAAAATAATTTACCAGGTGATGGCACTGGTAAAATAAATAAAATAACTCCTGCTGCCAGAAACCTGTTTAATACCCCAATGATACTTCTAGAAAAAAAGCTATGATGACAAGAGTTACCCTGCTAAAACTATTTTTTATAGTGGGGTCACTCCTTCTTTTTACAAGTGTTTTTTCACAACTCATTATTTCAGGAAAAGTAACTACCGAAAAACTGGTACCGCTTTCCGGCGTTAGTATCACTTTACACAAGAAAGGAGAGGAGGCTATTCTTGCCTTTGCCATTTCAAACGGTGAGGGTAGGTTTATAGTAAGCTATAATATAAATTCTAAAGATAGTTTTGAACTGAAAGCTTCGCTACTGGGTCATGCTACTCAGCAACTTTATTTTGTACCAGAAAGAAAAATGGAATTTAATTTTTCTCTATCCCCGCAAGCCATCATACTAAAAGAGGTAAAAGCAAAAAATTCACCCGTTTGGCAGCGTAAAGACACTATCTACTACAATGTATCAGAATTTAAAGAAAAGCAAGATCAGGTAATAGGGGATATTATAAAACGGTTACCGGGTATAGAAGTATCTCCCACAGGGCAAATAAAATACAATGGCAAACCGATCAATAAATATTATATCGAAGGCCTGGATTTACTGGAAGATAAATATGGCATTGCCAATAATAATCTGCCGGCAGACGCTGTTGAAAAAGTACAGGTGCTGGAAAACCACCAACCCGTTCGAGTGCTGGATAGTATCCAATTTAGTGACAGGGCAGCATTAAACATTAAGCTAAAAAGCAACGCAAAGATGCGGTTGCTTGGCCGTGCTAAAACCGGCATCGGTGCATCTCCATTGCTAAGCGAAAATGAACTGATTGGCATGCTGTTTAAAAGGAAGGTTCAGTTTATTAATACTTACAAATACAATAACACTGGGATAGATAATACAATAGAGTTAAATTCTCAAAACATTTCAGAATATATAAATGCCATACAAAACGGAGCTATTAAGAATGATTTAATTTCCCTTGCACAACCCAATTCGCCTTCTATTTCTAAAAAAAACTATTTATTCAACAATGCCCATACAGTATTGGTAAATCAGTTAGTACCGCTTAATTCAACTTACCAGTTAAGGATAAATGCATCTTATATAAACGATTTTCAAAGGCGGCAATCTAACACAAGCACTACATTTTATTTACCCGGTGATACGATTTTAATCAACGAACAAAACAAACATCATACTAACCTGAACCTGTTACAAACAGATTTATCATTAATAGCTAATACACCGAAATATTATTTAAAAAATACAATAAAATTTCAGGGCTGGTGGTCTGCGGAAAGTAGCAGGTTGATAACAAACAGTGAAATAAACCAACAATTATATAATCCATTTTTTAACGTGGCTAACGACCTCAGGCTTATTAAAACAAAAATTGAACATGTCCAGGAATGGGGGTCTTACTTTGGTTTTGTTTCACTTCCGCAAAGCCTTTCGGTTCAACCCGGCCTCTATACAGATTTAGTAAATAATAACCTTCCTTATGATGTGCTGATCCAACAGGCTTCACTAAAAACATTTTATACAGATAATTATTTTTCACTGAGAAAAAGAAAATCAAAAGTTTCAAGTCAATATAAATTAGGGTTTAACGTACAATCACAAAATCTGTTATCTGATTTAATGACCGGCAAATCAGGTATTAAGCAATCAGTAGCCGATACTTTTCAAAATACATTAAACTGGCAACGTTACAGAGTTTATAATGAGAATAGCTGGTCGTATGAAGATAATAAATGGAGGCTCACATTTTCGTTGCCATTTAGTTATAACAAGATTGAGTACAAGGACACCTTATTAAAGGTAAAATCTGGAAGAGAAGGATTTTTTATTAACCCCGTTGCAACAGTTATGCTGCAACTTACCCCTAAGTGGAACATTGCTGCTTCTGCCGCTTACAACCGGGGCTTTGGTGATATTTCGGGCATCAGTAGCGGCTACATACTTAAAACGTATCGAAACTTATCTAATAATAATGCACCATTGACAGAAATTAAATCCGGCAGTCTTTCGGCTACACTTATTTACAGAAACCCCCTCAAGATAATTTTCTTTAATACGGGTATAATATTTTCAAAAAATAAATCAAACCTGCTCTATAGTCAGCGGTTTAATGGAAATCTCGAAACGCTTACTGCCCTTATTCAGGATAACTACACTAATAGTGCCACTGTTTCAGGACGCTTCAGTAAGTATATATTAGATTGGAAAACCTCAATTGGTTTTAATTATAGCTATGGTTTTGGGAATCAGCAACAGTTACAACAAAACAGATTAGTTACATTCTCTAATAATAATTTTACCATTGGCACAACAATCAGTGGCAAATTATCTTCTAAAATTGCCACTGACTATAGCGGAACCTATTTAACCTATCAGTCTAGATCACAATTGCAATCAACTGGCAGTACTATTACATCTGGTAGCCAGAATATTTCAGTGAATTACTATCCTACGGAAAGATTGATTTTCAGAATAGCAGGAGAGCATTATTATATCAATAATAACTTTGCACCTTCCAGGAATTATTATTTTGCAGACATGAATATGAGGTATAAACCAAAAAAATCAAGGATAGATTACGAACTTACCTGTCAGAATTTGTTTAATACAAAAGCTTTTACTACTGCTTTGTTGCTAAATAATATTGAAATGGTATCTGAGTTTCAATTGAGGCCAAGACAACTCCTTTTCAAAATGAGTTTCTCTTTTTAAGCTATTCTTTTTTATCCTGTCGTTGATTTGGATTATTCGGCCTTTGCTGGTTTCCCTGATTCCTGTTAGGATTATTCGGCCACTGCTGTCACCTACTGCAACCACCGCATCAAAAACTTATCATATACTGCATAGTAAGGCTCTTTAATTCCGCTGTTGTAGTACACCATTTCTTTTGCAAGCAATGCTTCCAGGCTTCTTTTTACCAGCGAAGAACTTCCCAGATGGTGTTTCCTGATAAATTCAGTGGCATGGGGTTTCAGCAACTTTCCCTCTTTTGCGATAGCAGTAAGCAGTTTCCATTGTGCAGATGTCAATAAGTTCCTGTACTGGTAAAAAACATTTTCATTTTGCATCAGCAAATCACTACAGGCACTTCTAACATCTTCTAAAGAAACAGATTTTATGCCGGAAGCAAATACATGGTTGCACAGCGCCTGGGTATAATAAGTGTGTGTGTTTGTAAACTGAAGTATGAAGTCAATAGCATCTGTTGAGATCTTTCTTTTGTATGCTGCAAACTGACTTTGGATAAACCGGCTGTATTCCGTTTCTTCAATAAAATCAAGAGACACATTACTGCAGCTTCCATAAAACGGCCTTTTTGAATTATTAAACATTTCACCCATAATGCGGTGGTTGCTGCCGCAGAAAATAAACCTGCAATTCTTTAACTGCTGCATATATGTTCTCAGCAAGGCTTCTGTATTTTTTTCAGGATAAGCGGTTATTTGCTGAAACTCATCAATGGCAATAACTATTTGTACAGGTTGCTTATCTAAAAACGCAAATAACTGCTGAATGGTTTTTTCATATTCCTTTGACTGACCCAAATCCAGCATTATTTCAGGATTGCCTGTCATGGCATCATAACTTATTACCGGCCGCAATAATTTAAGAATGGACAAGAACCGCTGGCCTATCCCTTTCTTTTCTGGAAACCGGTTATAGATAGCGGTAGCAAGGCTGTTTGTAAATTCTTTCAGGTTAGTAGTGGGGAATATATCTGTATAAATGCAGGCATATTTTTTGGACCGTGATAATTGATGAAATACATGGTGTATCAATCCTGTTTTGCCCAGCCTGCGCAAGGCAAATAGTGTGATATTGTTTCCGTTTTTTATTTGGGAAAGTAATATCCGTGTTTCCTCCTTCCTGTCGCAAAAAAAAGGGGGACTGTGATAGCCGGATGTGATAAAGGGATTGGCAGGGGTGTTCATATTACCAAGGTAGGAAAAATTATACAAAATGTATTATACATTTTGTATAATCCTATTGTTTCTCCTGATTAGGATTCCCCGGCTTTTGCTGATTTCGATTAGGATTATTGGGCCGTTGTTGATTCCTGTTAGGATTGCCTGCCTGCCGGTCAGGCTGGTTTTGTTGTCCTTTTTGCTGACCACCTTGTTGATTGCGCTGCTGCCCACCCTGCTGTCTTCTCTGTTGATTTTGCTGCCCGCCTCCCTGTTGTTGCTGCCCCTTGTTCCTTGAATCTTGCCCTTTGTGCCTTTGTTGTTGCTGTTGTTTCTTTTTCTTATCCGCTTTTTCCAGTGTACGCAAACTGATTTGTCCTACCAGCTCCACAAATTCCGGTTCTGCTTCTTTGGGTTTACCAGATGTTACTTCCACAGGTTCCAGTTCATCAGGTCGTATACCTTGCTGGTTCAGTGACTTTATTTTGCTCACCCTTTCCAAACTCAAGGGGTACTGCTTATTACTGTCAGGTAAAGTGTACCACATCAGGTTTTTGAAAATATCTTTCTTGATCAGGAAGGCATTGCCTTTAGCCACCTGCAATACATCACAATTATCAGGAAAATGCTGCAAGGCATCCAGGTAGGTATCCAGTTCATAGTTCAAACAACATTTTAGTCGTCCGCACTGGCCGCTTAGTTTTGTTTGATTGATTGAAAGATTCTGGTAACGGGCAGCTGCAGTATTTACTGATTTAAAATCAGTCAACCAGGTGCTGCAGCAAAGTTCACGACCGCAACTGCCAATACCACCAACTTTACCCGCCTCTTGCCTGGCGCCAATCTGGCGCATTTCTACTTTTACTTTAAATTCAGAAGCATATACTTTGATCAGCTCCCGGAAGTCAACCCTTCCGTCAGCGATATAAAAGAAAGTTGCTTTTCGTCCGTCTGCCTGCATTTCCACCTGGCTTATTTTCATATCCAGTTTCAATTGTTTGGCAATGGCACGGCTGCGGATCACAGCCTCTGGTTCTCTTGCTTTGTTTTGGTTTCTTATCTCAATATCACGGTCAGTTGCCCGCCGCAATACTTTTTTCATTTCGGGGTTATCTTCCTTCGCATTCCGCTTCTTCATTTGCAGCCGAACGATTTCACCTGTCAGCGACACTTCGCCCACATCAAAACCGCTTACTCCCTCAACGGCTATCAGGTCTCCTTTCTCAAAAGGTTGTAAGGATGTATTTCTGAAGAAATCTTTTCGGGTACCCTGGCTAAAACTCACTTCGATCACTTTGCAGGCACTATCCATATCAACAATGGGCAGGTTGAGCAACCAGTCATGCGCATTCATGCGATTGCACCCGCCGGAACTGCATCCGCCGTTACTCTTACATCCGTTTGGCTTTCCGCCGGTAGAGGTGCTGCAACCTGTACAACTCATTATTCAAAAAATAAAAAGTCAAAATTCAAAAACAAAAAATATTGAGGAAGATGATGAACCGGGCTGCAGAATTACTATCAGGCTGTCGTTGCGTCGCACTCTTGTACGTTCGGTAATTCTACTGAGCAAGACTTGCCAGTACCCGATACATGCGAAACATTTATATGTTGCAAAAACAAACGAAGCATTGTAAAATTCTGCAGGCGGCTGGGTTTTACCTAATTCCCAATAAACCAATACACTAATTACCTACACCTGCCTCAATCCATCAAAAATACAATCTTATCCTGAATAATATGGTATAGTTTAATGGTAAGAGCATGGAAGAGCATTTTGCCATTGGCATTCCTTTCTATGTAGTAGCTGGCCCTGTCAAGTTCCTCAATAATAGCCTGCTGCTGTTCCATACCGGCTATTTTGTTCAGCCGTTCAGCAAAATCCCGTTCGGTACCGAAAGCACCCGGGGCATCACCTGTGGCCCGGAGCAGGATGGCCTGTTCCAGCAGGTGATTAAAATAACGGAGAAACTGTTTTTGTTTTTCCCGTCCCAGCCGACTGATCTCTTCCACCCATTTGGTTTGTGCCACCGGTCCTGTTTTCAAAACAGCATTCAGCCATTCCCGTAAAAGAGCCTGCCAGTCTTCTTCAGCATGTTGCACTAATTGCAGGGCTTCCCGGTAATTGCCTTCACTTACACTGGCCACCTGGCGGGCAATAGCCGGTTCCGTTTTATTGCGACTGGTAAGAGCCTCTTCAATATCTTTTGTTTCTAATGCCGGTATTTTTATCAGCTGGCAACGGCTGATAATGGTTTGCAACATCAGCGCATCATTTTCTGTAACGAGTATGAACAGAGTGTTAGGCGGGGGCTCTTCAATCAGCTTTAATAACTTATTTCCTTCTGCTCCCAGCATTTCCGGCATCCACATGATGAGGATCTTGTATTCACTCTCAAAGCTTTTCAAACTAAGTTTGCGGATAATGTCATTACACTCTTCTGCAGTTATCTTTCCCTGGCTGTTTTCTTTTTCTTTGATCAGTTCAATCCAGTCGAAGGAATTGCCGTAAGGATTTAGTTTTACAAATTCTCTCCACTCAGTAATAAAGTCAGTGGCAATAGGTTTTTCCCCGGCTTTCTTTGTAACAGTAGGGTAAGAGAAATGAATATCGGGATGAACCAGTTGCTGAGCTTTTAAACAAGCAGGGCAAACGCCGCAACTGTCTGTTCGAGGTTTAAGGTTTGTCTCGCCTGAGGCGAGATGAGGTTCGGGTTCTCCGAATAAAGACGGACCTAAGCCTCCTTCAGGCGGTTTGGGGGTACAAACTACATACTGGGCAAAGGCCAGTGCTAATGGTAATGCGCCGCTTCCTTCTTTTCCTAAGAACAATAAAGCATGGCTAAGCCGGTTATGTTGCACCAGCTCTGCCAATTGTTGTTTTACTATCTGCTGACCTATGATATCGGAGAATTGCATGTAAGAACAAAAATAGGATTTAGCTGAAACGAAAAAATATTAGATTTAAAGATGAAACTAAATTCATTATTGTCGTTTGTTTTTATTCTTATGTTGGGGTGTAGCGGTCAGGAAAAAGGGGAAATTCACTTTTCAGAAAAAGAATATTTTAATGATGGCACCCCGGGAACGGGATTCAATTTTTTAAGAATACTTATCTCTGATTCTATTTATAGCCCCTCAAAAGCATACTCAATAATTATTCCTGATAGTTTTAAAGGCAGGAACATTGCATGGGGAAGCGATTATTTTACCGGGATGAAAAAAAATACTACAAAACCTAGTGTTTTTTTTCTAATCAGTAATTATGATACTACTGAAACACAGGTCGTGTTTGATAAGAACGGCAATCTGGATTTTACTGATGACAGTATTTATGTTATTGAACCGGGGAAATGGTTTAAGATAAGTATGGTGAACCACTATGAAAATGCAGGTCAGTTTGTGACCCGGTGGCTTTTTAGAAGGGATGTTCCGGATTCCCTTTATGGCTGGTTACATAAGGGAATGACAAGCAGATGGAAAAATGCTTTGCCGTCAAAGTATATTATGTTTGATAAGAGGAATAATTTCAGGAGGGTCCTGTTGCCGGACAGTAATGTAGTTACATTATATGATTTCAACGTAAATGGATTTTATAATGACAAGGAGGATAAGATAATAGCCGGGGATATTTTGAAAAACAGCCACCTTACAAAATACCGGACACGAACTAAGGAAAGCAGAAAAGATGTACTACTGCCTTTTAAAAACAACACCTATAAAGTTATCTCCATTGATAAATTTGGGAATAATGTTGAACTACTAGCTTTAAACAAAATACTTGATACTACAGAAATACTAGACGACTTCAGGTTTATCGATGAAATAGGTGTTAACAGAAGATTTGAGGTTACAGCAGAAACAGAGTTAACGGTCCTTTATTTTTGGGGAAATTGGTGTGTTGGTTGTCATGTTCAGGGGCCATCTTTTGTAAAGTTGATAAATCAATATTCCGGGGAAGTACAATTCTATAAATTTAATAGCGGGGATAAAGAGGAGGACATGTTAAAGTATATCAAATCAAAGAATTATCCATTTCAGAAGTACCGGATTGACCAAAAAGGAACGAAAAAATTATATGTAGAAGCCTACCCTTCTTATCTTATTGTTGATAAAAACAAAAGAATTTTACTCAGGTCCTCTGACATAAATGAAGTGAACCAATTTTTAATAAAAAATAGTCGCTAGCCTAGTTTAAATATTGCAGCACTTCCTCACTCATCGGGTTTGATTTGTGATGGAACACAGCCACTAATTTTCCATTTTCATCCAGCAGGAACTTGGTAAAATTCCAGATTACAGGATCTTGTAAAAATCTTTTCCAGACAATATCTTTTGAATTGTCGGCCGGTACATTTTTCGCCAGTTCTTTGGATTGTTCATTCAGGTATTTGAACAATGGATGAATATCATCACCCCGTACAGATACTTTTTCTGCGAGCGGGAATGTAACACCATAGTTCTTGGTGCAAAATTCTTTTATATCGGCGTTAGTGCCGGGTTCCTGTTCGCCAAAGTTGTTGGCCGGAAAACCAACTATCACCAGTTTGTCTTTATATTTTTCATACAATGTTTCCAGGTCTTTATACTGGGGAGTATTGCCACATTTAGAGGCTGTGTTAACGATCATGATCTTTTTTCCTTTGTACCGGGAAAAATCAATATCTGTTCCATCCAGACCGGGCACTTTAAAGTCATAAATAGAGCCGCCGGTTAATGTAGTAGCTAATATCATAGTCAAAAGCAATGTTTTCATGTGTTTATCTTTTAATTATCCGCCTTCGGCGGATGATGTTTTTGCCACATAGTATGCCCATGGAAACATTCGAGTTTGTAACAAGCATTGTTTGTGGGCATTTCATAATTGATGTTTTCGTTTCAGGAGAATAACAAAGTTAAATTAACCTTGTTCTAATCGGGCATTAAATATTGAAAGTTGCCATTACTGCTTTTCAAAACAACCCAGATCCGGGAGGCCAACAGGTCTTGGTTTTCCGTCTAAGTCGGTAATTACCCCTGCATTAACTCCTTTATTAAGGGCAGGAGACGCAGTATTTAACCTGAAATCATAATAATTTTTTGAGGTATTAATACTGTCGAACAAGGGTGGCTGATTATTGATGACCTGGTTGCTGATGATATTTGAAGGCGGGGTTTGTACTTTCCAGAGATTATAATCAAAGTTGACATTAAAAGTGGTGGTTCCGTTTTTAATTACCACCACTTCATCATTCACCAACCCATTTTCGCCCCAGAAAAGACAGTTACGGAATATAGCATTCAGGTTATTTGAAATATTATTAGCGGTATTACTTAGGGTAAGTACCGGGTCTTTATGTTCAATGAAACGATTGGCATAGGTAACTACGGTGCAATGGGTAAACTGGTAATCACCACCCTGGGCCAGGAAAAGATTTTTGCCGCAATTTGTGATCAGGCAATTCCGGGCTCTGACACTTGAATTCAATGAAATAATACCAGCATCATAGGCATTATCAATAATGCATTCATTCAGGGTAAGTTTGGGATTGGCATTGGGTGATGGCGCTGTGATGCCAATTGCCTGGTAAGCATTTTTTATTACTGTATAATTGAGAATATTATCTTTCGCATTATCCAAAAAGAAAATACCCGGCCAGCTGGCAGGAAAATCTTTGTATGGCTCATCCAGCCTGTCTCCCTGGAAGTAAACTCTGTCAGCCGTGTCTTTTAATCCGTTTACCTGTAAAGTGCCATCCACAACAATGGGTGCATCTGCATGAATATAAATACGGCATCCATTATTAATAGTCAGTGTTTGATTGGTGTTCACCAGCAATGATCCAAGAATAACGTAGGGCAGGTCATTATTCCATGTTTCGTTTGTGTTTATTACTTTGTCCCTGAAAAAATGAGCATTTTGCCCCCATGCTTCTAGTTGTACCAGTTTGTCGTTCCCATTATAGCTTACTTCAATACTATCACGGATAACAAAAGGAAGACTGGTTGCATTGGGGTCTATATTTACTTGCACAAATACATAGAGGCTATCGTTGGAATTAATTTCAAGATTACTAAACTGCGAGCCTGCAATACCATCTACATTCATTTTGAAAGAAGAAGAGGAACCGCCCATCAGCTTCAGCGATGACAAACGCAGCTTTTGATTATTCTCGTTTATGATCTTAAATGTTCTGTACGTTGAGCCGGCTGTAACAAATACCGTATCATATTTCAATGTATCAGCGCTAATACTGACTCTAGCATCCGAAGAGGTGATAAATGAATCTTTCCGGCAGGAAAAAAGAATGATCAATAAGGATATAGTAAGTATTCCGAGGGTCTTCATTGATATCAAAAATAAAGGAAGTATCCCACAAAGGCACTAAGTACACGAAGGAAATGCATAAAACATTATTTATGCTTTGTGTCTTCGTGGAAAAATTATCGGGCAGCAATACAAAGAGTTGCTACACTTAGTCGTACATTTTCAGCTTTTAATAGTTCATTTCCGCAAGCTTCCAGGGTGGCACCGGTAGTTACTACATCATCTACCAGCAGGAGGTGCATATTTTTTATTGCATCAGCATCGGAAAGGATAAATTTTCCTTCCATATTTTTCCATCTTTCTATCCTGCCTTTTTTTGTTTGCGTTTCTGTATGTTGCGGCCGGCTGATTATTTTATCCAGCACCGGAAGGTTCATTGCTTCAGCCATTCCCTCGCATAAAATGGTAGCCTGGTTATATCCTCTTCTTTTTTCTTTGGCAGGGAATAATGGAAGTGGAACCAGTGCATCTGCTTCAAAACGGGCTGATTTTTTTATCTGTTCTCCCATTATTTTGCCTAATTGCATCCCCAGTTCTTTATTTCCTTTGTATTTAAATTGGTGCATCAGGTGTTGCATCAGTGATTCTTTAGTGAAGTAGAATTGAGCAGTGGCACCAGTGAGCGGCAATCGTCCCCAAAATGTTTTCTCCACGGGGTTATTGGGATGCAGTTCAAAATTTGTTTCCGGCATGGCATCTATGCATTTCATGCACAATACGGACTCTTCGTGCAATATATCGTTGCCGCATCCTGCGCAAATATGCGGGAAGAGTAGATGCAGAATAGCGTCTTTTATTTCTTTTGGTGTGATCATTGGAACAGGTATCTGTACACTTCCTCCACTCTGCCCATCATTACCACTTCAATGTTAAATTTTTGCTTTGCTAATCCTTTTTGGTTGTATTTGGAAACAATGATTTTTTCAAAACCCAGTTTCTCAGCTTCTGCAATGCGTTGCTCAATACGGTTAACAGCTCTTATTTCCCCACTCAGGCCTACCTCTCCGGCAAAGCATATATGCTGAGGCACTGTAACATCTTCATAAGAAGATAATAAAGCGCAAAGCACAGCCAGATCAATAGAAGGATCTTCCACTTTAATTCCTCCGGCAATATTTAGGAACACATCCTTCATCCCGAAATGAAAACCGCCTCTTTTTTCCAACACTGCCAGTAGCAACTGTAAACGCCTTAAATCAAAACCGCTGACAGTACGCTGCGGTGTTCCATAAACGGATTGAGTTACCAATGCCTGTACTTCGATGAGTAAAGGCCGCATACCTTCTATTGTTGCTGCAATGGCTATACCACTAAGCTGATCCTCTTTCTGCGTAATTAATATTTCACTGGGATTTAAAACGCCTTTCATGCCTTCGTCTGTCATTTCATAGATGCCTAGCTCGGCGGTACTTCCAAAACGATTCTTCAATGTTCTTAAAATTCTATAGGCATAGTGCCGGTCACCTTCAAACTGTAATACTGTATCAACCATATGTTCCAGTATCTTGGGTCCGGCAATGCTGCCATCTTTTGTTATATGCCCAATCAGGAAAACAGGGGTATTGGTCTCTTTGGCAAAGCGTTGAAATTCTGCGGCACATTCTCTTATCTGTGATACACTGCCCGGGGAAGAATCAATGAAATTTGTTTGCAATGTTTGTATAGAATCTACAATGACTAACTGCGGTTTCAGTTTTTTTATTTCCTGGAAAATAGTTTGAGTGGATGTTTCAGTTAACAGATAGAAGTTGTCATTCTTCAGTCCTAAGCGGTCGGCCCGCATTTTAATTTGCTGTTCGCTTTCTTCTCCGCTTATATAAAGAACAGAAACATCTTTAAGCCATAATCCATTTTGTAAAAACAAAGTTGATTTACCAATACCAGGTTCCCCGGCAACCAATACCAGGCTTCCGGGAACAATACCACCGCCCAGTACACGGTTCAATTCCGGATCAGCAGTAGGTAATCTTTTTTCTTCGCTGCTCTTTACCTCATTTAATGAGATAGTTTTACTGATTCTTTTTTCTTCTGAATAATCTTTCCAGGTATTGCTGCTTTTTGAATTATCTTTTTGAACCAGTTCTTCAACAAATGTATTCCATTGGCCACACGAAGGACATTGACCCACCCATTTCACACTTTCGTAGCCACAGCTCTGACAAAAAAATGATGTCTTTACTTTACTCATGCAATAAAATTAAACGATTGGGTTGTGTTTATTCAGTTTCCGGATCAATGAATGATTTAAAATGGCTGAAACAATAAAAGAACCAGGTAAAAATGCCTTAAAATAAAGATCAGGATTGCCAGAAATGAAGAGGAGTTCAAAATGTAAAAAGGGCCAATCTTTCGACCGACCCTTTTACTTACTAACCCATTAAATTCTATTGCTAAGTTACAATTATGCCCCACATTTCAAAATAAATTTTTCTTACTGTGTATAACTTCGAGAAGTTACCAAGCTAAAATAAAGAGGGCCTAAATTTTTTATAAAATAATCATAACTTACTTGTTATCAAATTTTTACGAAAAATTTGTTCACCGCCAGTTGTTGTGTTTCTTACTATATATTAAGTCTTTTCAAAGGTACATGGGATGACAAAACGGCCGAAAAAAACCTGTTGATACAAATGGTAGTAAATTTGTTGTTAGTGGTAATCAACAAAATATAGTTTAGCATGACAAGTGAAATTATTATCGTATCAATGATCTTTCTGGGCATTAGTTTCCTGGTCTCAGCGGTGCTGAAAAATAAGTTTACAAAATACAGTAAAATGCCTTTGGCAAATGGCTTGTCGGGCCGGGAAATTGCCGAGAAAATGCTCCGGGAGAACGGGATTTATGATGTAAAAGTGACGTCTGTGGAAGGTTTTTTGTCCGACCACTATAACCCGGTAAACCGAACCGTAAATCTGAGCCCGGAAGTGTACAACGGTACCAGCGTTTCCGCTGCAGCAGTTGCTGCTCATGAATGCGGCCATGCAGTTCAACATGCTAACGCCTACGGACCGTTGGTTTTCAGGAGCAAAATGGTTCCAGCTGTTCAGGTAAGTTCGATGCTGGTTAACTGGATTTTACTGGCAGGCATGATCATTTTAGCAACAACAAAAAATCCAACTGTGCTGCTGATTGGGATCATTGTAATGAGTGTAACTGTTCTTTTTACGTTGATCACCCTCCCGGTAGAGTTTGATGCAAGTAAAAGGGCCCTTGCCTGGCTTGACCGTACAAATGTGACTAACGCAGCCGAATACCCCAAAGCTAAAGATGCGTTGAAATGGGCTGCAACTACCTATGTAGTGGCGGCTTTGGCGGCAGTAGTAACTCTAATACAATACATTATGATTTTTCTAAATAGTAGGGATAGAAGCTGATTTTTTGACATAAGTCATAGACTTTCAGATATTTTTCAAACCGTGCAGCAAATTGTACGGTTTTTTTTGTCTTTAACTTTTCGTTAAATATTTTCGCCGATTACTAAAATTCACTAACATGAGAAAAACAACAGCTCTTTTACTGGCGGTATGCATATTATCCGTTCAGCTTATATGGGCACAAACAAAAACCGTAACAGGAAAGGTAACTGACGCAAGCGGCGCCCCTTTGGCAAATGCTTCAGTGAGGGTAAAGGATTCAAGGAGTGGTACAGCTTCCAATGCCGATGGAACATTTTCACTCTCTGTACCAGAAAGCGTAAAAATTTTAGTTATTTCTGCAGTAGGCTTCGAAGAACAGGAAGTAACTATCATAGGATCATCCCTTTCAATTTCATTGAAAGCAGAAGAATCCCGTAGTATGGATGAAGTAATAGTGGTGGGATATGGTACCAAGATCAAAAAAGATCTTACTGGAAATATTGTCAGGATTAAAGGTTCTGAAATAGCCAATACTCCGGTTGCAAATTTTGCACAGGCATTGCAAGGTAAAGCAGCCGGTGTATTTGTTGAAGCCAATAACGGGAAAGTAGGAGAAGGTGTAAAAGTGAGAATCAGGGGTACAACTTCTATCACTGGAAATAATTCCCCATTATATGTTGTTGATGGAGTTCCAATCAATAGTGATCCATATTCTGGTAATAGTCTGGCTGATATTAATTTTAATGATATCGAAACTTTTGATATTCTAAAAGATGCTTCAGCCGCCGCTATATACGGATCAAGGGCTGCCAATGGAGTAGTTATCATCACTACTAAAAAAGGAAAATCAGGTAAAACAAACCTGAATGTGAATTTTCAGTATGGGATCAATAAACCAACCGGCTACAGAGGTTTTTTAAATGCAAAGGAATATGTAGATCTATTAAGAGAGGCAGCTATTAACAGTGACAATATTGAAGGTGTTGATCCATTAGATCCGGGACAATATCCCGGTTCATGGCTGGAGTTTGCAGAAAGAAGGTTGACCCGCTATTCCGGTCACTCTGACTGGAGAACACTTGAGACTAATACTGATTGGGAAAAAGAGGCTTTCAATCAGGATTCTAAAACAAGGATAGTAGATATAAGTGCAGCAGGGGGAAATGAGAAAACTAAATTTTATATCAGTGCCGCTTATCTGAATCAGGATGGTATTTTAGTTGGTAATAATTTCAAGAGAATTTCTGGCAGAATAAATCTGGATCATGATGCAAGTGCGAAATTAAAAGTAGGGTTCAGCCTTGGTCTTTCCCGCAGTTTAGGTAACCGGGTTTCTTTTGATAACGATTTTTCAACGCCAATGCAATTGGTGGCTCTTTCACCTGTTACGCCGGTAAGAGATCTTAATGGCAATTTATATGACAGACCGGTAGCCACTTATTACAATGGTCTGATAGAACTGGAAAACGCCAGTTATCTTTCTACTATTTACAGAAACCTTGGTAGTGCTTATCTGAATTACAAGTTCACCAAAAACCTGGCTTTTAAATCTGAATTCGGGATAGACCTGCAAAATCAGAGTGATGACCAGTATTTTGGTTCTCTTACGATAAACGGAGAAGCCACTAATGGTTATGGACAGTATGACGGGTATAGGAAGTTTAACTATAACACTAATAACTACTTTACTTATAACGCATCTGTTGGAAAACATGATGTTGACTTTACACTTGGCATGTCTTTTCAAAAAACATCAGCCGATGAATCAAGAATAACAGGTGAAGATTTCCCGGATGATGATCTTAGGACGCTGGCTAATGCAGGACGAATAACCGGAGGATTCACTTCGAAAGAAGACTATTCTATCCTGTCTTATTTTGCCCGTGCTAACTATAAGTTTAATAACCGCTATCTTTTTGGTGTAAGTGGACGTATCGACGGATCATCAGTTTTTGGTGAAAACAATAAGTACGGTTTCTTTCCTGCGGTTTCTGCAGGCTGGATATTAAGCGAAGAGAGTTTTCTAAGTTCTTCAAAACTTATTAGCTTCTTAAAGCTGAGAGCCAGTTATGGTACATCAGGTAGTGACGGTGTACCCAACTTATTTGCGTCAAGAACACTCTATGGTTCTGCTAAACACAACAATACTTCAGGACTTTCAACTTCAGGATTAGGCAACCCTGATCTGAAATGGGAAAGATCCAAGCAAATCGATATTGGGATTGATTTTGGGTTCTGGAATAACAGGTTAACAGGTGAAATTGATTACTATTCAAGGAATACTGATGATTTGTTCTACAATGTTCCAGTCCCGGGTACCAGTGGTTTTGCTTCCTGGTTGGTAAACATTGGTTCAATGAAAAATACCGGGTTCGAATTAGTACTGAACTCAACTAATATTAGTAACAGGGATTTCAGATGGACTACAAATTTGAACCTGTCAAAGATGAAAAATGAAATTACCAAATTAGATGGGGACCAGACAGTCATACCCGGAAACGACGGTCGCTATTTGAATTCTTTAATAGTTGGCGAAGCCATTGGTGTTTTTTATGGGCCAAAATTTGCAGGTTCAGATCCGGCAAATGGTGACGCATTATACTATTTGCCTGATGGAAAAAATACTACAAATGATTACAATGATGCCGGAGATTTTGTAGTAGGTGATCCTAACCCCGATTGGATTGCAGGCTTTAATAACACATTCAGTTATAAAGGCATTGAATTGGGAGTGCTTTTTCAGGGTGTATTTGGTAACCAGATTCAGAATGGCGGCGGAGGTTTCATGTCTGCCAGCTTTGACTGGTTTGATAACCAGACCCGTGATCAACTGAATCGTTGGCAAAAGCCAGGAGATATTACTAATGTGCCTCAATTGCGTCTTGGCTATGGTAATGGTATTGGCGCTTCCAGTCGTTATGTGGAGAATGGCGGCTATGTCAGGTTGAAAAATATAACATTGGCATACAATGTTCCTAAGAATATACTCAATAAAGTAAAAATCAGTTCCGCAAGGATTTTCGTAACAGGAATCAATCTGGCAACTTTTACGGATTATACTGGTTGGGATCCTGAAGTAAATACTGATTACCGGGCGGGTAACCGCAACCAGGGAAGCGATTTTTACGCAGCTCCGCAAATTAAGTCAGTAACATTTGGCATTAACCTGGGCCTTTAAATCTTAAAACTGGAAATCATGAAACAAAAAATAATTTCAATAGTATTTATAGCAGCTCTTTTTATTTCCTGCAACAAAGAATTAGATATTGAGCCGCAACAAAACATTAGTCAGGAAAATGCATTGAACTCGGATGCAAAAGTGAAAAAGGTTCTTAATGGTACTTATGATGTTGTTAGTGATGGCGATTTATGGGGTGGCGACATAATGTTGTTTTCAGAATTACTTGCCGCCAACGACGAAATAAGCTGGGAAGGAACTTTCAACCAGCCTGATGAAATATGGCGTAAAGAGATTATTACCACAAACAGTTTTGTCCGGGATACCTGGTTAGATGCTTACGATGCAATTAATAACGCCAACAATGTGTTGTCAGCAATAACGATTGTAGACGCAGCAGATCAGGACAGGGTAAAAGGTGAGGCTTTGTTCCTGAGAGGCTCAATGTATTTTGAGCTTGTAAAATTATTTGCTCAGCCTTACAGCGCAGGTAATGTTAATACAAATAAAGGGGTACCTATTGTATTAACGCCTACTAAAACTATTGATGAGTCAAGCTATGTAGCCCGTAGTACAGTAGAACAAACCTATGCTCAGATCATTAGTGATTTAACTACCGCAGAAAGTCTTTTGCCTTCCTATAACGATGAATATGCAAATAAAGCTGTTGCGGCGGGTATGTTATCAAGAGTTTACCTGCAAATGGAAAAATTTCCGGAAGCCAGGGATGCTGCAAACAGGGCAATCACTGTGGCCGAAGGAGAGGGATATGAATTGGCGGCAACTTATATAGATGCTTTTAATAACACTTCAAATTCATCCGAAGATTTGTTTGCCATGCAGGTAACAGCCCAGGACGGCACTAATAGTATGCATACATATTGGTCAATTCCTGACTATGGTGGCAGGGATGGCGACGTAACGATTGATGCAAGCCATTTTGCTTTTTACAGTGCAGGGGATGAAAGGCTGGATTTATTTTATATTGGAGCAGGTGATTACAGAAGTGGTAAATGGAAATTTCAATATAGAAATCTGCCTGTTATGCGTTTGGCAGAGTTGTACCTGACCCGGGCTGAAGCCAATTTTAGGGTTGGCACAACAATAGGGGCCACACCGGCTCAGGATGTTAGCCGCACAAGGCAGAGAGCTGGTTTATCAGCCGTCGGTTCAGTAACTCTTGCTGGTATCTTACTAGAAAGAAAACTTGAATTAGCCCATGAAGGCCATACATTACATGATCTTAAAAGATTAAGGAATAGCGCAGATGGGTTTGCCTACAATGCTAACGAAATGGTGCTTCCAATTCCTCAGAGAGAAGTAGACGCATCCAGAGGTGTGATTATTCAAAACGATGGATACTAAAGATATTTGCTTGTGAGAAAAAGAAAACCCCGGTTAATCCGGGGTTTTTTAATGAGTTTATTAGCGTCGTCTTATAATTTTATTTCTTCATCATGCTGATCAAAGAATTTATATTCAGTAAGATGATAATTACTGTCTTGCTCCAACCTTGTTTTTTGCCCGAACTTTCTTTTCCACTTTGCCATCTTCGTACTCCATGGCCAGCCTTTAGTGAGATAAGAGAACAGAATAGGATGAACAACCAGTTTAAGGTTACCATTCTTGTGGGTAATGAGATAGCTTAAATTCTTTTCTATTTCATCTTCCAGTAACAGTGTAGATGAAATTTTTCCGGTACCATTACAACTTGGACAAACTTCCTGTGTGTTAATATTCATCTCAGGCTTCATCCTCTGGCGGGTGATCTGCATCAAGCCAAATTTGGAAATAGGAAGCACTGCATGTTTGGCCCTGTCAGGCGCCATGAACTCTTCCATTCTTTCCATTAGCTTTCTCTTATTGTCGGGCAACTTCATATCAATAAAGTCAACGACGATAATACCACCCAGATCTCTCAGACGAAGCTGGCGGGCAATCTCTTCGGCTGCCTCCAGGTTTGTTTCCAGTGCATTTTGTTCCTGGTTATTACTTACACTTTTATAACCGCTGTTTACATCTATTACATGCAGGGCTTCTGTATGCTCAATGATAAGATAAGCTCCGCTGTTAAGATTTACTGTTTTCCCAAAGGATGATTTTACCTGCTTGGTGACCCCAAAGGAGTCAAAAATGGTTGAGCCATTCTGATAGAACGAAACAATGTCAGCTTTTTCGGGAGCAATACGCTGAATATAATTTTTTGTATCGCTGAATATGTTTTTATCATTAACTACAATCCTGTTAAAATCTTCATTGAGCAGATCACGGAGGATGCTGGTAGTTTTTGTCTGTTCACTCAGGATTTTTGCCGGAGCAATAGATCCTTTCAGGTTGTGCTGTATACTCTTCCACATTTCCACCAGGGCCGAGAGATCTTCATGTAATTCAGCAGTATTTTTCCCTTCGGCAGCAGTTCTTACAATTACACCAAAATTTTTTGATTTGATGGCTTCAACTATCTTCTGTAATCTTTTCCTTTCTTCAGAAGAGTGAATCTTTCTTGAAACAGCAACAATATCATTGAATGGTGTCAAAACTACAAAACGGCCGGGTAACGAAATTTCACAACTGAGCCTTGGCCCTTTTGCAGCGATAGGTTCTTTCAGGATTTGAACAAGAATATTGGGTTTACCACCCAGCACCTCATTAATCTTCCCTGTTTTTACTATTTCCGGTTCAATGGTGAATTTACTGAAATCCAGCCCTTGCTCACTTTTGTCGTTAATGCATATATTAGTGAACTTCAAAAGTGATTTTGCATAAGGACTCAGGTCTGTATAATGCAGAAATGCATCTTTCTCAAATCCTACATCCACAAAAGCAGCATTAAGCCCGGGTATCAGTTTTTTTACTTTGCCCAGGTATAAGTCTCCCACAGCAAAACGGGCATCGCTTTTTTCGCTATGCAGTTCTACCAGCTTCTTGTCTTCCAGCAAGGCTATTTCCACGCCTTGCGGTGCTGCATTAATAATTAATTCTTTGTTCATTACAGCTTACATAAATGAATCAGCTTTGTGCTGTAAAACACCAGTTGCAGAAATCCGTAGAGAATGCGGGGTTGTACCTGTAGGATATTTGCGGGTTAATTTGGCGGGCTGCAAACGTATACGGCAAACAACTGGCCGACTGAGGTCGGTTGATAAGTTGGTAAGCTAGAAAATTAACAGGAGGTATTACTTGTCAATTTTCTAGCTTCTTAACCTTTCAACTACTTGTTCCTCTTTTTATGACGATTCTTTCTCAGTCTCTTTTTACGCTTGTGCGTCGCAATTTTATGACGCTTCCTTTTTTTACCACAAGGCATACTCAAATAATTTTTAAATCTTGTTTATAATAAGTTTTCTTATCCTTTTAAAGGGAGGGGTTTACTTCTTCAACTCCTCAATTCGTTCTGAAATGGCCGCTTTAATATCTGCCGGCTTAATGAAGGAAAGGCTTTTTTGATACCAGTTTATAGCATTAGCCTTTTCCCCTTTTCTCTCATACATATCGGCCATTAGTAATATGGCCTCAATATTATCCGGTTGCAAACCTAATACAGTTTGTAAACGGCCTATTGCTTTGTCGTATTGCCCGGAAATCATTGATCCTTTTATCAACATCATTTGTGCGTACACATTTGCGCTATCTTTTTTAATTACCTCCATGAGTTTTGAAATTCCTTCCATCGGAGTGGGGGAAATATTTCCAAACAGGAAACATGCACCCAGGCCAACCTTGGATGAATCATTATCCGGGCTAATCTTCAAAGACCTTTCAAACAAATCTTTGGCCTGCAAGGCTTTCCATCTTCTCCGTTGTTCAAGCACATCATCTTGCAAATTATCCAAAAATAAGCGGGCTGCAAATGTGAGGCTTTTTTCCGAATTTTCCAATCTGGCGGCCTCAGCTTCATACCAGGCATATGGTTCAAAAATCCTGGCCGAGTCTTTCCAGAAATGGGATAATTGATGGTAAAGGGGTAGTAGCTGGTTTTTTACACTATTACGGGTTATAGAGTTTTCAAGAGTACTTAACCAGCCAATTTGCTCGGTTTTTAACTGTTTTTTTGCTATGGCTAGAATAGTATCGATGGAAACGACGGCCGAGGTTGAAGTATGATCATGACCATCATCCGAACTATGTTGCTGATTTTCAGTAGCAGAAGCACTCTTTTGTGTAGGGGTGGTTCTTGCAAAAGCAAAAATCAGTATTACGATTGCTAAGGCCGATAAACTTACTATCCATTGGGGTCTTTTCAATACAAAAAATTTCAGGGAGCAAAGTTACCCCAAAGCCATGAATGAACACAGTTATGAGAATATTTATTAAACTCCTTCTTCCCCCGGGCCGGCATCAGGCTTAGGCTCTTTCAGTTTTTTTACTTCGGCTACAAACTCTTTGGCGGGCTTAAAGGCCGGAATGTAATGTTCGGGTATATGAACTGCTATATTTTTTTTGATATTGCGGCCAATCTTTGCTGCTCTCTTTTTGGTGATAAAGCTGCCAAAGCCACGAATGTAAATATTTTCGCCACCGGCAAGGGTGTCCTTCACTTCCTTGAACATAGTTTCAAGAGTAACAAGCACATCTACCTTGGGTATGCCTGTTTTTTCAGAAATCTGATTTACCAGGTCGGCTTTTCTCATTGTTACAGGTTTTTAGTGGTTACAAAGACCAATTTATGACAAAATAATATGATAGTCAACTAAATAGGCATAATTTTTTTCAGATTCTGTCGATGGCCATATCGAAATGACAGATATTTAGAACTCCAAACAATTTGCTAAGGCGCTTTTCCCATGAAAAAATACAAACAAGAAACACTAAAATCTTCATTCTCCAGGGGACTCTCAGAGTGGAACAAGGAGAAAAACTCTCGTCAAATGCCCTGGAAAGGTGAGAAAGATCCTTATAAAATCTGGCTTAGTGAAATCATCCTTCAACAAACGAGGGTGGAACAAGGCCTTAATTACTATATCAGCTTTATCAGTAATTTTCCAGATATCAATAAACTTGCAAAGGCTTCCGATGAAAAAGTATTTAAGTTGTGGGAAGGATTGGGTTATTATTCCCGATGCCGGAACTTGCTGGCAACAGCAAAATATATTTCAAATGCGTTTGATGGAAAATTCCCCGATACCTATGAAGATATAAAAACCCTCAAAGGGGTAGGGCCGTATACTGCTGCTGCTATTGCTTCATTTGCTTTTAATCTGCCGTACGCAGTCGTAGATGGAAATGTTTTCAGGGTATTAGCCAGGGTGTTTGGTGTTGATAAACCGATTGACTCAATAGACGGGAAAAAATTTTTTACAGACATTGCAAACGAACTATTGGATAAGAAACAACCGGGGTTGTATAACCAGGCTATTATGGATTTTGGCGCTGTGGTTTGTAAGCCTGTTAATCCGTCTTGCACCGTCTGTTTTTTTAATAAAAAATGTTCTGCTTTTCTCAATAATAAAATAAATGAGCTGCCTGTAAAACAAAAAAAGATAAAAATTAAGAAACGCTGGTTTTATTATCTGATACCGGAATATAAAGGCGAAATGGCTATCTGTCAACGAACCGGAAAAGATATTTGGCAGAATTTGTATGAGTTTCCTTTAATTGAATCTCCGGGTGAACTTGATATGGTTGCCATTGTCAGGGATATCGAAAAGAAAAAATGGCTGCCCAAAAGAGATTACGAAATTATTTCTGTTTCGGGATTGTATAAGCAGCAACTTTCTCATCAGTTGATTGCTGGCCGGTTTATAAAAATAAGGCTGAAAAAGAAACCTGTATCTGACTGGTTGTGGGTTAGCAATAGCGGGATGAAGAAATTTGCCTTTCCCAAATTTATTAATCAATACCTCAGTGAAAAAAATAAGCAGACGAAATTATTTTAGGATACAGAAATTTTTAAACTGCAGCCCTCCCGATCCAATAACCCAAATTTTTACTTCAGATGAAGTAGCACCGTTTAACCGGAGAGTAATCTCATTCTCTCCTTTTTTTAATGGGATCCGGGCATAATATATTGTATAAGGCAGGCTTTGCCAGTTCCTGGTGTCGGCTTTTTCTGTTGCAAAGTTGAATATTTGTAACCCAAGGGCAATAGCATTCCGTTGATTGTCTTTCTTTTTCTGTTTTTTCTTTTCCTCTTCATTTTTAGGGTTATTGTCTTTATTACCGGAAGAACGAACTGTGGCTTCTGTTATCTTTTTTATAGCGAGTCTTGTAAGAGTTGATGATAGTTCTTTCAGTAATCTTTCTTTGAGAGTGGAAAAAGCAAGAGTATTAATGCTTTCTGTCTGTTCGAAAGAATAAATATTGCCATTGTTAAGCAGCGTTGCACCGGTATAGAAAAGCGGCTGAGTCTGGTAGTTGGGTACCGCTACCCGAAAACTCCGCAGATTTTCAAGTTTTATATCATTGGTGTTTTGACTGCTGTTAATATCATAAGGGATATTATAATACCCGCCTGCGTCAGTAAAAAAGAAACTACCGCCTGCATCTTTGAATAGAGTGAAATACAGGTCTTGTTGGATTTTTACAGGGGCGAAGCCATTTTCCCAAAAAACAATCAGTTCACCTCCTTCCGGTTTTTCTTTCCCTGAATAAGTGGTATTTAATAATTTTTCATATTGGTGTAGTTCATCAGTAAAACCATTTTGTGAGGCTGTGTGTAACAGATCCCTTTTTAATTGTTCCGGCATTTTTGTATCATAATAACTGCCGTTATTTTTCAGATATACATCAACAGAATTTCTGTAAGCGATAAATGCGTTATTTATATCGCCATTCTTTTCATAAATTAACCCCTGAAGCATATACGAAAAAGCATCATCAGCATACTTATTTTTTCCGGTAATGTCTCGCTGTTCGTAAGTACGAAGACTGATTCGCCGTGCTTCTACCATTGCTTCCTGCGGCTGACCGAGTTGAAGATAGTTCAGGGCTTTATAGTAATGGATCAGATACTTTTCAAAGCTTTCTGCTTTATAAGATTGCATCATAGGGTTCATCAGGTTGCCCAATACAATGTCTTTTACGGAGGCGTTGGCACTTTCAATAATATTATCGGCTTCATTCAGAAAAGTATTACTGCTGTCCCATTGACTGAGCAGGTGGCATACTTTGCCTCTTTCAAGCAGGTAAAGGAGGCGATTCCTTTCTTTTTTCAAAAGCTTATTATTGTCAAGTTCTTTGGCCGCCTTAGTATAGTTGCTTTGCCGAAGATGGTAGTAATAACTGCCTGCCTGTTTATTATAGCTGGCACAGGAAGTAAACAGTACTGCCATAAAGAGAAATAAAGACAGTGCATTGTTTGTCCTGCGATAGAACATGCTTGTTTCGGTTGAAATTCTATTTTAATAATGAAAACTATCGGCCGGTATAATTAATTCAGCTGGTATAATTCAATGATTTTTTAATTCTTTATGGACTTGGCGATCTTTTTCTCGCCGATCCACACTACTTCGTTGGTTTGAATATTGGTAAGTTCAAGGTTTACCTGGTAGTAATTCACTTTTTTGCGCTTATGCGAATCAACTATGGAGTTAATAGAACCTTGCAGTATAAAATCAGCACCCTGTTCCATACCAAATTTTTTCATACTACTGATGGTTACGTTCGTTTGCTGATCAGCTTTTTCCGCCCGTAATTCTTCCCTGTTCTTCCCTCCCTGTACTAACCGTACTTTTTGGGAGGTAATAAAAGAGTTTTCGATATCTTTTACGAATGTTTCTGAATCAATGTGTTCGTGACTCTTGTTATCAACAAGGCCTACAATCACTACAGGTCTTTGACCAGCTTTAGCAGCTATATGGTCTGTAATCCATTTAGCGCCCAAAATATCTGAAGTAAGATCTTCTGCTACCAGCCTGGAATCAGTATTATTCCATCGGCCACTGATATCAACCTGTGCGGAAGGATCAATCCGGGTTACTTTGTGAGAGCATCCTGTGAAAACGAATATTGCATATAATGCCAATGAAACAAGTATAACTTTTTTCATAAAAATTTAATATTTATTGTTAATCAGATTTTGAATATAGGTGAAATGACAAAGACAAGTTTACCACCACCAGAAATGAAGACGTTGCCAGCGATTATTTCTGTAGTTGCGATATGTATAATAATTATTCCTTTGATGATAATAAGGGGAATAATAACCGTCAGAATAATAATTGTAACCAGACCATCTGGCCCTTTCCAACCTTAATTGCTGACGAAATTCTCTTTTATTTTCCATGAGCTTATCCCTGTCTGCTCTCCAGTCAATAGCCTCATATGTATTCTGGAGAGTGGTGCTGTGCCATTTAGTAAGGGAGTCAGCCATTTTCATGTATTTGTCCCGGCTAACGGCATAATTAGGGTTTTGGTCAGCAGCCAGTTCTGTCTGGGCGTTCAAAGTACCTGAAATAGCAAATATTGCCAACAGGATAAGTAAATGTGTTTTCATAATAAGAAGGTTTGTTCGGTATCGCAACCTTTAAATTACTATCAAAAGTAGTTAAGCCATCGTTAAATCACATTTTTGAGTCAAATAATATAAGTTTATACGGAAAATCACATTGTAAAATTTTTCATTTGCCGGTAAAAAATTAATTTTAAAGAGCATTATTGCCCTTAGACGATTTTCTAAACCTAAAGAATAAATGTATGAGAGGCGTAAACAGAGTAATGCTGATTGGCAATCTGGGAAAAGACCCGGATGTACAGCATCTGGAAGGAAATATAGCAGTAGCTAAATTTCCCCTTGCAACTACAGAAACCTTTAAAGACAGAACCGGGAAACTGGTTTCACAAACAGAATGGCATACAGTGGTACTTTGGCGAGGATTAGCAGAACTGGCACAAAAGTATCTTCACAAAAGCAGTCTTGTTTATATTGAGGGCCGCCTGCGAACCCGTAGCTGGGATGATAAAGACGGAAACCGGAAGTTTGCAACGGAAGTAGTGGGGGATAACCTTATTATGCTGGATAAGCGTATGGAGGGAACAAGCTCTTCCGGTGAGGGTGGAGGGATGGAAGGAATGGGCGGTTCTGATATGCCAATGGGAGATCCTTCAGAAAACCTTCCTTTTTAATTCTCAAATCCAAATACAATACCTTTGCCCATTAGTTTAAGAGCGGGTTTGTTTGGTCCGCCGTTCTGATCTGCCCGCGGGCGGTCAGGTTAGGTTTAATCAAAATCCATTGCTTTGGAAAGTCATTCGGTACTATTTTCATTTATTGATAATTTATCTCTTTTTCTGTTGGCAGTAAATCCGCAGGGAACTACTTTTTTAGCCGCTACCTTACTTATCCTGCTTCTTCTTTCTTTTGCCATTTCGGGTTCAGAAGTGGCCCTTTTTTCTCTCAATAAGAAAGACCTGAATATGCTGAAGACAAAACAACATGCTTCAGCAAAAAGAATAGTTTCACTGCTTGAAGAACCTAAAGAAGTGTACGCTTCGTTACTCATTGCAGGAACATTTGTCAATATCTGTATTATTGTTCTTTCTAATTTTCTGCTGACAGAATTCATTGATTTCGGAAAAATCGGGATGTTGCTGGTATTGATTTTCAAAGTGGTGGTGATTGCATTAGTACTTGTCTTTTTTGGAAAAATATTACCCAAAGTATGGGCAACACAAAACAACCTTCGATTTGCTTATGATACGTCGTTTGTGGTGGAAGGGCTTCATTTACTGCTTCGCCGGATTAGCAAATGGATTGTAAAACTGGCCGATGGAATTGGTAAAAGGGTTGGGGCGGATAAAAGCGAAGTATTAAGTATGCAGGAACTGGATGAGGCAATTGATATTAAAACAGATGAAGAAGCTTCTCCGGAAGAAAAAAATATTATGAAAGGAGTGGTAAAGTTTGGAAATATTTCGGTAAAGCAGATTATGAGGAGCCGGCTATATGTAAATGGGATTAATTATAACTATTCATTCAACGATGTTGTAAAAAGAGTCGAAGAACTTCATTATTCAAGATTGCCGGTTTATAAAGAAAGCCTGGATGAAGTGGTGGGAATTTTGAATACAAAGGACCTGATACCCTACCTGAATGAGACAGACAATTTTGACTGGCATTCATTAATGCGCCAGCCTTATTTCGTACCAGAGCCCAAACTTATTGAAGATCTGTTAAAAGAATTCCAGCAAAAAAGGATACATTTTGCTGTGGTGGTGGATGAATTTGGGGGTACCAGCGGTATAGTGACTATGGAAGATATCCTGGAGGAAGTAATCGGAGATATAAAAGATGAATTTGATGAAGAGGAAAGTGATAGCTACAAACTGGATGATAATAATTACATTTTTGAAGGAAAAGTCATGATCCATGATATGTGTAGGATTATGAGAATTCCGATGAATACATTTGATAATGTAAAGGGTGATAGCGAATCTCTGGCAGGCCTGGTGCTGGAGCTGGCGGGTGAACTTCCTACTGTGGACTGGGTAATACCCTGCGGTGATTTTGAATTTGCCATCATGCAGGCAGAAAACAACCGTATTCAATTAGTAAAAGTGACCATAAAACCTAAACCATAATTTCCTGTTCGGATGAATAAAGTGTTCAATTATTTTTTTGCAGGACCTGCTCTTCTTGTTTTCCTGCTTCTTTCCTGTAACAGCGAATATTCCGCAGGTAAAAAGAAGGGATATTTCAGAATTGATTTTCCGGCAAAAAATTACCGGTTATTTGATCAACCGGGTTATCCTTATATGTTTGAATATCCGGAATATGCTAATATTATAAAGGATACTATGTTTTTTGAAGATAAGGCAGATGACTGGTGGATTAATATTGATATACCCCATTTTGGCGGCAGGATACATGTAAGCTACAAGCCTATTAATGCACAAAACGATTTTGATTCATTAGTCAGGGATGGATTTAAGATGGCTTATAAACAACATGTTGATGTGGCCACAGGGATTAACGACAGTACAATGCTAACTCCTAATGGGGTTGAGGGTATCTATTTTTCTCTTGGGGGAAACACAGCTACCGCTAATCAGTTCTTCTTAACTGATTCAACAAGACATTTTTTAAGAGGCGCCCTTTATTTTAATGCTGCGCCAAACGCAGATTCACTCAGTATAGTAAATGATTTTCTAAAAAAGGATCTTCAGCACCTGATTAATACACTTAAGTGGAAATAAAAACCCCCCGTTTGTAGCAGGGGATGAGAAGAATTTTTATTCTTTTACTGCACTTTACTCTCAATCTTCCGGGAATCGGTTTTTACCGGGGCCGGTAATTCTTCTATTTCCTCTCTCAGCGGCGCCCTGCTGAAAAGTTTAGTGTTTAATTTCCGCTTGCTTTTTTTTGAAATATTTTCTTCTTTCTTTTCTGCTGCATATTTTTCGGCTTCGTCAATTAGCATTTCTTTATTTTGAATTTTCTCTGCTTTTTTATTGTTCTTTACTGTTTCTAATTTTAAAACTGTATTTGTTTCTTTTTTGGGTTGATAGTTGCCTGCAGGTGCAACAACTACTGGTTTTGTTTCTTTTTCAGTATACATGTTTGTAAATTCCTTTTTATGGCTTGTCTGCCTGTAATCGATAAAGCCATAGATACTGGCGCCGATCATTAACGCTGCGCCTGCGTAGAGGATTGATTTCATTTGATTGTTTTTAGATTTTGAAAAATAAGAGTAATTCAGTTTATGTGGTAAAAGAGTTAAGGTAGTTTCTGCTTTGTCGCCAGATTATCCATTCCGCAAACAGCATATTACCCACCACGCTTATCCATAATGATAATTCATAGTTCTCCAGGTGATTCCAATTCAGCAAATAAAAAAGAATATGATAGACCCGGAAAGTGACAGCAGTCATAGCCATGGCATAGCTTCGTATCATCCATATTTTATGGGCAATAATATTTTTTTTACGAATAGTACCCAGACCATATAGTGTGGTAATAAACCACCAGCCAGCCATGAACATAAACAAGGCCCTTTCCCAAAAACTACCTTTGGCAAAAAAGGACATGTATAACCCTGTTGGCGCACCAAGAAATAGTACAACGACTACATAAATCTTTCCAGAAACACGATGAATGGCTTTTGATTTTTTTAGTATGTACCGCGAAAATTGAACAAGAGCTGTTCCGATGCAGAATGCTCCGGCTGCTATATGTATGTAAAAACAGGCATTATATAAACTGCTTTTAAATAAGAAGCTCCGCTCTTCAATAAAATCAAACTCCTTACTAAAAGAAAAGTAGGGCAAGGTATTGTAGATGAGCAGGAGACTGAATGCAGTGACGGGTATCCAGAATATCATTTGAGATAATACCCGGACGGAATGCTGAAGGGTAATAGTTCTTGTATTTTGCATACAGCAGTTTGGCTTGGGATGCCTGCACTTAGGGTTCTCCATAAAAAATGAATGTTAGAACTGTGTTAAAGGGAAAATATTTAAATTGGAGGATGAGAAAATTATTTTACCTCAGCATTTGTATCATTATTACCTTTTTGGCAGAGGGACAATTACAACCGGTAGTGGTGGATTCTATGAAGACAAAGCTTGCCAAAGCAACATCAACCGAAGAAAAATTTGAAATTACGGGTCAACTGGCAAGGATATTAATGAATGTAAGCCTGGTCGAATCGGATAAGTATGGGACAGAACTTATTGAACTGGCAGAGTTATCCAGGGACAGGCGATTAATGACTAAGGCCCAGTTGATCAACGGAGAAAGGTACTCATATCTTTCTGGAAAAAAGGAAAACACAGATAAAGCAATCAGTTATTATAATAAAGGATTAGAACTTTCCCGCTATAATAAACTGGATAATCTTACTGTAAGTGCATACCTGGCATTATCAGAAGTACACCGCTATGCAGCCGAAGCAGAAAAGGCCCTGGCTTATTGCAACCAGGCCTATTCCTATATTGGTGTTATTAATAATGACAGCTTTACCGCAAAGGTTCATCTTGAATATGGGTCTGTTTACATGTTGAAAAATGAAAAATTACTTGCATTACGAAACTTAATGTCAGCCCTTCGTATGGGAGAGGAATTAAAAAACCCAAATCTTTTGAGGGCAGGCTACAGCAGGCTATCAGTTTTTTATGGGAGTATAGAAGAATATGATAAAGCTATCGATTACCAGGTGAAGGCATTGGAAATGCTTGGGCAAATACATACGGGACAAGTGCCATATACCCGGGTTCAGGATTTTAACAGGATTGGCGATCTCTATGCGAGTAAGAAAAACTATGATATGGCGACTCATTACTATGAGAAATCACTGACTCTTGCAGATTCCCTGAAATTTGAACCGCTGAAAGCAATAAGTCACAGAAGTATTATTAATAACTACTTATCGTCTGAACAACCTCAAAAAGCCCTTGATTATTTTAATCAGCATCCGCAACTGGGCAATTTTCTGAGAACAGTTGGGTTCGGTCATTTTGTGGATCAATCGTATGGGTTTATTTACATGATGATAGGGAAATATGATTCCGCCAGGTATTATTATGATAAAATAGCTTCCTTTTTTCAAAATGATGTGAATACAGTAAATCAATATAACTATTTATATCAGTTGGGACTGTTACATAAGAAAACCGGGGAACTGGACAAATCTGTCAGCTATTTTCAAAAAGCTGATCAGGTAGCCCAGAAAATCAGTAACCTGCAATTAATGCAGGTAACAGCCCGTATGCTTGATTCTGTTTATCAGTTGAAAGGAGATTTTAAACAGGCTTTTGTATACAGCAATCTGAGTTATAAATACAAAGATAGCATTGATAAACTGGGAAAGGAAAAGGACCTGATGCAGGTGGAGGCAGCTGACGAGCAACAAAGACAGGAAAGGATTTCAAAAGAAAAAGAGGAGATAAAAAGAAAACGCCATAGTATACAGTACATGGCTATTACTATTGGCATCTCGGCATTATTTATTATACTGGTAATGATGGGAATGTTTAAAGTGTCTGTCAACACTATAAAAGCCATCGGCTTCTTTGTTTTCCTTATGTTCTTTGAGTTTATTTTCTTGTTGTTTAAAAAGAATATTTATTCAGTCACCAAAGGAGAGCCATGGAAAGACTTGTTGTTCATGATTTGCTTGGCAGCTGTTCTTCTGCCATTACATCACTGGCTGGAGCACAAAGTAGTTCATTACCTTACTTCTCATAACCGGCTCACATCGGCCGGGCATTTTCTCAGAAATAAGTTTTTTCGAAAATCAAATAGCGATGAACAGTAGAGCAAGGCTTACCTTTGCAAAAAAATAATTCTTTTGATTGTAATAAATAATATCCTGATCAGTGAGGATGTAATTGATAAACAGTTTGTTTGTGATCTTGGTAAATGTAAAGGGGGCTGTTGTGAGGATGGTGCTGCCGGGGCCCCTCTTGATAAAGATGAGCTCAAGATCATTACGGATGTGTATGAAAATGTCAAACCCTACCTTACAAAGGCCGCTGTTGCCGAAATTGGGAAAAAAGGATTTTACGTATATGACAGTGAGTTTGAATGGGTAACTCCTACATTGGATAGTGATAAAGACATATGTGTGTATGGTATCCGGGATGACGACGGTATTATTAAATGTGCATTTGAACAGGCATATAATGATGGAGTGATTGGATGGAAAAAGCCGGTAAGCTGCCACCTCTATCCCATTATTTCAAAAAGGGGCAAGCATGGAGATTATGAAAGGGTGAATTATGAACCCCGTGAACAAATGTGCAGTCCTGGCTGCCTATTTGGAGAAAAATTGAAAATGCCGGTTTACCAGTTTTTAAAAGAACCCATTATCCGGAAATACGGAGAAGATTTTTATAATGCATTGGACACAATAGCAAAAGGAGAATGGGAAGAAATTGATTTTAAAGAGTAATTCAACAAATTTTTACAGTGAAAGAAACAGTTGCAGACTTTATTGCCAAAAGTACCATCAAGGCTGCCGATAAAGAACACCGGCGAAAAATCAATTTTAATATCGGTAAATACAATACTGTAGTACCGCAGGGAAAACAACAATTTACTGATGTGCACTTGGCAAGAGAAAGGGCCAAGAATATAAAATGGAAGGCCATTGAAACGCTGGATAAACAACTGGAAAATTTTGAGGCAGCTATATCAAAAAGAGGTGCAAAGGTTATTTGGGCAGAAGATGCCGGTCAGGCCCTAGATGCTATAAAGAGGATATGTGACGAAAAGAGCTGTAAAATGCTGGTGAAGAGTAAAAGCATGGTGACGGAAGAAATCCACCTGAATGATTTTTTGGAAAAGAACGGTATTGAAAGCGTGGAAACTGATTTGGGTGAATACATTCAGCAACTAGATGGTGAACCGCCTTATCATATTGTTACACCAGCAATGCATAAAAGCAAAGAGGATGTGGCTAAACTCTTTGCCGAAAAACTGGGTACTGATCCAAAAGCTACACCAGAACAGCTGACACTCACGGCCCGTAAAGTATTAAGAGAAAAATATGTGCAGGCAGAGGTGGGGGTGACAGGGGCTAATTTTATCGTTGCAGATATCGGGGGAATAGCGGTAACGGAGAATGAAGGAAATGCAAGACTCAGTTGTTCAATGCCGAAGACTCATATCGTTATTGCTGGAATAGAAAAGGTTATTCCATCAATGACTGATCTTGGATTATTCTGGCCCTTACTTTCCACATTCGGTACCGGGCAAAAACTAACTGTGTACAACACAATTATCACCGGACCAAGGCAAACAAATGAAACAGATGGCCCTGAAGATATGTATGTGATATTATTGGATAATGGCCGTACAAATATACTGGCAGATGAAAGACAAAGAGAAAGCTTATACTGCATCCGCTGTGGGGCTTGTTTGAATGCCTGTCCTGTTTATAAAAATATTGGTGGCCATGCTTACGGTTCTACATACAGCGGACCGATCGGTTCTGTTATAACGCCGCATTTAAAAGATATGGCAGAATGGAAACACCTCAGTTATGCTTCCTCTCTTTGTGGTAATTGTACAGAAGTGTGTGCGGTGAAGATCAATCTGCATGAATTGCTGCTGGAAAACAGGCATGAAACAGTAGAAGGCGGGTATAACTCTTTTACAGAGAAAATGGCCTGGAAGATATGGCGAATGGCTATGCTGCACAGAAGCTGGATGAATATTGCCAGTGGAAGTATTAAGAACCGGGTGGTTAATAGCCTGGTAAAAGGATGGAAACAGCACCGGGGGGAAATGGAGTTTCCAAAAAAATCGTTTAATGAATTGTGGAGAGAGAAACATGGTAAGAACTAAATCTTCCCTGCTACGGGTTACTGTATAACAGGGAAGATTCGGTATTGCAGTTATTGTTTTTCTTTCTCTTTTGTTTTGTATAGTATCTCCAGAATACCTTTAATATCATCTGGTTTTTTATTTATTTCCAATGCTTTTTCAAGAAAGGAGCTAGCTTTTTTGAAGTCATTATTTTCATAATATCCTTCACCAAGACTTGAGATAACATTCGCAGATTCCGGATACAAGAAGTGATTTATTTGAAATACCCGCAATGCTTCTTTCTTTTTGTCATGATTCAGAAGCAGATAACCTAAGCTGTTTAACTCAAATTCATTCTTAACCAGTAATCTCAATTGCTGGGCCAACCCGGCAGTACTGATATTGCTGTCAAGGAGCATACCTTCCGTTAACCATTGCTTTACAGCTGCAAAAGAACGGTAATTGAGAATATATTGCCCGTTGCTGATAATATTCAACAGGTCTCTTTCTAATGAGAGAACTGGAAATTCATTGATGCGGTTTATCTCAACTCCATTTCTGTAAATAATGAATGTGGGCACCCTGAAAATTCCTTTGCCGGCCTCTTCATGCTGAGGGCTCTGTTTGTAAAGCGAATCACCATTGCCAAGCCCTATCAATGTTACTTTCTTTTCAGGAAATGAAATGTTATGCAGAAGTTTGAGAAAACGGGGTACTTCTCTTTTGCTGTCTCCGCACCAGGTGCCAAAAAAAATTTCAATGCTTATTTTATCAATGCTTTGTTTTTTGAGCTGATCAGTAATTGTGGTATTGGGACTATAATCATTATAACCGCTGATAAACCATTTTCCAAATGGGTCTACAGACAGGTCATCTTTAGAACAGATACCGTATAGAATGTTTGGTTTCTCTATAGTTGATTGAGCCATTGTTATAGCTGGAAAGAGCAAGCAAAGTGAGATGAATATTTTATTCATAAAAAAATTGATGAGGTTATTTAATAAAGTGATAAATAGAAATAACTACCTGGCATTTACCGGTTCAGGCAAATGCAGGACTGTATGCCGCAGGCATACACCAGTTATTGAGTGAGGTGCTATTATGCACAAGGAGGATGGAACAGTTCAACGGTAATTCCTTCGCATAGATCATCCGGAAATGCCCCATACTTTTTACCAGGCAGAAACGTACAACCAAAGTGGGGTGTATTTTCTTTTACAAACTGAAATAGTTCTTCAAGATGAATATGAGTATGATTCTTTGAGAGAGGGTCTTTATTTGAGTCTGATTTATCAAACCCTGCCTTTTTTTCACAATCGCATTGCTGTGCCGGAGATTTATACTTATTTGCGATACTACATTCAAGGTATATTGCCTGTTTTGCATGCTGGAACAGAACAAATACGGCAAATAATAGTATTGCGGAATGCTTTCTCACTTTTGGTAATGGTTTCGATAGGTTTTCAACCCAGCTTAGAGGACGGTATTGAAAATAAAAGGATGCATCCGGCAAAAAAAATCTAATTGAGACCGGATAAGTATATTCGTTTGCCAGACTGAGCAATTATGCTTTTATATAGTAAGACAATAACACCCAGGCTGCAGTACATCTGCGATTTTATCGGGAATTACCTGACGGGCAGGAGTATTTCTATCACTACAGACAGGAATTTGTATGAAAATGAAACTGGTGCAAGAATAAATTATAGCGATAGACAAATTACCCAGGATGAGTTTTGGTTAAAACCTCATTCTTTGCTGTTTGAGGAGGATATTCATCCGCAGGTAATTGATTGTTTTGAGGTGGCAGAATACAAAGGTTTTTTTAGAACCAATGGAGATTTCCCGTTTGATTTACTGGCAGCATCTTTCTATCTGCTTAGCCGTTATGAGGAGTATATACCGCATCAAAAAGATATGTATGGCCGCTACGGTCATGAAAACTCACTGGCATTTAGGGAAGGCTTCTTAAATAAGCCTTTAATAAATATCTGGATGCAGGAATTCAAGTGGATATTACAACAGAAATTTCCTTCTTTCTCTATTCACCACTCAGCATTCACTTTTCTTCCTACTTACGATATTGATGAAGCGTATTCTTATAAACATAAGGGCTGGAAGAGAGCTGCCGGAGCAGTGCTTAAGGATTTGTTGAAGGGAGAGTTGAAAAAACTAGAGCTAAGGAGGAAAGTAGTAAATGGCAAGGCCCAGGATCCGTTTGATTCTTATGAATGGATGGATAGCCTGCATGATGAGTTCCGGCTAAAACCAAGATATTTTTTTCTGGTGGCACAAAGAACCAGCAGATATGATAGAAATATTTTACCGGAAAAAGCTGCTTTGAGAGTTTTAATAGGGCGACATGCCAGCAAATATGAAATAGGAGTACATCCCTCCTGGCAAAGCGGAGATGAGCCATCATTGATAAAAGCTGAGAAAACCATTGTAGGAGAAGCGACCGGGTTTGAAATAGTATCTTCCCGTCAACATTTTATACGGTTAGCATTACCGCAAACGTACCGTCATTTAACAGAAGCAGGGATAAAGGAAGATTTCTCTATGGGATATGGAAGTATCAACGGCTTCAGGGCTTCTGTTGCTTCTCCTTTTTGCTGGTATGATTTGGAAAGAGAAGAAATAACCGGCTTATTATTGTATCCCTTTTGTTATATGGATGCAAACTCCTTTTACGAACAAAAATATTCTCCGCAAAAAGCACTGGAAGAAATGAAATGGTATTATAATGAAGTAAAAAGAGTAAACGGCACACTAATTACTATATGGCACAATACATTTTTGGGCACTGATAAACGATTTGCAGGATGGAGAGATGTGTACGCAACATTCATTAAAGAAATAGCAGGCAAATAGTATTAAATACCTTCAGTTTCTGGCTGCTCAGGCGGTGGCACTCCGGCTTTAAATGCTTTGTTTACCAGGTACACTCCCAGTAAGGTAACCAGGCCACCAACTGTAATATAAATAGTAATCTTTTCACTAAATATCAGCCAACCGCAAAGAACAGCTACAATCGGGTTGATATAAGCATAAATTGAAGCTTGCTCAGTAGGAAGATTTTGTAAGGCATAGAGGTAGCAGATAAATGCGATTAGTGAACCAAAAATAATAAGGTATGCAATGGCGGCCCATGATTGCCAGGGAATGGCGGAAACGGGAACTGCATTTCCGGTTATATTCGTAAATAAGAAAAGGCTTAAGCCTGCTATCACCATCTGGAGCCCCAAACTGAAATAAGGATTAAAGCTTGCTGCCTGTTTTTTGGTATAAAGAGTAGCGAATGCCCATGTCCACGTAGCGATCAATGATAGAATAATGCCGAATCGAAAATCAGCATTTAAAAAATCATGCAGATGGTCGTAGAAAATGATACAAACGCCGGCAAAGCCAAGCAGCAATCCAACAATAGCTTTTACGGGAATTTTTTCTTTAGAAACAAAGAGGCCGATTACGACGAGCCACAAAGGGAATATAGCTCCCATAATTGATCCAAGACCGGCAGAGATATATTTTACACCCCAAGTACTAAGTCCATTACTCATAATGAAGTTCAGAAAACTTAATACTAATACTGGTATCCATTCTTTCCCTTTTGGTAAACTGGAACCTTTGATCAGGAAAAAGCTCACATATATAATTCCTGCAAGTAATTGCCGGAGGCCAGCCAGCTGTAGTGCAGGCATATGACGGACTCCTTCTTTAGAAGCGATCCATGTGGTGCCCCATAATACACAAACCAATGCTAAGGCAAAGAGTGCCTTAACTCTTGTACCTTTTTTATGAATGGTAAGCGGATTGAATACCGCCAGTTTCTTTAATGAATCAGCAGATGATTGAACTATGGTTTTATGAAAGTCGAAAAAATTCATTAATGTTTAAAATGCCGCATACCTGTTATCACCATTGCAAGGTTATTTTTTTTACAATATTCAATAGAGTCATTATCTCTTATAGAACCACCCGGTTGAATAAAAGCGGTAATACCTGCTTCATGTCCCAACTGCACACAATCATTAAAAGGAAAGAAGGCATCACTTGCCATGACAGCAGCCGTCAGGTCAAATTTGAATTGCTTTGCTTTTTCTACAGCCTGTCTCAAAGAATCAATCCGGCTTGTTTGACCACAGCCTTTTCCTATAAGCTGCTTGTTTTTTACCAATGCGATGGCATTTGATTTCAGATGCTTGCAGACAAGATTGGCAAAACCAAGATCTGCTTTTTCAGTATCGGTTGTTTCTCTGCCGCCTGTTTCTTTCCATTCGGTATAATTTCCTTCATCTATACCTTGTATCAACACACCATTTAGCAAAGATTTGTATTGTTCACTGGCAGCTTGCTGAGATTTCAACTGCAGCAAAATCCGGTTCTTTTTTGACTTCAAAACAGCCAATGCATCTGTATCAAAAGCCGGAGCTATAAGTACTTCAAAGAATATTTCATTAATTGCATCTGCCGTTGCTTTATTAATTGTGCCATTACATACCAGCACTCCTCCAAAAGCACTTTCCGGGTCGCCGGCCAATGCAGCATCCCAACTCTCTTTTACAGTTGGCCTTTGGGCTACACCGCAAACATTTGTGTGTTTTATAATTGCAAAAGTTGTTTCACTGAATTCTTTTATCAGCTGTATGGCTGCATCCACATCTACCAGGTTATTGTAGGAAAGTTCTTTTCCATTCAACTGATCAAATAATTTACTAAGATCACCATAGAAAACTCCGGATTGATGCGGGTTTTCTCCATACCTCATGGCTTTTGGATAAGGAATAGATTCCAAAAAGTAAAGGGATGCTGACGGGTTGAAATATTTGGCAATCGCCACATCATAATGAGCTACTACTTCGAAAGCTTTAGCTGCAAATGTTTTTCTTTGTTCAAGGGTCGTTTCTCCTTTTTGTTCTTTCAATAGGTTTTCGAGAGTGGTATAATCTTTTTTGGCAGCGATCACTACTACATCTTTAAAATTCTTGGCGGCACCCCTGATCATTGATGGTCCACCGATATCAATTTTCTCAATAATCGCTTTCTCATCATCAGTAGAAGCCACCGTTTCTTCAAAAGGGTATAAATCAACAATCACCAGATCAATCTCCGGGATATTGTATTGCTTCATTTCCTGCACATGGGTATTATCATCCCGTTTGCCCAGTATGCCGCCAAACACTGAAGGGTGCAAAGTTTTTACCCTGCCACCAAGTATAGAAGGATAAGTTGTCAGGTCTTCCACAGGTACTACTTTCAGTCCCAGTTTTTCAATAAAAGTTTGCGTACCGCCGGTACTGTAAATAGTTACGCCGTTATCCGCCAACAGTTGTACTATGTTCTCCAGTCCATCTTTGTAAAAAACAGAAATAAGTGCTGATTGAATCTTCTTGTTCATAATAATTAAGGAGTTGAGAGGCAGGCAAATCGCAAGGGCCATGCTTTCACTAAAGTTCCGGCAGGCAGGCCGCAAAACTAACTTAATTCACCTTCATGACAAAAGCCCCTTTTGTGGTAACATCATGCCAGGGAATATGCAGGGAATCGCAATCTCTTTTCCAGTAATTAGTTTTCCAGGCAGGTACTGAGGCGTCAAATACTACTTGTTTTATTTCAAGTGAACCCGCCAGTTTTTTCATATATAATTTGGGATTCCCGGAAAGGATAAGCAAGTCAACAACAGGCTTATCGGTGTTCGGTAAAAATGAGACAGCTTTCTCCAGAAATAAAACCTTTTTGTCCTGAAAAGAAATATAGTTTTCAGTTAATAGAAAATTGCTAAGTGAATCTGTACTTTTTATCCGGTAAAGAATACGGGAAGGCTTCAGGTGAAAATTACGGGTAAATCCATCTATTAGCAGATCGCTGTCGCCAACAAACCGATAGTTTCTTCCAGCAATAAAATCAATAGCTCTTTTCTGAGGTACATTATATACAATGACCTTTTGTTGTTGTTCTGCTTTTATGAATGAAATGGTTCTTTCAGCTAAAAAGAGAAATAAACTTGCTATTCCCATCTTTAGTCCATTCTTAGATTTCTCCATTAACCAATAACTTATTCCTGAAGCAAAAAATAAAAGAAAAATAACCTGTGTAAGGCTGATTTGCAGACCATCCCAAAGTGAAAATGGGATCATTTCAATTCTTTCAACATATGTATTCATCAGCCAGATAAGCCAGGAAATTATCTTTCCGATGAACAGGGCAACTGAAGGAATAAAGGAGACAATACAAAGCAATATTTCACCAATCAGGATCATACTGGATAAAGGAACAGCCAGGAAATTTGTTAAAATAAAAGAGGAGGGAAACTGGTGAAAATGGTAAATCCCCAATGGAATTGTAAGTACCTGCGCAGCCATCGTAACAGCATTCAGCTTCCAAATAAAATCGAGAATTTTATTTTTAATATAAAACCAATTGTAGATTGGACGCATGAAAATAATTATACTCAGTACGGCTGCATAAGACAATTGAAACCCTACATCCCACAGCCAGTATGGATTATAACATAATAAAATAAAGGCAGAAACAGCCATTGTATTGTAGATAGATGATTTCCTGGAGAAGGATTCTCCCAATACAATACAACTGAACATTAGAGCCGAACGGAGAACAGAGGGTTGTGCTCCGGCTAATAAACTGAAAGCCCATAAACCTGTAATGACGAGGACCGGGCTCAGCCATTTTGTTTTCCTGTTTCTCCGCAGTGGCTTGAGCAGTAAAACGAGTAGCCAGTAAATCAATCCAAGATGTAAACCGGAAATGGCAATGATGTGTATCACCCCTGTGTTGGTATATGATTGCACAAGGGATTGGTCCAGATCATCTTTATAGCCGATCAATAATGCTTCTGCCAGGCCCAGTTCTTTCTCCTCTTTTATATATTTACGCAAAATGCCCAGCACATTCTTTCTCGATTTGAAAATGATTTTTTTTAACCAGCCCTCTTTTTTCTCAGTTATGATTTCGAATTCATCAGGCTGCAGGAAAACCTGGTGGGTTATTTCCTGGAAAAGTGAATAACGTTTGTAGTCAAAGCCGCCGGGGTTCCCGGAGTTTTTGATTTCTTGTAATGGTTTTTTAAAGATGATTTGTGTGCCATAGGTAGTTTGCTGAAATAAGGAATCTTTTCTGAAATAAATAATAATTTTTCCTGTTACCGGTTTTATCACTCTATCTTTTATCAGATAATGGATAATTGCATTGGCTTTAAAAGATTTAGTTTTTTCGACCGGAGGTTCATTCAATGAGCCGACAAGAACATCGTTTTCTGTATAATAATTTCCGAACCATAACTTGTCATTTCGGATGTCTTTTTGTAAAGTCAGCAATGCCCCTGTTGAAGCGAAGATGATGAATGTGGCTATGCCTGAGAAAATCGAAAATTTGAAACGGCTGAATATTGGAGAAAAAAAGAAACAGGCGATAATAAAGGCTCCTGTTAGCAGAAATATCCACCATAGTTTAGCGCCTGGTTGAATATGCCATTGTGCCAGGATTCCCGCCATCAGGGGGATAAGTAATTTAAGAAAAGGTATTTTTTTCCAAAACCAGGTGCCATATAAAGCCATATAGAAAAGTACGCAGCTATTTTGTTACAGGCAATACTACTTTCCGGGTATAAATCATTTGAGCATCTTATGCAAATAAGCAATTTGTCCGAGGTGGTAGATATTATGTTCGATCATACCATTTATCAGGAAGTGGAAATTATATTTTCGGTAGTCAACTGTTTCCTGGAGAAATGAATCTTCTTTCTTTTTCAGCCGGATAATTATTTTTTTTTGAATAGATTTAAATTCTGTAATTCCCTTTTTCCATGTATGCATCCGGTGATCGATATGCGGCCAGTCCATCTTTTCAGAAACTGCCGGATCCTGTACAGAATCTTTTTCAATTCGCTTTAAAGTAAAATCGGCCCAGGTAATCATATGATAAAGCAATTCAATCATCGAATGTTCCGTGCCGCCGGGTTTAATAAAGACTTTTTTTTCATCTGCTTCTTCCAATATCTGGTACGCCGCCCTGCCAAACCAGGGCTCGCCTGTATTTGTATTTTCTAAGCGGCTGATTAAGATTTTGATTTCTTTATTCATATTTAGGTAGCTGGAATGGCTGTATAACAGCGGCACAAAATAATTTCTATTTCTTTTCTCTGATATTTGCCGGATGAAACCGGCACTTCTTTACGATATTCTTTTTTTCCCCCTGAAATATTAATATTTCTACGGTCAAATTTTTCTGTTTTATAACATTTTTTTCATTAATACTACGGTATTTTTCAGGGCGGTGAGTACTAAAGACTGTAAATCTACATAATACAAATATATTTAATTTATAATTAGTTGATTAAAACTTAATTAGCATATTTTTTTGCTGAAAATGAATAATAGCTTTAGCAGGTAATTAATTAATTCACCTGAAAAAAAAGAGCTATGTGTACAACTAAACAACAATCTGCAAAAGCTGGCAAGCTTGTAAATTCTGAACATGTAAATAGAATTATCAGTAACTACAAAAGGGAACGCTGGATCCAAAACTCAAAGCATATCGGAAAAGAAGATTCGCTGAGTGTTTGGTATAGCGTAGAAGAACTGGAAGAGTTTCTCCAATTGGTAAAAGACCATGGTGGGGATGGTATTAAAATGTATTTTGGCGCCTATGACAAAGAGCATGCCCCTAAAACTTTGTACCAGGACAGGCAAACTGTAGTGTTGGTGGCTACAAAAACGAAGGATACAATAAATGGTGAAGTAAACAAGGATATGTATATAAGCGGGGAAACGGGTAATACCATACTGGCTTATAATGTTGGTAGATTGTGTCCTCCACTCTGCCAATCAGGCGATGATTTTGGCGGAATAGGAGTTACAATTATAGATAAAGGAAAAGAAGGAATTGTAGTCGTTTAGGGCGACATCTTATATCTCTCTCTTTAAAACCTCTCTGCAAAGTGAGGTTTTATTTTTTTAATTTAGCCCATAATAGTTTTTATGAACTTTTTGCCCCTCTATGTTTATTTTATCACTTTAAGTTTCCTGGTAAGCCTGAAGGTTTATTATAATCAAACAGATAGTTATTTGAAGCTTTTTCCTCCTTTTCTATTTTTAACTCTCGTAGCTGAATTTATTGGATCTTATCTATACTACACAGGGAGAAATAACCTTTTCATTTATAACTTCTTTTCTGTTTTTGAATTTTCTTTTTATTTGGTGTTTATTAGTAGCATTATCCGGTATGGGAGAGCAAAGTTAATAATGATATTGGCCGGAGCCATTTATATAACAGCTTCTACGGTTAATATTCTTTTTGTTCAGGGAATGAGGGCTTTTCACACAGTTACTTATTCACTGGGTTGCTTATTAATTGTTGCTGCTTGCATATATTATTTTTTAGAGCTTTTCAAACAACCTAAATATGTAAATCTAACCAAAAACCCAGCTTTTTGGATTTGTTCCGGATTGTTATTTTTTTATTGTTGCGGATTTCCACTTTATGCTTTTATAAATTTTTGGGCTCGCTTTAAATGGATGATTAAAAGTTTTGGAGATATTTTTATCATATTGAATATTTTTTTATACTCATTGTTCACTATAGCTTTCTTATGCAGCAAAACCCGGAAATATACTTTGTCACCATCATAGGTATCATCCTGGGGCTAATGCTGGTAGGGTTTATTGTTACCATTCTTTTGTTATACCAGCGCAGGCAGCAAAAACAGGAAAAAGAAATACTGAGAATGAAGGACCAGTATGAAAAAGAGGCATTGCTATCCCAACTGGAGATACAGGAGAATACTTTTAAAACAATTGCACAGGAGCTTCATGATAATATTGGCCAGCTACTTTCAGTGGTTAAAATAACACTTTCAGCACTACCGATTGAAAAAGACCACAAAGCCTACGACATGATCATGAACTCGCAGAAAGTATTGCATAAAGCGGTGTCCGATCTTTCCAATCTTACTAAAAGTCTGCATACGGAACGGATTATTGATCTGGGGTTGGAAGAATCAATCCGGTTTGAACTGGAGGCAATTAATAATGCAGGTATTATCAAGGTGGATTTTCATTCAGAAGGGGAAGAGTGTTCCTTTGACAGCCAGAAAGCTATTTTTCTTTTCAGAATATTCCAGGAAACCCTTAATAATTCGCTGAAACATTCAGGGGCAAGCGTACTGGTGGTAAGACTACGGTACCAGGATGATTATTTCGAAATGGAAATGAAAGATAATGGCCGGGGTTTTAATATCAATGATAAACTGCGAAACAGCACTCCCGGAAGCGGGGTGGGACTAAGGAGCCTGTATAACAGGGCCAGTATCATTGGGGCAAGACTTAAAATTGAAAGTCAGCCCGGAATTGGTACATCTGTTTTGATAAAATTACCTTCGCAGTAAGACTAAAACCATGGCCAGGACGAAAAGAAAAACTTCAGTAGCTATTATTGATGATCACAGCCTGATGCGCAACGCACTTGCAAGGCTTGTAAACACATTTGATGATTTCACGGTAATTTTTGAAGCCGGTAATGGAAAGGAAATGAAAACGATGATGGCGCTGCAAACGCTTCCGGATATTGTGATGCTGGATGTGAACATGCCGGAAATGGATGGCTTTGAAACAGCGCAATGGCTGCATAAAACGTACCCGCAAATAAAAGTACTTGCATTGACAATGCTTAGTGATGAAAAGACTATCATAAAAATGTTCAGGCTGGGGGCCAAAGGGTATTTATTAAAAAATACGGATGCAAATGAACTGAAGTCCGCTTTAACATCCCTGATGGAAAAAGATTATTACCTGTCTGAATTTGTTTCTGAGAAACTGGTAACCGGTCTGCATAACAGTATTGCTTCTGATGAAAAAGAAATTGTACTAAATGAAAAGGAAAAAGAATTTCTGCGTTGGACCTGTACCGAGTTTGCTTATAAGGACATTGCAGCCAAAATGTTTCTCAGCACCCGTACAGTGGATGATTTCAGGCAATCACTTTGTTATAAATTAAAAGTACATAGCCGGGTAGGCCTTGCCATGTATGCTATCAAAAACGGGATCGTTGAAATCTGAGGCTATTTACTCAGGTACATACTCCTGTCTTTATATAATTTTCGGAAGTAAGGATCACGTAGATCTTTGATAAAACGGATCGCTTCTCCTGTGGATTTCATTTCTGGCCCCAGTTCCCTGCTCACTCCCGGGAATTTATCAAAACTGAATACAGGTTCTTTAATAGCAAAACCATCCAGGTGCTTTCCTTCCGGGATATCCGAAACTTTCATTTCATCAAGCATTACTTTGGTAGCATAATTCAGGTAAGGTTTGTTGTAAGCTTTGGCAATAAAAGGAGTAGTCCGGGATGCCCTGGGGTTAGCTTCTATCACATATACTTTGGTGTCCTTAATAGCGAACTGAATATTAATCAGCCCCTTTACCTTCAATGCCAGCGCAATCTTTTTGGCATAATCCACCATGTCCTGAATCTCCAACGGAGAGAGATTGAAAGCAGGCAGTACTGCATTGCTATCCCCGCTATGAATACCTGCCGGTTCAATATGCTCCATGATGCCCATGACGTGAAACTTTTCACCATCACAGATGGCATCTATCTCTGCTTCCTGGCAACGGTCGAGAAAATGATCAATCAAAATTTTATTGCCGGGAATATGTTTTAACAAACTCACTACGGCTTTTTCTACTTCATCATCATTCAGTACAATTCTCATTCGCTGGCCCCCCAGCACATACGAAGGCCGGACCAGTACCGGGTAACCTACTTTATTGGCAACATTAATCGCATCATCTACTGACCAGGCGGTACCATAATCAGGGTAAGGTATTTCCAGTTCTTTCAGCATATCGCTGAAACGGCCACGGTCCTCGGCAATATCTAAACTGTCAAAAGAGGTACCGATGATTTTTATTCCTTTCTCTTGGAGTTTTTCAGCAAGCTTTAGGGCAGTCTGGCCTCCCAACTGCACAATCACTCCATCCGGTTTTTCATGTTCGATAATTTCCCACAAGTGCTCCCAGTATACAGGTTCGAAATAAAGCTTATCTGCCATGTCAAAGTCAGTACTTACCGTTTCCGGGTTACAATTTACCATGATGGCTTCATAACCGCATTCTTTTATAGCTAATAAACCATGTACACAGCAGTAATCGAACTCAATGCCCTGACCAATTCTGTTGGGGCCGCTACCAAGTACAATAATCTTCTTTTTGTCTGAGACCTTGCTCTCGTTGCTGTTACCACCTTCAAAAGTAGAATAGAAATAAGGAGTTTTTGCTTCAAATTCAGCTGAACAGGTATCCACCATTTTGTACACTCTTGTTATCCCTGCGGCTTTTCTTTTATTATAAACATCTTCCTCATGACCGTGTTCTATAATATGGCTGATCTGCTCATCGCTAAAACCGTTTACTTTTGCTTCTCTCAGTAGTTCAAGGGGTAAACTATCGAGATCATATTTTGCAATCTCTTTTTCAAGATTTACGATTTTTTGAATTTCATAAAGAAACCACCTGTCAATTCCATTTGTTGCTTTTGAAATGGTACCCACAGAAATACCAGCCATTAAAGCGTCTTTAATGCGGAAAATGCGATCCCATGACGGCTTTTTAATATATTCCAATAATCCTTCTGCCTGCATCAGGCTTTTACCATAATAGCCTAATCCTACCGCATTATTTTCAAGACTCTGACAAGCTTTTTGAATAGCTTCTGTAAAACTTCTGCCAATAGCCATTACTTCTCCCACACTTTTCATTTGTAATCCTAATGTATTATCAGCGCCTTTGAATTTGTCAAAATTCCAGCGGGGTATTTTTACAATTACATAATCCAGGGCGGGTTCAAAATAGGCTGAAGTTGTTTTGGTGATTTGATTTTCCAATTCATCCAGGTTATACCCGATTGCCAGTTTAGCTGCAATTTTTGCAATAGGATAACCAGTTGCTTTACTTGCCAGTGCAGATGAACGGCTCACCCTTGGATTAATTTCTATGGCAATGATTTCCTCCGTATCAGGATTCAAAGCAAACTGGACATTACAACCACCGGCAAAATTCCCCAAGTCTCTCATCATTTTGATGGCTGTATTTCTCATTAATTGCATACCGGTGTCACTCAAAGTCATTGCAGGGGCCACGGTAATAGAATCACCTGTATGAACACCCATTGGGTCGAAATTTTCTACTGTACAGATTATGCATACGTTGTCTGCTGAATCCCTCAGTAGTTCTAACTCGAACTCTTTCCATCCCAATACTGCCTTTTCCACCAGTACTTCATGTATCGGCGAGGCCTGTAAACCACGGTTCAGGGCTTCATCCAAATCATCTTTATCATGTACAAAACTGCCACCTGTACCTCCAAGTGTAAAAGAAGGACGGATTACCAGGGGAAATCCTATCTGTTGCGCAAATTCTTTTCCTTCCAAAAATGAATTGGCTGTTTTGGCTATAGCTACAGGAACTCCCAATGTAATCATCCATTGACGAAATTTTTCCCGGTCTTCTGCTTTATCAATGGCTTTTATATCCACACCAATCAATTCCACATGATATTGTTTCCAGAGACCAAGATCTTCCGCTTCTTTGGCAAGATTCAAAGCTGTTTGTCCTCCCATGGTGGGCAATACAGCATCAATTTCATTTTCCTGTAAAATTTGTTCAATGCTTTCAACGGTCAGCGGCAAAAGGTAAACCCGGTCTGCTATCATAGGGTCAGTCATAATGGTAGCCGGGTTGCTATTAATAAGAATAACTTTAATTCCTTCTTCCCTAAGGCTTCTGGCTGCCTGGGTGCCGGAGTAATCGAATTCACATGCTTGTCCGATAATGATAGGGCCTGAGCCGATAATAAGAACCGATTTAATTGAATTGTCTTTAGGCATTTTTTTTATCCCCTCCTGAGAGGGGCGGGGGTGGGTGAACAAATTGCGCAAAATTAGGGGAATCAGAGGGTTTCAGGATAATTTTTCTTAAAGAACAGGTTTATCAACTTCAACTTTAACCTGGTTCGATATTAGATTAGTTTAGTCTATGGTTTCAGAAACGTTTATCAGCTGTGCAGACCAACTGCTCACAAAAATATTCATTAAAAAAGATTGTGGTTAATGCAAAAATTCTTCGAATTAGAGTTTCATAATGTGAAATATTATTTTTGATGAATAAGAAGCGGCTTTAAAAGCACTCGCATATGCAAATAATATTCCATAAAGATCATAATCCCTAACTTCAAAGCACAAAAAAGGATAACTCAATAAAATAAGTAACCACATTTGAAAGGGTTCGTTTTTCAGCGTATGAGCCTATTTTTGCTTATGCGTCTGCATATTTATTTACTGATTATACTATTGATTTGTTGCGGATTGTATGCAAGTGCACAGTTACCGTCTTATCCAAAAAATTACTTCCGCAATCCTTTGGGAATACCCATTGAATTGTCTGCCAATTTTGGCGAATTGCGTCCCAGCCACTGGCATATGGGTTTGGATATACGTACCAGCCAAAAGGAAAACTTGCCGGTAGTGGCCGCTGCCCCGGGTTATATTTCCAAAGTGGGCATCCGGCCCCAGAGTTTCGGCCGCTTTATTGTTATCAATCATCCCAATGGCTTCTCCACCTTGTATGGACATCTGAATGATTTTTATCCGGAGTTGGAGAAGTATGTAACGGAACAGCAGTATAAACTGGAATCATGGGCAGTAGAATTAGATTTTCCTAAAGAAAAATTTCCGGTTAATAAAGGGCAATTCATTGCTTATAGTGGTAACACAGGTGGCTCACAAGGCCCCCACCTGCATTTTGAAATAATAGATACCAAAACAACCAAAAGACTTAATCCCTTATTATTTGGATTTGTTGTTGCAGATAATATTCCACCAGCATTGGTTAAACTGGCCGCATACGACAGGAACAAAAGTGTATTTGAACAATCACCTGTTTTTTTCCCATTAAAGAATACAGACAGTGGCTATATCATTCCCAAATTACCGGTAATGAAAACCGGTTTCACCAGGATCAGTTTTGCTTTACAGGCTTACGACAGGGTTTCAGGTTCCACCAACCCGAATGGCATTTATTCAGCCAGGTTATCTGTTGATAGTTTGCCACTGCTATCATTTGTTCTGGATAGTATTGACTATGCAGAAACAGTGTATATGAATGCCCATATCGACTACCAGCACAGGCATAATGGAGGTTCATGGTTACAGCATCTGTCTATGTTACCGGGGAACGCTGGAGCAGCTTATAAGAAACTGAATGGTGACGGAGTATTGGTTTTAACAGACACTTCTTTGCATAAAATACGAATTGATGTAAAAGATGCCAATGGAAATAATTCGCAGATAAATTTTCAACTGCAGTATAATGATAGCCTTGCAAAAACTTCTGTGCATCCCAATGATGCAGTATATTTTTCGCCCAACAGGGCAAGCCGGCTATTGAGGCCCGATTTTGAAATACAACTGACAGATGGCAGCTTGTATGATTCGGTAAGAGCATACTATTTTACCAGCAATACTGTTCCGGCCAATGCATTATCGGCGATGCACCAGGTAAATGATGCATCTGTTCCCGTGCATGAAGATTTTTCCGTTGCTATCAAACCGTTTAAAACAGTGCCTGAAGCATGGAAGGATAAAGTGCTGGTACAACGCAGTTACCGGAACAGCAAATCTGTGCGTAAAGCCATCTGGAAAGAGGAATGGGCGACAGCCAGCTTTGATGATTTTGGTTCGTTCCAGCTATTCCTGGATACTCTGCCGCCTGAACTGGATGAATTAGGTAAAGGCGATACCATAAACCTTAGTGCTGCAAACCGCATTATTTTTTCGCCGGAAGATAATTTTGGAGTGATAAAAAAATTCAGAGCCGAGCTGAACGGACAATGGCTGCGTTTTTCCAATGATAAAACAAGAAACTGGATTTATAAATTTGATGAACATTGCCCTTACGGACTTCATGAGTTGAAAGTGACTGTGGAAGACCTGGCAGGTAATGTAACGGCTAAAACATGGTGGTTTAAAAGGGGACACTATATCCCTCTGCCGCCCAAAAGGAAATCATTGGGAAAATCTGGTAATGCAAAGAAAAAAACTGCAGCAAAGAAACCTTCTTCAAAGAAGAAAAGATAAACTATGATAACGTTGAAAGAAGGCGATATAGCCCCTGGATTTTCCGGGACAGATCAGAATGGTAAAAAAGTTTCATTGAGCGGCTTTAAAGGCAAAAAACTGGTCTTGTATTTCTATCCCGAAGATGATACACCTACCTGCACCATACAAGCCTGTAACCTGCGGGATAACCATGGCTTATTAAAGAAAAATGGTTTTGAAGTGTTAGGTGTAAGTCCAGACGATCCAAAAAAACATAAAAAGTTTGAAGCAAAATTCAACCTGCCTTTCATACTGATTGCTGACCCCGCACATAAAATTCTGGAAAAGTATGGTGTGTGGGACCAAAAGCAAATGTTTGGCCACAAGTATATGGGTGTGCTTCGCACTACTTTTGTTATTGATGAAAAAGGGATTATCCAAAAGATATTCCTGCGGCCAAAAAACAAAGCTCATGCAGAGGAGATAGTGGCCTCATTGAGTAAATAAACTCTCTCTTATATTTCCATTGGCTGTAAGCAACCCGGCATAGCTTATAAACGATTATTTCTGCATAAATAAAACAACATATGAGGTATTTTTTTTTACCGACCGGGCTCCTTATTTCTTCCTTTTTATCTGCACAGGACAATGCAACGGGAACTAATACTGTAAGGATTTTTAATTCAACAAAAACAATCAATGCCCGTACTACGGAAGTTACCGGCAAGGGGAAACTGGATTTTAATATCACTCATAATTTTGGAGATCTTGCCGGGAGCAATGGTGGGATTAAACGTTTTTTTGGACTGGATAATGCAGCCGATATCCGCATTGGCTTTCATATCGGGTTAGGTCATCATACAGACCTCGTGATGGCAAGAGACAAGGGAGCAGGGTTAATACAACAACTTTGGGAAATAGGAATAAAACAACAAATAACCCAGCAACAGGAAAATGATCCGTCTCACCCGCTGTCAATAGCTGTTTATGCCAATGTCGTTATTTCATCACAAAAAAGTAATGTGTTTGATAACCAGGACAACAGTTTTAAGAACCTTGGCGACCGTACCAGTAATATATGGCAACTAATACTGGCCAGGAAGACGGGAAAAGTAAGTGTGCAACTGAATCCAACGTTTATGACAAGAGGTCATTCTGTTTCTTATGATCAGAAAAATATGTTTGCACTGGGCGGCGCTGTCAAATTACCGTTAGTGGCCAACAGACTGAATATGATTGTGGATTATTTTCATTCTTTCCGCAGCGGGGCCAGCAAGGATTCTTTTATGGTGAATGAGAATATAAAATTCTTTGACCCACTGGGAGTAGGGTTTGAAATACTGACTTCCGGGCATATCTTCCGGCTGAACTTTACAAATGCCACAGAAATATTAGAAAATCGTTTTATTCCCCGCACTATTACAACATGGGGCAAAGGTCAGTTTCGCTGGGGCTTTACTATTTCCAGAAAATTTACATTGTGGTGAGAAAAGAGCAGAAAATGATTCTGGGCTTCGTTTTCATATTATCATACCGTATCATCTCCCTTTTGCATATTTTACTTCTATATTACGGAACTGGCAATAATAGCATTTATTCCTGTTTTGTCTGTTTGTTATAAAAGGGTTTCAGTATGTAAGGGCTAATAAAAATGCTGAGTTTAGGGGACTGTCTGAGGATGAACTCAATAACCTGTGATTATATTTTTTGTTTTTTCATGTTTAATAATACCTTTTTACTTGCAATAAACCATACGGAAACCTTCTTTGCAACCCGTAAGCCGGTTGTTCAGTCTTTGTAACAATGAAAGTCAGGATAAAAGAAAATTCATGGGTAGCACGTTTGGCTGCCGCAAAACTGAAAGCCGGTAAAGTGGCTATTGTTTTTGGATCCACTATTCACCTGCACAATACAAGCAGGGAAGAATTTTTAAAAGACAAGAACTGGGTTTGCCATGAGCTGAAGCATGTGCAGCAATACAAACAATACGGTTTTGCCGGCTTTATTGCAAGGTATCTTTTTGAATGGATGCGAAAGGGCTATTACAATAATAAATTTGAAGCAGAAGCCAGGCAAAGTGAAAAGGAAACTTTTTTGTTGCAAAAAACGGAGATTGTTTAAACTACCCATTCCACTTCTCCAAAATCAAACTCTTCTTCTATGGCGTGCTGCACCAGCAGCCTTCCTGAAGGGGTGACGGTTTTTACAACCGCTTCAAACACCCTGCTCCCTTTCTTCAGCTTCGCCTTCTTATTTCGTTTGTACAAATTGGAAATATAGGCTGAATAAATATCTTCAAAACCTTCAGTGGTGAGCAGTTGAAAATACTTGTCGAGGCTAAAACAAACTTCTTTTGCCAGTTCCACCGGTTCAAAGTTTTTGCCGCATATCTGTTTTAAAGAAACGGGGTTGGGCAAAAAAGAGGGAAACACAACCTGGTTAATATTAATACCAATACCAATAATTGCCCAGTCCCAGTTTCCGGCTCCCGAGGCTGTACTCCCGACAGTATTCTCAATCAAAATACCACCTGCCTTTCTGTCCTGCCAATACAGGTCGTTGGGCCATTTGATTTTTGTATTATCTCCCGCATAATTCCTGAAGAACTCATGCACGGCTACCGCTGCACAGGCACTCAGTTGAAATTGTTGTGTAAGCTTTAATGCTATTGGTTTTATCACAATACTCATAGCAATATTTGCACCTTTTTCAGAAGACCAAACCCTGCTCCTCTGCCCCTTACCAGCCAGTTGCTCATGAGTAAAAACAGTAAGACCATGTAATGGAAGGCACTGCCTCTCCGGCAGGGAAACTGCAGAAATTTGCTGACGGGCATAGTTGTTGGTACTGTCAACTGATTGCAGTTCAATAAATGGCAGGCCAATAGGGTTTGCGGCAGATTGTTGTGGCAATTAATTGCTATTTTTGGCAAAGTAAACATAAACTGGAAACCAAACACTCTCAATATTTGGAACAATTGGCATTACTGACCAACCGCAAAAAAAAGAGCTTGTCCGAAGGACGGCCAGGTGCAAAGAGGTTAACGAGAAGTTCAAAAATCATCAAAACCATCATTGCTGCAATACAAGAAAAAAAGGGACAACATATTATTTCCCTTGACCTGAGAAAAATAAATGAAGCAGTGGCTGATTTTTTTATTATCTGTGAAGCAGATAGCCAGCCGCAGGTAAGGGCCATTGCAGAAAATGTGGAGAATAAGGTAAAAGAAAAATGTGAAGAAGGGCCTTATCATCATGAAGGGTATAACAAACTGCACTGGGTGCTGATTGATTATGTGAATGTGGTGGTGCATATAATGCTGCCGGAAAACAGGAAATTTTACAGGCTGGAAGAAATGTGGAGTGATGCGGCAGAACAGGAACACAACGATTAATGTTAAATATCCTGCTCTTTTCAACTTTTTACACGGATAATGATTAATTAGCAGGAATACTAAAAAATATGTCACAAGAATCAAATAACAGAAACGAGAGAAGACCCCAGAGATTTGAAAACCGGCCGGGAGGAGATGATCCACAGGCTCCTAAAAAAGGGACGAGATTCAGCATCTACTGGATATATGCTATCATTTTTGCATTGCTGATCGGATTCCAGGTTTTCAGCCCGCTATCTCCTAATTCAAGCCAAATTGATCAGAACAAGTTTGAAGTTTTACTCAATAACGGAGATGTAGAAAAATATGTTGTTATCAGTAACCGCAATGTTGTAAGGGTCACCATAAAGCAGGACAGCCTTCGCAAATATGAAAGTGATTTAAAGAAAGGAGTAACCGGAAAAATTTCGAAAGAAGGCCCTCATATGCACTTCAAGATTGTGTCCGGCGATTCTTTCAAGGATGATATGCGTAAGTTCTATAACGACCATACGGATGTAAAGAATGTGGGATCTGCAGATACTGAGCGGGATATTTTTGGAGGTATTCTTCAGTTCCTCTTACCTGTATTATTATTTATTGGTATCTGGATATTGCTGATGCGCAAAATGGGTGGTGGTGCTGGCGGGGGCGGTGGTCCCGGTGGTATATTCAGCATCGGTAAATCAAAAGCTACTTTATTTGATAAAGGCACTAAAGTAAATATCACTTTTGCTGATGTGGCCGGACTGGATGAAGCAAAAGTAGAAGTGATGGAAATAGTTGATTTCCTTAAAAATCCTAAAAAATACACCAACCTCGGCGGTAAAATACCTAAAGGAGCATTGCTTGTTGGCCCTCCGGGAACCGGTAAAACATTGCTGGCAAAAGCAGTGGCAGGTGAGGCGCAGGTTCCTTTCTTTAGTCTCAGTGGTTCTGATTTCGTGGAAATGTTTGTAGGTGTGGGTGCCAGCAGGGTAAGAGATTTGTTTAAACAGGCAAGAGAAAAAGCGCCTTGTATAATATTTATTGATGAGATAGATGCCATTGGCCGTGCAAGAGGAAAGAATGTTATGATGAGTAATGATGAAAGAGAAAGCACCTTAAACCAGTTGCTGGTTGAAATGGATGGCTTTGGTACCGATGTCGGGATTATTGTATTGGCCGCTACCAACAGACCGGATGTATTAGATACCGCATTGTTGCGGCCGGGCCGTTTCGACAGGCAGATAACTATTGACAAACCAGACCTTGTTGGCCGTGAAGCGATCTTTAAAGTGCATTTGAAACCAATCAAGATTTCTAAAACACTGGATATACATAAACTGGCCGAACAAACTCCGGGATTTGCCGGGGCAGATATTGCCAACGTATGTAACGAAGCTGCCTTGATAGCTGCCCGGAAAAATAAAGAGGCAGTAGATATGTCTGATTTTCAGGATGCGGTAGACAGGGTGATTGGAGGTTTGGAGAAAAAGAACAAGATCATTTCTCCGGAAGAAAAAAAGATTATTGCCTTCCACGAAGCGGGCCATGCTATTTGCGGCTGGTTCCTTGAACATGCTTATCCCTTGCTGAAAGTTACTATTGTTCCAAGGGGAACTGCAGCACTGGGCTATGCACAATACACTCCCAAGGAGCAGTATTTATATAATACAGACCAGCTTAACGATCAGATATGTATGACACTCGGCGGAAGGGCCAGTGAAGAAATTTTCTTTGGTAAAATTTCAACCGGCGCCCAGAACGACCTGCAACAAATCACCCGAATTGCTTACTCCATGGTTACTGTGTATGGTATGAATGATAAGATTGGTAATATCAGTTTTTACGATCCGCAACAGGAAACTGCTTTTACCAAACCCTATTCCGACGAAACAGCAAAACTGATTGATGAAGAAGTCAGGAAACTCATCGATGAAGCGTATGAAAAAACGAAAGACCTGTTGACCGTGAAAAAAACAGAAGTGGAAAAACTGGCCAATGCACTGTTGGAAAAGGAAGTATTGTTCCAGAGTGATGTGGAAGCATTGATTGGTAAACGTCCCTTCGGGGAAAAGAAACCGCTGTCGGTGGATGAAACGGCTGTTCAGCCATCATTGGGAGAATCAGCAATTATCATACATCAGACGGATGAAAAAAAATCAACAGATGAACAGGCAGGAAATATTGGTCTTGCCCCTTCTCTTTAACCCAACAATATGAATGTTTCTCCTTCAAAAGAAAATATTCTCAAAAGAATCCGCAAGGCGTTGAGTCATTCAACGCCTTTGCCTTTTCCGCAGAGTGAAGGAACAAATACTGTTTTTCAGCCCTTGCAGCAGGAACCTGAGATTGAATTCGCTGAGCAGTTTACCCAATTGCAGGGGAAATTTATTTACTGTATTAACCGGCAGGAACTTGCTTTTCAATTGGGCAGCCTGGTAAAAAAACAAGACTGGCAGAAAGTGTATTGTGTGGAAGATAAACTCATCGAATCAGTTTCAGCACAACTATCAGACAGGGTGGTAAAAAATGATCTTGCCGGATGTGATGTTTCTATTACCGGCTGTGAATACCTGGTAGCCAGAACAGGTTCTATAGTGATGAGTACAGCACAGAGCAGTGGCCGCAGTGTCAGCGTTTATGCACCTGTTCATATTTGTATTGCCTATACCAGCCAATTGGTGTATGATATAAAGGATGCCTTGCAGGCGGCAAAAGATAAATACGGCAACCATCTTCCTTCCCTGATCACCTTTGCTACCGGCCCAAGCCGTACGGCAGATATTGAAAAAACATTGGTGGTGGGTGTGCATGGCCCCAAAGAAGTGTATTTATTCCTCGTTGAAGCATAAATGGCCCGGCTTTAGTACTTTTATAGTATGACAGGCAAAGGCATTTACAAACTCTTTGTGTATGGTTCATTACGCAGCGGTTTTCAAAATCATGTGTATGAATATATCAGCCACTATTTTACCCTTGTTGGAAATGCAAAAGTGAGAGGTAAACTGGTTGACCTGGGCACTTATCCCGCTGGCGTTCCTGCTGAGGAAAATATTTTTATTATCGGGGAGTTGTACCAAATAATAAACGAAAACGAATTTTCCTGGGCTATTGGTCAATTGGATGACTACGAGGGTGTGGATGCGGAGGCAGAAGAAGAAAGATTGTACCGCCGGGATATTACCGATGTTTTTTTTGACGACCAGGTTGCCCAGGCCTGGATCTACTGGTACAGTGGTGATGTAAGCGGAATGCCTGTTATTGCATCAGGGGATATGATAGAATATCTCAATTCAAAAAAAAATTCATGAAGCCGGTTACTGCAGTATTACTATCCTGTTGCTGTGTTGTCTTTTTTTCATCCTGTGAGTTCAGTTGCTCCATAGGAGATAAAAGCAGTGAAAAAAAAATTTCTTACACAAGTGACGAGCCAAGAATATACAATAATATCAAACTGAAAGCAACAAAGCTCAAGATTGAAAAGGCCTATCTCATTTTTGATAACGGGAATGCTGTTCCTGAAAACAATGCGGTGGATTTTAAAAATCCGGTAAAGATGCAGGTAAAAATTGACAGCGGATGGGTAAGCCGGGATGGTAAAGTGATGATTGGTGCATCTGAAAAAATTGTTACAGAAGACGGAACCGTACTTCTTGATGAGCCAGATTTATTTGCAGCTAATACCGGCGTATCACCTGAGGATGCTAAATCCCTAAGGCTTACTGCCAGCATTCATGTCCGGGAAGGATCACCACCCACTTCTTTTACAATATTTTTTAATATCTGGGATAAAAATGGTGAAGGCACAATGGAAGGCAGTTATAAACTATATTCTAAATAATACAACCGCTCCGGCACTATTCTGATTATCTGACGTGACAAAGAAAATTTATTTCCTTTCCGATTTTCACCTGGGTGCACCTGACTATAAAAGCAGTCTGGAGAGGGAAAGGATTATTGTGCAGTTCCTGGATGGGATTAAACAGGACGCAGCTGAAATTTTTTTTGTCGGGGATATGTTTGATTTCTGGTACGAATATCGCAAAGTGGTACCCAAAGGCTTTGTTCGTTTATTAGGTAAACTTGGTGAACTGGCAGATGCCGGCATACCCATGCATTTTTTTGTTGGCAATCATGATATGTGGATGCGGGATTATTTTCAAAAGGAGTTTAACATGTATGTGTATTTTAAGCCGGAAGAGTTTAACCGCAGCGGAAAAAAATTCCTTATTGGTCATGGAGATGGCCTGGGTCCCGGCGATCATGGATACAAAAGGCTAAAAAAGGTTTTTCGTAACCCGGTCAGTAAGTTTCTTTTTGGCATATTCCCGCCTATGCTTGGCATGGGATTGGCAAATTACCTCAGCCGGCGCAGCCGGACCCAAACCGGTGCTTCGGAAGAAATTTTTCTGGGAGAGGATAAGGAATGGCTGATTATCTATTGCAAGGAAATACTGACTCAAAAAAAAGTTGATTTTTTTGTGTTTGGTCACAGGCACTTGCCTATAGATTTTCATCTGAATGAAGAAAGCCGGTATATCAACCTTGGTGATTGGATCCGCTATTATACCTATGCAGTGTTTGACGGGGAAAAGGTGGATCTGAAATCATATAAAGGCAATGAGGGTAAAATTGTCCGCAATTAAATGAAAAAAAAAGTAACGATATTATTTTATTTTCTTGTCATATCTATTGCGTCTTTTTCGCAAAGTGATTCTGCTTTTCACCTGCTTAAGATATTGCAGGACGACATTGTCGATTTTACCGTAGATAACCTGGATAATCTTTATATCCTTAACAGCCGCAACCAGGTAAAGAAATATAATGCTAACGGAGACTCCGTGGCTGTTTACAATGACATCAGGAAATTTGGCAGGGCTTCGTTGATTGATGTATCAAATCCGCTTAAAGTATTGCTTTATTACCGTGACTTTGCCACGATTGTGATGCTTGACCGCTTTCTGAATGCTGTGAATACTGTTGACCTGCGGAAACAAAATATTTTCCAGGCAAAAGCTGTTGCTCAGTCGTATGATAATAAAATATGGGTATATGATGAACTGGAAAGTAAACTGAAGAAGTTAGATGAAAACGGAAAACTGCTCCTGGAAACACCCGACTTCCGGTTATTGATGGATAAATCAATCACTCCGGTAAAAATTGCTGATGAAAACAAGTATGTCTATCTCTACGATTCTGCATACGGAGTGTATGTATTTGATTATTTTGGTTCGCTCAGGAATAATATTATGATCCATCAGTGGCAGAATTTTAAAGTAACAGGAAAATATATTTTTGGATCCAGGGCTGATACACTGTTTCGTTATGAAATCAGTACATTCTTGTATGATGAATGGAAAATGCCGGAACAAATAAAGGGGGCTACGGCATTTAATTTCAGCATAACCAGGCTGTATGCACTTCGGAAAGAATGTGATGGCAGACAGGCCTGTTTATCCGTTTATGCTATCCGGTAATGAAGATCTTCGTCTAATTCAATATTTTTACGTTTTAATTTTTTTTCTTCATGGATGATTTTCTGGAGCAAATCTGGTGGGATAATCCCGTTAAGAATTATTTGATAGTCGGCGCTGTTATCTTGTTCGTATGGGTATTCCGCCCTTTTATTTCCCGTTATTTTGCCGGTTTATTGTTTGGTGTGGTGCACCGGATATGGAGAAGTGTAGATAAACCTGCATTTACAAGCCTGGTAATTAAGCCACTTGGTTTTTTCTTATTGATACTGGTTTCTATAGCCGCTTTGTATAAACTGAATTTTCCGGAGGAGATTAATGTAACGATTTACAAATACAGTTTAAAAGAAATCGTTCAGAGTATTGGTACTATCATATTGATTGTTTCATTTTTCGGGTTACTGTTGCGTATTATTGATTTTATTGCACTGATACTGGAAAAAAGAGCAAATCTTACTCCTGATCAGTCAGATAATCAGCTTATCGTATTCTTTAAGGATTTCTTCAAAGTCATTCTTGTTATCATCGGCATAATGCTGGCTTTGCGTTATGCATTTGGCCTGGATGTGGGCGGTTTGCTTACAGGGCTCAGTATCGTAGGTGCTGCTATCGCATTGGCACTGAGGGAAAGCCTGGAAAATCTGATTGCTTCTTTTATTATCTTTTTTGACAAACCTTTTGTTACCGGCGACCTGGTGAAGGTTAATAATATTACAGGCTCAGTTGAAAAAATTGGGTTGCGCAGTACAAGGATAAGAACAGATCAGAAAACATATGTTACTGTTCCCAATAAACAAATGGTAGACAGCATCCTTGATAATCTTTCCTTACGTACACAAAGGAGAGGTGACCTGAAACTGGAAATTGGGTTGCGAACATCAGCAACTACGGTGGAAGAACTGATTGCGGGGATAAAAAAAATAGTGGAAAGAAAAGAAATCGGAGATGCCAATGTGATATTAACCGATATCACTAATAATGCGGTAATTATTCAATCTGATTATTATACTGCTCCAATCAGTATACAGGATTTCAATAACCTGAAACAGGAAATAAACCTGCAGAGTCTGAAACTGCTGGAAGAATTAAAGATTGAGATTGCGGGTGCTAGTACAGATGTGCGGATCAGCAAATAAGCTTATCGTTTATCTGCTGTATTGATAATTTCTGCCAATTCTTTATCAAACATTCCGTATTTGCCATATTCCACAATACGGCCAAGCTCCTTACCATTTTTATAGACAATAATAGTGGGAACGTTTTTTACATCCAATGCCTCTGTAAGGTGGCTGTGGGTTTTTTTATTCCTGTCAACACCGATCAGTGTAATATGATCCTGAGGATAACCGGCAGCATCCGTCAGGGAATATAATTTTGGAATAATAAAATGAGAATCTTCACACCAGGTGCCCATAAAAACAAGCAACTGGATTGAATCTGCATTTTTTTTCAGTGCCTCCATTGCGTCTGGGCGGGGGCTATATGCCTTGAAATTAGATCCATACCATTTAAAAGAGGTATCATTTTCCAGAACAGAACGGTAAATGATGCCTTTCAGGCTTTTTTCACCGGGTCTTTCAACCAGTACTTCATAGTGGTTTTGCGCAAAAGAATTTGTTGCCAAAAGTAATCCAAGGATTACGGGTTTAAATTTCTTCATAATACCAGCTATAGGGATGACAAATGTAAAAGGGAACAGGCAAAAGATGAAGGAGAAGATGTTAAAGTTGCAGGCAGCTACTTACAAATTTGCTTTCAGCTCCAGTAAAAACTTTTTGATTTTTTGGAGAGACTCGACCATGGTAAATTTTTCTTCTGCTTTTTTATTCTTCTTCAGGTAATCCTTTGCGCCTTCAATGGTGAATTTTCGGCGGCGCAGCAGGTCATATATCATTACCAGGTTTTTGATATCAACCGGGCGGAAAAAACGGTCTCCTTTCCTGTTTTTGCGAGGTTGCAAAATATCAAACTCGGTCTCCCAATAGCGGATAAGTGATTGATTTTCTCTGAACATACCGGCAACTTCCCCAATAGAATAATATTGCTTTTTAAAAAGTACTTCATCTTCAGGTATCTGAATAAGGTCGGCAGTTAAGGCAATATCTTTTAAGGAACGGCGTCCTCTTTTACCAGCTACAACTGGTTGTTGAATAGTCAGCTTATTTTCTGAAGGGGAAAAAGGCTCAACACTTTCTTTAACTACGGGTAATTTTTCTTCTTTTAGCACAGGTTCTGCGACAACAGGTTTTTGTCCTGCTTCATCAACAGCGCTAAAATCAAACGTTATTTGAGAGAGTCCCTTTGTCATAAATAGTAATGTAAAAATAACAAAGTAATACCTGAGGAAGTAGCGGTTTGGCCTTTTGTGGAAAAATGAATGTCATTAAACAGTTACACTCTGCTTATTACGCCGGGTTATATTAATCAAAACTCTGGTTACTGGCAGCAGCCTTTTTCAGAATAAGATCAAATTGTTCTGGTGTCAGGTCGTTATAGAAAAAATAAATCGGGTCGATCTTTTCACCATTCTTATGTACTTCATAGTGGCAGTGCGGCCCGGTTGATTTGCCTGTACTTCCCACCCAGCCAATTACTTCTCCTCTTTTTACAGCCTGCCCGTTTCTTGCTTTTACCCTTACCATATGGCCATAGAGTGTTTCATATCCGTAGCTGTGATTGATGATAACATGATTGCCGTACCCGTTTCCACTGTTACCAGATGTGCTGACAGTGCCGTCAGCAGTAGCATAGATAGGCGTACCCTGCGGAGCAGAAAAATCAAGACCTGCATGAAACTTGGTGGTTTTATAGACCGGGTCGATACGGTATCCGAAACCTGAAGCGATCCTGTTCAGGTCTTTGTTACTTAGTGGTTGTATAGCCGGTGTATGCGACAGAAGCTTTTCTTTGTTTTTTACCAGTTCATCCACTTCTTCATACGATTTTTTCTGTGAGTTTATCCGGCTGAGCAGGTTGTTCAGGGTATTATTGATAGAAGACACCAATTGGTGGTCCCTCAGTTTTTCTACTTTGGCTATTTCAAGCTTCTCTTCCAGTTCTTTTGCCCGGGCACTATCAGGTATGGGACTGGCCTCAAAAATGGCCCTGTATACATCATTATCTCTTTTTTCCAGCTCTTTCATCTGGTTTTGAACAGATTCCAGTTCATCCAGCAGCTCATAATAATTGTCTTTCAGATTTTTGTTTTGCTGCTGTAAGATCCGCTCCTTGGGAGAACCAACAAACTGGAAGGCGAGATAGGAAATAAGACCAGCAGTTACGAGGGCGGCTGCCACAAAACCAAATACCCGGAGCAGTTTTACTCGCAGGGGGGTTTCCAGTTTTTCATACCGGAGTGTGTTGGTATTATAGTAATATTTGATTTTTTTCATTGAGGCAAGCCTTAAGCCTTGTTCCCGGAAATAATGCCACCTGAATATTTTACCTTTGCACGGCTTTTACGGGGCTGACAAATATAACCCGTTAAACTGCAAAAATCAACCCAATCAGCACAGCAAATATGATGACCAGCGCAGATATACGACAGGCATTTCTGGATTTTTTCCGTACAAAAGGACATGAAATTGTCCCTTCAGCCCCCATTGTGGTAAAAAACGACCCCACCCTGATGTTTACCAATGCCGGGATGAACCAGTTCAAAGACTACTTCCTTGGAAATAAAAAAGCGACAAATCCAAGAGTGGCTGATACGCAAAAATGCCTGCGGGTAAGTGGTAAGCATAACGACCTGGAAGAAGTGGGGGTGGACACTTATCATCACACCATGTTTGAAATGCTGGGCAACTGGAGCTTTGGCGATTATTTCAAAAAGGAAGCTATTGCCTGGAGCTGGGAGCTATTGACTGAAGTATACAAGCTGGATAAAAACCGTTTGTACGTCACCATTTTTGAAGGCGATGCCAAAGAAGGATTACCCAAAGATGAGGAAGCATATAATGAGTGGAAGAAAGTAATTGCTGAAGACAGGATCTTACTCGGCAACAAAAAAGACAATTTCTGGGAGATGGGTGATACCGGCCCCTGCGGCCCCTGCACCGAGATACATTATGATACACGGCCTGAGGCAAACAATGACGGGCATTCTCTTGTAAACAATGACGATACAGGAATGGTGATGGAAATATGGAACAATGTATTTATCCAGTTCAACCGGAAAAAAGATGGCACTCTTGAGTCATTACCAGCCAAGCATGTGGATACAGGAATGGGGTTAGAAAGATTGGTGAGAGTGGTACAGGGAAAGACGTCGAATTATGATACGGATGTTTTCACTGATACTATTGCTGTTATTGAAAAAATCGTTGGAAAGAAATATGATTACAGCGACAGTAAGCAAGCTATTGCCTTTCGGGTAATTGCTGACCATATCCGGGCTATCAGTTTCACCATTGCAGACGGCCAACTTCCATCCAATACCGGAGCTGGCTATGTGATACGCCGTATCCTGCGTCGGGCAGTTCGTTATTATTATTCTTATTTAGATTATAAACAACCTTTACTGACGCAGTTGGTGTCGGTAATGGCAAAGCAATTTGAAAAAGTTTTCCCGGAGCTACAGCAGCAAGTAGATTTTGTGGGTAAAGTGGTGAAGGAAGAAGAGGATGCGTTTTTGAGAACTATTCAACAGGGCATGTTACGATTTACTCATTTTGTTGGATTAAGTAAAAGAACTAAACTTCTTCAGGGCGATCAAAAATTTGAGATAGAATATTTTCCCGGGAACATGGCTTTTGAACTTTATGACACTTATGGATTCCCTCTCGACCTTACAGTCTTGTTAGCAAAGGAAGATGGTTTTTTAGGAGTTGATGAAGATGATTTTAACCTTAATATGAGGGAACAGAGATCTCGCAGTCGTGCTGCTACTTCTGTTGATGCAGGAGATTGGGTAGAATTAAAAGCCGGTTCCAACAAATTTGTTGGTTATGATTCGCTGGAAGCAAAAACAGAAATACTCAAATACCGTAAGGTAAAAGCAAAGGGCAAAGAACAATACCAGTTGGTGTTGAAGGAAACACCTTTTTATGCAGAAAGCGGCGGACAGGTAGGAGATAGGGGGTTGCTTGAAGTTGATGGCTCAACTATTGAAGTAGTTGACACTAAGAAAGACAACGATCTGATCATCCATTTCACTGAATCAATTCCATCTGACTTATCCGGTGAAGTAATTGCTAAAGTGGATGCCCCCGGAAGAAGGAATACTGCTCTGCATCACTCAGCCACCCACCTCTTGCATGCTGCTTTAAGAAAAGTACTCGGTACCCATGTGGCCCAAAAAGGTTCTTTGGTAAATGAAGAACATCTGCGTTTTGACTTTTCTCATTTTGCAAAAGTGACTGATGAAGAAATGGCGAAGATTGAAGCAATGGTAAATGAGAAAATAAGAGAGAACATCCCGGTTGTTATCAAATCAATGCCGAAAGACGAGGCCATGAAACTTGGGGCTATGGCCTTATTTGGCGAGAAATATGGTGATGTGGTCAGAGTAGTGGTGATTGACCCGAACTATTCTGTAGAATTATGTGGAGGTACTCATGTGGGTGCTACAGGAGAATTAGGTTTGTTCAAACTAACCAGTGAATCTGCCGTGGCAGCCGGTGTTCGCCGGGTAGAAGCTGTTTGTGGTAAACAGGCAGAAGAGTATGTAAATGAACAATTGAATCTTATTAATAGTCTTCGTGAGGCGCTTAAAAACCCAAAAGATATTCAAAAGGCTATTGAGAACCTGCAGATAGAAAATGCCGAACTCAAAAAACATGTGGATTCGATTGAAGCCCGCCAACTGGTTGGTATCCGTAATGAGTTGTTGCAGAAAGATGAGATCATCAACAGTATAAACTTTATTGGTGATATAGTGGAAGTGAGTAATGCAGATGCACTGAAGAAACTTTGCTTTGATCTGAAAAATCATTTAAGGGATCATGTGGCCGTATTATGTGCTAATATTGGCGGCAAGCCTTATGTAGCCGTGGGTATTGCTGACACGGTGGTAGCAGCCAAAGGACTGGACGCCGGAAAAATCATTAAAGAACAAATTGCTCCGCTGATAAAGGGAGGAGGTGGTGGACAAAAGACACTGGCTACGGCAGGAGGGCAAAACCCGGAAAAGCTACAGGATGTAATTGAGGCGGTTAAGAAACTTTTATAGGCTGCTATCAACGGTAGAAAGGAAAATCTTCATCGTCTTTGTATTTCTTATGCTGTTTTTCCAATTCCCGGTTTTCTTTATAAATCCTGAGTCCCCAAATTATTATAACGATACAAATGGCGATGATTGTGCCTGAAATAGCGTATTCCATAAAACCGTACTTAGCGTATTAGAAGAACTCAAATGTCTGTATTTATATAAATTAGACAATACCACTTTTCGGTTAGTAAAAATACTCTTACACCTGTTTATGAACGTTATAATTGAAACAGACCGGTTGTTGCTCCGGACTTTTACAACCGGGGATGCTCAGTTGATCTACGATTTGAATGAGGATCCGGAAATTACCAGGTATACCGGAGACCCCGTCTGGGATATTGAACATGCCCGGCAAGTGCTGGAACAAGTCATTCTTCCGCAATATGCCTTGTATAATCATGGACGTTGGGCAGTACATGTAAAGCAGGGGCATAACCTGCCTGCTGAGAGATTTATTGGTTGGTGCGGTTTAAAAAACAGGCCGGAGCGAAATGAGGTAGATCTTGGTTACAGGTTCATGAAATCGGCCTGGGGAAAGGGATATGCCACTGAAGCTGCATTTGCATGTATCAACTATGGATTTAATAACCTGGGTTTGCAACGCATAGTTGGCCGGGCTATGCCGGACAATATTGCCTCCCTGAAAGTGCTTGAAAAATGCGGGATGACTTATATAGGTGAAGAAATTGTGGATGATCATCCGGCCAAAACCTACGAAATCATTAACCCGCTTATCCCGCAACATAGCCGTCTGGAGGATTAGTTCATTTAACATTTCCGAAACATTTCGTATTTCGGAAAATGTCTTTATATTTGATATACGAAGATTAACGTAGTTCAATTAATAACTAAACTTCTTTTTATGCGTATGACATGGATAAAATTATCAGCACTGACTGTTGTTGTAGCCTTGCTTTTTCCTGTGGCTCTGCTGGCACAAAAGGATGAAAAAGAGAAAGACAGGGTGAAAAAAGATGTACAGCAAATTATTATTACCCGGAAACGGGGCAAGGGCGAAAAAATTGTGGTGGAGATCGTTGGTGATAAAATAACTGTTAACGGAAAATCTATAGAAGAATTAAAGGACAGCGATGTGAGTGTGAGGCTTAATAACCTGAAAGATATTGAGTCACTAACCATTACCCGCGGGCCAAGAAGTGGCGGGTGGAATTTCAGCGATGATAATACTGTTCGCTATTTCAATACTGATATGAACCGGGCAATGCTGGGGGTAATGACTGAAAAAGAGGAGGGAGGTGTGAAAGTTACAGATGTAACAAAGGAAAGTGCAGCTGAAAAAATCGGGTTGAAAGAAGGAGACATAATAACAAAGATTGGTGATTCTAAAATTGAAGACCCTGATGACCTCTCGTCAGTTATTACAAAACATAAAGTTGGAGACAAAGTAACGATTACCTGGCTCAGAGATAAAAAAGAACACAAAGCTACGGCTGAACTCACAAAGTGGAAGGGTGCGAATGTATTTGGCGCTACAGTACCCGGCCAGCAGTTTAAATTCGATATGGATGATATGAATTTTGAAAAAATAATGCCCCGTATACAGGAATTGCAAAATATGAAAGGGTTTAAAGAACCATTTGTGCAGAACTGGAACTGGTCTGGTAATGGACCCAAACTTGGTTTATCCGTTCAGGATACAGATGAAGGAAAAGGAGTTAAAGTGATTGAAGTGGATGATGAAAGTAATGCAGCCAAATCCGGTATTAAGAAAGATGATATTATTACGGATGTAGATGGCAAAACTATTAACAATACAGATGATATGGTGAAAGTCATCAGGGAGAGTAAGGATAAAATTTCTTTAATGATCAAATTACAACGGGATGGTAAAACACAGAATATAGAAGTAAAAATGCCAAGAAAAATAAAAACTGCAGACCTGTAAGCATTTTAGTTTTTGGTGTGTGGTAATTAAAGCCTTGTCCCCTGCTGTGGGATGGGGCTTTAATTTTTTTAAACTCTTCTACTGGCATAAATGGGCTATTTTTGCCAACTTGAAAATGGAGAATATTAGTTCATATGAAATAGTAGTGGGGCTGGAAGTACATGCACAGTTACTTACTAAGAGCAAACTTTTTTGTGGTGACAGCATAGCTTATGGAGCCGAGCCTAATACACATGTCAGTCCGGTAACACTGGGGCATCCCGGCACATTACCGAAAATAAACAGGAATGCGATTGAATTTGCAATTAGAATGGGACTGGCCTGTCATTGTGAAATAGAGAAGCATAATTATTTTGCCCGTAAGAATTATTTCTATCCTGATCTGCCAAAGGGCTACCAGGTTTCGCAGCATACAACACCCATTTGCAAAAGGGGTTTTGTAAAAATAAAAATAGCAGAAGGAGAGAAGAAAATCCGGTTGAACCGGATACATATGGAAGAGGATGCCGGGAAAAGCCTGCATGATGTGGATGAAAAGAACACCTGTATTGATTACAACCGGGCAGGCACTCCACTAATCGAAATTGTAACAGAACCTGATCTGCGGAACGGTGAAGAAGCATTCGCTTACCTGACGGAGGTTCGTAAACTGGTCCGGTACCTGGAAATATGTGATGGCAATATGGAGGAAGGAAGCCTCCGCTGCGATGCTAATATTTCTGTTCGTAAAAAGGGAGATACACAACTCGGAACAAGAGTGGAGGTAAAAAACCTTAATTCAATCCGGAATGTGAAAAGAGCTATTGAATCAGAGGCAAAAAGATTAATTGCTATTCTTGAAACCGGGGGAACAATAATTCAGCAAACGAGAAGTTTTGATGCTAACACAGGTGCTACTTTTTCTATTCGTGATAAAGAGGATGCGGATGACTACCGCTATTTTCCTGAACCCGATCTCACTCCTTTTGATTTGCAGGATGAGTTTATAGAAGCAATACGTAAATCAATTCCTGTTCTGCAGGGCGAAAGAATAAAAAAATATATAACCAACCTTCATCTTACAGAGTATGATGCGGCGGTTTTGACAGAGGACAGGCCGATAGCTGATTATTTTGAAGCCGTTATTAAGCATACATCTAACAGTAAAGCGGCGGCAAACTGGATGCTGGGCCCGGTAAAATCATGGTTGAATGACAATAACAAGGAGATCAGTGAGTTTCCGGTTTCCTCAAAAAAATTGGCTGATGTTATCCGGTTAATAGATGCCGGAAAAATAAGTTTTTCAGCTGCTTCTGCCAGGCTGTTTTCTGAATTGCTGAAAGCACCCGAAAGAAACCCGGAAGAAATAGCATCAGAGAAAAACCTGATTCAGCAATCAGATATTTCAGCAATCGGCCCGGTCGTTGATGCGGTGTTGGAAAAATTTGCAGACAAGGTGAATGAATATAAAAAAGGTAAGAAAGGGTTATTGTCATTGTTTGTTGGTGAAGTAATGAAGCAGACGAAAGGGAAGGCGGATCCTAAGCTCACCAGTGAACTCATAACTGAGAGATTAAAATCTAAATAATGAAAAAAATAATTATTGCTGTTTTTGTATTGCTCGCACTGGGTTCGTGTAAAAACAAATCTTCCGTAAAGCGGTTTGAAGTAAAAGGGAAGATTACTAATAACACAGCAAGGATTGTGTACCTGGAAGAAATACCTATGGCAACGATGCAGAGAGTAGTGGTGGATTCATTTTCGATAGAAAAAGATGGCCGCTATACATTACAAACCGCTGCCAGTGAAGCCAGGGTCTATAACCTGCGCCTTGATAAAAGCGCCTATCCGCTTGCAGCCGTGATTAATGATGTATCAAAAATTACATTGGATGCTGTTTTCAGCAAGGAGAATTCGCAATTTGCAGAAAGTTATGAGGTGAAGGGTTCTCCCGTAAGTCAGCAGTTAAAAGATTTTATGGTCAGTTTTAATACAAAATTGCAGGCAGTATTTTATAATGCCCGAAAGGCTGACAGCCTGAATAAAGTTCAGGCTCCGGATAGTTTGTTCAGAGAAGTTGAAGCTGCTAATGATAAGGTTACTGCCGATTTGAAAACCTTTGCTGAAGAGGCGCTTAAAAAAAGTACTAGCCCAGCTTTTACGATGCTTATTCTTGGTTATTACCAGAGCACAGCAAATAACCAGGGTTTTGGCCTTCAGCCGATTGCTAATGAAGAAGTAAATAAGCTGGTTAATGAGCTGGCAACAAAATTTCCAACTCATCAGGGTGTGGCATCTGTAAAGGCGATGCTCGATGCGCAGGCCAGTAAAATGAAAGGATTAACAGGGCAGACTGCACCTGAAATCACTCTTCCCGATCCAAACGGAAAAGAAGTAAAACTGAGTTCATTCAGGGGCAAATATGTATTGGTTGATTTTTGGGCCAGCTGGTGCAAACCATGTCGTGAAGAAAATCCCACTGTAGTAAAAGCTTACAATAAGTTCAGGGATAAAAACTTTACCATACTGGGAGTATCGCTTGACAGGCCGGGACAGAAAGATGAATGGATGAAGGCTGTTATGAAGGATAATCTTACCTGGACACAGGTAAGTGATTTACTATTTTGGCAAAGCCCTGTTGTTCAGTTATACGGAATTGAAGGTATCCCTTATAATGTACTGGTAGATCCGGAAGGAAAGATTATTGCTGAATCCCTCCGTGGCAGCGCATTGGAAGTAAAACTGAATGAGGTATTGCAATAAATTGTTTTAGGAGGTAATAAAAAAGACCCCTCACATGAGGGGTCTTTTTTATTATTGCGAATGTGTATTAGTAGCCGGGATTCTGGGTAATAATGGGATTCTGAATAATCTCATTAGCCGGGATTGGCCATAAGAATCGAAAATCACTATAGGCGATAGCGGCTTGCCCGGGGGTATAGGAACTTCCACAGTTATACATTGCAGTACCTGCAGATCCATTAATAGCTTTTGCAGGAATGCCATTAGTTGTATAATCTGCGTCTACTATCAGTCTGGAAATATCACCCCATCTTTTTCCTTCTAATAAAAATTCAATTCTTCTTTCTAATAGTGTTGCTTTTACAAGGTCAACTGAAGTTGCAAAGTTTGCTGCTACATATTGATTGGTCGATGGAGAAAGGATAGATCTGTTTCGTACAGTATTTAAAAGATCGATTGCTCTTTGCGAAACTGTGCCGGAATTTCTTGCTTCTGCTTCTGCTTGTAAAAGCAGTACCTCCGCATAACGGATCTGGGGTGCATCATCTCCACGGTTTACATAGTCCCTGTATTTGTTTGTGAAAAAACTTTGAGAGCTGTTAGCATTAGTGCCTGCAGCGTATAATAAAGTCCTCCTTGTATCATCGCATTTCCATCCTGGATTATTCCAGATTATTGGAGATACTGCTACTAATCCACGGCCACCCAGGTTAGCAGCGCCCAGCATGGCTGGTAATGCTCCATTAACACCAGTATTGTCAATAGCATCATTTCTTACAGAAAAAATACTTTCGGAAGAGGCGTTATTAGAAAAGGGGCCATCAGGTGCGGGAGTAAGTGCCCAACTGCCTATAGGGCTAATAACTGAAACAGGGTTCAATGGGTTAATTGTTGCAGGTATCAGTTTGTTACCTTCTGCAATGACACCAGCCCAATTTCCCATATGTAATTTTACCCGCATTTTCAGAGCGATAGCAGCAGCTTTAGTAGCTCTTACAGTTCTGTCATTACCAGAGAGGCTAGCGGCAAGGTTTGTTTCGGCATAATCCAAATCTCTCAGTATTCTATTATATACAGTATCGCTTCTCTCTCTTGGTAAAGTTCTCACTAATTCAACTGTAGCAGGAACATTTACAGCAAAATCTCTATAGGGAATTCCAATCTGACTGCCATTACCATCACGATATGGTCTTGCCCAATGAATCATCGCCTCATGATGCGCCAAGGCTCTCAGGAAGCGGCATTCTGCTTCATATTGTGCAGCGACAGCAGCAGAAAGAATTCCGGATGAGCCAGCACCTCTGAAACCATCAATACAAACATTAGCTTTATTAATTAATGCATATAATGAATTCCAGTGACCTTCAACATTCGCAGCGGTGGCATTGTATGTGGCCTGATAAGTAATCTGATAAAAGGCGGCAATATTGATAACATCCTCTCCACGACAGTCACCTTGTTCAATATTTGCAGCACCAAAAGGATAACCACGAACAGCTCCAAAATAATCGCCACTTTGTGCAGCATCGTATACACCGTTAAGTGATACTGCACATTTAGCAGCTGTACTAAAAGCTTCACTGCTGGCAACAGATGTATAAGGGGCAACGTCAAGTGCTTTTTCACAACCAGTAAATGCAAAGGCTAGTGCTGGCAGAAAAGCGAGATATTTTTTTATATGCTTCATGTCAACTTTTTTTAAAGTAATTAAAATCCAATGTTGAGTCCAAATGAAATAGTTCTGATTTGCGGCGATACACTTTGATCAATACCACCAGCAGTGATATTATCCGGGTCTGCTCCTTTGTATTTGGACCAGGCATGCAGATTCTGGCCCTGCAGGTAGAACCGAATATTATCTACATATCCTCTAAACACTCTTTCTAACAAGTCTTTATTGAAATTATAGCCAACCATTATGTTGTCAAACCTGATATAATTACCACTTTCAACAAATCTAGAAATAGCTATGCTGTTTTGGTTGACATTGTTGCCAAGACCCCAGTATAATTTCGGAACATCAGTTACCTGACCCGGGGTTGTCCAACGATTAAGAATCTCAGTACTATTGTTATGGAAACTCTGGCTCATCAAAGCTTCTTGACGGGTGGTGTTCATAATTTGGTTGCCGCCAGAATAACGGAACATTACAGATAATTCAAATTGCCTGTATCGAAAGTTATTTGAAAAAGCACCGAAATAAGTAGGTACACCTTGTCCAAGGTTGACTCTGTCTCCAAATGTCATAGTTGTGGCATTTGCAGCCAGGATAGATCCATCATTTTTATCATTGATATAATAGAAAGTGTTGTTAGGAATGTTATGAACAACTAGCCTGCCATCAGCTTTGTAATACATTGGATGACCATTTGCAGTATTAACGCCGGCAGATTGATACCCGTAAATAATATTGATAGGATCACCCACTCTTATTAGATTGTAAGAGCCATTTTGTATGTAAGGAACAGGAGTTCCATTAATTTCATACAGCTTAGTGATTTTATTCTTAACATTAGAATAATTGAAATTAAAATCCCATCCGACATCTTTTTTATTTACAAGTGACAAATCAATAGCCAGTTCAAAACCTTTATTTCTCATTGTACCTATATTTTGAGAAATCGAATTACCCGGTATACCTGCACTGGCAGGGGTGGGTACTGCCAATACTAAGTTATCAATGTCGTTAAGGAACCAATCTAAAGTCAGATTGATTTTTCCTCTGAACATACTGATTTCTGCACCGAGATCATATTTAGTGCTTGTTTCCCATTCCAGGTCGGGATTACCAATAAAGTTTAGAGCAATACCATTCAGGCCACCATACAAAGCAGGTCCAAAAGTAGCAGTCAGATAGGGGAAGCCACCAAGTGTATTACCCACCTTTGCGTAAGAGTATTTAAGTTTTACATCAGTAAACCAGTTGTTCATAAATTTACTGTTTCTCCAAACCGCTTCTTCTGAAGGTCTCCATCCAACAGAAATTCCAGGGAAAGTACCATATCTCTTTTCTTTAGCGAGAGAACTTTGTCCGTCCCTACGCAGAGATGCCTGGAAGAAATATTTGTTTCTGAAATCATAGTTAAATCTCCCGAAGTAAGATTCAAATCCGGATTTTGAATAACTACCAGCCAAAGTTTGTGTAGAAGCGGATCCGGATACCAGGTTTTCTTTTATAAAAAAGAAGTCAGCAATATTGGAGCCGGTTGCGGAAAAAGATTTATTAGTTTGTTTTTGTACTTCATGCCCGGCAGTAAGATAAAAATTGTGGTCTTTAAATCTTTTATTGTAGTTGAAATAATTCTGCCAAACATAACGAAGAAAACTTTGGCTGGCATTAAAGGCAATACCATTAGAACTATACCCATCACCATGCCTGGGGTCCAAACTCTGGTAGCTGTAATCATTGAAAAAGTCTACAGAAACTTGTGAACGGAACTTTAGGTTTTTGGCAAATGATAATTCACCAAAAAAATTATTCAGAATTCTGTATTTATCAGAAGTAAATTTATTATTAGCTAAAGTAAAGGCCACATTTGTAAAGTTGTCATCTACACCTTGCGAATTGGGCCCGGCAGGAATAGCATTAGATAAAGGGTAATTGATGTTAAACCCGGTAGGATTTGAGGTATTATAAGGAGAAACATTTGGAAGCAGCCTCAGCGTAGAAGCGATGGAGCCACTTAAGGCATTTGATCCATTATTCTGATCCTGGTCTTCTTGTCTGCTTATAGTCACATTATTGCCAATTTTAAGAAAATTGTTTACTTCATGTTCCAGGTTCATCCTCAATCTGTAGGTTGTGTTTTTGTTGCTGATTACCACACCTTGCTGCTTGGAGTAATTTGCTGAAAAATAAAAAGTCGTTTTTGCATTTCCTCCTTGGTAGCTTAAATTATGATTTTGCACCAATGCACTGTTGATTAATGCAACACTTTGCCAGTCAGTATTAACGCCACCGGGATTAACTCCTGCCCTGGGTGCCAGGCTCCTGTTGGTGAATTTTTCATTGGCGATTACTACAAATTGATCTGCGTTCAGAAGGTCAAATCTTTTCAACACATTACTAAATCCTAATGATATATCATAATTGAATTTTGCTTTTCCTTTGGTCCCCTTTTTTGTTGTAATAAGGACAACACCGGCTGCAGCCCTCGATCCAAATATTGCTGTAGCTGATCCGTCTTTTAGTACTTCAATATTTTCAATATCAGATGGATTAATATCTCCCAGCGCATTTGAATTTGTTGTAGAAGCAAGATTGCCACTGATAATGGGTACTCCATCAACGACAAAAAGCGGACCAGTGGATTGGTTTATTGAGTTAACACCTCTGATGAATATTCTTGCAGGTTGGTTTACAAGACCGCTCTGATTTGTTACCTGCACCCCTGTAGCACGGCCGCCCAATAGTTTATCAACGGAAGGTGTCATCAGGTTAGCAAATTCTTTCACATCAATTTTAGATGCAGAACCAGTAAATGCTTTTTTTTGCTGCGTACCATAACCTACCACTATTACTTCCTGCATTATCTTGTCTTCACCCTTCAGACTGACATCAATTATTGTTTGTGTGCCAATATTAATTTCCTGTGTTATCATATCCACAGAAGAAATAATGATTGTTTTGCCATTTGCAGGAACAGTGAGTGAGTAAGTACCGTCTGCACCTGTACTGGTGCCAATAGTTGTTCCTTTTACTATCACCGACGCATTGGCAACGGGATTGCTTTTTTCATCAGTGACCTTACCAGTAATGGTGCGCTGCGCCATTGCCTGGGTGGCAAAGAACACAACCCCCAAAAGGAGTAGATACAGTTTTCTCATGTGCATTTTGTTTTAGTATATAATGAAATCCAAACCTCCCGAGCCTGCCAAGGCTAAAGGGGGCTTGAAATTAAAGAACCTTACACGAAAAATTCAAAAAAAAGCTGACTTTTTACCTTTATAGCCAGTTAGTTGAATGATGCCCCATTTTTGGGGGCAGGCTCCGGTCAACTATTTGACAATTAACTACTATTATATGCTGCACCCGGCCGGGGTTTTCAAACTTTTTAACCGGCTTAGTAAAATTAGTGAAATAGATTATTTTTTCGTTTTTATAAAAGAAATAAGAATAGTGGGCAGCAATACCAAATTTGTAAAAGTAGCCGTCACCAATGTCAGGGAGGTTAACCAGCCCAGGGACTTGGTTCCCCCAAACTCACTAAAATAAAAAATGATAAATCCAGCGATAAGAACCATGGATGTGTAAATAATACTGATACCAGTGCTATGTATGGTTTCTATCACCGTCTGCTTCAAATCGTAATTATTGGCAGGAAGTTCTTGTTTATAGTTGACCAAAAAACGGATGGTCACGTCAATAGCTATTCCCAAGGCTACACTGAAAACCAATACAGTAGAAGGTTTTAAAGGTACACCCACCCAGCCCATCACCCCGGCAGTGATCATCAGCGGAATAATATTGGGAATCAACGAACATATCAGAATTTTTGCGGAACGGAACAGGTAAAGCATACACAAGGCAATAAGAAGGAAAGCCCAGAAAATACTTTCTTTTAAGCCATTGATAATGAACCGGCTGCCTTCCAGAAAAGTAACACTTGTACCCGTAAGCTGTACATCATATTTACTTTTGTCGAAAAGCTGATTAGCCCTCGTTGTGATGCTATCTAGTAGTTTTGGCAATCGGCGACTCCCAATATCAGCCATATTCACACTGATTCTTGCCTGCTGTTTGGCGCTATCCATGAACGAACTGACCAGTTTTGCCAGTGAGTTTTTATTATTTGCCGAATCTCCTTTGAAACTGAGATATTGAGAAAGCGCAGGTAAATCGTAGCTGGAAGGCATGGAATAATTCAGCGTATCCCCGTCAAAAAAAGCTTGTTTGACAAATTTTAATCCTTCAGCAATACTCAATGGCCGGGCTATATCCGGTATGGAAGCCAGGTATTGAGATAAGGAATCAATCCTTTCCAGGTTGTTCAGATTTCGGGTTACTCCCTGTTTTTTTTTTGTGTCCACCAAAATTTCCAGCGGCATTACTCCTTTGAAATTAGCTTCAAAAAATTTCAGGTCTGTATAAATTTTATCGGTTTTGGGCAGGTCGTCTACAATAAAACCTTCACTTTTTAATTGAAATATACCAACAACCGAAATGGCAACGATAATTCCGGTGATGAAGTAAATAAGCTTCCGGTGGTTCAATGACCATCTTTCTAACCGGTCAAGCCACCTGTTGAGGCGGGGATTGTCAAGGTATTTTGTATGTCTCGATTTTGGAGCCGGTAAGTAACTTAGAATGGCCGGAATTAACAACAGGGAAATAAAAAATAGGGCCATTATATTGATGCCGGCTACTAATCCAAATTCTTTTAATATCTGGCTTTTGGTTAAGGCGAATACAGCAAAACCAATAGCGGCAGCCACATTACAGAAAAGAGTTACTACTCCCATTTTATCAACCATCGAAATAAGGGATCCTTTTTTGTTTCCGGTTTCATTCCATGCCACATGGAATTTGTTGAAGAAGTAAATGCAGTTCGGAATTCCGATTACCACTACCAAGGGTGGAATTAAGGCAGTTAACAGGCTTATTTTATATCCACACAACTGGATGGTTCCCATACTCCATACCACACCAATGGCCACAACCAACAGTGAAAGCAGCATAGCGCTGACAGAACGAAAGAAAAGCAAAAGGATTAAAGCAGAAAGAATAATGGATGCCAGCAAGAAAAATTTCATCTCATTTGCAATCATTTCAGCCACTTCGGTTCTGATAAGGGGCAAACCACTTCTGTAAACGGTCAGGTTATTTACTTTTTCAAATTCATCTGCCAGTTTGTTAACGGATGATACAATATTAACCCTGGCTTTGGAAGCCATGAGGTCCTTATTGATCCGCAGCCCCATTAGCCAGGCATTTGTTTCAGGATTATACAGCAGGCTTTTGTAGAAAGGAAGGCCCATAAAAACTCCGGCAGCACTGTCAATTTCAGTCTGGGTGAGTAATTTGTCAGGGAATAAAACGACTGCTTTCAGTTTTTCCGTCTCCGGGTTTTTTATCAGGTTTACAGCCGAAGGAATGGAAATGATATCATCAACCCCTTTTATTTTTTTAAAATTTCTCTGTAATTCGTAATAGGCATTGAATGTTTTTTCTTCGAATAATTTATCTGTTTGTATGCCTATAACGAGAAGATTACCATCTTCACCGAATTTTTTCCGAAACTCCTGGTATGCCTTGTATTTCGGATTGTTCAATGGGATTGCCCTCGTAAAGTCGTAACTCAACTGCACTTTGCTTGCATAATAGCTCATAAAACCAGTGAGTACCGCAAGAATGATTAATAACGGTAAACGATATTTGAGGATGAACTGTCCGAGCCGGTACCACATAAGCAAAATGGGGAATAATGAGGCTGCAAAGAAAGGCAAAAAAGCCCAATAGGAACATGACTCTTTGTGATACTTTTGATGAGTGAGATATTGTTTGATAATACTATGCTGTATGGGCTGGTTGCTTGCAAAGGCACAGGATCCATCCCCGCCAATCGGGCAATGGCGGGAGCATTTACCTTATAATAGTGCAATTGATGTAACAGCCGGGGGAGATAAAGTCTATTGTGCCACTCCTTACAGTTTATTTTCTGTAGAAATAAACGACAATCTCATAGAAAGATACAGCCGGGTAACAGGTTTGAGCGAAACAGGACTCAGTACTATCAAATTTGATGAAGTAAGCGATCATCTGTTTATTGCTTATAGCAATAGTAATATCGATATTATTTACCGGAACGATATTTATAATATCCCAGATATCAAAAGGGATAATATTATTGGCGATAAAAACATCTACAATATTTATCCCCTGAATAAAAATTACTATTTATCCACCGGCCTTGGGGTAATTGTGATTGATGGCGGACGGTATGAAGTGAAGGACACCTGGTTTATTGGTAATGGTGGCAACCAGGTCAAAGTAAATGCATTTACCAGCGACGGGAATTTCTTTTATGCAGCTACAGAAGGGGGATTGAAAAAAGCAGCGATGAATGCAGTTAACCTGGCTGACTATACAAGCTGGCAGATCATTAGCGGGACAAACGGATTATCAGCCGGGCCTTGTAAAAACATAATGACTGTTGACAACAAAGTTATTCTGCAGAAAAATGATTCTTTATTTATACAGAACGGCACCAGTTGGTCGTTGTTTTATACAGACGGGTGGCCTGTTGTAAGCACTAATACGACAGAGAATAAAATTCAATTGTGCGAACGACAACCCAATGGAATCAGCCGGGTAGTAATGCTGAATGCCGATGGAACTATTTTCAGAACATTAGCTAATGTTGGCGCTGTTTCTTTTCCCCGAAAAGCAATTTTATATAAAAATGATCCATGGGTTGCGGACCAGTTTGCCTGTTTATCTCATTTTGGTTCTACATTGTCTTATGAACAGTACAGTTTGAATTCTCCACAGGGTGTTGCAAGTGGCGAAATGCTGGTTTATAATAACGTCTTCTATGCTACGGCTGGTTCTGTGAATGATGCATGGAATTATCAATACAATGGTGATGGGATTTACAGTTTCAGGGAAGGAACATGGACAAATATTAATCGTTACCGGTACAACACTATTGATTCGCTGCTGGATTATGTCACGGTTGCTGTTGATAAAAGAGATGAAACAATATGGGCAGGATCTTATGGAGGTGGGTTGCTGCATGTGAAGCCCGGTCCTTCATTTGAAATTTATAAGCAAAATTTTATCGGGAATACTGTTGGTGATCCGGGCAGTTATCGTGTTGCCGGGTTGGTTTTTGACAGGGAAAACAATTTGTGGATTTCCAATTTTGGGTCTACACAACCATTAAGGGTTTTAAAAAATGATGGCAGCTGGAAAAACTTCTCTTTGCCTTTTTCATTATTCGAAAATGCAGTATCACAAATTGTAATTGACGATAACAACTATAAATGGATCGTAGCTCCATTGGGCAATAGCTTGATCTGTTTTGATCATGGAACCTCCATTGATAACACTGGTGATGACAGATGGAGAAAATATTTCAGCGGCAGCGGCAATGGCAACCTGCCCAATAGTGAAGTGACTTGTATAGCAAAAGATAAAAATGGTTTTATCTGGGTGGGCACAACCGATGGAGTCGGAGTGATACAATGTCTGGAACAGGCTTTCAGTGCGCCGGTCTGCGATGCGGTGTGGCCAATAGTACCCAATGGCAACTTTGCAGGTTATTTATTCAAAGGGCAGGAAGTAAGAAGTATGGCAGTGGATGGTGCAGACAGAAAATGGATAGCCACCAGGAATGGAGTGTTCCTTGTAAGTGCAACAGGCGAGAAAGTTATTTACCAGTTTACCGAAACAAACAGCCCTTTACTGAGTAATGATGTAAAAAAAATAGCCATTGATGGAAAAACCGGCGAAGTGTATTTCGCCACATTGAAAGGTATTTGCTCTTTTAGAAGTACCGCTACAGAAGGAGCTGAAACAAATGAGAATGTACTGGTATTCCCCAATCCTGTACCGCCGGGATTTACCGGAACAATTGCCATCAGGGGATTGGTAAATAATGCGATTGTAAAAATTATTGAGCTGGATGGTAAGCTGGTATACCAAACCAGGGCATTGGGAGGGCAAGCAGTGTGGGATGGCAGAAATTATAGGGGACAAAAGATATCAAGCGGAGTGTATTTAGTATTGGTGAGTGAAGATGGGCGAAAAGAAAGAACAGCAACAAAAATTTTCTTTATTCAAAAATAAATTGACGGATAAATTACATAAAACAAAAGGCATTGTTTTAAAAACAGTGAAGTATGGGGAAACGAGTATCATCGTTACCATATTTACTGAATTGTTCGGCGTACAGTCTTACCTTGTAAATGGAGTTAGGGCTTCTTCCAAAAAAGGAACAGGAAAAGCAAATCTGTTCCAACCCACCGCCATACTTGACCTTGTAGTGTATCACAATGAGCTGAAACAACTGAACCGAATCAAAGAATTTAAATGGTCGGTTATTTACCAGTATATTTTATCAGATGTGCCCAAAAATGCGGTGGCATTATTTATGGTGGAATTGCTGACCAAATGCCTGAAGCAGCCTGAAAGCAATCCTGACCTTTTTCATTTTGCAGAAGATTGTTTTGTGTATTTGGATAAAAGTAAGGGAACAGTAACGGCCAATCTTCCTTTGTTTTTTTCCTTACACCTGCCGGTGCATTTCGGGTTCAGGATTGCTGATAATTTCAGTGAAGAAAACCGGTATCTCGACTTACAGGAAGGAAGTTTTGTTCAGGAACATCCCCATCACCCTTGTTTTTTAGAAGAAAAACAGGCAGCCATTACCTCGCAATTACTTAAGGTGATGCAGCCGGAAGAACTGGAGGACATAAAGCTGAATCATGATTTTCGAAGGCAGTTGTTACAGCAATATGAAACCTACTATACACTGCATATACAGGATTTTGGAACAATGAAGAGCTTGCCGGTGCTGAGGGAGATATTAGGATAGCTTCTTTGAAGATGAAAAATCATTGCTAAATAAGGTAACCCCTGATTTTCTTTTTAAATCAAAATTTCCCAACTCATCTTTCCATCCCAATGCTTTTGCCCCGCTGCTGGTAGCCCACTGCAGAATTGTTTCTTCAGGTATATGCGGAAAGTGTTGGCGAATGGCTTCCATTTCTTTCGCAATACTCAGTTGCCAATTGCTGCTGTAGCTGTCGGTGCCAAGAACAATAGGGCAGTTGTGTTTCATCAGAAGGTCAATCGGAGGTACTTTATTTTCAATATACAGGTTGGCATTGATACAAAGGCAATATACCAGTTTCAATCCATTGGCAGCTGCATATTCATTGGCCCATATAATATCTTCTTCGGGCATGAATGTGTTGTGAATTAATAATATAGTTTGCCCGTTATTAAAATAAGGAAGTACTGACCTGATGCTGCTTTTACCTGTTACGGGAAAAGGAGATTTGTCCATTCCAAAAATTTTGAAGAATCGCAGGTATTCTCCTCCGCCTGTCTTGTACAGTTCATCTTCTGCCGGGTGTTCCTGGTTATGGATGGAGATTATTTGGCCGGCAGTTATCTGGTTAATTAGTTGAAAAGTCTTTGGCGAAATGCTGTAAGGCGCATGGGGAACAAGAGATGTTTGATGTTTGAGGTTAGATGTTTGAAGTTTTTCTTCAAAAGAGGCGGCAATCTTTTTGTAATAATTGATATTCTCTTCTGCCTTTTCATCCGTAAAGCTGAGCACTTCCACAAAATTCTGCCAGCGGATACTGCTTTTCTTTTTTACTTCAACTGTATCTGCTGTATTCCCGATATCTCCCACAGCTATAATGCCATTATCATACATCTCTTTTTCTGCTTCAATTATTGCCTTCATTTTCTTTTCCACAGTGTCTTCGTAAGCCCCTACTTCGGAGGGGTTTGGGGAGGCCTCCCGTTTAGTCACAACGGAGCATAAAAATTCTATAAGCCCGGTATGTGGCGGAATCACATTTTTCAGGTGACTTAGTTCCAGGTGGCAGTGACAATTGATCAACCCCGGAGAAAGGATCCCTTCCATTTTTTGCACATCTTCCCCTGCTTCTTCCGCAGCTATTATTGTTTCTATTCTTCCGTTTTCATCTGTTATCAATACTTTTTCTTTCAGAAATTTGTACCCATCAAATAACTTATCTGCCATGAATTTGCGATAGCCCATACTCAAAATTCAAATTTCAGCACTCAAAAACCAAATCACTAATTTTGCCGCCCTGAGAATAATACTATGTTAGACAGATTAGAAGCCATAAAAGCAAGATTTGATCAGCTGGGAGTAGCGCTTACCAACCCGGAGATTGTAGGGAATAATAAAAAATTTACCGAGACCAGCAAAGAATACCGCAGCCTGGAAAAGATTGTTGTGGCTTATAATGACTACAAAAAGATACTCGAGGATATTGATTTTTATAAGGAGGCGCTGGATGGCGGGGATGAGGAAATGAGGGAACTGGCTAAGATGGAGGCGCCAGCTCTCGAAGAAAAGAAAGTGGAGAAAGAAGCCTATATCCGCCAACTACTGATACCCAAAGATCCGCAGGATGAAAAGAATGCAATTTTGGAGATCCGGGCAGGCACAGGCGGTGATGAGGCCAGTTTGTTTGCAGGCGATCTCCTTAGAATGTATATGCGTTACTGCGAAAGACGTGGATGGAAAACGGCTGTGCTGAGTGAAAATGAAGGGACTGTTGGTGGGTATAAAGAGGTACAGTTAGAAGTAACCGGTGATGATGTTTACGGAACTTTGAAGTTTGAAAGTGGTGTGCACCGGGTACAAAGGGTACCTGATACAGAAGCTTCTGGGCGGGTACACACTTCAGCAGCAACAGTAGCAGTGATGCCGGAAGCAGAAGAAGTGGATTTTGAATTAAATCCTGCCGATGTGAAAATGGAAACAGCCAGAAGTGGCGGTGCTGGTGGTCAAAACGTAAACAAAGTAGAGACCAAAGTAATGCTTACACACATCCCCACAGGAACGGTAGTGGTCTGCCAAACTGAAAGATCACAATTGGGCAACCGGGAAAAGGCTATGCAAATGCTCAGAACAAAATTGTATGAAGAGCAGGTGAGAAAGCAGGAGGATGAAATTGCCCGTCACCGTAAGAGTTTGGTAAGTACAGGCGACCGCAGCGCCAAAATCAGAACATATAATTTTCCCCAGGGCCGGGTAACGGACCATCGTATCGGCCTTACTCTCTATAATCTCGATGCTGTATTGAACGGAGATGTACAGGAACTTATCGAAGCGCTCCAGTTTGCCGAAAATTCAGAAAAGCTGACAAAGCAGAATTAAGCAATATTTCTTATTGTCACTGGTTTAATCGGGCTGATAAGGCGGCTTGCCTTTTTGAGGTGGGTTATATAAAAATAATTTCAGGATAAATACTTTAATACCTACTTTTCCTGTAACCATTTACCTAAATACATCCTTAATTTTCTAAAACGAGTAATTATGTTAGATCAATTATTAGACATTGTAAAAAACTATGGAAAAGAAACAGTGGTAGAGAACCCTGAAATTCCCAATGAGCAAAACCAGGAAGTGCTGGCTGATGCAACCAAAACAATAACCAGCGGATTTCAAAATGTATTAGCTGGTGGCGGTCTTCAAAACATTCTTGATCTTTTTAAAGGAGGAGGCAATACTTCAGGCGGAAGCAGTGGTATTGGGGGCTTGTTGAAAAACCCGATGGTAACGATGATGGTCGGTTATTTCATCAGTAAGTTGGTAAGTAAATATAAAATGAACCCGTCTTCCGCCAGTAGTGTGGCCAATAATCTTATTCCAAATGTGTTGAATGGCATCATTACTGAAACGAACAACCCTCAAAACGCCGGTTTTACACTTGATGGTCTTATTGGCTCGCTAACAGGAGGTGGTAACGGTGGCGGGTCTCAGTTGCAGGATTTGCTGAACCAGTTTACTGGCGGTGGTGGAACTAGTGGTGGAAATGGCGGGAATGGATTCGATATACAGGAGCTAATAGGAAGTTTTACCAGGAAGGCACAAGATAGTTTCCAAAACAAGGAACAAAGCGGCGGTGGCGGTTTGATGGACATGATCAAAGGTTATTTCTCCAAATAAGTTTTTTGCCTGAATTAAAAAAGCCATCCATTTACGGGTGGTTTTTTTAATAAATATCATTTTGGCATGAATTTTCGAAAGAAAGTATGTAGTTCTTCGTCTGATAGGAGATAGTTCTTTGTCAATTGATTGTCAGTTTATTTTTATTAAAATACTTATTTTATACTAACAACTGTTGTTGTTTTGTGTAAAGTATTCAATCAGTGCATCGTATATCTGGTAGGTGTAATGGAGATTTTACTAAAGAAGAATTGAGTGGAATTACTGAATAATTTCTTTTAAACTTTCGTTAACAGCAAAGTTCATACTATCGGCAGTAAATTTGCGTTATACTATTACAAATCTTATTATAAAAGCAGTCAATTTTCTCATAAGCAGTTAGTTTTGGTTGCGACCCCTGTTTCCACAGGGGTCTATTTTTTTATAAACCTTTTCCTGCTGAAAAGAAAGCCACCCAGGCATCCGACACCGTCAGCACTTATATCGCTGTAGGAGAAATTCCGGTTAACAATAAAATAAAGCTGGATAAATTCCATAGTAATACCGTATACAAGACAGGCCAATGTTATCCATACAAAGTTTTTTAGCAGGGGTGCCTTATTTCGTTTTGTCTTAAACAAGGCCCAGCACCACAAAACAACCATACCCAGGAACATTCCTGCATGAATCCATAGATCAAGCGAAATATCGCTGAACCAGTCTTCAGAGGGCAATTCGTCGCCAGGCATGGTCAGAAGATAGGTACTGATAAGTAGCCAGCCAATAAGAGGTAAATAAGCCAGTTTCACGGTGTAATTATTTCGGCAATATTAAGCGAAGAATTGCTGACAAATAAATAAAAGGGAGCCTCGAAAGAAGCCCCCTTGTTTTAACCAACTATAGAACCAAAACGACTATAGCAAAGGTTTAATACTTTGTCAGATACGAAAAACGCAGTCTGTCAGATTGAAATAAAAAAGTGATATTCTTTAAAGGCCCCCCATTACATACATATCGCCGCCTGGCACTGAAGGATTCGGACGGTCTTTCTTTTCAAGAGTAATCGCAAAAGCATGGGCATTCCGGGCATTTTTCATTCTTACCAGCAGTTTCTTTTGTTTTAGATTATAATCAAGCATTCCCAGGTCAATAGGCTGACCATCTAATAAAGCCCATAGCTGGTATTGTTTGTCAGAAGCGGGAACCGGGAGATTATTGGCCAGCAGGTAAACATCATGAGATGCAGTATCCCAATAAACGGTAGCATATGATGCAGGAGAAACTTCCATTCCCTTCATGGAAGCCATTTTCACATTCGGATTCTCCTGTAAAATCCTGATATCCTTTTTCACTTCATCCAGTTCAGCAAGTGTAAGATCATAATTTCCTTTTAACTTCCTGTTTTCATTAGACAAAGTAATATTCATGTAGAGACTGCCGGCGAGCAGTATCACACAGGCCGCCACAGCATATTTTAACCAACTTATTTTTCTTACTGGCACAGTCTGCAACGGTATCACTTTTCCGGGTTTATTTATCTGGTCAAATATTTTTGCCTTCAGATCGGCCGGCGGGGAAATAGCATTTTCCATCGCTTGCTTTTCCAATGCGGTTTCAAAAGCAATTCTTGCCTGCAGCACTTCGGAATATTGTTCGCATGCTTTTTCAAACTCCCTTCTTTCCTCATCTGAAGCAAGTCCGAGAACATAGCTCTCTACTATTCCGCTTGATATGTATTCCTGTACTTTCACTTTATTACTGAATCATTGTTCTTAACTGTATCAAAGCACTTCGAATCCTTGTTTTTACTGTTCCCAGTGGAATATCCAGTGCTTTTGAAATTTCTTCATGGGTAAATCCCTGGAAATACGACATATCTACCAATATCCTTAATTCGCCTTTTAGTTTTCCTAATACTTTTTTCAGGCCAACATCATCTATCGCAGGCCCGGTTACAGCACCTGCAATTTCATTATTTTCAGGCAGCGCCACATTCTTCAGGGAATTGTTATGCCCCTTTGATCTCACCTCATCTATGGCCGCATTACGGGCAATGTTCAGCATCCAGGTAAAGAGCCTTCCTTTTGATGGATCATATGACTCTATTTTGCGCCAGATATTCACAAAAACATTTTGCAATACATCATTAGCTGTCTCTCTATCTGTCACAACTGCATTCACAATGCCATAAAGAGCACCGGAATAGTTATCGTACAAATAGCTGAAAGCTTTTTCATTGCGTTGTTGCAACAAAAACACCAGCTCCTGTTCGCTGTATGTAGTGTTTAGGTTCAAGTAATTGGTTAAGATACAATGGCTACAAAAAATATTGCATCCTGTTTACTTACGGGGCAAGATGGTTTTCGGATTTAACCAACAACAGCTTCATAGGCTGCGGCATCCATAAGGGCTTCTACATCAGCAGGATTGCTAACCGTCATCTTTACCATCCAGCCTTCCCCATAAGGATCATTGTTTACCAGTTCAGGTGCATTGCCAAGGGTGGAATTGAGTTCTGTAATTGTACCGCTTACAGGAAGAAACAAGTCTGAAACTGTTTTTACGGCTTCAACGGTGCCAAAAACGGCTCCTGCTTCAAGCGTTTTGCCGATTGTATCTACTTCAACGTAAACAATGTCGCCCAATTCATGTTGAGCATAGTCGGTAATTCCAATTGTGGCAATATTTCCTTCAAGGCTGATCCATTCATGGTCTTTTGTGTAGCGAAGATTGGCAGGGTAGCTCATAATCAATGATTTTTGAGCTACAAACCTAAGGGAAAAGAAGCGATAAATAAACTGACAGCTTTACCTGCCTGTTATTATTTCACCGAATTTTTTGTGCCGTTCATGGCAGGTTTTACACCATTTGTCGGGAATCACTTTTACATTCCTGTGATACGAGAGTATCTTTGTTCTCCACTAAACAAAAACCATTAATAATGAGAAAGTTAGTTGTGATTTTTCTGGGAATAATTGCCTTGTCCTTTGATGTTCAGGCTCAGAAAATATCAGGTGTTGTTAAAGATGAACAAGGAAAGGGACTCGAAAGAACAACAGTATCACTGCTCAGGGCAAAAGACTCTTCAGTAATAAAGCTTGCTGTGACTGCATCAGACGGAAGTTTTTCTTTCCAATCGGCTACTGGTAGTTTCCTGGTTAGTATTTCACATATTGGATTCATAACGCAGCTTTCAAAAATTTTTGATGCAAGTGAAGACATTAAACTGCCGGAATTCAAAATGATAAAAGCATCGGGCAATCTTCAGGGGGTAACTATTACCGCCCAGAAACCAATGATCGAGGTAAGAGCTGATAAAACAATTCTGAATGTGGAAGGAACTATTAATGCCGTAGGTAATGATGCACTGGAACTTCTCCGCAAAAGCCCCAGTGTAATGGTGGATAAAGATGATAATATCAGCCTGGCAGGAAAAAACGGAGTGCAGGTGTTCATTGATGGAAAACCTTCTCCCTTATCTGGTAGTGATCTGTCTAATTACCTGAAAAGCCTGCAATCGGCACAAATTGAAGCTATAGAAATTATTACTAACCCATCTGCCAAATATGAAGCTGCTGGAAATGCGGGTATTATCAATATTAAACTGAAGAAAAATAAAACCTTTGGTGCCAATGGTTCAGTAAACCTGGGTTATGTACAGGGTACTTATCCTAAATACAATGGTGGGGTAAACCTGAATTATCGAAATAAAAAAATAAACCTGTTCGGCAACTACAATTACAATAATGGCAAATACCTGATGTCTATGAATTCTGACAAGGAACAGTTTGATACACTGTTTACCCAGAATAACCGTATTCAATTCAATAATAATACGCATGGCTTTAAGGCAGGAATGGATTATTTTATCAATAATAAAAGCACATTAGGCACTGTGGTCAATGGGAACCTGGCAAATAATGATTTTAGCACCGCAGGCCCTATGTATTTTATCTATATGCCAACGGGACAAACAGACCGCATATTAAAGGCCACAAATAACAACGATATGAAGAGGGATAATCTGAATACAAATCTGAATTACAGATATGCGGTAACAGGTGGCTCCGAACTAAACGTTGATGCAGATTATGGTTTCTTTAAAATAAGGTCGAACCAGTTTCAACCAAACTATTACTATGATCCGGACGGGGTCACGGAAATAAGCCGTGCTGTTTATAACATGATTGCCCCGACAGATATAGACCTGTTTTCTTTTAAAACTGATTATGAAAAAAATTATAAAGGAGGGAGATTGGGTGTTGGTGGTAAAATTGGTATTGTAAATACCGATAATGACTTTCAGCGCTACAATGTACTTAATAATGGTAAAATTCTGGATACCTTAAAAAGTAACCGTTTTAAATACAAGGAAAATATCAATGCTCTTTATGTGAATTATAATAAACAATTCATAAAGGGATTTATGGTACAGTTTGGGTTAAGGGCAGAAAATACTCATTCCAGAGGAACTTCAACCGGATTTAGGCAGGTTAATAATACTATGCTACCGTATGACTCTACTTTCAAGAGAGATTATACCGATGTGTTCCCCAGTGCAGCAGTTACATTCAATAAGAACCCCATGAAGCAATGGACGATCTCCTACAGCCGTCGTATAGACCGCCCGGCTTACCAGGATCTGAATCCATTTGAGTTTAAGCTTAATGAATACACATTCATGAAGGGCAATACGTTGCTCAGACCACAGTATACTAATAGCTTCGATATTACTCATATTTATAAATTCAGACTGACAACCAAGCTTACATACAGTCATGTCAAAGATATTTTTGCACAGATACCTGATACTGTTGATAAGACAAAAGGGTTCCTGACTAAAAGGAACCTGGCTACACAAGATGTGTTTGCACTGAACATCAGCTATCCTTTCCAATATAAATGGTATAGCTTCTTTGCATCATTGAATTCAAACTATTCCCATTATGTAGCAGACTTTGGCGGCGGTGACAGGAAAGTTGACCAGTCGGTTTTCTCACTTACCTATTTTATGCAAAACAGTTTTAACCTCGGTAAAGGGTGGACCGGTGAATTAAGCGGCTTATATATTTCTCCTTCAGTATGGCAGGGGCTTATCAGATCAGAAGCTATGGGTAGTGTAGATGTTGGAGTACAAAAAGTGATATTCAAAGGAAAGGGTAATGTTAAAGTAGCGGTGAGTGATGTGTTGCAAACGATGAAATGGGGAGGGTATACAGATTTTGCCGGCGCTTACAGCAGCTTTAATGGTGGAGGCGAAATGCCGCAGTTCAAACTGAATTTTAGCTATCGTTTTGGTAACAGCCAGGTAAAAGCTGCCCGCCAGCGTAAATCTGCACTTGAGGATGAAAAGAAAAGAGCTGAAGGAGGTGGTCAGCAGGGTGGAATAGGTAATCAGTAGTTTAAACTTATAGATAACTAAAAACTCCCTGCATGCAGGGAGTTTTAGTTATCAGTCTTTGTATCTTTTTCGCTTAATTAGTTTCGCTTTTATAATTACGACATTTTCAACTGGCCTGTCCCGGTCAGGTCCTTTACTGGTTTGTACCGATGCAATTTTATCAACAACATCAAGACCTTTTACCACTTCACCAAATACTGTGTAGCCCTGATCAAGGTGAGGAACACCACCGATAGTTTTATAAACCTCCCTTTGTCCGGCAGGAATTTTTCTTTTTAATCTCAATGTTTCAAGCGAATCCAGTCCTGCATCGGTAAAAATTTTTCCTTGCGTAATATAAAATTGGCTGCCACTACTGGCTTTTTCTGGATTATTATCTCTTGCGGCAGCAATTACTCCTTTTTTATGGAATAATGTATACCTGAATTCAGCCGGGATTGTATATGCAGGGCCCCCACTTCCAAGCGGTTTTCCGGGTGCTGCTTTTTTGCTGTCTGGGTCACCGGCCTGTATCATAAAGTTTTTGATCACACGGTGAAATAATACACTGTCGTAATAATGGGTTTTTACCAGTTTTAGAAAGTTATCCAGGTGCAAAGGAGTGGAGTCTGAAAGCCTGATTATTATATCACCAAAATTTGTTTGTAGCAAAACATCTCGTTTTTTCCGGTCTTTATTCGTTACCAGGCTGTCCTTTTGCGCAAAGCAGGATATAACCAGGAAAAACCCGAAAATTGAAAATAGTATCTTTTTCATAGCTGAATCAAAACCCGTTTTGTTCAAAGTAAAGAAGAATATGATCTTTCAGAAAATTTTCCTGCTCTGGCATGCTCATGTCCGGCATTGGCATCAGTTGCTTAAAGTGCGGCCAGCCATCTTCATCTACTCTTTCCAGTTCATAGTAACCACTTTGTGAAAGAAGGCTGCAAACGGCAATATGCATCAGGTCCTGCTTTTGTTCCTTGGTAAATTTTTCTTTTATATCTCCGAACTCCTGTATGCCGATAAGAAAAAGAATAGTTTCCATATCAGGTTTTTTGCCAAATCGTTCCGCTAGTTTGGCTTCCAGGTTCCACCAGCGTTGCTGTAAGTCATCGTTCGCTAACATTCCGCAAATATAAATGCCAAATACTGGTATTTCCATCCGGCGGAAACACGGACATAACAAATAGATGTAATCATGCAAACAGCGGTTATCTTTGCGCCAAAATTGATTTACAATGTTGCAGTTACAGGTACTTCGCCAAAACCCGGAAGCCGTAAAAGAAAGACTCGCCATTAAATATTTCCCTGACTTGTCATTGGTGGATACGATCCTGTCATTAGATGACCAGAGGAAGAAATTACAAATGGAGTTTGATAATAACCAGGCCAGGGTGAATAGTACATCGAAAGAGATTGGTGCATTAATGGGCAAAGGGCAGAAAGAAGAAGCAGAAACAAAAAAACAGGAAGTGGCTGCATTGAAATCAATGTTGCAACCTATCACTGAAAAATTAGGCGAAATAGAAAAACAATTACAGGATGAACTGGTGAAATTACCGAACCTTCCTTCTGATAAAGTGCCTGCCGGTAAAACCCCGGCTGATAATGTAGTGGTAAGAGAAGGGGGTAGTAAACCAACCCTCGCAGCAGGCTCTTTACCTCATTGGGAGCTGATCAAAAAATATGATATTGTTGATTTTGAAACCGGTGCTAAAATAACAGGCAGCGGCTTTCCGCTGTATAAAGGGAAAGGAGCAAAACTGCAACGGGCATTGATACAGTATTTTCTGGATTTTAATACAGCTGCTGGTTACACCGAATACCTGCCGCCGCTGATGGTGAATGCAGATACAGCTTACGGAACTGGCCAGCTGCCCGATAAAGAAGGGCAGATGTATCATATGCCGGCGGATGGGTTTTATATGATTCCTACTTCTGAAGTACCGGTTACAAATATTTACCGGAGCGAAATTGTAAAGGAAGCTGATCTGCCTTTGAAAATGACGGCATATTCTCCTTGTTTCAGAAGAGAAGCGGGTAGTTTCGGAGCGGATGTAAGAGGCTTGAACCGTGTGCATCAGTTTGACAAAGTGGAAATCGTTCAGTTGGTACATCCGGCAACAAGTTATGAGGTGCACCAGGATATGGTGAATCATGTAGAAAAATTATTACAAAGCCTTGAGTTGCCATATCGCATCCTTGCTCTTTGCGGTGGTGACATGAGCTTTACTTCTGCGCTTACTTATGATTTTGAGGTGTACAGCGCAGCACAGGAAAAATGGCTGGAAGTAAGTTCTGTTTCTAACTTCGAAGCTTATCAGACCAACCGTATGAAAATTCGTTTCAAAGATGAAAATGGAAAAATGCAATTGCTGCATTCGCTCAACGGAAGTTCACTGGCCTTGCCAAGGATCGTTGCTTCTTTGTTAGAGAATAATCAAACAGAAGAAGGCATAAAATTGCCACCCGTATTGCATTCTTATTTTGGTACAGGAATATTAAGCTAATTAGGTCATGTATAAGTAATAAAAAATGCCCCTATCATTGAGGCATTTTTGTATCATCTGAACGATTGGCTATTATGGTTGTGCAAAACTATTGCGTGGCCCGCCAGTTGCAAATACGGCCAGCATTCTTGATTTTTGGCCAAGGCTGAACATATACATACAGGCATCATCAGTATAATCCATATAGTTCATGGTCATTTCAACAGGTGTTCCGGAGCAGGTGCTTTTGTGACCAGTTGCAGGACATCCGTAGTTAGCTGTATTGTGAGTTGGTGTATCACCCACCTGATCGTTACCACAGGTAGCGTCTCCCCAGATATGACGAAGATTCATCCAATGACCTACTTCATGTGTGGCTGTTCTTCCTTTATTAAAAGGAGCCGCTGCTGTTCCTGTTCTGCCAGTTGCATTATCATCTAATACAACACCATCAGTAGCAGAGTTACCGCCGGGAAATTGAGCATAACCTAAAATACCACCACCCATGTTGCATACCCAGATATTGAGTTTTGTGGTTGGGCTGGTAGGTACAATACCCTGAGCACTTTTCTTCATTGCATCGTTGGTACTCCAGCTTGTTTTGGTGGTTGATCTGCGGTTAACTGCGTCTAGAACAAAACGAACACCAATATTTCCTGATTTTACACTATTATATGTAGAGGTAAGATTATAATCAGCATTAGTTGCTGAATAATCCTCGTTCAATACATCAATCTGTGATTGTAACTGCGTTAGAGATACATTTTGGGCACTGGTTTTGTACAATACATTAAACACAACCGGTATTTCAATAATACCATTAACAAGCCGGTATTGTTGAGGGTTGGCTGAAACCCGTTGAGTAAAATCTTCAATTGCATCCATGCGCTGACGAAGTGATGGATCTGCTTTAATTTGTGCTTTTAGCACATCATCGGCAGCGCAATGACGTTGGGTAACGGTTATTTCTTCTTCAGGCAATCCTTCTTCATTCGAAACAGATTTGTTACAACCCATTACAAAAAGGATACCTCCTGCAAGCAATACAAGTGATTTCTTCATAAATGTTTATTTGTTTTGTGTGTGAAAAAATGACTAAACAATTTATCAGAAAATTTTATCATATATATAATTGGGATAAACTTTTATTGCAACATAGTATCTAAACCAGGGAGCCGTTTAAATACCATTTGTTAACCTAATCTTGAAAATGCTATATAAAATTGCCATTCTGTTTCTTTTCGCGGTATTTTTTGGCTGTCAGTGGAAAGCGACTCCTGTAATTGCTGAACGGAAATATGATCTTCAGCTAAAACAAACTGAGATAAGTGATAAAGTGATTATTGCAGATACATTAGCCGGGCAGCAGATATTTTCTGCCCGTTGCAGGCGTTGTCATGGATTGCCCGATCCGGCACAATACAGTATAAAAAAATGGGAAACTATTTTAGCCTCTATGATACCCCGTAGCAGAGTTAGCAAGGAGCAGGCAGTACACCTGGCAGCTTATATTAATGCTAATGCGGCTAAGTGAATTCAACCGATAAGCTTTTTATTCTTTTATTCATAATATAAAACCAAAGCGGGGGAAGCAATGATAACAGCATCATGCCCGGGTAACCGGTTGGCATTTGCGGAGAATTATCATGATGTCTTAGTACCTGGTATTTTCCGTTGGCCATATAGTGATGATCAGAATGGCGACTCAGTTCGAACAGCAATAGCCTTCCGATAATATGATCACTATTCCAGCTATGTACCGGCATTGCTCTTTCATACTTGCCATCTCCGATACTTTTGCGTTGCAGGCCATAATGTTCTATATAGTTTACTGTTTCTAATAATAAGATGCCGATTAAGGCAGCTGATAAAAAATATAAAGTAACCAGCCAGCCGAAAATAAAAAAGATAATGGCAAGGAATCCTGCCTGGATAATATGAAACAGGATCATTTCATTTTGCAAGGGAAAAACCGGTTTCCCTATTTTCCTCCTTTCATCATTGGCAATATGCCAGGCACTGAGATAACTGAAAATGATAGAGCGGAAATAAAAAGTATAAACCATTTCACCATACCGGGCACTGCTGGGATCTTCCGGGGTAGCCACTCTTTTGTGATGCCCTTTATTATGTTCAGTAAAAAAATGCATGTAAAGCGATGTAAGTAATAATGCCTTTGCCAATGTCTGTTCAAACTTATTGATCCGGTGTCCTAATTCGTGACCTACATTAATACCAAAAACGCCACATAGTAAACCCATTACCCAAATGCGACCCAGGATATCGAATGCGGTGAGATCATTTGATGACATTACTACCAGGAATTTTACCAGCAGACTGTATTGCAGAATGACAATAAGGTAAAGTAAGAGGTCATATGTTTTGTCCTTTTTGGCAAGTTCTTCTTCGGCAGTACTCATGTTTACCGGGCTTGGTTTTATAAACAATTCAGTAACCGGTATAATAATCCATGCCCAAACCAACGGCATCCATATCTGCCATCCTGTAACACTGAAAGAATGCCAGGCCCCTATATATATAACCAAGGGAGACAAGTATTTAAAGGCCCTGATTTGCATATATTTTTTTGATGTTCATTCAAAAGTAAAAAATAAGCTCTCCTTTTTAGCGTTTCTTGTAAGATAAACTTGCATCCTTTTTAAACTTGCTACCTTCATAATAGTCTGAAACTTAAATTATAGAAACATGTCGTTGACTAACCAGTTGAAGAACCAGCACCTGATGTGGAGGGCCGGGTTCGGCCCCGCCGTTGAGCAATTAGACGACCTCTCAAAATATACTCCCAAACAATTCTTTAAAGCCCTTGTAAAAGCTTCTGAAAAAAAACCGGATTATATCGATGTGGCAGATGATTACCTGAAAGGGTTGATGATGGGTATTGAAGAAGTGGGTCGTCAGCAAAAAAAGGAACTGGATGCGGATGAAAGAAAAAAAGTACAGCAAAAGAACCGGGAAGGTGTACGTAACCTTAATATGTACTGGATGCATGAGATGGTGGGTACCGCATCTCAACTGAGGGAAAAAATGGCTTTTTTCTGGCATGGACATTTTGCCTGCCGCAACCTGAATGTGTTTTATCAGCAGGGATTATTGGATGTTATACGAAGAAATGCACTGGGAAATTTTGGAACGATGTTAAGAGAGGTTTCAAAATCTGCGGCCATGCTGAATTTCTTAAATAACCAGCAAAACCGGAAAGACCATCCCAATGAAAATTTTGCACGGGAAGTGATGGAGTTGTTTACACTGGGAAGGGGAAACTATACTGAAAATGATGTGAAGGAAGCGGCGAGGGCATTTACCGGCTGGGGAGCCAATTTAAAAGGCGAGTATCAGTTCCGCCGGTTTCAACATGATTTTGGCAGTAAAACAGTATTAGGAAGAACGGGAAATTTTGACGGAGGTGAAGTGCTTGATATTTTATTGGAAGAAAAACAAACTGCAAAATATATTACACAGAAGATATACAAGTTCTTCGTAAATGAAAAGGCGGATACCGATAAAATAAACTGGCTGGCAGACAGGTTCTACAAAAATGAGTATGATATCAGCAAACTGATGGAAGATATTTTTACCAGTGATTGGTTTTACGATGAAAAAAATATCGGGGCACAAATAAAATCACCGGTGGAGCTTTTAGTAGGAATTCAGCGAATGCTACCTATGAAACTGGAAAATGAAGAAGCATTAATGCTCCTGCAAAGAGTACTTGGTCAATTATTGTTTTATCCGCCAAATGTAGCCGGGTGGCCCGGTGGAAAGAACTGGATAGACAGCTCTTCTTTAATGATGCGGATGCGGATACCTAAACTGATCAATGATGTGGATGAGATGAATGTGAAAGCCAAAGATGATGATGATACCATGATGGGTATGAAGGATGGCAATATGCAGGCTAAAGGAAATAAAAAGCCCGGTGGTCAGCAGTCAGGAGCAGCTTATGCCGGAATGCGCCGTCAGCAGATCAATGCCAATGTGGACTGGCAACCTTATGTAAAGCATTATGAAAGTGTGCCAAGAGAAAACCTGGCAGAAACGATTTCAAAAATTCTATTGCAAACAAAAAGCCGGGTAAGCATGGATATCATCAAGCAATACGCTGACCAAACAGGCAGGGAGAATTTCATTAAAACGGCTACTATGCAGGTGATGAGTACTCCGGAATACCAGTTATGTTAAACGCAAAATGCTTAATGCCTAACGCTATTCAAACGTTTTGCATTATGGGTTCTGCACAAAGGTTTAAATATGCATATCAAACGTAAAGAATTTATCCAGATCAGTTCATTGGCCACAGCGTCGCTGATGATGCCAAAATTCCTGAAGGCATTTGAAGCGAAAAGTATGGTGTTGCCGGGAAATAAAGTGATAGTGATCCTTCAATTGAGTGGGGGGAATGATGGACTGAACACTGTAATTCCTTTCAGGAACGATCTTTATTACAAAGCAAGACCAAAGCTGGGCATTGTAAAAGATAAAGCTTTGTCAATGACAGATGAAGCAGGGCTTCATCCGGCTTTGACAGGGTTTAAAGAATTATATGATGATGGCAGCCTCGCTATATTAAATAATGTAGGCTATCCTAACCCGGACAGGTCACACTTCCGCAGTATGGATATTTGGCATACCGCCAGCCAGAGTCATGAGTACTGGACAAATGGATGGGTGGGCCGTTATCTGGATGCACAATGTAATGGTTGTGATAAACCAACACAAGCGATAGAACTGGATGATGTACTCAGTTTAGCATTGAAAGGAGAAGATATTAAGGGAATCGCAGTAAAGGATCCCCGGAGATTGTACGGAACCGCCAATGAAAGATTCTTCCGGGATGTGATGAAAAATCATAAGGATGAAGCAGGAGAGCAGCCGGTGGATTATTTATATAAAACAATGGCGGAAACATTGTCGAGTGCTGATTATATTTTTCAGCAAAGCCGGATGCACCCGACCAATGCGGAATATCCTAAGACAGAACTGGGAAACAGCCTGAAGACAATTGCTTCATTGATCTACTCAGAGATCAATACGAAAGTATATTATGTATCATTGGGAAGCTTTGATACACATATCAACCAGGATGCACAGCAGCAGCGCTTGTTTACTGAAATGAATGATGCGGTGAAAGCTTTTGTAAAAGACCTGAAACAGCAGCACCGCTTTGAGGATGTCATGTTGTTCACTTTCTCTGAATTTGGCAGAAGGGTAAACCAGAATGCCAGTAATGGTACAGATCATGGTACAGCTAACAATATGTTCCTGGTTAGTGGTGGATTAAAACAAAAAGGTGTGCTGAATCCATTACCTGATCTCAGCGACCTGAATGAAGGTGACCTGAAATACAACGTAGATTTTAAGAATGTGTATGCCACGATGTTGAAAAAATGGCTGAATGCTGATGACAAAGCGATTTTATCAAAGCAGTATGAGTACATGAATTTTATTTGATATACAATAAGTTCCCCGAAATTAAAAGCCCACTCATCTGAGTGGGCTTTCTGTTGATATGATTAACCTTATAATGTTTTCTTTTTACCGGTGGCTATGCGATATAATACAAATCCCATCAACGCAAAGAATGCAACACCCAGCCATTTATATCCTTCTCCTCCAAACGAATTTGTAATACTGTGTTCAGCATTTACTTTACCTAATTTGGCATTTACACTATCAATGGAAGACAGGATAGCAACTAATACTCCGGCTAGTGCACCACCGGCAACTAACCCTGTGGCAAAGAGGTTTCCTTTGCCAAGGTCTTCCTCTTCCGGAGATATTTGTATATTTTTCTTTTTCTGTCTCCACTCTACTATACCTCTTATGGCACCACCGATAAATATAGGTAGTGTGGTGGATAAGGGCAGATAGATACCAATGGCAAAACTTAACGCTTTGATACCGCACAACTCCATTACGATGGCAATAAACACACCCACCAGTACAAATTGCCAATCCAGGTTAAAAGACAGAATTCCTTTGATCAACGTGGCCATTAATGTTCCCTGTGGCGCCGGATATTTATCGGTTCCGATGGCATGGTTGATACCTTGTGATACCATTTCAGCAGTAGGTTGATCAAGAATCTTTATGGTAGCGCCAATTGCCAGAGAAGAAACAATGGCACCAACAAACAAAGCTATCTGCTGGTATTTTGGTGTGGCTCCTACGAGATAACCAGTTTTTAAATCCTGTGATGTCGCACCTGCATTAGCGGCGGCAATACAAATCATACCGCCAACAACCAATGCCATTGGTTCATAGACATGTCCTGTCCATCGTACAGCAATAAAAATAAGACAGGTACCCATTAGCGTTGCAATGGTCATACCTGATATTGGATTATTGGATGACCCGATCAATCCCACAATCCTGGATGATACTGTAACGAAAAAAGCTCCAAATATAATTACCAATAAACCAAGTAATAATTTGCTGCCAATATTACTGCCGGGTATAAGTGTATTGGGTAATAAAGCAATTACCAATAACAAAATAAGACTGCCGATACCGACAACTTTCATGGAAAGATCTCTTTCTGTGCGGGGCACTACAGTGTCTGCTTCTATACCGCTTCCTTTTTTCAGCGAACCAATACTTCCTTTGAAAGAGGAAATAATTGTTGGAATTGTTTTTATTAACGTAATGAAACCTCCTGCTGCTACAGCGCCGGCACCGATCTGGCGGATATAGGCTCTGTAGATAGCTGTTGACCAGTCATTAAAACTATGTGTTAATGGGTCCCAACTACCTGCATTGGCAGGACCGGGCTTTGTAATATCATCCCAATAACCAAGCTTTACTAATTGCGAAGCAATAATTTCTCCATTATCGTTTAATAAGCTTGCCAATAGAGGAGTGAAAACAAACCAGCTCAATACACCACCTGCTACCAGCACACCTGCAATCTTTGGACCTATGATATAACCAACCCCCATATATTCGGGAGTTATCTCTCCACTGACTTTTGCAGACGGAAAGAATCTTTCTGTTTGTTTGGTCATGAAGGCCGGTGCTTCAGCTATTACATGAAATATCTTTTGTAATATGGCATAAGCAAATGCAAAGCCTAACCCCATAAAAGCTGTTTTGGCAAAATCACCGCCCTTTTCCCCGGCTTTTAATACAGATGCACAGGCAGTTCCTTCAGGATAAGGAAGCGTTTTATGCTCCTGTACGATCAATGAACGACGGAGAGGTATCATCATCAATGTTCCAAGAACTCCACCGAAGATGGCCAGTATCAATATGGTGAAATAATTAAAGAAGTTAGCACTGCCTGCTTCACTCAAAAACAAAAAGCCAGGTAATGTGAATACAACACCTGCTGCAATACTTTCACCAGCTGAACCGGTAGTTTGTATAATGTTATTTTCAAGAATGGTGGTCTTTAAAAATTTCCGGCCCAAGGTGATAGCCAGTACAGCAATCGGGATAGAAGCTGAAACAGTGAGTCCTGCTTTTAATGCGAGGTAGACTGTTGAAGCGCCAAAAATGATTCCGAATGCGGCCCCGGTGAGAATGGACTTAAGGGTAAACTCAGCCATTTTTGTTTCAGGAGAAACAAAGGGCTTGAAACTCGTTTGTTGATCAGCCATGCAGTTGGGTTTTTATTACAGGGAAGATATGAAAAAAGGTGACGAATATTTTCATCACCTTTTTTTGCGAGCAGGGTCAATGTTAGTTGACTCCTTTTTCTTTCATTACTGTATTAAGCCACTTAAGTAATAAGAATAAAAATAATGCTGCAGCGCCCAGCAGTATAAAGTTGAGCCAGAAGTAACTTGTTTTATCATCATATTCATCCCATTTACTGGCCAATATACCGCTGAGTTTATTGCCGATGGACGTGGATAAGAACCATCCGCCCATCATTAAAGAAGTGATGCGAACCGGGCTTAGTTTGGAAACCAATGATAAGCCCATCGGGCTTAAGAATAATTCACCGATGGTGATGACTCCATAACTTCCGATGAGCCACCACACACTTACTTTTTCTGTTCCGTTATTACCTGCTTTTACAGCAGCTACCATTACGAGTACAGATAAAGCCGATATTAATAATCCAAAAGCAATCTTTGTGGGAGTGGAAGGTTCTTTACCCTTTCTTCGTAACCAGGTGAAGAATGCAACAACTAAGGGTGTTAATACGATTACCCAGAACGGGTTGATAGATTGGCTGAGGCTCGGTAACCAGGCTTTGACTGTTTCACCTTCTTTGGGTAATTTTTCAGGGGCTACATTCTTAAAATAAGAAGGATATCCTAATTCTTTTACTTCCTTTCCGTTTTCTCTTATTTTTCTGAACTGATTATCCAGTTTGGTAACTGAATCCAGTTTATAAGTAGTGTTGGCTGGTTTGTCTGTCTGTTTCAACGCATGTAATCCATTGCCAACAACCCCGCTTACTTCTCTGTCTGTGTATCGGCTGGCCCATGTGTTCAGTGCTGAACCATTTTGTTTGAAAATAGCCCAGAATAAAATCACCACGGCGAAAATAGAAAGCATGGCACCCATCGCCGGTCTTTCATCTTTGCTGCTCCTGATCAATAAGACAGTATAAAAAACCAATACAGGGATACAGGCAAAAATAAATGCATCGGTAGAATTAGAATCAAAAATATAACCATCGTTACCCTTAATGAACCAGCCGATCACTCCAAATAGGATAGATGGAAGTATGACGAGAGCCAGTATCTGCCAGAGCGGCATATCACCAGGTTTTAAAGGTTTTCTTACATCATATTCCTTATAATGTTTGGTACCGGCGATAAAAGTGATAACGCCTATAAACATGCCTACGCCAGCAGCTGCGAAAGCAGCACCCCAGCCAATCATGGTGTATAAAGCAGCGCCAAAAAAATTACAGATAAAAGCACCGACATTAATACCCATGTAAAAGATGTTATAACCTTCATCTTTTTGCTGTATATGCTGCGGAGTGGAATATACGTTGCCCAGTAATGTAGAGATATTTGGCTTAAAGAAGCCATTGCCGATTATCACCAGCGCCATAGACACATACAGCATCATTTCATTGTGTATTCCCATGGTACAATACCCCGCACCCATCAAAAGACCGCCGAGTATAATAGAACGACGGTAACCCAGATAACGATCTGCGATCAACCCTCCCAGGAATGGGGTAAAAAAAACCAATGCAATGAAAGTGCCATATAAACTGGCGGAATCTTTTTCATCCATATTAAAGCCATCCACAGCATCTTTCAGGTACAGCGTAAAAATTCCTATCATCAGGTAATAGCCGAACCGCTCCCACATTTCGGAAAAGAAAAGAAAGGGCAGGGCTTTCGGGTGTTTCTTCCACATAGCAAATTCTTTTAGTAAGGAAAGATAATGAATGAAAGGTTAGGGCAAACAAAAAAGGTGGCTGTTAAGGCCACCCTTATATGAATGAAGAATAAATATTATTCTGCAGAACCGGTTTTGTCTCTCACAATTTTATCAAGTGATTTTACACGGCTGAATATTAATAGTCCGCCTAATATTGCAGCAATAGCAATGATACCAAAGAAGATTCTTTTATCAGGCATCTTGTCCCAGAATGTTGCCATAACGCCGGCTACTTTTCCTCCTAAAGAAGTAGACAAAAACCATCCGCCCATCATTAAAGCTGTCAGCCGTGGTGGAGCAAGTTTGGAAACGAATGATAAGCCAATAGGGCTTAAACATATTTCACTTACCGTGAACACACCATAAGTAAGGAACAGCCACATAGATGATGCTTTATGCGTATATATGCTCGGCACTGACATAACTGCAAATACCATTATCAGTGCACTAAGCCCGGCTATAACAAGTGCCCATGCAAACTTGCTGGCTGTACTCACCGGTTTTCCTCGTCGCGACATCCAGGCAAAAAAAGCAATGAGCAAAGGAGTTAATACAACAATAAAAAATGGATTGATAGATTGAAACAATTCTGTATTGCCCAATTTGGCAACACCATTTGACGGCCATTGGTCTTTTGGCATATTAGCGAAGTATGGATCAGGCCCCATGGTTTTAATTGCACTGCCTGAATCATCAGTAACCACTCTCATATAACTATCTAGGCTATCTGTTTGCTGCGGTTTTGTTTCAAGGCTCTGCAACGCATACACTGCATCTGCAGGTCTTTCCATAAACTTTGGAATAGAACGGTCTGTATGAGATTCTGCCCAAATAGTGAGTCCGGTAGAATTTTGATTGTAAATGGTCCAGAATATCACAGATACAGCAAATACAAATAACAGAGCGCCGATACCTTTTTTGTCATCTCCTTTTTCCTTTTTCCATAAGCTTATGTAGAAAACTATAACAGGGATACAGGCAAAAATGAAAGCATCAGCTGAATCACTTCCAAAAACATTACCAGGAACTATCCAGCCCAGTATGGCAAAAACGATCATGGGTATAAATACAGTGCCTAATATTTTAGATGTTGGCATATCTCCGGGCTGCATGGGCCTTTTTACATCATATTCTTTTACATGTTTCAGATTTATGGCAAGGGCTATTAAACCGATTATTAAACCTATGCCTGCCGCGGAAAATGCGGCCTGCCATCCTGTAATACCTTCGAACTTGTTGCGAAGAATGGCTGCTATGAAATTGCAAAAAAATGCGCCTATATTAATACCCATATAGAAGATATTATAAGCATTATCCTTTAACGGTCTCAGGTCTTCCCTGTTGTACATATTACCTAAAAGCGTAGAAATATTTGGTTTAAAAAAACCATTACCAACAATAATAAGGCCCATTGCGATATACGCTGTATATTCACCAGGTAGGGCAATGGTAAGATAGCCGGCAGCCATCAATGAGCCACCAATAAAAATAGATTTGATATAACCGAGATATCTGTCAGCAATCAATCCTCCAATAAAAGGAGTGAGATAAACAAGGGCAATAAAAGTACCTACAACATCAGCACCCATTGCTTTTGGCAAACCTTTGCCGGTATTATTTGTCAGGAATAAAAACAAAATACCTACCATCAGGTAATAGCCAAATCGTTCCCACATTTCAGTAAAGAAAAGCACCATTAACCCCTTTGGATGTTTGCCGGTTTTTGCAGGTTGATTCATACAGTTGTTTTTAGTTTACAAAATCAGAGTCCGTAGTTATTTAGAAGTGACCAAAATACAGAAATTTAACCACCCGCAAATTTTTTCGGGCTATCTTTAACGAACGTACCCGATATTCGCAAATCGCAAAAATCCAACCATAATAACCCATGCGAATTTTATTGTTAGGCTCTGGCGGAAGGGAAAATGCCCTTGCGTGGAAATTATCCCAAAGCCCCCGTTGTGAGAGCTTATTTATTGCTCCCGGTAATGCCGGTACCTCAAAATTTGGTACTAATCTCAATATTGGTATTACTGATTTTGATTCTATCAGGAAAGCCTGTATTGATGAAAAGATAGATATGGTTGTTGTTGGCCCGGAGGAACCATTGGTAAAAGGAGTAACTGATTTTTTGATCAGCAGTGCGGCATTAAAGAATCTTGATGTGATCGGCCCTGGCAAAGCAGGTGCACAACTGGAAGGCAGCAAGGCCTTTGCCAAAGCCTTTATGATGAGGCATGATATCCCTACTGCAACATACCGTGAGTTTACATTGGATAATTATGCAGAAGGGGTTGAGTACCTGAAGACACATTCATTACCAATTGTATTAAAAGCCGATGGTCTGGCTGCAGGCAAAGGGGTTGTTATATGCGAAAATCATATTGAAGCTATCGCTGAATTTGAATTGATGATTCAAAGGGCCAAGTTTGGAGAAGCAGGTAAAAAGGTAGTGGTAGAACAGTTCTTAACCGGTATTGAAATATCAGTATTTGTATTAACAGACGGGAAAAACTATGTTATTCTGCCTGAGGCGAAGGACTATAAAAGAGCAGGAGAAGGTGATACAGGCCCTAATACAGGAGGTATGGGCGCCGTCAGCCCGGTACCATTTGTTGATGCTTCATTACTTAAGAAGATTGAAGATAAAGTGATACGACCGACGGTAGATGGATTAAGGAAAGAAGGGCTGGAATACAGGGGTTTTATTTTCTTTGGTTTTATGATCGTCGGTGATGAGCCCTATATGATCGAGTACAACTGCCGTATGGGTGATCCGGAGACTGAAGTGGTTATACCAAGACTAAAAAATGATTTAGTTGACTTACTGGATGCTGTAGCAAAACAGGAATTAGATAAAGTAAAAATTGATACGGATACAAGAACTGCATGTACTATAGTTGCTGTAAGCGGCGGGTATCCCGGAGAATATCAAAAAGGATATGAAATAACGGGGATTGATGATGTTAACCCCGAAGACAGTATGCTTTTTCACATGGGTACAACAGAGAAGGATGGAAAAATAGTTACTTCGGGGGGCAGAGTTTTCTGTATTACCTCGTATGGTCGTTCTGTTTTTGATGCAGTGGAAATATCAAAGGAAGAAATGCAAAAGATTTCTTTTAAGGATATGACATACAGAAGCGATATCGGTTTTGAATTCGAGTAAGACAGCACCTTGATCCTGTTGATTATTTAACGATTTTTCAGTTTTTCTTTCGAACATTGTCATATGGAAGTCCATTACCACGATTATTTGCAGCTTGATAAGATTTTGAATGCGCAGGATCTCGAAAGCGTCCGTCATAACCTGCCGGCACATGATGAGATGCTTTTTATCGTCATTCACCAGGCATACGAACTCTGGTTTAAACAACTGCACCACGAAGTGGATTCTGTTGCTGCCATACTCAGCAAACCTGCTGTAAATGATAATTCTCCTGAACTGCAAACTATTGTTCACCGGCTTAATCGCTGTATAACTATTTTAAGAGTGCTGGTTCACCAGATTGATATAATGGAAACCATGACACCGATGGATTTTCTTGATTTCCGTGATATGCTGAGACCGGCATCAGGATTTCAAAGCTGGCAGTTTAAAGAGCTGGAAGCAAAATTGGGATTGAAATTTGAACACCGGCATGGCAAGGAATATTATACATCTCAGTTGAGAAATGAGCATGTTGCGATTATAAAGAACGCTGAGGGAAGTAAATCATTACTTCAATTACTGAACAGCTGGCTGGAAAGAATGCCCTTTTTAAATGAAGGCGCTGATGAATCATTCTGGAAAAATTACAGGGAAAGTTATGAATCAAGCCTGGCAGAAGCAGAAAAAAACAATATGGCTGCCTTTGAAGAGATATTCAGTACTAAGGATAAATCGGATGGACGTTCATTGTCATCTGCTGCCTGCAGAGCGGCATTATTTATTATGTTGTACAGGGGGTATCCTTTGCTGCAATTGCCATTCCAGCTACTTAATTGCTTGTTAGAGATTGATGAACAATTAAGTTCATGGCGCTACCGCCACGTAAATATGGTACACCGGATGATTGGTACAAGAATAGGTACCGGCGGAAGTACCGGAAAAGATTACCTGAAAGCTGCTGCTGATAAACACTATATCTTCAGGGAGATCGCTCAATTGAATAGTTTTCTTATAGAAAGAAGAAAGCTACCGGTTCTGCCTGCTTCAATAGAAAAATTATTGGGTTTTGGATCTGCTTAAAAAAATCTTCCCTCTCCGTCAAAGTGTCTGTAAGGATAAGTAAAAAAACGGTCAACAACTTTATTAAAATCATCTTTATATACAATGGGTGTACTGTGACCGGATGCAGGTAATATCCATAAATAAGCTTTTGGAATATTCTTATAGATAAGAAATGTATGTTCCTCCTTAATTACATCATGATCGCCACCGATTACCAAAGTGGGGCATTTTATACTATGCAAATCTGCAAGTGGGATGTTTGGCTGTTCGACCAGCAAACAGTAGAGTTTATAAGCAGCATTTTCCTGTTCATTCCTGTTTTTTTTATTCTTCAACATTGTGTAAGTTGGTTTGACCATATCCCATATCAACTTGGGAACCGAAGTAGTGTCTGGTACAAGATTGGCTCCGGTTACTGCCAGTTTCTTTATTTTATCAGGATGACGGATAGATAATAGTAAACCATTTATGCCGCCGTCACTCCAGCCAATAACATAGGCAGAATCTATTTTCATAGCATCAAGTAATGCTGCGTAATCATCAGCCATCATTTCATAAGTGAGACTGTCTCCTTTATCAAGGGATTTACCCTGTGCCCGGCTGTCGGCAATAATTACTTTATATTTTTTACTGAAATAAGGAATCTGGTAAATAAAATTGTTTATTGAACCGCCGTTACCATGTATAATTAATAGGGCTTGCCCTTCGCCGTATACTTCTGCATACATCTTAAAGCCCCGGATATCATAATATTTGCCGGCAGCCTTATTATTTCCATACGGAAAACTAATTGTATCAGAAAGATCTTTTTGAAATTGTTCGGATATTTTTTTTACATCCTGAGCTATCACAAAAAGTACAATAAACTGAACTAGTATAAGTAAATAAATTTTCCTAAGCATTTCAATTGGGTTGGTGAATAGTAATAATTTGGAAGACTTCTAAGTTATCGCATTCTCCACTTTAAGTAATAATAATTCCCTGTTAAAAAGTATAGCGGATTCCCAATCCTCCCCAACTACCAACAAAGCCACGGTTGTCGCCAAATTCAAAAGAAGGTTGCCAGTCAATCGACATGTTAATAGGAGCCCCTTTGAATTTATAATCCAAGCCAAGTACACCATCAAGTCCTATAAAACTGCCATCGCCATTTCTTGTGTTGTAAAAGCCGATATGTGCACCCGGACCAATATACCATTGCAGACCTGATGCCCCACTGATAGGCCCATGTATTTCATACAAACCGGTAAGACGAAATCCCTGTCTCCAGAAATAACCAATTCCTTCAAGGGCATTATTGCCATTGACAAAATGCTTTAAAGAAATGCCTCCGCCGTCCCATACTTTTACTCCCAATGCAGTTGTATATGAAGAACTGTTAGTGCTTTTGCTTTGAGCTTGTAAAAATGAAGATGCTAAAATGGCCAGGCTGGTAATACAGATCTTTCTCATCACAATAATTTTAGTGGAAAAATTTACTTCAGCATCCTGTGTGCCATTACTGTGCCAGAAAACAAAGCTGTAACAAAAAAGCTGTGGAAAAACTATTTGACTTTGATTCTCAGTGAAAAATAGAGGAGAACAATCAGGGAAATGATTGCCGGAAGAATGAATGTGAAAGAGCTTCCAATACCAGTCCATAAGGCGCCAGCTATAATACTTGCAAACAATGAGCATATGCTTTCTCCCGAAGTATAAAATCCGATTGCTGTAGCTGTATTCTGATGATGGGAAAGGTTAGTTATCCATGCCTTGATAACTCCTTCTGTGGCTGCTGCATAAATACCATATACAGAAAACAGGATAAAAATAAAAAGTATGGAAGGTTTGAATGCAAAGCCGCTATATACAATAGTAAACAGTATAAACCCAAGGATGATTATTCTTTTGAATCCCAGCCGGTCTGCTAATATACCCATTGGGTAAGATGTGGCGGCGTAAACAAGATTGTAAAAAATATAAGCAGCAATAGTAATTGTATCGGCATTGAAATCGGTTTGCCAAAGGGTGATGACTTTATCGCCAATAGTTTCCCTGGTAACGAGTAATAAAAAAATATCTGAGCTGTTAAACAATGCAAATAACAATAAGCCGGGAACCACCTTTTTAAATTCAGGGGAAGCAATTTTCCAATAGCTGAAAAAGGAGAAAAAATTTCCTTTGCCTAAAGTAGAAACTGGATTTCTTTTTTCTGTAAGTAAAAAGATCAGCAAGACAGAAATTATTCCGGGAATAAATGCTATGTAAAAAAGAGTGGTGTATGAACCTGGATAAAAAAACAGGAATAATAAAGCAATAACAGGACCGATAGCAGCTCCTATGGTATCCATACCACGGTGGAAGCCAAATACTCTTGCCTTTGTTTCTTTTGTTGCTTCCTGTGACAACAATGCATCTCTTGCTGCGGTGCGAAGCCCTTTGCCTAAACGATCAACGGTTCTTACAAAAAATATCCATAAGGGATATGCAAATGTTGCCATCAATGGTTTTGAAATAGCCCCCAAAAAATATCCCAGCTTTACAAATGGCAAACGAAGACCTTTTTCATCACTTAATTTTCCAAAATACCCTTTACTGATGCCTGCCGTAAAATTTACTATTCCTTCTAATATTCCAATCAGTAGTACACTAAAACCAATTTCTTTTAAATAAACAGGGATCACAGGATATAACATTTCACTTGCTATATCTGCAAATAAGCTAACCAGCGATAAAACCAAAACTGTTCTGGTAATGACCCGCATATAATGAAGGTAAAAGAAAAAACTTTTTGTATTAAAAACTATGGACATGCCATACCGGGCAATATTTGTGGTGGGTAATTAGGTTACACAAAAATTGCTGTACTCACAACCCCGAATTTGTTTTTAACTGTGATTTCTCAAAATGGACAAATCAAAAAAAAACCTTGCCTGACAAGGGTTTCCCTTTGCAAATTCAAATTATTTCCTTCACCTTTGCCCACAACCTGTCTGCCGTAAGACAGGTAAAATCCGATATAAATACATGGGACTTTTTAACTGGTTTACACAAGAAATAGCCATCGATCTGGGTACCGCTAACACCCTCATAATACATAACGATGAAGTAGTAGTGAACGAGCCGAGTATTGTAGCCCTCAACCGTAATAATCCGAAAGAGGTGCTGGCAGTAGGTAAGAAGGCGTTAATGATGCATGAGAAAACCCACGAAAGCATCCGTACTGTCCGTCCGCTGAAAGATGGTGTGATAGCCGATTTCAATGCTGCTGAGCTTATGATCCGGGAGCTGATCAAACTGGTTTATCCCAAAAAACCGCTTTTTCCTCCAAGCTGGAGAATGATGATATGCATCCCTTCTTCCATTACAGAAGTCGAGAAAAGGGCTGTTCGTGACAGTGCTGAACAGGCCGGTGCCAAGGAAGTTTACCTGATTCATGAACCCATGGCGGCTGCACTGGGTATTGGCATTGACGTGGAAGAGCCGGTAGGCAACATGATCATTGACATAGGCGGCGGAACGACCGGTATCACCGTTATTGCACTGGCAGGAATTGTTTGCGACCAGTCTATTCGTATAGCAGGGGATGAATTTACTGCTGATATTATGGAAGCATTGCGCCGTTATCACAGCTTGTTAATAGGAGAACGTACGGCCGAGCAGATCAAAATACAGGTAGGAGCCGCTATGAAGGAGATTGATAATCCACCGGATGATTTTGCTGTAAATGGCCGTGACCTGGTGACCGGTATTCCAAAACAGATCATGGTTAGCTATCAGGAAATAGCCGAAGCATTGGATAAGAGCATTTTCAAAATTGAAGAGGCTATTCTGAAAGCATTAGAGCAAACCCCGCCTGAACTGGCAGCCGATATTTACCGTCGCGGCTTGTATATAACCGGTGGTGGTGCTTTGCTCCGCGGATTGGATAAGCGTTTAAGCAACAAGATCAAGTTACCGGTACATGTGGCGGATGACCCCCTCAAGAGTGTAGTTAGAGGAACCGGTATAGCACTTAAGAACTACGACAGGTATCCATTTGTGATGAGATAAACCGAAGTCCGGGGCCGGTTCAATTAACCCGGCTTCTGGCATCTGACTTCAGAATTCTATGAGAAACGTATTTCTCTTCATTCTTCGCTACAAAACCTTTTTTAGCTTCCTCATCCTACAGGTAGTATCATTATGGTTTCTGTATACTTACAACAAATTTCACCGGGCCAGGTTTCTTGGCATCGCCAACGAAGTGACCGGCAGGGTAAATACACAGTATAATAAAGTAGAAGATTACTTTACGTTGCGGGAAGAAAACCGAAGGGTTCACCAGATAAATGATTCCTTATTGAATTTGTTGCCCAAAAATTATATGCGGGCAGACACAAGCGTTCAGTTGGTGCAGGATTCTATTCCGTTTGATACACTAGGACATTACCGCAGGTATTATTTCCGGCCGGCTACTGTTGTTTACAACACTGTCAGCAGCCAGAAGAACTATATACAACTCAACAGGGGCTCCAGGCATGGTATAAAAGATAATATGGCGGTGTTAAGTTCCGATGGTAGCGCAGTAGGAGTAGTAGTGGGGGTGAGCCCTAGCTTTTGCCAGGTAATGAGCCTGCTGCATGTACAGCAAAAAGTAAATGCCTCTTTAAAGAAAAGCGGTGATTTCGGTACTATCGAATGGGACGGTAAAGATCCCCGTTTGCTAACGCTTAAAGGAGTTCCGAAAAGTATAGAAATAAAGACTGGGGATACAGTGGTGACGAGTACCTACTCCTTTAATTTTCCACCCGGTTACATGGTGGGTACAATAGCTGAAGTGGTAACTGATAAGAGTACTAACTTTTATGTGCTAAAAGTAAAACCAGGAGCAAAGTTTTACAGCTTGCAACAGGTGTTTGTCGTGGAAAACCTTCAGTATGCAGAGCAGATTTCGCTGAACCAGGAAGCCCGGAAAAGAATTGAAGACCCTAAAAAGAACCCGAAGTGAGTGATCTTTTAAGAAATATATTGCGGTTTGCAGTGTTGATACTGGTTCAGGTATATGTGCTGAATAAGGTTCCGCACCTGCATCGTTTTATCATTCCCTATTTGTATTTTCTTTTTATTCTCTGGCTCCCATTCTCTGTTTCCCGCCAATGGTTACTTGTTATCGGATTTTTTACCGGCCTGGTGCTGGATTATTTCACAATGACCCCGGGACTACATGCTGCTGCCTGCTTGCTGATCGCCTATGTACGTCCTTTTTTGATCAGTATCCTTACTCCAAAAGATACAACCGAGTTCAACTACAGGGAACCGTCGCCCAAGGCTATGCAGTGGACGCCTTATCTTGTATATGTACTGGTGCTAACCCTGCTTCATCATGGTTATATGGTCTTTCTGCAATGGCTAAGCTTTGGCAGTTTCCTCGATTTTATTATTAAAGTAATTGCTACTACAGGTATCAGTATGTTGCTCATCATTACCGTGGAATTGCTTTTTCCCCGTAAGCTGAAATTCAGGACAAATACGGCCTGACAGTAGTTTATCCTTTTTCGCAGGTAGAAAATTTTCTTAGAACAAATTTTATTTTCAAATAGATTTGGAAACAGGCTTTTGTAATTCGTACTTTGTACATCGATTAACAATCTCTTTTCCTCACCTCATATTTCATTGTTTGTAGCGTTCCATGTCTGTGTTTAACCAATCAAGAAGCCGTATCATTCGCATTATTTTCCTTATTGCTTTTGTGGTAATTATTGCGCAGTTATTTTACCTGCAGGTAATAGAAGGTAAATACAGGCAATTGGCTATGGACAATGCTGTTTTTGCCAAAGTAGTTTATCCCGAACGGGGGATCATTTTTGACAGAAAAGGCAAGGCTATCCTGAACAATACAATTATATATGACCTGATGGTCACCCCGGCAGAAGTAAAGGGAATTGATACGCTGGAGTTTTGCCGGTTGATTGGTATAGATACTGCTGAATTCAAAAAAAGGATACTAGAAGCCAGGTTTAAAAATACAGCGGTAAGGCCATCTGTTTTTAAAGGATTACTTACTAAAGAACTGCAGGCCCGGTTTGAAGAAAATAGCTGGAAATACCCTGGCTTCAACCTGGTAGAGCGGCCTTTGCGAACGTATCCCTTTAATGCTGCAGCGCATATCTTAGGATATATCCGGGAAGCTGATACAAAGGATATAGAGAAATCAGGTGATTTTTACCGGCAGGGTGATTATATAGGTAAAACAGGCCTTGAAGCTTATTATGAAAAAATACTGATGGGCCAGCGGGGGGTGCAGTACATGATCAAGGACAATAAAAACAGGCTGGTTGGTCATTACGAAAACGGGGCTTTTGATACTGCATCAGTAGCTGGCCGTGGATTACGAACTTATATAGATGTTGAATTGCAACAGCTAGCAGAAAGACTGATGTCGAATAAAGTGGGAGGGTTGGTTGCGATTGACCCAAAGACAGGTGGTATTCTGGCAATGGTATCCGGCCCCAATTTTAACCCTAATGATCTCACAGGTTCAGAAGGTAGCAAGAATTACAGCCGCATGGTGCTAGATGTTACGGGTCCTATGCTCAACAGGGCAATTGGCGGAAAGTATGAACCTGGTTCTACTTTTAAACCACTTGGTGCATTAGTGGCATTAGATGAGGGAGTAATTACACCATCTTATGGTTATCCCTGCGGTGGTCGTTACACACTTTGTGGTCATGGAAAGCCGGCCTGCACCCATGCAGGTGGCGGCCATGCTGCAAATGTTCGTTTGTCCATTGCCAATTCCTGTAATGCTTATTATGCACATGTGTATCGTTTGGCAGTCGACAATCCTAAATATGGAAACGTAAAACTTGGCTACCTGAAATGGAAGGAATATATGAATGCTTTTGGATTGGGTGTTCGTTTGGGTCTTGATCTTCCAAACGAAAGTGCAGGTGGCATTCCGGATACTTCTGTTTACAATAAAGAGAATAATGGAAGATGGACATCCTGTACTAACCTGACTCTGGGTATCGGGCAAGATAAAATGCAGACAACACCTTTACAAATGGCGAATGCAATGTGTATTATTGCGAATAAAGGGTATTATTATACACCACATTTTGTAGAAAAAATTGATGGCGAAACGGAAAAAGATACAATTCTGATGAATAAATTCCGGGAAAGACATAACGTACTTACCCAGATTGCAGATACTGCTTTTAATGAGGTTATCGAAGGAATGAATGATGTGGTAAAATTTGGTACTGCAAGGATTGCTCAAATTCCAGGGATAGAAGTATGTGCCAAAACCGGAACAGCAGAGAACTACACCATTCTCGATGGCAGAAGAATAAAGCTGCCTAATAACTCTATGTTTGTTTGCTTCGCTCCGAAAGAGAACCCCAAGATTGCAATTGCCGTATTTGTACAAAATGCCGGTTATGGCGCTACCTGGGCCGGTCCTATTTCCCGTATCATGATAGAGAAGTACCTGAATGATACACTGATGACAAAAAGTAAAGCTGATCTGGAACGCATCGCTAATACCAACTTGATGCCGGCTTATTTTAAGAGACTTCAGTATAAGGAAGACTCAATAAGGGCATACAACTGGTACAGGGATTATAAGGATAGCTCACTTATCAAAAGATTTCTCAAATTATCAGCATCCGTAAATGAGCAAAAACCTGCTACTCCGGAAAGAAAGATGCCGGGGCGGCAAAAAAAGGAAACTATGGCAGCAATAATGCCGGAAGAGAAAATATATCATAAACATGCAAATCCTGCTGCTGCATGAGGCAATCAAATCCTGCCATATCTAAAGGAATTGACTGGAGCCTGGTATGGATATACCTGCTGTTGGTAGCCATCGGCCTGACAGCCATCTTTGCGGCTACTTATAAGGAAGGGGATCCGGTTCTGCAGAGTTTCATTGGTTTTAAAACAGATTACAGCAAACAATTTTTTTTCTTTTGTTTTTCATTTTTGCTGGGCTTTTTTATCTTATTGACGGACAGTAAGTTTTTTCCCGCCACCGCTAACTTATTATATGTATTAGGCATAGTCATGCTGCTGCTGGTCTTTCCTTTTCATTCTTCTATTAAAGGAACGGAATCCATTATTAAATTAGGAGCATTTAATTTTCAGCCGGCAGAACTGTGTAAAATATTTGTGGCCCTTTCATTAGCAAAATATTTGTCAAGACCTGAAACCGATTTTACAAAAACAAAATCGCAGCTGATAGCGGCAGGTATAGCATTATTTCCTGCTGTACTGACCATTATGCAAAGTGAAACAGGTCTTGCTCTTGTTTATTTCTCCTTTTTCATTGTGATGTACAGGGAAGGTCTTCCGTCAGTTATACTTGTGATTGGTTTTTCCCTGGCAGCTTTAATTGTATCGACAATCGTCATCGAGCCCAATACGTTGGCCATTATTCTGACTGCGGTTGCCGCATTCATTATATATATATACCGGAGACAAATTAAAAGACGGAAGGACCTGCTGTTTACCATTATTATTTTATGGGCATTGTGCGTGGGTGTTCAGCGGTTTGCGGTACCAATGATCTTTAAGAATGTGCTGCAAAAACACCAGGTAGAACGTATCTATGATCTTTTCGGTAAGGATAACCCTTATCTGGAAAAAGGAGAAGAGATAAGTGCAGAGGATGCAAAAAAGAAAAAGGAAAGCGGAAGCAGTTATAATGTAAGACAATCCAAGATCGCTATTGGAAGCGGACGTTTCTTTGGAAAAGGGCTGCTGAATGCCACCCAGACCCGGTATGATTTTGTACCAGAACAACGAACTGATTTTATCTTCTGTACTGTTGGTGAAGGATTTGGTTTTTTGGGAAGCATTATTTTGCTGGGCCTGTATCTTATTTTGTTATTACGAATTGTTACGATTGCGGAACGGCAGCGAAGTGTATTCAGCCGTTGCTATGCATATGGAGTAGCATCTGTCTTCTTCTTTCATATGGCAATAAATATTGCCATGACAATCGGCCTTGCCCCGGTGATCGGTATTCCTCTTCCATTTATCAGCTATGGCGGAACCTCCCTTCTTACTTTTACTATCATGCTTTTTATTTTAATACGGCTGGATGCTGACCGGCAGATGGTATTGCGATGACAGAGCCATTTGAATCAATTATCGTTATTTCGTAGTATGAAGATCATTCCCCTTTCCGAAGGCACATTTACCATTGATAAATCGAAGCTTTTTGTTCCTTTCGATGAGTCTGAACATAGTTTAAAGGAAAGACCAGCTGGCAGCTTGCTGGTGGAAATACAGCCCTTTGTTGTTATTACTTCAAAGGATATTTTATTGCTGGATACAGGGCTGGGATTTGAAAAGAACGGGGTATTACAATTACATCAAAACCTGATGGATGCTGGTATCAATCCTGCTGAAGTAACAAAAGTATTGATGACACACCTGCATAAGGATCATGCTGGTGCTGTAGGTATAGAAAGAGATGGCTTGGGTGCAAGGCTATCATTTCCGAACGCTGCTTATTATGTGCAGCGGGATGAGCTGGCTTTTGCTTTTGAAAAAGGGTTTCCTTCTTTTATTACAGAAGAGTTAGAATGTTTAAAAAATTCAGAGCAGGTGGTTTTGCTTAATGGTAATGGAATAATTGATGATTACATTAAATATATTGTGACAGGGGCCCACTCAACGTATCACCAGGTTTTCTGGATCAGCGAAGACGATGAAACAATCTTTTTTGGTGGTGATGAGGCGCCGCAACTGCAACAAATGAAGCACCGCTTTGTGGCCAAGTATGATTTTGATGGGAAAAAAGCAATGGAATTAAGGCAGCAGTGGTGGGAGAATGGAGAAAAAGAAAGATGGACTTTTCTCTTTTATCATGATGTTAAGCATCCTGTGTGGGAGTTCAAATAATAAAGCCGGTTCTTAAGAACCGGCTTGGAATATATCAACAACCAATTATTTATTGTACCATAATGCGGGTGCGGCGAGGACCTTGGCGGTTTTGGATTCTACGTTCTATTATTTCCTGTCTTACCTTATCTTCAAATTCTTTTTGGTGTATAAATATTCTGTTAGCTCTTTGCTCGCCAAATACTGGTCTCAATTCATCTCTGAATTTTACTCTTACCTCAGCTATTTTTAGTTGAAGCATTGGCCTGTCAGCTTTAAACTCTCTATGAGTTTTTCTCAGCTCAGAAATATATCTCAGAAACATTGGGGTAAATTTCTCAGATTCTGCCTTTGTCATATTCAGTCTCTTCTGAATATACTGTTGCATCTTTTCTTGTAATTTCCCCATTCTTTCGTCTGAAGCTTCATCCTCCTGTGCAAAGGAGAACAAGCCTGTAGAAAGAAATAAAGATAATATCAGTAAAAACTTTTTCATTTTCTTCAAGCTTAATTAATTAATAACATCTCTTCAGCATCGGGGGTTTCAGTATCAGCCGTTTCTTCAAGAAATTTCTTAAGCTCAGTTTCAGGTACGTCTTTAAGCAACTCTTTTACTTCAGCATCCGGGATATTGATTACAGTTTCTTCAGTATCCAGTCCAGCATCAGAGAATTGCTGAATAAAGTCATCAAGCTCTTTATCGCTGGTCTTTTTAATTTCTTTAGTTATCTTTTTTTCAAATCTTGCAAAAGAGCTACCAGGTCCATTTTCAACAGGGCTAAAGTATAAAAACCCAATTGTTACAATTATACCAGTCACTATGGCTGCAGCTGCAAAACGAATCCATTTACGACTGCCGAGTGATACAACTTTTGTTTTATTGGAAGCTCTTTTTTCTCCCAGGCTTTCAAAATACCCGGCAGGTACTGAATAAGGCATTTTCTTCTTCAGGCCACTGAGCAATGGTGAAAGGGTTTCTAACTCTTCTTTTGCTGACTGACTACCAGTTGAAACAGAAGAGATCAATGATGTTTCCATTCCTTCAAAATACCCGGCAGGAACCGTATAAGGCATTTTTTTAGACAACTTGCTTAACAAAGGAGATAAACAAGCTAGCTCATCCACTGCATTTTCTGCCTCTAAAGCTCTGATTCTGCGAAGCACCTCCTCAACCAGTCCGTCAAAATATCCTGTCGGAACAGAATAAATATTCTCCGGGGTATGGTCTGCCAGTTTGCTTTGCAACTCCCTCAGCTCTTGTAATATGTTGTCTCTCTGTGTCATTTTTACGTTAATTCAGACGTTTTCCGGTCCTCAAAGTTTAATGATTCAGCATGTAATCCTCAATTTTTTTAACCGCATGATGATAGCTGGCTTTAAGAGCTCCTTCACTGGTTTCTAGTACCCGGCTCATTTCTTCGTAGGGCATTTCCTCATAATACCGTAAAGCAAACACAACTCTTTGTTTTTCAGGAAGTTGTTGAATGGCTAATTGTAATTTCCATTCTAATTTATTAGCATCGAAATGCTTGTCAGCTTTTATCCGGTTGCTCAGCCCGGTTTCTACGTCACTAAGGCTAACGGAAGCCTTTTTCTTCTGTTGCTCCAGGTAGGTCAGGCATTCATTAGTGGCTATCCGGTACAGCCAGGTGTACAACTGGCTGTCTTCCCTGAAATTTTCCAACCCATTCCAGACCCGGATCAGAACGTTCTGCAGCACATCATTCGCATCTTCATGCTCAACCACCATCCGTCGGATATGCCAGTAAAGTTTTTCCTGGTATTTTTTAATAAGGCTTGTATAGGCTTTTTCTTTCGTAACAGGGTTGCGAAACTGGACCAGTAATTCGCTATCGGAAGCAGTGGTTAATGACATTAGTTATCGGGCTTTGGGTGACTTAGAATATTGGCGAAGCAGTTTGTTTAAACTGATTCAGGCATTAAAAATAAAAAAGCTATCGGATAAATACTATAAAACGACACTATTTATCAGCTTGTTTGTGTGTAAAGGGTGATTTTATGACTAACCCTATTCCGAGACGGAAGGGATAAATGTAAAAATTAAGATCCCTGCGGTTTAAACGGGTGGTGGCTATTCCAAAAAACTGTATCGCTAATCGTTGCTTACCGGGGAAGAAGATCTTAGTGTCGAATGAAAAATCAAGAAAAGAAGACCAGCGGGGATATGCCTGCGGAGGAAGATTAAAAGCTACCTGCTGATCAAAGGTATAATCCGTCCTCACATTATTATACCCAACATAATTGAAACGGGTTAATAAGGATTGATGTATGTATCGGGTATATAAATTAATACTTCCCTGCAAAAACCACCTGCTGATATCACTTTTGTAATAATTGTATGCTGGCGATATAGAAGGATTCGGAGCTATTTCATAGAACTCTTCATTCATTTGGAAACTTCCTTTCGTGTTACCCCCGAAAAAAGACATAACGAGTGGAAAGTCTTTGTTTCTGGAAAGTGGGAAGAAAAATCCTGTACCAATATGAAACCCCTTATGCCTGTACGTCAGATTAGCACTGTCACGGGAAGAAGAAAAGAGATAATAGTTTTCTTCCTTGTCTCTGTTTTTATAAGTGTATAATCCCCCTATTATTGCCCAGTTTCCTGTAAGTGCAAAGCCTCCGTTAATATCTGCACCTGCGGGTGTGCCAATACTTCCGGAAAAGAAATAATCATTTTTTGCCTGTAAGGATGGATTGTTGATCTGTGTAGGTGCATATAGCTTTCTTTCAATCGTGCAACCTGAAAGAAAACAGGAAAAGTAAAAAAGGAACAGGAAACTCCTCATATAATTATCAGACTATAGTGTATCGGGTATGCTGCCCAGAAGTGATCAAATCTTACTTTCTTGCCATTACTTTTTCAGCAGCAGCCACTATATCTGGTACATCAAGACCATACTTTTTCAATAACTGGACAGGTGTTCCGCTTTCTCCAAATGTATCTTTTGTGCCGATATATTCAATTGGAACAGGAAAATTCTTTGCAGCTGTCTGCGCAATTGCATCTCCTAATCCACCAATAATATTGTGCTCCTCAGCTGTTACAGCACATTTTGTTTTACGAATGGATTTTATTACCGCTTCTTCATCCAGTGGTTTAATTGTATGAATATTGATAACCTCTACACTTACTCCCTTATCTTCTAACAATGCACCTGCCTGGATAGCATTCCAGACAAGGTGGCCACAGGCAAAAATGCTCACATCTGTTCCTTCGGAGAAATACTGGGCTTTGCCGATTTCAAAGGGACGTTCAGACGTGAAGATCGGCCAGGCGGGTCGGCCAAAACGCAGGTAAACAGGCCCCTCATAGTCTGCAATAGCTTCTGTAGCAGCTTTTGTTTGTGCATAATCGCAGGGAACAATTACCGTCATACCGGGCAGCATTTTCATTAACCCTATATCTTCCAGTATCTGGTGGGTGGCGCCATCTTCACCCAATGTAAGGCCAGCATGTGACGCACATATTTTTACATTCTTATTGCTATATGCAACGGACTGACGAATCTGATCATATACACGGCCGGTAGAAAAGTTGGCGAACGTAGTGGTGTAGGGAATTTTACCCCCGATTGTCAAGCCGGCAGCCACTCCAATCATATTAGCTTCGGCAATACCGCATTGAATAAAACGATCGGGAAACTCCTTAATAAACTGGTTGAGTTTCATGGAACCCAGTAAATCTGCGGTCAGGGCAATAATGTTTGGGTTTTTACGGGCTGCAGCCACAATTCCGTCGCCAAAACCGCTGCGGGTATCTTTATTTCCTGTTGATTGAATATCTTTTAATGACATGATTGAAATTTAATTGCGCAAAAGTAAGGGCCTGTAGTCAATAGGCAATGGATAATAGTCAGGGGTGCCCGGCGAGTAAGTCAATTAAGGTCGCCTAACTGGCGGCTGAAAACAGTTTCATCAGCTTTTAAACGTTGTTCCCATTTCCAGGCTGTGGACATAATATCTTCCAGTGAATATTGAGGATTCCAGCCCAGTTCGTTTTTAGCAAGATCATTGTTGGCGTAGATGGCAACAATATCACCCGGCCTTCTTTCACCTATTGCAAAATTCAGTTTTGTGCCACTTACTTTTTCGAAAGCATGAATAGCTTCGAGTACTGAAATGCCATTACCGGTTCCCAGGTTAAAGACGGTACACAAGTCTTTATTTTTTCCGGCTTCAAGATAGAGCAGTGATAAAGTGTGAGCATGAGCCAGATCGCAAACATGAATAAAATCACGGATACAGGAGCCATCTCTCGTGGAGTAATCGTTGCCATACACATACATCTTTTCAATACGTCCAATGGCAGTTTGCGTGATAGCCGGAACAAGGTTTTGCGGTTTACCTACAGGCATTTCCCCAATGATTGCTGATGGATGTGCACCTGCCGGATTAAAATAACGAAGTAAAATATTTTGAGTACCTGAACTTTTTGCAAACTCATTAATGATCTGCTCACTCATTTGCTTTGTATAACCGTAGGGAGATTCAGCAGGCTTAGGAATTGACTTTTCTGTTACGGGTATTTTGTCGGGTTCACCATAAACAGTACAGGAAGAAGAGAAAACAAAATGAGATGTGTGGAATTCCTGCACACACTTCAGCAGGTTTATCAAAGAAACCAGGTTGTTCTCGAAATATAATAGTGGATTTTCTACTGATTCTCCCACTGCCTTATATGCTGCAAAATGAATGATACCGGTTATGTCTGTATTTTCTTGAAAAATAGCAAATGTATCATCAAAGTTGCAGAGATCAACTTTGTAGTTCTTTACTTTTTTACCTGTTATCTGTTCTATGCCAAGTAAAACATTCGGGTTCGATCTGGAATTGTTATCAACAGAAATAACATCGAAGCCGTTTTCAATCAGGTCTATGATTGTGTGAGAACCAATAAAGCCGCAGCCGCCTGTTACAAGTATTTTAGCCATAATAAAAATCCTGACAAAAATCAGGATTTTTATCAAGAAATATGCTTGTTATTTATTTAATAAAAGAGCTTGGCAATCTGGTACACTCCGGCGGCCAGTAATGCGCTGATGGGGATAGTAAGAACCCATGCCCAGATAAGGTTAATGGTGACTCCCCATCTTACGGCAGATAATCTTTTTGTAGCTCCCACCCCCATTATAGCTCCGGTAATAGTATGGGTAGTACTCACAGGTATTTTCAGGGCTTCAGTAATAAATAAGGTAAGCGCTCCGGCAGTTTCTGCAGCTACTCCCTCAAAAGGAGTGACTTTAGTGATCTTGGTGCCCATTGTTTTTACAATCTTCCAGCCACCACTCATCGTGCCAAAGCCGATGGCAGCATAACAGGCAATGGGTACCCAATTGGGCATTTGTTTAAAATCAGTTATTGTTCCTCCGGCTATCAATGCGGCAGTGATAATGCCCATTACCTTCTGTGCATCATTGCCGCCGTGGCCAATACTGAAAGCAGCGGAAGAAATCAATTGTAATCTTTTGAACCACTGATTGGCTTTATATGCATTCAGATTACTGAGGTAAAGCGAAAAGGAAGCCATTACAAGCAGGATAATTGCTAGTAATATCCACTTAAAATTTTTAGAATAAAATATTACCTGGCTGACATAATTTTCGTAATGCGTTTTTTTCTCAAGTATTTCTTTTTTGAATTCGAGATTGACCATCAGGAAAAGGATGACACCAATAATGATAATTATTGAAAATATTTTTGAGGTCCAGCCTTTTTTGAAAGAACTTAAAAACCAAAGTGACATAATAAACGCCATGATCATACCAATAACCGGGGCAAGGAAAATAAAACTGGCTGTTTTGATGATGATTGCTGAGTTTACAGCCCCGAATCCACCAGCCGCAATAGCCGCACCTGCAAAACCACCGATTAATGTATGAGATGAAGAAGAAGGAATGCCCAGCCACCAGGTCAACAGGTTCCAGGCAATGGCGGCGATCAGACCAGAAAAGATGACCACCATCATAATGCCTTCTTTGGCGCCGGGGGTTTCAATAATGTCCGACTTTACTGTTTTAGCCACAGTATCTGCCACTCCATGATCTTTAAAAATGAAAAAAGCGACAGAGTTGAAAACAGCTGCCCATAATACAGCCTGGAAAGGTGTAAGTACCTTGGTGGATACAACTGTAGCGATAGAATTGGCAGCATCATGAAAGCCGTTGATATAGTCAAATATCAGTGCCAATGCTATGATAGTTATAAGAAAAGGTGTCATAAATATTTGTCAGATGATGGAGTAATAGCTGGTGCTTATGCGTATTTGATGATTATTGACTCTATCACATTACTGGCATCTTCACATTTATCAGTAACGATCTCCATTACCTGGTATATCTCTCTTTTCTTTATTACTTCTTTTGCATCGGGTTCGGTAGCGAATAATCTTTCGATACTCATATCAAATACATCATCTGCCTGGTTTTCGAGGCTGTTAATTTTTACCAGTGCTTCTGTGATGCTTCTCATGTTTTTCATGTCACGCAGTTCTGTTACGGCTATTCTTATCTGCTGGCAACCCTGTTCTATCAGTTCTGCAAATTTCTGCATGCCCATATCATTGGGGTTTACCCTATAGAAATTTATCTTTTTTGCAGAAGCATAGATATAATCGGCTATATCGTCTAGGGATGTGGCCAGGTAGTGAATATCTTCTCTGTCAAATGGTGTGATGAAATTGCGGCCAAGTTCCGTAAACAAGTTGTGCGTCAGTTCATCATTGGCATGTTCCAGGTCTTCTATTTGGGTGATTAACGCAGCTCTTTTATCAAAATCTGGTTCAGCTACCACATCTTTTAGTTGTGAGCCCATTTTAGAAACGTTTTCTGCCACTTTTTCAAAGAGTTCATAAAAAATCTTGTTCTTCGGCATGAAGATCTTCAGGAAAGAATTGAGTCCGGCCATAGCGTTTATTTTAGTTTCGGTTCCGGTTATATGCCGGATGACGATGGTTTGCGAAAATACCGGGTAGTTAAGAGGAGGTAGCGGGGATCGGAAGAATTAATAATAATTTAATATATAAATAAAATTAGGGTAACAATTGTATAACAAAGAATTTATATTGCAGCAATTTTAAGCATATATCATGTTTTCGGCGAAACAACTGCTGTCAAGGGGCCTGTTATCTTTCCTTTTCATCTTCTTTTTTTTTCTTAAAGGTTATTCTCAACGATACCTTTCAGATATTGATTCTTCTTTTTTTATCAAGGATACTGTCAGGCCGGTTATCAAACGATTCGAAAATCTGCGTATTACCGGGTACATCCAGCCGCAATTTCAAAAGGCCCAATCAGACGGAGCCCCTTCTTATACAGGGGGTAATTTTTCAGCATTCTCCAGCAGCCGGTTTATGCTTCGCCGGGCAAGGGTGAAGATCGACTATGTGATGCCTTCAAAATTAAAATATCCCCGGGTACTTTTCTCCTTTCAGATAGATGCTACTGAAAGGGGAGTGATTGTGAGGGATATGTTTTTAAAGTTATTTGAAACAAAGCGAAATCTTTTTTCTTTAACAGCTGGTTTGTTTGCCCGTCCATTTGGATATGAGGTCAACTTTTCTTCTGCCTTCAGGGAAACACCTGAGAGAGGCAGAATGTCTCAAATATTAATGCCCTCTGAAAGGGATATCGGAATAATGGTTTCGCATGAACCTCAGCAAAACAAACTAAAAACCTCCCGCTTTAAGCTGGACATTGGCTTTTTTAACGGGCAGGGTTTATCGGGTACAACAGATTTTGACAGCCACAAAGACTTCATTGCAAGATTGTTTATCCGGCCAAATACGAAGAACAAAGTTGAGGTATCGGGTGGGTTATCTTATTTGCGGGGAGGTTGGAGAAACGGCACGAAGTATATATATGAGAACGGCAAGACTTCCAACGGAGACCCCATTTTTATTGTTGACTCTTCTGAAACTAATATTGGAACGACTGCGCCGAGACATTATCACGGGGCAGACGTACAGGTAAAGCTTAAACATGGCTGGGGCGAAACGGAATGGAGGGCGGAATACTGGTTTGGTAAACAACCCGGTACATCTGTATCTACAAGTAATCCAGGTACTTTACCCAGTTTAAACGGATTGCCGGTTCCAACTTATTTAAGGCAGTTTGATGGAGTATTTCTGTTATTCTTGCAGAACATCATTAATACACAGCATCAACTGATGGTAAAATATGACTGGTACGATCCTAATACAGGTGTGAAAGAAAAAGAAATCGGCAAGCCAGGCACAAATTTTACTGTTGCGGATATTAAATTTTCCACATTAGGTATTGGATATGCTTATTATATGAACCCTCAAACCAAGTTAATCCTGTATTACGATATTGTTAAGAACGAAATCACTGAAATGACCGGCTATCGGGCTGATTTTAAAGATAATATACTTACCTGCCGTCTGCAATTCCGCTTTTAAGGCTACACTTAACATTGTGGTAACATTGTCATCATAATTGGTTAACATGGGAGTAACATACCGGTAACGTTACGGTCACACCTTTGCGGCAAATAAATTGATATGTATTTCAGGCTGCGATTGATGTTGACTTTTGTTTTTGCGGGGTTTTTTGCAATAGCACAGGCTCAGACCACCAGGCTGACCGGTAAGATTACTAATAATAAGAATGAAGCTCTTGCCGGTGTTACAATAAAGATTACAGGTGCAGTTGGCGGCACCACAACAGATTTGGAAGGCAGGTTTACCCTTGTACTTTCTTCAGGGAAAAAATACATTCTTGAATTTACCGCTGTTGGTTATGAATCGAAAGTAGTTACTGAAATTGAAGTAAGTGCAGGACAAGTGAATGAATTAAATATTACCCTCGATGTAAAAGAAAAAACAGGCGATAATGTGGTAATCAGCGCCAAAACTTCTACTGCGAGAAAAGAAACCGTTAATTCCGTCATTGCATTCCAGAAAAATACCAATACAGTTGCTTCTGTTATTTCCGCGGAAAGCATCCGTCGCTCACCTGATAAAAATACCGGGGAAGTATTGAAACGTACTCCCGGTGCCAGTATACAGGAAGGAAAGTTTATTATTATCAGAGGACTGGCAGACCGCTATAACCAGGCCATGCTGAATGGTATTTTATTAACCAGTACCGAACCAGACAGAAAAACTTTTTCTTTTGATCTTATTCCAGCAGCAGTAATTGATAATATTATTATTAATAAGGCATTTGTTCCTGAATATCCCGGAGAGTGGGCTGGCGGTCTTATTCAGGTAAATACAAAAGATATACCTTCTAAGAATTTTTTCAATATACAAATTGGGTCGGGTTTTAATTCTCAAACTATTGGGAAAAGATTTTATAAAGACCAGGGATCTAAAACCGATTGGCTGGGTTTTGATGATGGTACAAGGGCATTACCTTCTTCATATACACGCAAGGCTGCATTTGATACTTTGTCGTCTGCGGAGAAAACAGCCATTGGCAAACAAATGCGCAATGCCTGGATGCCGGAAGAAACTTCTGTGCCTATGAATGTTTCATTGCAGATGAACGGAGGTTTCAGTGGAAAATTATTTGGAAAAACTATTGGAGGTACGTTGGGTATCAGTTATAACCGAACCAGCAAATATCTGAAATTAGTCAACAGGTCAAATGCATTGTCGGGCGGTGTGTTTACCACTAACTACGATTTCAATGATGATCGCTATGTGCAGGAAGTTATGGTAGGGGCTTTGGGCAGCTTTAGTATGCAGCTTAACCCTCTTAATAAAATTTCTGTCAAATCAATCATCAATCTCAATTCACCCGGTGGTGTTACCCGAAGAGGGGGTGAAGACTTTAACAGAGACGAGGAAATTTCTGCAACAGAATTTTCTTTTAAGCAAAATACTTTTTTCACTGTGCAGGTGAACGGTGATCACAGCATTGCAAAGCCGGTGAAATTGAAATGGTATGGTGCTTTTAATATCCTCGACGGCTACATTCCTGATCAGCGCAGAATTTCCTATTCCCGTCTCAGAAATTCACAGGATTCTTTCACTCTGCTTTTGTCAAACACTTTATCTCAAAGCAGTGGCAGCCGCATCTACCAAAGCTTATCTGATTACATCTATACTGCAGGCGGCGATCTTTCATATAGTTTTAACTGGCTGGGACAGAAACAGGCAATAAAAGCTGGTTATATGCTTCAGATAAAGGACCGTTTGTATGATGCGCAATTATTTGCCAACTACCTGCCTTCTGATAATCCTGTATTGAGATTATTGCCTGCAGATAAAGTATTTGCTCCTGAAAATTTTGGAACCGGCACAGACAACATGATTGCATTTGATGCTATCAAAGGGAAAACTTTCCGCTATCTGGCCAATACAATTTTAAACGGAGGCTTCCTGCAAATTGATAATCAGTTTACTCCTTCATTTCGTGTAGTGTGGGGATTGAGAGCAGAGCATTTTGATCAGTTGGTGGGTAGCGTAAAAGTTTGGGATCCTCGTCATACGCATACTACAGTTACAGATTTTTTACCCGGATTAAATGCTACTTTCAAGCTTAATACAAAAACTAATTTTCGTCTTTCCGGTTCGCAAACTGTTATCAGGCCTGAACTTCGGGAACTCTCCTTCTTAAATATTTATGATTTTGAACTCAATGCATCCGTACAGGGTAATCCATTGTTGAAAAGAACAAAAATTTCCAACCTGGATCTGCGTTATGAATGGTATCCAAAACCGGGCGAAGTATTAACCGCAGGGGTTTTTTATAAAAACTTCAATGATCCTATTGAACAATTGTTTAATGAAGGCATCGGTGGTGCCAGTACTTTCAGTTACCAGAATGCAGATCAGGCTGATGCCTATGGAGCCGAAGTCGAACTCAGGAAAAAGCTTGATTTTATAAGTGGATTAAAAAATTTCACTTTCCAGGCTAATGCCTCCTATATCAAAAGCAAGGTAAAAGATGAAGGATTGAATATTGAAAGGCCAATGCAGGGTCAATCTCCCTATGTTCTTAATGTGGGCTTGCTGTATGATCTGGAAAAAGCAGGAATAAGCGCCACTATTTTATTTAACCAGGTAGGCGAAAGAATTTATCTGGTAGGTGACCTTACTTCCGGAGCTGGCTCACCGGATATTTATGAAGCACCAAGGGCATTGCTTGATTTTCAGTTAAGTAAAAAATTTATTAAAAACAAGGCTGAATTAAGACTGAGTATTTCAGATATATTGAATTCCACTCAATATTTCTACCAAAATGCAGATGGTTCTAAAAAACTGGAGAAAGGAAAAGATGCTTACCGTTTTACAAGAACAGCCGGCACTACTTTCAGTTTCACTTTTAATTATTCATTATAAACAAATAAAAATTTAAACTATACAAATGAAAAAGTACATTTTTTATTTATCCGCCATTGCAGCGTTTGCTATCACCGGGTGCCGTAAGATTGAAACGGACGGTGAAATACAAGTGGTGGTTGTTAACGGGGGAGGAAGCTCCACCACTGGGGAGACGATCACTTTGCAGGGTCGTATTAATGCCGATACAATTCTCCGGAAGAAAAACACTTATATTTTGAAAGGATTGGTGTATATGGTGGGTAGCCATACGATGACTATTGAACCAGGGACTGTTATTAAAGGGTCTTTCAGTGGTTCTGATGTGGCTGCTTTGATTATTACCCGTGGTTCAAAAATAAATGCACCAGGTACAGCCAGCGAGCCAATTATTTTTACATCGGCAGCGCCCAACCCACAGTCTGGGGATTGGGGTGGAATCGTTATTTGCGGAAAAGCTCCCATCAATACAAGTTATAATGGTACTGCCGGTCTGTTTCAGGTAGAGGGTGGTATTGATAATGCCAATGGGGATGGTTTAGCTGGTTCAGGTGATGCCACCGTACCAACAGCAATAGCAAATGACAATTCAGGTGTATTACAATATGTTCGTATTGAATATGCAGGATATGCTTTTCAGCCGGATAAAGAGGTAAACAGTCTTACCCTTGCTGGTGTGGGTAATGGCACCACTATTGACCATATACAGGTAACATATGCCAAAGATGATGCCTACGAATGGTTTGGTGGAACTGTAAACTGTAAATACCTGATCGCTTACAAAACACAGGATGATGATTTCGACACAGATAATGGTTATAGCGGTAAAGTGCAGTTTGGCTTAGTTATTCGTGATTCACTGATTGCAGATATTTCCAATTCAGAAGCTTTTGAAAGCGATAATAATGCCAGTGGTACTACAGTAGCACCTAAAACTACTGCCATATTCAGTAATATAACAGCTATCGGGCCAAGGGCCACATTGAGTAATGTAGGAAGTTCACTTTTCCGTGGTGGTGCCCATATCCGGAGAAACAGTGGTATCTCCATTTTCAACTCCATCTTTTTGGGATGGCCCCGAGGCGTTGAAGTGGATGCTGGTACAGGTTCATCCACTGCTTTGAATATTGAAGACAGTACACTCAGGTTACGTAACATCACCATTGCTGGTTGTGCCACTAATACAAGGTTTAGCGGAACGGCCGGTGCTACAATTACGAACGATGCCGCATTTTCGGCATGGTTTACCAACTCTTATTACAATAATGATATTCTGACTAATGCTTCTGACGCCAAGCTGATACAACCATTTAATTATACAACACCTGATCCAACTCCTTTTGCCGGATCAAATGGTAACCAGAAGATCTTAACAGGGGGAAGCTTTACAGATGCAAAGTTTACCGGTGATACTTTCTTTGAAAAAACTATCACATTCCGTGGCGGTATTTCTCCGGCAGGTGAACTGGCCAGCTGGTGGAAAGGATGGACTAAGTTTAGCTACTATTAAGCAGCGATTATATATTTTTTTGAGGGTTCAACCAACCGGTTGAGCCTTTTTTAATAGTATAGTAACGCCGGACTAACAGATAGATAATATAGACAGGATACCTTTCATCAGCTCTTTTTCTCCCGCTTGTTGCATAAGTATGGCGATAGTAAGTACGCCTTTTGCAAGTTTCTTATGTTAGTATCACCTCGTGCGAACAGAACGGGGTGATTTTTTTTAAGGCAAAAAGGGAAGCAGGGAATTTAACGAACTAACTCTGGAATGGATATTTCCTTTTCATGCAATCTGGCAGCAAGGGAAAAAACATATTCAAGCGAATCCCGGATACTTTTAGAATAATCTTTTTGAATGACAGGGGCAGAGTTGATCCAATTTTCGAAATGTGCCGGAAATGATTTATCAATAACCGGCAAACAGGTAATATCCATCTGTTGCAATGCAGCCGCATTGCAAAGTTGCTCATACTGACCGCGGATAGGAACAGAAATTATTTTTTTGCCAAGATGGATTGCTTCGGCAGGCGTTTCAAATCCTCCTCCGGTAATAATACCGGTACAATGAATAAGGCTTTGATCGAAAAGTGTCTTGCTTACCGGGATAAATGTAATATTACCCCGCTGCCATGATTGCGAACTTTCTCTTGAAAAAACCTGGAACCTGAATTCTTTCAATGGCTGAAAAATTTCTATCAGTTGTGGTTCACAGTAGGAGGGTAGGTAAACAGTGATGTAGTTTTTATCACTAGGAATGGCATCAAGTATTTCTTTTTTTATGACAGGTGTAAAAATAAAATCAGCATATCGGTCGAAATGTAGACCCACATAATGACTGGACTCAGCATACTTTCTTAATATCCACTCACCCACTGCATTTTTCTTAGCCGGCCTTGGCGTAATACCTGATTGAAAACTGGCCTGGTGACCAAAATTTATGGAAGCGATATTTTTTCTTTTGCAGGCAGCTGCAGTTATATAGTCAAAATCATTAATGATGAGATCATATTTTTCAACTGGTAATTCCTTTATCTCTTTTTGGATCCGGAAAGGTTCTACGGACCGGAAAGTATTAAAATAACTAAGGCTGCCATTGCAGGTATATTGAAGGCTCAGCCCTTTGCTGCGATATTTAACTGGGGCATCCAGTTCCAGGTTGCTGTTATCCCCACTGAGAAAAATATCAACGGAGCCATATTGCTGCAGGTAGGGCAGCAATGTCATTGCCCGGCTGATATGCCCGTTACCGGTAGCCTGTACTGCATAAAATATTTTCATTTTGTATTTTATTACTGAAGCGAATTAATAAATAAACCGATTTCGTCTGTTACTACACTCAGGGCCGGTATTTTTTTGTTCATGGGTATCACACTGGCGCCTGCAAATTCTTTTTCGTCATAGTGGTAGATGTTCCATCCATTATTTGCATACTCAAGTGAAGTAAGGTTCTCGATCCAGTCACCGCTGTTCAGGTAAGTAACATTCCCGTTCTTTGTTTCCACTACTTTCTTTTGCGGTTGGTGTATATGACCACAGATCACATAATCGTATCCTTTTTCGATAGCCAGTTCTGCTGCCGTTTGTTCAAAATCTGCGATCCAGCTCACGGCTTTCTTCACACTGTTTTTTATTTTCTTGCTGAAACTCATTTTTGGCTGCCCAAATTTTTTCAGCCACCAGTTGATAAAACGGTTGCAGAGTATCAGCCAGTCGTAACCAAACCCTCCCAGTTTGGCAATGATCTTAGCACTGCCTTTAGTGGTATTATCAAAAACATCACCATGAAATATCCATGTCATTTTTCCGTTGATCTCCACCACCAGTTTGTCCGCCAGCTGAAAGTTGCTTAGCTGAATGCCGCTGTAGCGGCGAAGCATCTCATCATGATTGCCTGTTATGTATACCACCCTTGTGCCATTATCAAGAAGATTCATGATCTCTTTTATTACCTGGAGGTGTGAGGGAGGGAAATAACGTTTGCTGAACTGCCAGCCATCAATTATATCTCCATTCAGAACGAGAAGGCGTGGCGAAATACTTTGCAGGTAATTGACAATTTCTTTTGCATGGCAACCATAGGTGCCAAGGTGCAGGTCTGAAATGACGGCAACGTCAAGATTTCTTTTTTTCAATGTGTACAGAGGTTTTGTAAAAAACGTAAAAGATTATTACCTGAATGCGAAGAATGATTTAAGAAATTGTAATCAATATGTGATATAATTATTAATACCAACTTGCTGGTGTATATATTATTCAAATGTTACCAGATAAAGAATTGTTGATGTGTTCATTTTTCAATAACTATTCGTTTATTTCTTCTTAAGATCAATTTCATATTCCTGTGTCAACTTCGCTTCTCCAATGGATAGGTTAATAAACTAAAACAACTTTCTTATGTCAGTAAAACAATTACTAAAATCCGGGAAGCGGCTCATGTTTGTTATTGCCAGCATGCTGCTTTCTGGTGTTTTGCTTGCTCAAAGAGCAACGAACGGAAAAGTAGTATCTGCAGATAATCAACAACCAATGGCAGGGGTTACTATCACTGTCAAAGGAACGAGTGTTATGGCTACTACAGATCATTCAGGATTATTTAGCATCGTTGCATCTGATAATGATGTATTAATTATCAGCAATGTCGGCTTTATTAGCAGGGATGTGAAAGCCTCAGAAGCACATTCAATTATTCTTGAGCCTGAAACTAAGAGTATGAGTGAAGTGGTAGTAACGGCTTTAGGTATCAGGAAAGAAACCAAAAGGCTGGGCTATTCTGTGCAGGAAGTAAAGGGATCTGATTTAATTAAGGCAAGAGAGCCCAATGCTATAAACGGATTAGTGGGAAAAGTAGCCGGTCTTTCTGTAGGTGCTTCTGCGGAAATACTGGGAAGACCACAGATATTATTGAGGGGAAACAGTATTAATTTCTTTGTAATAGATGGTGTTCCTGTTAACTCTGATACCTGGAATATCAGTCCTGATGATATTGAAAGTTATTCAATTTTAAAAGGACCCACTGCAGCAGCATTATATGGAAACAGAGCTATTAACGGTGCCATCATTATTAATACAAAGAAAGGATCTAAAGACAAAAGGGGATTTAGTGTGGAATTTAATTCAAGCACCATGTTTGAAAAAGGGTTTAATGCTATGCCAATGGTACAGGATGAGTATGGACCCGGCGATCATGGCAGATATTCTTTTGTAGATGGAAGAGGTGGCGGATTAAATGATGGTGATTACGATATCTGGGGTCCAAAGTTCGAAGGCCAGTTGATTGCTCAATATGACAGCCCGATTGACCCGCTGACCGGTTTGAGAACAAAAACCCCGTGGCTTGCAAGAGGTAAGGACAACCTCAAAAGGTTTATTCAAACAGGTATACTTACGACAAATAGTATAGCCGTCTCTTCAAGTACAGAAAAGTCTGACCTGAGGTTCTCCTTATCTAATACTTATCAAAAAGGAATTGTACCCAATACAAAGCTTAATGGGTTTAATTTTAATACTTTCATTGGTCATAATTTTTCTCCCCGCTTACGTTTTGAAGCAAACGTAAATTACAACCGGCAGGCAACTCCAAACGTCCCGGATGTGAACTATGGGCCGAACAGTTTAATCTATAATATCATTATATGGGGTGGTGCTGACTGGAGTATTGATGATATGAAAAATTACTGGCAGCCGGGCAAAGAAGGAGTGCAGCAGATTTATGCAGAATATCAGCGGTATAATAATCCCTGGTTTGTAGTTAAGGAATGGCTGCGCGGGCATTACATGAACTATCTTAACGGATACAGCAGCCTGAATTTTAAGGTCAATAAAAATATTGACCTGATGGCAAGGACATCTGTCTCTACTTATGATTTATTGAGAACAGAGAAATTTCCATATTCTGCAACCAGCTATGGCCGTGAAGAAGCGAAGGGTGATTACAGGGAGGATATCAGAAAACTCTTTGAGAACAATACTGAATTGCTCTTAAAGTTTAATAAGAAGTTTTTTAATAATAATTTCAGTGTATCAGGCCTTGTTGGTGGTAATGCAAGAAACATGCGGTTTAATTCCAGCTATACCACTACCGATTATCTTAATGTGCCGGGAGTATACACTTTTGCTAATTCCCGCAATCCGGTAAAAGCATCAAACTTTTCATCTGAGTTACTGGTGCTGAGTGCTTACTCTTCTGTTGATATTTCGTACAAGAACTTTGTAAATGCAGGAGCTACTATTCGTTTGGATAAATCCTCAGCTATTCCCGACAGCAAACCCGGAACGTATCCTTCTGTTTCTGTAAGTACAGTGGTATCCGATTATATAAAAATGCCTGCGGCTATTTCGTTTCTTAAACTGAAAGGCTCGTTTGCCAGTGTAAGAGATGGCGGTACCCAGGCTTATATTGGCCCCTCATCCTACCCCATCGGTTATGGGGCTGCTTATACAACAGCATATGATGGACCCAGCTACAGCCTGGTTAGTAAAGTATACAATACACGGCTTGACTATAATAATACCAGTGCTGCTTACTATACAGATAATTTGTATGATGATATTTCAACAGCTAACAGAACAAACTATGAGGCAGGGTTTGACATAAGGTTTTTAAAGAACAGATTGAGTCTGGACGCTGTTTATTTTACCTATATTGACGGCCCTCAGATTTTCAGAAACCCGATTTCCCAGTCTACTGGTTACACCGCACTTTATATTAATGCCGCCAAGTATGCAACAAAAGGCGTTGAATTTACTTTAAGCGGCATCCCGGTAAAAACGAAAAGTGGTTTTTCATGGGATGTAATGCTAAACTGGTCAACATACAGGCAGACTTATAAAGAACTTCCTGCCGATTCAATATTAGTTGGTGATATTTATGTAAAACCGGGAGACAGGCTGGATTTATACCAGGGGCTTGCATTTGTGAGAACACCTGAAGGCCAGATTGTGAATGATGCCGGTGGCCGGCCGCTTCGTTATCCCAAAAATCAAATACTCGGTTATTCAAATCCTGACTGGGTATGGGGATTGACAAACAAGTTTAGTTACAAAAATCTTTTCCTGACTTTGCAAATTGATGGCAGAGTAGGAGGTGAAATGGAAAATTATATTCGCAGACAAACTTTCCGTGGCGGACGGCATATAGAAACTGTTCAAGGTGCCATGGGAGATGCCCGCTACCAGGATTATCTTGGCGTAAAATCATGGGTTGGTGAAGGAGTAGTGGTGACTTCAGGAACCCCGGTATACGATCCGGTAACCGGTCAGATAACCAATTACAAGGATCTCACTTTTGCGCCCAACGGTACAAAAACATATTTGCAGGATTATATCAGTCGTTATAATTCCACTGCTGAGGGAAACCTGATGAGTAAGTCATTTGCCAAACTCAGGGAGATTACTCTTGGGTATAATATTCCTTCAAAGATTCTTGGAAATTCATTCTTCAAATCTGCTTCAATGTCTTTTGTGGCGAGAAACCTGTTTTATTTTGCTGATAAAAAACATAAAGATGTGGATATTGATCAGTATGCTGGTAGCCAAACCTCCAGCAGCCTGCAATCACCTACTGTAAAAAGATTCGGGTTTAACTTAAATCTTGTGTTCTAATACTATTAATTGAAATTCTAAACTGATTATATGAAAAAAATTTTTATAATTTTTTCTTTTGCAGCAGTACTGCTCACTTCCTGCGAAAAGAAATTCGGGGATCTGGAGAGTAATCCTAACCTTCCTGAAAATGTACCTGCGGCACTGGTATTAAATGGTATCGAAACAAGCCTGGCCGGTTTTCAACGTCCCTGGAATCTGGAGCAACGCTGGAACCAGTTTGCCTGCTGCAATTATAATTATTACGGAAACCAGGAGTATAACTGGAGCGGTGCTTCTCTGTTCTACACAACTTTAAAGAATGTAATAAAAATGGAAGAGGAAGCTAAAGCAGGGGGAGGAGAGGATGTAAATCCCTATGCAGCGTTGGGAAAATTTTTCAGAGCTTATTTCTTTTATGAGATGACGATGAGAGTAGGCGATTTGCCCATGAAAGAGGCATTGGCAGGTAACGAAAACCTTACTCCCGTATATGACACACAAAAAGAAATATTTGTGCAAATACTAAAGTGGCTGGAAGAAGCTAACACAGATTTGGCAGCTTTGATTTCATCTGCAGATAATTCTTTGCTTGGAGATTATTTCTTTAATAATGATCTGCGAAAATGGCAGAATACAGTCAACACATTCCGTTTGCGGGTACTGGTAAGCCTTAGTAAGAAAAGTAGTGATTCAGATCTTGCAGTTGCCACATCCTTTTCAAACATTATGAGCAACAAAACAAAGTACCCTGTAATGGAAAGTATGAATGATAATCTTCAGTTTGTTTGGGTGAACCCATTTAATAAGTATCCTATTAACCCCGATAATTTTGGCTTCGATGCCACCCGCTATAATATGTCTTCCACTCATATTGGATTATTAACATCACTCAAAGATCCAAGGGTATTTGCAGTAGCAGATCCTGCGGGATCTCAGTTAAAAGCGGGAATGCTGCCGTCTGATCATGATGCTTATGTAGGAGCAAGCCCTGCCGAAGATCTCGCTGATATGTCAACAAAGGCCGGAATAGATAACGGTTCAGGATTTACTCCCGGCAAATACTCATTTTATGGACGCTACCGTTATTACCGTACTTATACTGCCGAAAATACCATCCTGGTTGGTTATCCGGAAATGTGTTTTAATATAGCAGAAGCGATTAACAGGGGATGGATGACAGGTAATGCTGAAGATTGGTATAAGAAAGGTATGCAGGCATCCATAGGCTTTTACGGAATAAAAGATGGTGTAAATGATTTTTACTATCTGAAGGCAGGAGGTAAAGTAACCGAAAGCGCTGATTATATTAATTTCAAGGTAACTTTTGTATTCAATGATTATTACAGCCAGCCTTCTGTAGCATATGCTGGTAACAATACAACTGGTCGTGAACAAATATTGAAACAGAAATACCTGGCATTCTTTCAGAATTCAGGATTTGAAGCCTATTATAATTATCGCCGCACTGGTACCCCTTCTTTTGCACAGGGTGGCCCAGGAACAGGTAACAGCGGTCAGATACCAAAAAGATTTCAGTACCCGGGTACAGAAAGAACTACCAATCCAGCTAACCTGGCAGAAGCATTGCAAAGACAGTTTGCCGGACAGGATAATATAAATGCAGCCATGTGGCTGATCCAATAAACATTTCGAAATAGCATAGCAGCAGTTTTCTCATGCAAGCAGAGCAATCAGTAAGCGTAAACAAAGGCGAAACTTTTCTAAGTTTCGCTCCTTTTTTAAATCTTTGGATATGATCATTAGATATATTCAGCCAATTTTATACCTATTAATTCATTTCGTTGCAAGTACGCAAAATCATAAGCAGATAATAACCTTGCAGGTTCCGGGCAAAGACCAGTATGCTGTGATAAAGGAGAAAGGGGCTTCTGTTTTGCCAAGTGGTAGGTTTGTAACACCTGCAGGACAGATAATTCGTATCACCCACGATCCGTTTGGAATGGCGCTTTCACCCAATGGTAAGAAGGCTGTAACGCTGCACAATGGAGTTTTTACCGTTATAGACCTTGCTACTCTCAGTCATACCCGGGTTCCATCATATGATAAAAAAATTACTTCGCCGTTGTCAAACGGATCTTTTTTAGGTGTTGTATTTTCACCTGATTCCAAAACAGTTTTTCTGAGTGGCGGAGATAATGGAGCGGTTATTATGTATGATATAGAAAACTTTCAGCGTATTGATTCCATTTCATTAAACGGGCGGATCGATGGCATTGACTATAAAGAGAGTTTTACTTCAGACCTGTTGTTAAATGAAAGTAACAACGAGTTGCTGGTATTGGACAGGGGAAATTTTCGTCTCGTTAGAATTAACCTTGATTCTAAAAAGATAACTGCTTCAATAAAGACTGGTCGCCAGCCTTTCGGGTTATCAACCAGCCCGGATAAGAAACTAGCTTTTGTTGCCAATGTGGGCATGTACTCCTATCCACTGGTGGAAGGTATGGACTCCACAAACTATAATTCTATGATGATCAACTGGCATCCATATGGAGATAATACAGTTGAATCAATAAACGGCATTGTAATTGACGGAAAGAAAATCCCTGGTGTAGGGAGTCCTTTATCTCCAGAGGCTATGAGTGTGTTCACTATTGACCTTGCAAGAAACAAGGTGATCGATAAGTTTAAAACCGGTCATCAGATAGGGCAAATGATTGAGGATGCAGAAGTTGTGGGTGGAGCCAGCCCCAATTCTATCGCTGTTGGCAGCAGATACGCTTATGTAACCAATGCCACTAATGATAATATTTCTGTTATTGACTATACAACAAGGAAAATCATTTCTCATATTCCGATCACTGTTGATAAACGGATTGATAAATACCGTGGATTATTACCATTTGGTATCACGTTGAGCAGAGATGAGAAAACATTGTATGTGGCCTTGCTTGGTTTCAATGCGGTGGCGGTTATAGATATAAATACAAAACTGACAAAGGGACTGATACCAACCGGCTGGGGACCTGCTAGGGTACAGTTGTCCAAAGATGAAAAAGAAATTTATGTTATCAGCTGTCGTGGCTTGGGGGCCGGTCCAAATGGAGGAGAGGGCTTTATTAAGCCGGTGCAGGGAACTTATGTTGGCGATATTCAGCTGGCTACTTTTCAAAAAATAAATATGCCCGATGAAAAACAACTGGCTGATTATACAAAACAGACTATTGATAATACTATGCAGGCAGTGAGTGTAAATGATGATGAGAACAATCCACTGCCTGCATTGCCAAAACTCAGGCAAAGCCCTATCAGGCATATTGTTTATATCACTAAAGAAAACAGAACTTATGATGAAGCGTTGGGTCAGTTGAAAAGTGGCAAAGGAGACCAGACACTGGCCAGGTATGGTGTAAATGTGAATGTGTACGGGAAAAACGATACTCTGAAAGTTTCTAATGCGGATGTGATGCCCAATCATACCAAAGCCGCAACTGAATTTTCTTATAGCGATAATTTTTATTGTGACAGCGATGCCTCTATTCATGGGCATCACTGGATGGTTGGAGTGATACCTAATGAATGGGTTGAAGCCAACTCCAGTGTGAGTAAGACAGCTAACTACTTTTCTACTGCACCTGGTCGCCGGTTCCCGGGAAGTACCGGTAGTATGGACCCCGAAGATTACGCAGAAACCGGGGGTCTGTGGGAAGCACTAGAGAGAAACAAAATTTCATTTTACAATTTTGGTGAGGCAAATGAAACAGCACATGTAAGAGAAGAATGGTATGATACATTAACCGGGGCTGCACATGCAGTAATGGTACCCATGCAAAAAGCTTTGTGGAGCCGTACTTCTCATAATTATGCGGGCTATAATACTAATATACCTGACCAGTTCAGGATGGAACAATTTGAAACAGAATTTACCAGAATGTGGATCGAAGGAAAAGAAGAGTTGCCGCAACTGATAACTATGCAGGTTCCCAATGATCATGGAGCCGGGCCGAGACCTGAGGATGGTTACCCATATGCACATTCATATATGGCTGATAATGACCTGGCTGTTGGCAGAATCCTGCATTTTCTTTCCCGTACAAAATACTGGAAGAATATGCTGGTAATAATTACAGAAGATGATCCACAAGGCGGAGTGGATCATGTAGATGCTCACAGGAGTATTTTGCTGATGGCCGGCCCATATATAAAACGTAATTATGTTTCTCATACTCATGCCAACTTTGGTTCCATTCTGAAAATGATATATAATATCCTTAATATTGACTATGTGAATCAATATGATGTAACAGCATCGTTGTTGCAGGATTTCTTTACAGATAAGCCTGATTATACACCCTATAATTTTGTATTTCCTGATAAGAGAATATTTGATACACAAAAAGCCATGCAGCGATATAATAGAAATATCGACTGGAAAAAGATTCAGCAAGGGCCAAAGATGGACGATGAAGATCAGCAGCGTACCGACCATTATAAGCAAAAGACTAACGAATAAATAAAAAGCAATGAGAAAAACGTTATTGTTATCCTTATGCTCCTTTCTTATACTGCCCTCATTCGGGCAGGATAAAACTGTCTCTGCTATAAAAGCCGGGCTAGAAAAAAAGAAGGTTTCTTTGCCCAATGGCTGGATATTGTCACCTGCGGGCCGTTCTTTACCGCTTGGAGACCTTCCATTGAATATAGCCGTGTCTAAATCAAAAAAATTGATTGCGGTTACCAACAACGGACAAAGTGTGCAGAGCATACAGTTAATTGATGTGAAAACGGAAAAGGAACTGGACCGGGTAATTGTGCCAAAAGCATGGTATGGTTTAAAATTTAGCGCTGATGAAAGGTTTTTATATGCCAGCGGCGGAAACGATAACTGGATTTTGAAGTTCGTACTTCAAAATAAAAAACTGGTATTAACCGACAGTATTCAACTTGGTCAGAAATGGCCGGAAAAAATTTCTCCTGCAGGTATTGACATTGATGATGATACGAAAAAGATGTATGTAGTTACAAAGGAAAACAACTCACTGTATGTAGTGGATCTTGTTTCAAAAAATATCATTTATAAAGACACATTACTGGAACCTGCGTATTCCTGCCTGTTGTCGAACAATAAAAAAGAACTCTATATTTCTTCCTGGGGTGGGAAAAAAATACTGGTATTTGATGTGAGTTCAAGAAAAATAACTGCACAAATACATGTTGGTGAAAACCCTAATGAATTGCTGCTTTCCAAAAACGGCAAATTACTATTTGTTGCCAATGCCGGCGATAATGCTGTTTCTGTGATTGATATAGCCAGCCGTAAAGTACTGGAAGTACTTAATGCAGCTTTATATCCGGATGCACCCACCGGTTCGGCCAGTAACGGGCTTGCATTAAGTGAGGATCAGCAAACACTCTATGTGGCCAATGCAGATAACAATTGCCTGGCGGTTTTTGATGTAAGCAAACCGGGTTTCAGTAAATCAAAAGGATTTATTCCTGTTGGCTGGTATCCTACTAATGTCAAAGTAATTGGCAAAAAAATATTTGTAAGTAATGGCAAAGGTCTTTCATCATTACCTAATGCCAAAGGTCCTGATCCATCCAAACATGACCAGGAAGTAAATTACCAGCATGGTGATTACAAAAATAAACAGAGCCAGATACAATATATTGCCGGATTGTTTAAAGGTACTATGAGCATCATAGATGAACCTAATGTTGCGCAATTGAGTATTTATTCCGAAGCTGTTTATCAAAATACACCTTACACTAAAGAAAAGGAACTGAATGCAAAAGGAGAGGCTGGTAACCCCATTCCCATGAAAGTGGGTGATGCATCTCCCATAAAATATGTGTTTTACATTATTAAAGAAAACAGAACTTACGACCAGGTGCTGAGTGATATGCCTGGCGGTAATGGCGATACAAGTTTATTATTGTTTGGGAAAAAAATAACGCCTAACCAGCACAAGCTTGCGGCCGAGTTTGTACTGCTTGATAATTTTTATGTAGATGGGGAAGTAAGCGCTGATGGACATAACTGGAGTACTGCTGCCAATGCCAATGACTACCTGGAGAAAACATGGCCTACTGATTATGGTGGCCGTGGTGGTAACTATGATGCAGAGGGTAACCGGGAAGTTTCAAATCCAGATCGGGGATTTATCTGGGATTATTGCAAAAGGGCCGGCGTGAGTTACAGAACCTACGGTGAATTTGCAGATGATTACAAAGCCAATATTAAAGTGCTGGAAAATCATTTTTGCCCTTATTACACCAGTTGGGATGAAAGTATAAGAGATACCACAAGGTTTTATCAATGGAAAAGAGAATTCGACTCTCTGTTAGCAGTCAATGCTGTTCCCCGGTTTAATTCACTCCGGTTTATCAATGACCATACAGAGGGACAAAGATTGGGGAAGCCCACACCATTTGCCCATGTGGCTGATAACGATCTGGCCGTTGGAATGTTTGTGGAGTATCTGTCTAAAAGCCCGACCTGGAAAGAATCGGCAATTTTTATTGTAGAAGATGATGCACAAAATGGCCCCGACCATGTGGATGCACACCGAACAACTGCCTATGTGGCTGGCGGTTTTGTAAAAAGAAAATTTATTGACCATACCATGTATTCTACTTCTTCTATGCTCCGCACTATAGAATTAATATTGGGATTACCACCCATGAGCCAGTATGATGCGGCTGCAGAACCGATGTGGAGATGTTTTACTCCTGAGCCGGATTTGACTCCTTTTTTGTCGGTTCCGGCACTAGTTGATCTGAATGAGAAAAATACAAAGAACACTCACAGTGCCAGGCTCAGTGAAACATTTGATTTCAGTAAAGAAGATGCTATCCCCGACCTTGTCTTTAGCGAAGTAATATGGAAAGCCGTGAAAGGGGAAGAGAGTGTGATGCCTGCTCCGAGGAGAAGTGCTTTTATTAAAACTTCAGCAGAAGAGGAAAACAATAACAAAAAAGAAAAAGTGATAAAAAAGAGATGATACTGAAAAATTTCATTTGCGGCCTGTTGGTTGTTATCGTATTACCACTTGTTGCTCAGGAACCAGTGGTTGAAAAAGATACTGTTGTACAATCACTGAATGAAGTGGTGATAACTGCCCAGCGAAGTAAACAGCAGAATATCTATGTTCCTTATTCAGTGAATACCGTTTCCCGGCAAACACTGGATGAATTTAATCCCCGCACCACACCGGAGGCCTTGATGGGAATGAACGGAGTATTTGTTCAAAAAACAAATCATGGCGGAGGATCGCCATTTGTCAGAGGACTTACAGGTAATCAAACCCTGATACTGGTGGATGGTATCCGGCTGAATAATTCTACGTTCCGCTATGGCCCCAATCAATACCTGAACACCATTGATGCTTATAATACCATCAAACGAATTGAGGTGGCCAAAGGAACAGGTTCCGTACAATATGGTACAGATGCTATTGGCGGGGCCCTGCATATTATTACCCGTGAGCCGCATTTTACCGATAAAAAGCCAACGATAAAAGGAAACCTGATCGGCAAATACATGACAGGTGATATGGAAAAGACAATCAGGGGTGAAGTGCAATACAGCACTAAAAAATTTGCCATTCTGACCGGGGTAAGCAAGAGAAATTTCGGTGATATAATCGGTGGCGATACAACAGGCAAACAATCACCTTCCGGTTATGATGAATGGTCGTTTGATGTAAAAGCCAAATTCTTAGTAAAAGAAAATATGCAACTTATCCTGGCCAATCAGTTGTTGCAGCAACGGCATGTACCTGTTTATCATAAAATACAATTGGAAAATTTTTCCTTAAATGAAATGGACCCCCAGCAACGGTTGCTCAGTTACGCTAAATTAAGTTTACAAAGCCATTCGTCACTATTTAAAGAAACTGAATTTACTATTTCGTTTCAGCAAGGAACAGAAGGAAGAAATAGCCAGAAAAACGGAAGTACCACTTTGCGAAAAGAAAAGGATAGAACCAGTACCATTGGGATAACGGCAGATGTGGCATCTGTATTTAATAAAATATGGACAGCTAATTCAGGAATTGAGGTTTATACTGACAGGGTGGGCAGCCTAAGAGAGGATGTCAATATTCAAACAGGCGCAGCGTCTTCTAAAAGAGGATTGTATCCTGATGATTCAAAATACGGCAACTATTCATTGTATTCATTACATCATTTTCGTTATGGCAGATGGATTGCTGATGCCGGCTTGCGTTTCAATACGTTCAATATTCGCATTACAGATACTTCGCTGGGCAATGTAAATATTACCCCTTCTGCTCTTGTGGCAAATGCAGCTATAATGTATGCTGTCAGTCGCAGGCAAACAATATATATAGCTTACAGCAGCGGTTACCGTGCACCTAATGTAGATGATATGGGCACATTAGGCATAGTTGATTTTCGCTATGAAGTGCCAACAGCCAATCTTCACCCCGAAAAATCAGCAAGTACAGAATTGGGATATAAACTGCAAACGAAAAAATTCAGTGGAACAGCTGCTGTTTATTATATGCACCTGTCCAATCTGATTACCCGTGTAAAAGAAGAAGGGCGGTTCATTAATGGTTACCAGGTTTACCGGAAGGAAAATACAGAATCGGCATTTATAAGAGGAGTGGAAGCATCATTTAACTGGCAGCTTTTACCATATCTTGGATTTAACGGAGGCGTTTCTTATACCTATGGGCAGAACTTAACAAAGAATGAACCACTTCGCCGTATCCCTCCTTTCAACGGCAGACTGATGAGTACTTATCGTAACAGGAAATGGTTTGCAGCCGTGGAAATGCAATTTGCATCAAAACAAAGCAGGCTGGCCCAGGGAGATAAAGAAGATAACCGAATACCAGCAGGAGGCACGCCGGGCTGGAATGTGTTTAATCTATATGGAGGCTACAAAACAGGAAAAATTCAATTAGGAACTGGTTTGCAAAATCTTCTTGATGAAGATTATCGTACACATGGCTCCGGTATCAATGGAGTAGGAAGAAGTGCATGGGGATCTGTTTTATATAAGTTTTGAATTTTGCCTTAGTCTATACCTGCTTACACAGAATTAAAAGTTTGTTCATGCTGGCTTAACAGTATTGCTGATAGTTCCTTCTATCTTTCGTAAAATATATTTTATGTCTGTTAAACTGGCTGTTTTTGATATAGCAGGAACTACTGTTCTTGATAAAAATTTTGTAGCGCTGGCATTTCAAAATGCTTTTGCTAAACATGGAATAGAAATAAGACCTGATGATGCCACTCCACTAATGGGTTATCACAAACCACTGGCCATTCAAATGATGCTGGAAAAACTGGAGATTGAGCCCGATGCAGAATTTATTGAAGAAATACATGCGGATTTTGAAAATGAAATGGTGGACTTTTATGAATATGATCCTGCAGTGCAACCAATGCCCGGCGCAGAAGATGTATTTGTACAACTGAAAGAGAAAGGCATCAGGATTGCACTTAATACAGGTTTCTCAAAACGTATTGCTGATACTATTGTCGGCCGTTTTCAATGGAGAGAAAAAGGGCTGGTGGATGACTATATAGGCAGCAATGAAGTGGCAATGGGCCGTCCTCATAGTTACATGATAGAGGAACTAATGAAAAGAGCAGATGTTGAAAACGCCGGTGAGGTAATAAAAATAGGAGATACTACTGTGGATATTGAGGAAGGGAAAAATGCAGGATGCCTCTATGTGATAGGAGTAACCACAGGTGCCTGTTCGCAGCCGGAATTAGCAGAAATGGAACCCACTCATATCCTGCAACAACTTTCCGATTTACCCGCTATTCTCCAGTAATGACTGCAGCATTCAGCAAACTTTCGGGGAAAGAATGGAGAATAACTTTGTTGGCAGCTGTATCCGCATTTTGTGTGTATACTTGTATGTATGCATTCCGTAAGCCATTTACTTCGGCTGATTTTGCGGGTATAAAATTATTGGGGATTGATTATAAGATATGGCTGGTGATTGCACAAACAATTGGTTATACAGCCAGTAAATTTTTTGGGGTTGGTTTTATTGGCGCTATGCATACAGACAGAAGAGCACCGGCTATTCTGAAATTAATATTCATTGCCTGGGTGTCTTTGTTGTTCTTTGCCTTATTTCCTGCACCTTTTAATATTATTTTTCTTTTTTTCAATGGGTTCCCGCTTGGAATTATTTATGGGTTAGTGTTCAGTTACCTTGAGGGAAGAAGAACTACCGAATTATTGGGCGCAGTGTTGTCGGCCAGTTTCATTTTTGCTTCTGGTTTTGCGCAGAGTGCAGGTAAGTTTGTTACGCTGCAGTGGCATGTATCAGAATGGTGGATGCCCTGGGTTACCGGGCTGTTGTTTTTTCCTGTTTTAATTCTGTTTACATGGCTTTTGGACAAAACGCCATTGCCTGATCAGCAAGATATTTATCTCCGTACCCAACGGAAACCCATGAATAAAAAAAGGCGCAGAGATTTTATCAAAACTTTCCTGCCAGGTTTGTTTTTTTTAATTACCTCTTATGTACTGCTAACCATAATCAGAGATTACCGCAGCAATTTTGCTTCGAATATCTGGAATGAGTTGGGTTATGGTAAAGACGCATCTGTTTTTACAAAGAGTGAATTACCGGCTTCAGTGCTTGTACTTGTATTAATGGGGTTGCTGGTACTGGTTAAGAAGAATATCCATGCCTTCTTTATTAGTCACATAGTTATTATCAGCGGTTTTGTGCTATCCGTTACCTGTACATTCCTTTTTATTGAAGATAAAATTTCCCCTTTTTGGTGGATGACATTATCAGGTGTGGGTCTTTATATGGGTTATGTTCCGTTCAATTGCATGTTGTTTGAAAGGCTGATAGCCAGCTTCCGGTATATAAGCAATGCCGGTTTCATTATTTATGTGGCGGATTCATTTGGTTACCTGGGTAGCACCGGTATATTATTGGTAAAAAATTTCACGCATCTGGATATTTCGTGGACTGTTTTTTTTATTAAAATGGTCCTCATTATGTCTGTGGCGGGAATCATCCTGGTTTTTTTGGCGGCTGTTTATTTTCAAAAAAAATACCGGGGTGGCTTAAGTGATTTCCGTTTGCAAAATATATAGTATCGGAGTAGTGAAAGTGACCAATTTCAGACAATCAGGAAAAAAATATTTAAAAAGGATAATGATGAATGTAATTGGAGAAAAGGCAGATGTTGTAATTATTGGTGGAGGTGTTTTTGGTTGCTCAACAGCATACTATTATGCCCTGAACAATCCGGGCAGCAAAGTAATACTGTTTGAGCGAAATGAATTGTGTAATGCGGCAACCAGCAGGGCGGCGGCCATGATGACCAAAATCAGGACAAAAAAAGAATTCATTCCATTGAGTATGGAAACATACACAGCAGTGGAAAATATGCAGGAGTTGCTTAGGGAAAGTCTGGATATAAAAAAGGTCGGAATACTTCATGTAGCTGCTTCTGAAGAAAAGGCAGAAGAACTGAATGAACTAATGAAGATTGCAGAAACTATTAATGAGCCTGCCTTATATATTGATGCTGCGGAAGCAACCAGAATGGCACCATGGCTGGATGCATCTGATGCAAAAAAAATTGCTTTTGTACCCGGAGAAGCTTATTGCGACCCTTATCTGCTTGGGACTTTTTTTGCCCGCAGTGCAAAAATATTGGGGGCCGATATAAGACAGGGAGTTGAAGTAACAGATATTATTGTGGAAGGTGAATTGGCGAAAGCTGTTGTAACAAACAACGGTACAATCAATGCCAGTGTTATTATTTTAGCAACCGGGGCCTGGTCACCTTTGCTTGCAAGGAAGACAGGTATTGGATTATCCATAGCACCTGTTCGCAGCCAGTATTGGATTACTGAGAAAAATGAAATTTTTCCGGAAACATCACCAATGGTTGTACTACCCGATGCTAATGCATATTTCAGGCCCGAGGGCGGGGCCCTTCTGTTTGGCATCAGGGAAAGAAAATCCATTGCTGTTTCTCCGGATTTAATCCCTTCTGATATCAGCAGTTTTCAATTTAGTACTGACAGAGGAATGGGAGATTTATCAGAAGTGATTCATAAAATTGGAGGATTCTTTCCTGCTATTAATGATATTGGGTTAAAGCACTACATAGCAGGATTTTCTGCATACACTCCTGATAATTATTTGAGCATGGGGTCAACCCCCATTGTCTCAAACCTGTTGTTTGCAACAGGATGTGTAGGAGCTGGTATTGCCGTGTGCGGAGGAGTGGGCAAAGCTTTAGCTGCTTTGGCGGCAGGCCGGGAGAACCCCTACGATTTCAGTAAATTTTATATACACCGTTTTGGCAAGATTAATCCTTTTTCAGAGGAGTGGTTACGCAGTTGTGCTGCTGCCAGGTCCGTAAAAAATAGCGGATAAAATTGGATATGCAAAGTAAAGAATCAATAATGGAGGGAGACGTAAACTATAGCCATGCCCGGGCTGACTGGTATGCTTTGCTTGATGCTGAAACTGTTGACTGGATAAACAAGGACAGCAATGTTTTTATACACCAGTCGCTTTCTACTCCCTGTCTTGATGTTATAGAATCCTGCGAGGGTATTTATATTACTGATGTAAGTGGAAAGCAATACATGGATTTTCACGGCAACAGTGTTCACCAGATAGGATACAGAAACAAATATGTGGTAAATAAAATAAAAGAGCAGTTAGATATTCTTCCATTTTGCCCGAGACGATACACCAATAAACCAGCTATTACCTTAGCTGAAAAATTGATTTCGCTGTTGCCGGCCGGAATAAACAGGGTTTTATTTGCGCCAGGCGGAACCAGTGCTGTTGGTATTGCATTAAAAATTGCCCGCAAAATGACGGGTAAAGAAAAAGTTGTTTCGATGGCGGGTTCATTTCATGGTGCTTCATTAGATGCCATTGCAGTTGGAGGAGAGGAGCAGTTCAGAAAATACATGGGTTCTTTAAGCCCGGAAACCATTTTTATCCCGAAGATGGATCTTTACAGGAACGGGTATGAAAATGATTTACATTTTGCCGATAACCTGGAAGAAGTATTGCAACATCATGAAGATGTGGGAGCATTCATTGCAGAAACGATCCGGAATACAGATGTTCAGATACCTTCTGTAGCTTACTGGAGAAAAGTTAGAGAAATATGTACAAGACATAATGTGTTGCTGATTCTGGATGAAATACCTGTGGCTTTTGGAAGAACAGGCAGCATGTTTGCTTTTGAAAAGTATGGTATTGAACCGGATATTCTTTGTCTCGGAAAAGGTCTCGGTGCAGGCATCCTTCCCTTTGCTGCAATAACAGCAAGGGAAGAATACAATATTGCTGCGGATATTTCATTAGGGCATTACACCCATGAAAAAAGCCCGCTGGGAAGTGTGGCTGCACTTGCAATGATTGAATACCTGGAGAATGAGCAATTGCTGAACAAAGTAAGGGAAGACGAAAGTTTTATGCGGCAGCAGTTAGGTGAGATGAAAAAAAAATACTCCCTGATTGGTGAAGTAAGGGGAGTTGGTTTGCTGTGGGCCATTGAATTGGTAAAAGACGGTATTACAAAGGAAAGAGCAGTGGAAGAAGCGGAAATCGTACTCTATGATTGTCTAAAAAATGGATTGAGTTTTAAAATATCTCAGGGAAACATATTACAATTGTGTCCGCCACTTATAATAACGAGAGAGCAACTTTCGTCAGCACTAACTATTATCGAAAATGCTGTTCGTACTCTTCAGGAGCAGGCAACAGCTAACAATTAAGTAACTTCTGCATAATACTGAGTTTACAACAGATTACTTCTTTTGCAAAACCGTTACACATGAAAAACCTCTGGACCTGCGTCATACTGGCGATGCTATTACCGCCGGTGATTGAAAAGCAGGACAAAAAAGAGAAACCCGTTTCACCGCTTCCTGTTGCCGGCAATCTTTTCATCATTACTACCGATGGTTTTCGCTGGCAGGAAGTATTTACAGGGGCCGATCCCGCACTTATCAACTCATCAAAATACACCCCTGATACGTCTACGATCAAAATGCTTTATTGGTCAGAAAACCCGGAAGAAAGACGAAAAAAACTGCTGCCCTTTTTCTGGAATGTAATAGCACAAAAAGGACAGGTATTTGGGAACCGGCGGTATCAGAATAAAGTGGATGTAGCTAATCTTTACTCTATTTCTTACCCAGGATATAACGAGTTATTTACCGGGAATACTGATATGTATATTTCTTCCAATAAAAAAAGAAATAACCCCAACATCAATGTTTTAGAATACCTGGACAGCCACCCTTCTTTTGCAGGCAAAGTAGCTGCTTTCTCCTCCTGGGATGTGTTTCCTTATATATTAAACACTAAAAGAAATAACCTGCCTGTAAACAGCGGTTATAACAACATAGAAGAGGGAACAACTTATCAGCAACTTATTAATACAGTGCAACAGGAAGTTGTATATGATAAAAAGTCCACCCGTTATGATCAACTTACTTTCTTAACAGCGAAAGAGTATTTACAACAGCATAATCCACGGGTGTTATATCTTGGATTAGGAGAAACGGATGAGTTTGCCCATGAGGGAAGATATGATCTCTATCTGCAGCAGGCTTCACAGGTGGACAGGATGATCGCTGAACTATGGCATTGGGTGCAAACAACGCCCGGGTATAAGGATAATACCACTTTTATTATCACCACTGATCATGGAAGGGGAAACAGAATCAGCAATTGGACCGATCATGGAGAATTCATCAAAGGGTCATCTCAAACATGGTTTGCCGTAATCGGGCCGGGTATAAAGCCTGCCGGTGAAATAAAAAATAATGAGCAACAATATTTACAGCAAATGGCGCAGACGATTGCACAATTAGTTGGAGAAAATTTTGCAGGCAATAATACATCGGCGGCATTTTCTTTAAGCGGTGAGAAATAACGGGGTATTGTGTTTGATTTAGAATTAATCCCTTCTAGCATCCAGGGTAAACCCAATAGTAGTACCTATGGCTTCCGTGCTGCGTACATGAATGGTTTGCCCATGTGCTTCGATGATGTGTTTACAAATGGCCAGGCCCAGCCCGCTGCCTGTAACATCAATACTGCGGCCTTCATCGGTTCGATAAAACCGTTCAAAAATGCGGGGCAGGTTTTTTTCGCTGATGCCGATACCATCATCACTTATTTCGATAAGTATGTGTTTGCCGTCGGTTTTATACATACTGGCAGTAATGCTGCCGTTTTTTTTGCCGTATTTGATAGAATTTTCGACAAGATTGATTAGTACTTGTCTTATTTTTTCTTTGTCGGCAAATACGGTAAGTGGCGATTCGCACCCTTTCTTTATGCTGCAATGAATATTATAGTGATCGGCTTTGCCTGAGAGACTTTCAAATACATCTTTCACCATGTCTTGTATCACAAAATTTTGTTTATACAATACCAGTTCGCCTCTTTCCAGTTTGGATATTTCATCAAGATCGGTAAGCAGGTGAGTAAGGCGATCCACATTTTTTGATGTGTTCTCCAGAAATTTTTTATTCACTTCAGGATTTGCCAGTGCGCCGGACAGCAGGGTGTCTACATAACCCTGTATGGCAAAAACAGGTGTTTTAAATTCATGTGAGAGATTCTGTAAAAATTCTTTACGGAACTGTTCATTACGACGAAGCAGCTCCAGTTCTTCTTCGTTTTTAGTAGCCCATGCTTCGACATCTTGCCTCACTTCGTCAATACTTTTTTGCGGCAACACATATTTGTAATATGTTTCTTCTCTTTTGGTGGCCTTGGTTTTATAAATGAATTTGTAAATAAGTTTAATCTTGCGGTAAATAAACCGCTCCATCATAAAGTAGATCAAAAAATAACTGCCAGTGAAAATTATCACAAAAGAACCTGCTGCCCACCACCATTTTTTTTCAACAGCTAAAACAAGTATGCTTTCCGGTATGGCCAGTACCAGCGCTGTAAACGCCGCAATTTGTTTGGGTGAAATATTTTTAGTGGAAAACATAATGCGAAGCTACGGGTTATGAGTTGCGGGTAGCCGCTTTCAATTAGTCTGTATCCAAAAAATATCCCCGAATTCGGGAACCTTATAGTTCAAACTTATATCCTACCCCCTTTACGGTGGTGATGCAATCAACTCCCAGTTTCTGGCGGATTTTGCGGATATGAACATCGATGGTACGATCGCCGACAATAACATCATTGCCCCAGACCTGGTTCAGTATTTCGTTACGAAGGAAAACACGGCCGGGTTTTAATGCCAGCAGGTACAGTAATTCGAATTCTTTCTTAGCCAGCACAATTTCGCTTTCTCCCACTTTCACAATAAAACGTTCCGGGTCGATGGTCATGTTTTCAATGGTCAGAATCCTGGCTTCTGTTTTATTTAGCCGGCGGAAGAGAGCATTCACCCGGCTGAGGAATACTTTAGGGCTGATGGGTTTGCTTACATAATCATCTGCCCCGGTTTCCAGTCCTTTTATCTGTGTGCCTTCATCATTAACCGCTGTGAGAAAAATAATCAGCGTTTCTTTAAATGCCGGTTGTGCTCTGAGCAACTGACAAACTTCCACGCCGGTTTTTTTGGGCATCATTACATCCAGTACCACCAGATCAGGCATGGTGCGCCTTGCTTTTTCAAGGGCTTCGTCTCCATCTTTGGCTGTAATTACTTCATAACCCTCATTAGAAAGATTGTATTTCAGGATCTCAAGAATGTCCGGTTCGTCATCGGCAATCAGTACTTTCCGGGCTTTGGTTTCCATACAGGAAAAATTTTTGGCAAACCTAACTGTAAAAAGGATGGTAGGGAAATTTACAGGTCTTCGTTTACACAGACTTAATGATAACTTAATATAAATGAGGATGCTAATCCTGTTTGGATTTACTTTTTAACAAGCCTTGATTGCAGCTATGTGAAATATAATCCCGTCTTTATCAACCATAAAACAGCCTATAAACTTTCGGTCCTGCTTAGTAACTTTACGGTTCGATCCTTATGATAGCAATAACCAGATACCTTATTTTTTCATCCTTGCTGCTGATCCTTACTACTGCTGAGGGTCAGTCTTTCAACGGATTTGATACACTCTCCATACCTGCCCGGTATAAACCTGAATTCCGCCGGCAACTAAATCATGACGGGATAGATTCAGAGCAAAAAACAATTTTATCAGCAGATGGCAAGGTGGATAACCTGTTTACACCCAGCGATAATGAGGAGATTAACCTGATACTCACCCGGTCACTCGTTAAAAAGACTGACTGGCTGCAATATAGTATTGAAACCGACGCAGGATTTGATCATCGTTTAAAGGTATTTTATCTGTCCGGCCTTGAAAATATCCTTAAATATTTCAGGCAGAATTGGAAGCAGCCGGGTGACAGGAAAATAAACCCGCTGAATCTGGCAGCTATCATTAATGCTTACGAAGCCTGCATGGTTGCTGAAAGAAAGGGAGGAACGATAGAAAACATTATTAATGCACTGCCTTATGATGCAGGCATGAATATTATCAACGCCGATATTTTTGATAAAAACCCGGGTTACCGACCTGCAAAAGACCGGTTGGTTTTAAAGTTATGTATACTGCATCCCGACCGGAATTTTTCTATATTACAGCAATATCCTGATGTGCCTTTTGCAGATAGTTTGGTAAGAGCTATTGCCAAAAAATATCCCCGCCAGTTATATGATTATGCTGCTGCAGGTAATAAACTGGGGGCCATCATCCGTAACATAAATGATGATTTATTTATCAAAACGATTGCTACTATGGCCCGCAGCAAAAGTGGGCAGCAGTACTTTCCATTTTTGGATAATATTGTCAATGGAAAGATGACTCTTCGGGAGATTGATGATGCAAAAGATGATTCATTATTGTATTACCAGTTGCTGGTCAGAACGCAGATGGATTATGTGGCAAGGGCTATCAATAAGGACACTGCCTTTGAATTTAAATCACTGACCAGGCGTCTGGAGGATAAAGCGAAGGCAGATTTTGTAAATATTATTAATGGCCTGCATAACGAACGAAATCCGGATATCCGTTTTAGAAGCATCCAGTCACTGAATGCGCAAGAATTATATTATCTCGCAGTATCATCAGACGGTTCTATTTATACCTCCAGTTTTGTAAAAGGAGTTTATCCCCTGATGATGAAGAAGATTAATAACCGGGGAGATTCCTTGCTGAAGTTGTTGAATTTTGATAAGTACAGAAAGTTCATTAAAATGTCGGCAGGGTTTAATACACTCGACAATTTTCTCGCTTCATTTCCGAAGGAAGAAAAACCGGAAGATGAAGATCCTGCTAACACCCTGATGAGGGCTTTTGTAAAAAACCTGGAAAAATCAGATGGTATTGAAGATGGAGTGGATGTAGCTGATTCGTATGCCAGCATAGCAGAGACGCTGAAACCTGTCGCAGAAGAAATGTTGCGTAATATCGGAGATAATTACCAGCGCAATCTTGGCGCTAATAACAAGAAGGGGATAGCTATTTATAATATTCTGGGAAAACTTTTTCTTTCTGCTGATTCCACCCGGAATATTGACCTCACTAAAGAACTGGGTATTCCCCCGGTATATGAAGTGCCTTTCACTTCATTGGCTAATGACAGTGGAAGAGTAGCAGTACAGTTGTTTATTTATGGTGACAAAGATGGCATCGGTGTATTTCCGGGTCTGGTCAATATGTTCAATAACTCCAATTGGAAAACAGACGGAAGTAATAAGCAGTGGGTCACCATTACCGCTACAAAAGGCAGACCTGTTTCCTTGTATATGAATCGTCCTTTGCCTGAAGAAACCGGCGAAGATGCAAAAGCGCAGGAAGCATTGTGCCAGTACCTGGAAAAGAACAATATTATTCCTACTGTTACGATCAACAGGGGGCATAGTTATAATGCACCTTATACTATTGATCAGATGTCAACTGCGTCAAAAATTGTTTTCATGGGTTCCTGCGGCGGTTACCGGATGATCCATGATATACTGGGTAAAGCCCCGGATGCCCACATCATCGGTACCAAGCAAATTGCAGATGCACCGGTGAATAATCCTTTTTTGCGGCTGATCATGGAAAAACTCAGAAACGGAAGTGATATTAAATGGATCCCGTTCTGGGAGGAGCTAGGAAAAATTGTAACCGATAAAATCTTTGAGGATTATGTACCTCCGCATAAAAATTTGGGTGCATTATTCATTAAGGCTTATACAAAAGCGATGGGAACAGTGGATGCTGATTAATAAACGGTCACCATTTCTGTTGCCTTCTGTTTAAATTTGTTTCTTCATTAATTCTTTATTTTGTCTGCACCTAAAAAGATTTTTTTTGATTTTGCCTTATTGAAAAGGGTGTTTCTCTATGCGGCACCTTATAAGAATAAGTTTTATTTATCTGTGGTACTGGCAATACTTCTTGCACTGATAACGCCGGTAAGGCCGATGCTTATCCAGCTTACTGTAAATAAGTACATTACCAATGAAATGGCCCGCATGCTGGTTAATATCACCTTGATCCAGATCGGGCTGATACTGGTTGAAACGACTATAAGGTTTCTTTTTTCGTTTACAACAGCAGTTCTTGGTCAGTCGGTGGTAAAGGATATGAGGATTGCCACCTATAAAAAGATCATGAACCTTAATCTTTCCCAGTTTGATACAACCCCTATTGGCACTCTTACTACCAGAACGATTAATGATATCGAATCCATTAATGATATTTTTTCAGACGGACTGGTACCTATCCTCGCTGACCTGCTTTCTATTTTATGTGTACTGGTATTTATGTTCTCTACCGACTGGCAGCTCACTTTGATTGCGTTGATTCCATTCCCTATCATGCTGATAGGAACCTATTACTTTAAAGAAAGCATCAATCGTTCTTTTCATAAAGTAAGGAATGCAGTGGCGGCATTGAATGCATTTGTACAGGAACACCTGACCGGTATGTCGGTAGTACAGGCATTTGCCGCAGAAGAAAGAGAGTTTCAAAAATTTAATAAAATAAACAAAGAACACCGCAATGCCAATATCAAAGCCATTTTTGCATATTCTGTTTTTTTCCCACTCGTAGAAATAGTGCTGGCCTTATCAATAGGTCTTGTGGTATGGTGGACTTCCAAAGAAGCCCTGCACCTGCAACAAAGCCAGCAAGGAACAGTTATCTCCTTTATTCTTTGCCTCAATTTATTATTCAGACCCCTCCGGATGATTGCCGATAAATTCAATGTGCTGCAAATGGGCATCATCGCCAGTGAAAGAGTATTTAAAGTGCTGGATAACCCTGATTTTACTCCGCAAAGTGCCGCAGATGCTTATGCGCCATCAGTGGTGAAGGGAAAAATTGATTTTGAGAGTGTGGTTTTCGGATACAGCCCCGGTGTGCCTGTTTTAAAAGATGTTTCCTTTCATGTTAATCCCGGCGAAACCATTGCTATCGTTGGTCATACAGGAAGCGGGAAAACAACGATTATCAGCTTGTTGAACCGGTTGTATCACATCCGGCAGGGAAGCATTAAGATAGACGATGTTGATATTGAGGAATACGATCTTGAAGTATTGCGGAAAAATATAGGGGTGGTATTACAGGATGTATTTCTCTTTTCAGGATCAGTTATTGATAATATTACCCTTCGCAATCCTGGTATAAGTAAAGAAAAAGTAATAGAAGCAGCCAGATTGATTGACATGCATGATTTTATTATGCGGTTGCCCGGCGATTACGACTATAATGTAAGGGAAAGAGGAGCCACTTTATCGCTTGGTCAGCGGCAGTTGTTGTCATTTATCAGGGCTATGTTGTACAACCCTTCCATTTTAATACTTGATGAAGCCACCTCATCTGTCGATACAGAAAGTGAACAACTAATCCAGCATGCTATTGACACCTTAATAAAAGGAAGGACTTCTATTATCATTGCTCACAGGCTTTCTACCATCCGAAAGGCCCATAAAATAATAGTACTTGATAAAGGAGAAGTCAGAGAGGCGGGCACTCATGAGGAATTACTGGAGAAAAGAGGCTACTATGCCCGGCTGCATGAAATGCAGTTTGAAACTTCGAATCTTTCCTAAAAGCAGATCCGTCTTATTTCTTTGATAATCAGCACACCTTCGCAGCAAGCAGCACCAAATGAAAAGAGCTCAATTCATTTTTATTCAATTCATTAAATTCCTTCGAATGAGGATTCATTTTTGCCCTCACCCCCTTATCTTTGCGCCAAATTTCGGAACAGGTATGTCCATTCAACGTTTCAAATCCTTTACTGTAGCGGTTTTCAGCGTATTTTTTATATTATTTTCCCTGCCGGTTATGGCTCAGGATCATGAAGCTGATACTGCCCACAAGCAAACTCAACATAATGAGGCTACCCACGACAAAAAAAAGGAAGGATTTAATGCTGCTGAAGTGATTTTTGGCCACGTTTTAAATGGCCATGAGTTCCATTTCATGGATATCAACAGTAAACCTGTTTCTATTCCACTTCCTGTAATACTTTACTCACCGGAAAGAGGCCTTACCAGCTTTATGTCTTCTAAATTTGAGCATGGGCATCATAATCATAATGGTTATGCCATGCTGACGGCACATTCCATTCAGGAAATGGGATTGGATGCCAAGAAATATGCAGCAGGTGATATTGTACCTGTAGATGCCAATGGCAAATTTGACGCTTCTGTAAAAGTGTACGATCTGTCAATGACACGTAATGTGGTGCAGATGCTGCTGGCGCTGATCATCTTTGTATGGATAATGCTCAGAATTGCTAAACGATACAAGAGCGGAGTAGGCGTTACTTCAGCGCCGAAAGGTTCACAAAGCTTACTGGAGCCAGTTATCACTTTTGTAAGAGATGAGGTGGCCAAACCCAATCTCGGTCATAAGTATGAAAAATATTTACCTTATCTGCTTACCGTTTTCTTTTTTATTCTTATCAATAACATATTTGGTTTAATTCCTGGCTCTGCGAACGTAACAGGTAATATTGCCTTTACTGTAGTGTTGGGTTTGATCTCTTTTGTAGTAATACTTTTCAGTTCGAATAAGCATTACTGGGGGCATATTTTCAATCCTCCCGGAGTGCCACTGGGTGTTAAGTTTATCCTGGTACCGGTGGAGTTTCTGAGTGTGTTCATTAAGCCATTTGCCTTGATCATTCGTCTTTTCGCCAACATGGTGGCGGGACACATTATCATTATTTGTTTGATTTCGCTGATATTCATTTTCGGACAATTAAGCCCGATCGCCGGCTGGGGTGCCTCTCCACTGTCAATTGGTTTTACTGTCTTTATATACCTGATCGAAGTACTGGTGGCTTTCTTACAGGCCTTCATCTTTACGATGCTGACAGCAGTATTTATTGGCCAGGCATTAGAAGGAGAACATCATGATGAGGCCCATGCTGCTCATCACTAAGCCCCAAACCCCTAAAGGGGCTTTAAAGGCTAAGCGATGAAATTATATTTGGATTTTTGAAATTGACTTATAATAAGTTTTTATTTTTTAACTATCAATAATAACAACAAACATGGATTTACTGAACGTAATTCTGTTGGAAGCCACCGCTAATGCGGGTGGTGCAATTGGTGCAGGTTTGGCTGCTATTGGTGCCGGTATCGGTATCGGTCAGATTGGTAAAGGCGCTGTAGAAGCGATAGCCCGTCAGCCGGAAGCATCCAATGACATCCGCGGAAACATGATCCTTACAGCGGCCCTGGTTGAAGGTGCTGCACTGTTTGCGATCATCGTAGGCTTCCTTGCAATGGTATTATAATATCGTTGCTACAAAAAATTACTGCATCTGATGCACAGGGCGGAGGATGCAGTATTTAAATCTGAAACAAGAAACTGAAATAGACAATGAAACTTCTTACTCCCGAATTTGGTTTACTCATCTGGACCTTGCTGGCCTTTTTGATCGTATTCTTTATTTTAAAAAAGCTGGCATGGCCTGCCATTATCAAAGGTCTTCGTGACCGTGAAAGCAGTATTGCTGATTCACTGGCAACTGCTCAAAAGGTGAAAGAAGAAATGGCGTTGATGAAAAGCGAGAATGAAGCATTACTGGCTAAGGCCCGTGAAGAAAGAGCTCAACTGCTGAAAGAAGCAAGGGAGACGAAAGATAAGATCATCAATGAAGCAAAGGAGCAGGCTAAAACAGAAGCAAACAAGATCGTTACAGAAGCACAGGCTGCTATCAATGCACAGAAAATGGCTGCATTGACAGAAGTGAAGAACCAGGTAGGTAAACTGGTGATAGAAGTAAGTGAGAAAATATTAAGGAAAGAATTAGGAAATAAAGATGCCCAGGAAGCACATATTAAAGGGCTGGTAGATGAAGTAAAGTTAAATTAAGCTAAAAGCTATAGAATGCAGAACCCACGTTTAGCATCCAGGTACGCCAAATCACTGATTGATCTTGCAGTAGAAAAAGATCAGTTGGAGCAGGTATTTGCTGATATGAAATGGCTGCATGCGGTTTGTAAAAGTAACCGTGATTTTGTGAATGTATTGCGCAGCCCGATCATAAAAAATGATGCAAAACGGAAGGTTATTGAGGCAGTCACTTCAGGTAGAATAAGTGAGATTGCAGCTGGCTTCAACAGATTACTGATTTTGAAAAACCGTGAACGTCATCTTCCTGAAATCATTAATGCATTTATTTCTGCCTACAAGGAGTATAAGAATATTAAAATAATTAAGCTTACCACTGCATACCCTGTTACCGACGTTGTGAAGAATGCTATTGTTAACCAGGTAAAGAAAACAGCCGGTTTTCAGTATGTAGAACTGGAGGAAAAAGTAGATACAGGGCTGATAGGTGGCTTTGTGCTGCAAGTAGACGATAAACTGGTGGATGCCAGCGTTGCTTACGACCTGAAAGCTATCGCCAAGCAATTTGAGAATAACGATTTTATTTATAGAATCAGATAGTAGTGATTTGGCAATTGTGAGCAATGAATAGGTCAGTGGTGGGTGAAACATATCGGTATTATCAAGTAGACAAAATTAGATCCAGACTTTAAAAAAAGCTTCTTACCCTGGAGGCTTTGAATAATAAAAGGAAATTTCCAAACCCCCCTTTAGGGGACGGGGGCAAAAAAGAGATATATGCCAGAGATTAAACCAGATGAGATAAGTGCTATACTGCGTCAGCAGTTGAGCAACTTTAACGCAAGTGCCGACCTGGAAGAAGTTGGAACAGTTTTACAAATCGGTGATGGTATTGCCCGTGTATATGGACTGGGTAATGTCCGTTATGGTGAACTGGTGGAGTTTGAAAATGGTGTTCGTGCCATTGCATTAAACCTGGAAGAAGATAATGTGGGTGTGGTATTAATGGGAGAAACGGGTGGTATACAGGAAGGAGCTAAAGTAAAACGTACCGGTCAGATCGCCTCTATTAAAGTAGGTGAAGGGATGGTAGGTCGTGTGGTAAATACTTTAGGGCAACCTATTGATGGCAAGGGTCCTATTACAGGAGAGTTGTATGAAATGCCCCTGGAAAGGAAAGCTCCGGGTGTTATCTTCCGTGAACCGGTAAAAGAACCTTTGCAAACTGGTATCAAAGCGATTGATGCGATGATCCCGATTGGTCGTGGACAAAGAGAATTGGTTATTGGTGACCGCCAGACTGGTAAGACTGCCATTTGTGTTGACACTATTATCAATCAAAAAGAATTTTACAAAGCAGGTAAGCCTGTTTACTGTATATATGTTGCTATCGGTCAAAAAGCATCAACTATCGCTGGTGTAATGAAAACATTGCAGGATAATGGTGCTATGGATTACACTATCATAGTGGCGGCTTCTGCCTCAGATCCTGCTCCATTGCAGTTCTATGCGCCATTTGCCGGTGCAGCTATCGGAGAATTTTTCCGTGATACCGGTCGCCCTGCACTGATCATTTATGATGATCTCTCTAAACAAGCTGTGGCCTATCGTGAAGTTTCTTTGTTGCTTCGTCGTCCTCCGGGCCGTGAAGCTTATCCTGGTGATGTATTCTACCTGCATAGCCGTTTACTGGAAAGAGCTGCTAAAGTTATCAGCGATGATAATGTGGCAAAGAATATGAATGATGTTCCCGACAGTATCCGCCACCTGATCAAAGGAGGAGGTTCACTGACTGCATTACCAATTATTGAAACACAGGCAGGTGACGTATCAGCCTATATTCCAACAAACGTAATTTCCATTACTGACGGACAGATATTCCTTGAAACAAATCTGTTCTTATCAGGTATCCGTCCGGCGATCAACGTGGGAATCTCTGTTAGCCGTGTGGGTGGTAATGCGCAGATCAAATCGATGAAGAAAGTAGCCGGTACGTTGAAACTGGACCAGGCATTATATCGTGAGCTGGAGGCCTTCTCTAAATTTGGCGGTGACCTTGATGCGGCTACCAAGAATGTAATTGATAAGGGTGCAAGAAATGTAGAGGTACTGAAGCAACCGCAATATTCACCATTTGCTGTTGAAAAGCAGGTAGCTATAATATACCTCGGAACAAACGGACTGTTAAAAGATATTCCCGTAAGAAGGGTAAAGGAATTTGAGGAACATTTTTTAATGGAAATGGATGCTAAACTGCCCGATATAATGGCTGAGTTCAAAAAGGGCAATTTACCCGAGGAAGGGATTAAGAAAATGGTGGAACTGGCAAACGGGTTAATTCCTCAGTATAAATAGTACTTTTAATGCATAAATATTTAAAAATCCTGCTTTAGTGCAGGATTTTTAATTTTGTATAATTACTTACCTTGACTGCCGCAAAACCTCAGAGCAACAAGGAAACATGTATAAAGCACTTATCGTTGATGACAACAAAGTAGCCCGATTGATGCTGAGCGAAATGCTCCGCAAGATCGATACTATTGAATTGGCTGGCGAATTTGAAGATGCCCCATCTGCAATTTCAAGGCTGAAGAAAAATGATATTGATATACTTTTTCTGGATGTGGAGATGCCGGGGATGTCTGGCCTTGAGTTATTAAAAATTCTGCCGGACAGGCCGCTTACAATATTGGTAACAGCTCAGGCAGGCTATGCTGTGGAAGCCTTTGAACTGAATGTTGTGGATTATCTTGTCAAGCCATTTTCTATTTCCAGAGTTATACTTGCTGTGGAAAAAGCAACTGAGTTGTTACAAGTAAGGAATACGAAAGTAAACCAGGTTGAAAACGAACATATTTTTATCCGGGATGGCAAGATAATCAGAAAAATTATGCTTCAGCATATCTTATGGCTGGAGGCGAAAGGGGATTATGTTAAGATTGTAACCCAGCAGGGTAATTTTATTATTCATGCCACGTTGCGTAACCTGGAAGAAAAATTGTCCGGTAATGAATTTGTGAGAATTCACCGTGGGTATATCATTCCTGTAAATAAGATTGACTATATTGAAGATGGTGCGGCCTATATCCAGGGAACACCATTGCCGGTTTCAGAAAATTATAAAAACGAATTACTCAGAAACCTGCGGTTATTATAAATTAAATAAAGGAGCGGCAGATTAGTTATGATACCCCGGATAGGATATTTATTCTGGATACTTATGCTTGCATTCGGATTAATGATCCTGGTTGTAACTGCCCAGATACTCACCCACAGAAATATTAATGGTTTAAAGAAAGGAAATAGTGAAGCAGCAATAACCTTCACAATCAACAACAGGCTTCAGGATATTGTAAATCTTAGTTTTGAACTGGAATCAAAACTGACAAACCCGGTTAACAGGATCAACCGTCGCCAATCAGTAATTGATTCACTTACTATGCTGGGGTATAATGCTTCTGTATTACAGGATATCAATCTTAATGAGGAAGCAACAGCCCGGTTTAAAAAGCTGAATAGCTTTATTGACCTGCAAATTCAAACAAGCATGAATGCATTGAATAGGCCTGGTCTGCCCGTCAGTAATCTTGTTGATTCTTTGCGAAAGATGCGAATAACAGACAGCATTTACTCTACTGCTTTATCCATCCAGAAATACCTTGAAAAAGATCTTGGAGCAACACTGAATAATAATACCAGAGTATCCAGTCAGCTTTCCTCCTATAATAAGGTTCTGGCAATTATTGCTATAGCTGCTGTATTGATACTGGGAACTATTATCATCAACCGGCATTTGCGCCAGGTGCAGTTGATTACAGATCTGGAGAAAGCTACTGAAGTTGCCAAACAATCTGCATTGATTAAAGATCAGTTCCTGGCTAATATGAGCCATGAAATCAGGACACCTCTCAATGCTATAAAAGGTTTTAGTGGATTGCTTTCGCAAACGCAGCTTAATAATGAACAGCAACAATATTCATCTATAATCAACGATGCAAGCGGCAACCTGATGAATATTGTGAATGATATATTGGATATATCCAGGATTGAAGCCGGAAAACTCCGAATAGAAATTAAGGAGTTTAACCTGAAGAAGGTAATGCAGTCAGTTGAAAATATGTTTTTTAATACGGCTGTTGGTAAAGGATTACAATATTTTCAACAGATGGGTGATGCCGTACCTGTTAATCTGAAAGGGGACCCTGACAGGTTATCACAAGTGTTGATCAATTTAATCAGCAATGCTGTAAAGTTTACTCAGAACGGATATATAAATATTATCACATCATTACACCGGAAAAGCAGCGACCGGGTTTGGATAAAATTCAGTGTAAACGATACCGGTATTGGTATACCAAAAGAAAAACAAGAATTAATATTTCAAAGATTTGAGCAGTTGAATACGGGAAAGGAGAATGTGATTCAGGGTACCGGACTTGGATTGAGTATTGTAAAAAGCCTGGTGGATAAAATGGGAGGTGATATAACTGTATCAAGCGAACCCGGGAAAGGGTCATTATTTTCCGTGGTATTACCTTTTGAAATGGTGACGCATCAAATATCTGAGGATCATAATTTCTTGTCCAAACAGGTATCCTCTCTTTATTACACGGGTGCTTCAGTATTGGTTGTGGAAGATAATAAAATAAACCAGCTTCTTTTGAAACACACATTATCAGCTTTTGATATCACTGTGGATATCACAGATAACGGGGAGGAGGCTCTGGCGGCAATTAGTAAAAAAAAATATGACCTGGTATTACTTGATATACAAATGCCGGTGCTTGATGGTTATGCTACTATTAAGCGGATACGAAATACGGGTAATGTTCCGGTTGTTGCCATGACTGCCTATGCTATGCCCGGGGAAAAAGAAAAATGCCTGAAGGCCGGCATGGATGAATACCTTGCTAAACCGGTTGATTTTAAACTGCTGACTGAAGTTCTTGAGAAATATTTACAAGCGAAGCGGAACGGACATGAAAAACAAGAAATAGCTTCTTCAGATGATGGGAATAATTTTTTATTAGAGCTTGCCGGAGGTGATAAAACTATAGCGGCAAGAATTTTGCAGGAAATTAAACAGGAAATCCCTCTTGCAATATCCAGGTTAAAAGCGTTAAAACAAGAGAACAAAAAAACTGAGATAAGTAGCGCCTGCCATTATTTAATGTCCACTTTTTTTCCGTTAGGGAATGAGTCCGCGGTGGTAAAAAAACTTAAGCAGTTAAAAAATGCACAAGAGGGTATGGAAGGTTTTGATAGTAATATATTATTGATAGATAAACTTGTAGAGGAAATTGACGGAATAAATGCAAAACTTGAGAAGATGATTGATGGGCTACTAAAAACTTAAGATTTAATAACTTGTACTAAAAAGAGGGTATGATAATAAGGTGGAAAGAAGGAAAATGGTTATATAGCACTTTATGGTCAGGAGCTTTTCTGGTAATCGTTATTACTTTATTAGTGGGATTCAGGGACAGCATAAACGAGAAAAATGATTCAAAAAAGCGGGTACTGCCTTCAGGTACCGCATCAGGTGAAACTATCAATGAGCTGCTTCTCTCGGCCGGACAATTAAGTATAGCAGAGAAAAATTCCTTTATCAACCTGTACCTGAAATCATCAGATGGAAGAACAGAGGCTTCATCAACAGCAAATGAGCAACTTTATAAAGAAATATTTCAGCGCAAAGTCAACAAATTGAAGAAGAGAAATAATAATGAAGATTTTTCCATTAAACCAGTTCCAAAATAAAAACTATGAAGTACATTATTTATGTATCAATTGCCGGAGTTGTAATTTCATCCTGTGGTACACAGAAGAAAATGGAAGCTACCCGTAGGACACTTACTATGATTAAGGAAGTGCAGCAAAAAGAAACGGAGAAATTAAATACAGTTAATAATGTTTCTGTTGCCAAACTCAGTGAAGGGAGGATCGAGAACAATATAAAATCCTTGATTGACAATAGACTGCTCCGTTATCAAAGTAAAATGGATACTTCGGCAAAGCAGGTAAAGGTAATTGAGGTTTTAATGGAAGATAATAGGGCCTTCAGAAAAGGTTACAAAAGCATTGTTTTACCCGTACTTGATTCTCTTAAAAAAGACAATGCCGGGGCTGATGACCGTCTTACTATTTATATGATGATTGAAGACGGACTCAGTGTCGCCGATTATCACTTGTTCGATCTGGCTGCATTTTTTGGTCCGGGTAAACATATTATTCCGGATGATAAAATTGAATTTGCCCAGTCGTCTTTTGCGCCTATAGTAGATTCGCTAATAATTTTTTCGCATAAATACAGTAGCAAGCCCCGTACTGCCTCGTTGCTGATCCTTGGGTTTGCAGACGGAACCGGTTTTTCTGAAGGCCCGCTTTATGATACGTTGAAAACACTTATCGGCAAAGCGGATGTTACAAAAGAAGAACTCAATCAGAAACTATCAGAACTGAGAGCACAGGAATTGATTAAGCATCTGACCGAAATATACAAAAAGAAAAAACAAGATTTTCCAGGCTCAAAAGAAATGCGTGTTGAATACATTGGACAAGGGAAAGGTGAAAGTTATCCATTGCCTACTATCAAAGATTATATGGTGGATGATTCCCGGCGCAGAATAGTATTATGCTATTGGGTAGTATTGCCGGATTGAGCTGGCCTGAATTGCTGATGCCCAATTTTATTTTCAGCAAAAAGGTTTTAACTTCTGAAGTACGAATCTCAGCGTCTGCAACTGCCACTTCGTCGAAAGAAATTATTTCCCTCCTGTTCATACATTTATTTTGTGCCGCTTTGAGGTAAAACAGGCGGCGGGGGAGGGTTCAATAATTTAGGTTAATGGTTGGTCTATAAGACCGCTCTCCCCTCGTCCAGCCTGTACGTACAGTCTTCGATAAATACAAGTGATCATTTAAGCTGTCCGGAGTTTGCGACATAAATTCTCTGATCATGTTTTCTGAATCACCTTTTTTTTATTTTGCGGTGTGCGAACAAAGACACTATTTATTTTTATTTTAATAGCAGGGTTCCTCTTTTTGATAAAGTGTGCAAATACTACAGGAAAAAAGGCAGGAAGTATTAGAGCACTAATCCCAATCCAGATAAAGGATACATTTTACATGGATGAAAAAAATTCTTTTTCATCAGCTAAAGCAGAATTAGGCCGTTATCTTTTCTACGACAGAAGATTGTCTGCCAATAGGACTAAATCGTGTGCCAGCTGCCATGCCCGTGAATTTTCGTTTACAGACAGTTATAATCGTTCTATCGGCGCATTTGGGGATCTGCACCAACGAAACAGCAAGCCGCTTATCAACCTTATATTCAATAAATATCTTACTGCTGCTGATTCATCACTGCATTTTCCTGAACAACAGATCGTAAACCCAATGATGAATGATCATCCTTTGGAAATGGGTATAAAAGGGAATGAGGCTGCCATACTAAATCATCTGAGAGAAGATGATTATTATATAAATAGCTTTCAAAAAGTTTTTCCGGAAGATATGGACCCTTTCACGATTCAGAATATCACAGCTTGTATAACCACATTTATAAAAACTATTTTATCTTTTGATTCTCCTTACGATCAGTACAAATTAAAAAATATAGAAGACGTAATGAATGAGTCGCAGAGGAGGGGCATGCGATTATTCCTGTCAGCTGCTCTCAAATGCAGCTCATGTCATGGGGGTATTAATTTTTGTGATCCTTCTGTTATAAATGAACGTGGCAATATTGATTATTACTTCAATACCGGATTATATAATATAAGCGATTCCGGATATTATCCGCCTTATGACCAGGGGCTTATTGAGTACACAAAAAATCCGGCCGATATGGGCAAATACCTGGTACCCACTTTAAGAAATCTTGCATTTACTGCACCTTATTTTCATGATGGCAGCGCCCAAACCCTCGAAGAGGTTATAGCCATTTATGAGAACGGAGGCAGAGATTTGACTAAAGGAGAATTTGCGGGGGATGGAAGAGTTAACCAACTTAAAAACCCTTTAATTTCGGGCTTCAAACTTAACCAGCAGGAGAGGAAGGACCTGATCAGTTTTTTATTCAGCCTTTCGGATTCTTCAGTTTTAACAAACAAGGCTTATGCAAATCCGTTTAAAGAAGATGAGACCAGCATTAAGAAGTCATTTTAAACTACTATTATGGACTTTGCCGGCATTGATACTGATAGCAGCCTGTAACGGAGCTGGTACAAAAGAAAAACAGCTTGCACCCTATGATGACGATGTGAAAAATTCTGTATTGCTCCCTGTTGACAGTGTAAATAATTTACCAGTTGTTCAGCAAAGACTTATAGAAGTTCAGGAAGCATTAAAGCAGCCCAAACCGGTATTGCTCTGCAAAGACAGCCTTAATGATCAGCAGCAGCTAGCACAAATAATAGCTTTAAATGATTTCGGTTTTACACAGTTTCTGACCGATCCTTTTTCAAAGCTACCTTACCGTAATGAGATATTCGGGGTTTATCCGGCAAGGCAGAGTGATCTTATTACTGTGAAGCAACCATATAACCTCTCCTCCACTTTCCGGGTAGAGATGTATAACTATGCATTAAACAATACTTCAATTGCGTTGGTGGATGTGCAGCAACAGAAAGTACTGACCAGTTATTATCTGAGCCGGTCACAACCTGATATTTCCGGTTATTTAAAAAATCTTGCCGTTAAGATTGCCATTGAATCTCCGGAAGTACAGAATGCTTTGGGAGTAAAACCTTCAGAAAACGATGCATTAATGGCCAGTACAAAAACAGCATTGAACAGGAGCCGTTGTGAAAGGAGTCAGCATTTATGTGTGGCCCCAACTTTTGTAAAAGGAGATAAAGCATTATGGGCAATTGTTGATCTTACGGATCACAGACTGGTAGGGATCCGATGGACAAATGTTGGAAATTCAGGGCCAGCCACACCAATGCTTACTGAAAAAAGATTGCAGGATGATAAAATTACTTCCTGCTACTGTGAAGTTGAACAACCATTAAAGAATAGGAGTTGGGAAATGAAATATATGCTTACCAGCAGTGATGGGTTAAGGATAAGTGATGTCAGGTATAAAGGAAAAATGGTGCTGAGAAGCGCCAAACTGGTGGACTGGCATGTAAACTATAGCGGTACCGATGGTTTTGGATACAGTGATGCAGTAGGCTGCCCTTACTTTAGTCAGTCAGCAGTGGTGGCATGGGAAATTCCAAAGATTGCAGACCTGAAAGATGAAAAAAATAATGTAGTTGGATTTGTACTGGAGCAGACATATAGAAGTGAAGGATGGCCGACACCTTGTAATTATAACTATCGCCAGCGGTATGAATTTTACAATGATGGAAAATTCAGGGTTGCCTGTGCCAGTATTGGCAGGGGTTGTGGTAATACAGGAACGTATCGGCCGGTATTTCGTATAGCATTTGCAGGAGAACAAAATAATTTTTTTGAGTATACAGAAAATGGGTGGCAATTGTGGAAAGCAGAACAATGGCAATCACAGGGAAGTCTTACTTCATTTACTCCTGAAGGCTATCAATATAAAATAGGAACCAACCAGGCTGCTTATTATATTGAACCCGGCAAAGGGCAGTTTAAGGATGGAGGCCGTGGAGATTTTTCTTATGTGTATGTTACAAAACATACTACCGGCAAAGATGAAGGAGAAAATGATCTTGTTACTATCGGCCCCTGCTGTAATACTGACTATCATCAGGGGCCAGAAAAATTTATTGAACCTGGACCAGAAGACATTCAAAACTCTTCCCTTGTTGTTTGGTATGTGGCTCAATTAAAAAATGATGACCGAAAAGGCAACGAATATTGCTGGGCTGAAAATATACTTGAGAATGGTGTGTGGGTTACAAAAACATATCCTTGTTTTGCCGGACCCATGTTTATCCCGGCTAAATAATACACTGTTATGAGTTTATTTAGTAAAATTTGGGTATTTATTATTTGGTTTGGTTTCTTTTCCTGCAAAGAAAGCGAAGTAGAGTTTTCGGCAAATAACTGTAAAAAAAATCCCGCTTTTATCAGATCCATCGGGTATGATCCTGCCGCTTCATCTTTTAGCACTTCAGATGAAGGGGTGATGGGTCTTGTATTACAACAGAGTGAGCAACCGGGAAATACCGAATCGGGAACTGTAAAGAAATTTCAACACTCCAGTTGGAAAAAAGCTGGCTGGCTTGCCCCCATCCTGATAGACAGTAAGGGGGATATATATGTAGCACCTGCTCCTTTTATCAGTGTATTGTATAATAAAGCATCTGATCAAAACAAAATCTACAGAGTGGATAGAACGACTGGCATAATGGATGTTTTTTTGAAACTACCCTTGACTGACAGTAGTAATATTCAGAATCCTTTTGGCATTATTGGTATGGTACTATTATGCGAAACAAATACGCTGTATGTTTCAACAATTTCAGGCAGTGACAGGCTGCATGAAAGAGGTTGTATTTATGCTATCGACCTAGATTCAAAAAGAATAATTGATGAGATTGCCGGAACAGATGCGATGGGGATGGGTATTACATACATTACCGGGCAACGTAAGTTGTTTTTTGGCACTGGAAGAAGCAGTGATGTTTTTTCTGTAACCCTTACAGGAAAAGGGAAATTTTCCGGGTCCCCCAAAAAGGAATTTTCGCTGGTGGGGTTAGGATCTGCAGGAGACGACAGGGTAAGGCGGATACGAACAGATCAATATGGAAACCTGATAATACATGGGATGGAATTTAATTATAACCTCATTCCCGCCAGGGAAAAAAAAGAGACGGTTTATAAGTTCTACTACGAAACAAGCACGCAAGCCTGGATCTTGAAATAATAAGTGTTTGCTTTTAATGGGAGGCTGGTACTTTTCTGCCAACCGAACTAACGATAGTAAGTATATTCATAATCAATAATTTAGTTTTTATCGTCCATAGCACAGCTTTTGGCGAAAAAATTTAACTAGCTGACAGAAAATAATACTTTTGCCAAAATTAGGTGTATCCTCTTATAAGAAAACCTTCAAAGTAACCCTCTAATTGCATAAAATATGAAATGCTGTACAAGATTTTTCTTGCTTATTTTTTTCATTTCCGCTGTAAACATTTCCAAAGCCCAGGTTTCGGGTATTGTGTTTCGTGATTATAACGGAAATGGCACACGGCAATCCGCCGCGGGTTATACAGAACCCTTGGTTTCCGGTGTAGTGGTAAAAGCGTTTAATAGTGCTGAAGTATTGCTTGCCACAGCAACTACCAATAGTTCTGGTGCTTATTCTTTTACATCTGGTCAGATCAGTGCAGGTAGCGTCATTCGCCTCGAATTTGCGATACCGGCATCCGGATCCTGTTCTGTAAATTCTACTTATGATTTTGCCAGTGGTTCAGGCGCTACTCATGGAACAGCGGTCCGGTTTCTCACGGCGGGGGGCGGGGCTGTCAATGTAAATTTTGCCATAAATGACCCCAACGATTTCCAGTCCAATGCCGCACCCTTTTCCACCTCATTTTTATTCGTAAACCGGTATCACTCCGGTAACGCAACTGGTGCCGGAACTTCTGCAGCAGGGGGTGTATTTTATAAATTCAGCTATACCACTAAAGGCCAATCTACCATACCGGCATCTGGTCTGCTGGCATTGAATTCACAAATCGGTACCTGCTATGGTGTTGCTTACAGCAAACAGGCAAACAGGGTATTTACTTCAGCTTTTATGAAAAGACATAACGGATTTGGCCCTGCCAACGGAACTTTCAATAATGCTCCGGGGGCGATTTATATTATTAACCCTAATCTTACAGCAGGTACAGGTGCTGCGTCTTATTTTACCAGCTTGGATGCCTTAGGTGCTGCCACTCATAATTCTACTGGTACACCTGCTTATGGTGCAGGAACCTCATATACAATTACCGGGACAGGTTATGGTGCCAGTGTTTCCTATCCTGCTAATGGCCTGGGGGTTATTGGTACGAATGTAATCCGTGGTTTGCCCAATGACAGCACTACCCGGAGTACTGATCCTGCTGCATTTGGACAAGTTGGAAAAGTTAGTTTAGGTGATATGGAAATCAGTGATGATGGGCAGTTTTTGTTTGTAACTAATTTCTATGATAGAAAAATCTACCAGCTTCAGTTGAACAATATTAAAAATCCAACTTCAGCTACTGTAATTAATAGTTGGAATCTGCCCAATCCTCCTCTCCGCTCCACATCAGGTATTCCCGGAGCTGCTTCCACGTACACAGGAGCCAATGATGGTATTAATTTTTATGATGGCACAAGAGGATTACAAAGACCATTTGCTCTGAAATATCACAGGGGGAAACTTTATATCGGAACTGTTACAACAGGAGAAGGAACCGGGGCAGTTAGCACGCAGGATAATAATACAGGAAATCCTGAGTATACGGATCTCTGGGCGTATGTTTGGGAGTTAAATCCCGCTACCGGCAATTTTGCGGTTAACCCTGTATTGCAGTCTCCCCTTAATTTTAATAGAGGAACCAACGGTGACGGGCTTTCCGAAACCTGGAAACCCTGGACCAATACGCTTCCCTCTCCATGGACCGGTTCAGCCCCTGGTTTTTCTCAGTATCAACAACCCATGTTCAGTGATATAGAATTTGATGCGGATGGTACAATGATTCTTGGTTTTCGAGACAGGTTCGGCGATCAGTCTGGATATGATCAAAGTGGATTAAACGGTTCTGTACGTTTTGCCGGACAAGCAATGGGTGATCTGTACCGTGCTTATTATAATTCCACGACTTGTGTTTTTGAAATGGAGCAGAATGCAAAAGAAGGCCCTTCGAGTCCCAAAGCAGCAACTGCCGGTGCGAATAATGGTGATGGCCCCAGTAATTATACCAGCAATAACGGGGAGTTCTATTACAGGGATGAAGTGTATAATGCTAATACTTCCACTACTGTTGGAACATTCCACCTTAATGCTCTGAGCGGTGCCCTTGCCCTTATCAAAGGAACAGATAGTGTAGTGATTACAACAATGGATCCGCAGAGAGCCTGGTCGTCCGGTATCAGTTGGTTTGGCAGTACATCAGGGGATAATGGAAGAGATTTTGAGATGTTTGCCGGTGCTGGCGGTGGGTCTTTTCCCACACCTGCTATTGGTGCTGTAGGTAAGTCAAATGGATTAGGAGATATTGAATTGCTGACGACGGAATCACCCACAGAAATCGGGAACCGGTTATGGAATGATGCAAATGGGGACGGTATTCAAAATGCTGATGAAAGTGGGCTTGCCAATATTACACTGGAACTTTATACCAATGGTGTGGACGGTATCGCAGGAAACGGAGATGATGTGCTGATAGGAACTGTTACAACTAATACGAGTGGCGAATGGTATTTCAATTCAGGTAATGTGGTTGACGGCGATCCTACTACCGCCGGTAATCAGGCTGGCCCGCAAGCAGGTATACCCTATAATATCAGAGTGGCAACGACCGACTGGTCCGGAGGAGTTGGCACTGGTGATCTTGCAGGGTATCAACTTACAAAAACGGATAAGATAGGAGCCGGAGAAATTGATTTGAGTGATAATGATGCTTCTTTGAACAGCAGTAATACCCCCATGATCAGTCTGACAATTGCCTCCACTGGCCAAAATAATCATAATCTTGATTTCGGATTTAAGCAATTAGCAAGTCTTGGTGATAAAGTGTGGCGTGATGATGATCAGGATGGAGTGCAGGATACAGGCGAACCCGGAGTAGCTGGTGTAGCCGTTACCCTGTATGCCAGTGATGGCACAACAGTGCTTGGTACAACTGTTACAGACGCTTATGGAAATTATTTATTCGACAATCTTGCAGCTGCGAACTATTTTGTTGGGTTTACACTTCCGGTAAACTACCAGTTCACTACTTCTACCGGTACTTCCGAAGCCGATGATACAAATAGTGATGTAAATGCATCTACAGGAAAAACAACAGCTGTTACATTAAGTGGTGGTGAAAATCAGAGAAATATTGATGCCGGTTTAATTTATACACAGTCTGCAACAAATAGTATTGGTGACAAAGTATGGCTGGATAGTGATGGCAACGGGAGCCAAAATGGAACCGAGCCTGGGGTAAGTGGCGTTACTGTTACGTTGTACGCAGCAGATGGTGTAACGGTTGTTGCTACCACCGTTACAGACGCAAACGGAAATTATATTTTTACAGGATTACCAGCCAGCACTAATTATATTATAGGACTTACTCTCCCGGCGGGTATGACACATACCAGCAGTACAGGTACTACAAGTGGCAACAGTACTACTAATAGCGATATTAGCACCACTACCGGAAGAACAACAGCGATTAATACAGGTGCAGCCGGAACACAGATTACCGGAATTGATGCAGGGCTTGTTTTAGCCCCTGCTACAACTGCAAGTATTGGTGACAGGGTTTGGCTTGATTTATCTGGAGGTACTGTCAATATTCAGGATGCAAATGAGCCGGGTGTAGCTGGAGTAACCGTTAATCTTTACCGCGATGCGAACGGAGATGGTGTTATCAATGGCTCGGAAGCAACAATACCTTATGCAACTACTGTTACTGATGCATTTGGAAATTATATTTTCAATAATCTTCCGGCAAGTGCTGGTACTGGAACAGTATACGAGGTTGAGTTTCTATTGCCGGGAGGTTATACATTTGTTACAGCAAAGCAGGGTGCTGATGTAACAAAAGATAGTGACCCTAATACTGCTTCCGGGAGAACCGGTCCTTATTTCTTATACCCGGGCCAGCGAAATCTTACGGTAGATGCCGGCCTTACTCAAAATAGCCCTGCAGGTACAGCAAGACTTGGAGATAAGGTTTGGTTCGATGCTGATGTGGATGGTGTACAAGATGCAAATGAAACCGGTATTGCCGGAGTGACGGTGACATTGTATAATAGTTTGGGAACGGCAATCGCCACCACTACAACAGATGCTAATGGAAATTATCAGTTTGCAAACCTTGCTGCAGGCGATTATAGTGTTGGATTCAGTAATCTTCCTGCTGGGTACAGTTTTACCCCGGTATGGAGCAGCAACGATGCTGACGCAACAAACAGTGATGTAAACCCGGGAACCGGCAGATCCGGGACCATTACATTAAGTGCGGGAGAAATTGAAAACGATGTCGATGCCGGGTTAGTAGCCGGTGTGCCTTCAGGGCTGGGAAGTATTGGTAATAAAGTTTGGTATGACTTAACCGGCGGTACTGCAGGCGTACAGGATGCAGGTGAATTGGGAGTAGCTGGCATTACAGTTACATTGCTGGATGCAGGTGCAGATGGCATAGTAGGTAATGCTGATGATGGTGTCAGCAGAACCACAATTGCCAATGCATTGGGTGAATACATTTTCGCAGACTTGCCAGCCGGTAATTATGCTGTGCAGTTCAGTAACCTTCCGGGCGGATTTACCGTAGCCACTCAGAATGCAGGAAGTAATGATGATGTGGACAGTGATGGTGGCGCCATAGGTACCGGCGGAGCTCCCGCAGGGGCATCAAGAACTACAGTGTATAATTTGGCCGGAGGTGAAGATAATATGTCGGTTGATCTTGGGCTTGTACCGCCGGCTAATACCAATACGCTAGGCAATTATATTTGGTTTGATACAAACGGAGATGGATTGCAGGCAGGCGAACAGGGTGTAGCTGGTGTGTTGGTCACACTATACAACAGTGGCGGAACTGCAATTGCGACCACAACTACTAATGCAAATGGCGAGTATCTTTTTGCCGGACTTGCTGATGGTGATTACAGCGTGGGCTTTACTAACCTGCCCGCAGGATTTGATTTTAGCCCGCAATCTGCAACAAATGATGCCACAGGAAGCGATGCCAATCGCTCAACAGGAAGAACAAATACAGTTACGTTGAATTCTGGAAACAGAAATGACAGAAGCCTTGACGGAGGACTAATAAGTTCAAGAGCATCATTAGGTAATTACGTTTGGATGGATGCTGACGGTGATGGCGTGCAGGATAATGATGGTACAGAACCAGGAGTAGCCGGAGTTACGGTTACCTTGTACAGACCTGGATTTGGTCCTGATGGTGTTGCCGGTAATGGAGATGATGCATTGCCTGTAGCAAGCATGATCACTGATCAAAATGGACAATACCTTTTCACTAACCTGTTACCGGGTACTTACGAAGTTGAATTTGGTACTATTCCAACTGGTATTACGTTTACACAGCAAGACGCAGGTGGCAATGATGCATTAGACAGTGATGCAAACCCTGCTACAGGAAGAACGGCAGGCATCGTTCTTGCGGCAGGTGACGTTAACCTTTCTGTTGATGCCGGTTTATTTAAACCAAGAGCTGTTATTGGTAACTATGTTTGGGTAGACACTAACAATAATGGCGTACAGGATGCCAATGAACCTGGTTTGCCGGGAGTACTTGTCACGCTTCTGGATGGGCTTGGAAACCCGGTAGCAACAGCCGTAACAGATGCAAATGGCGGCTATCTTTTCCCCAGTGTAGCTCCGGGCACATATTCTCTTACATTCACTAACCTTCCCACCGGTGTTACATTTACCACACCCAATGCAGGTGGTGATGATAATGCAGACAGTGATGTGGTGGGTGGTACTGTTACAGGTATTGTGGTTACCACCACTACTACTAATCTTTCTTTTGATGCAGGGGTGCTGAATGCGCTCACATTACCGGCTCAAATATTAACGTTTAATGCTTCACCTGCAGGAACAAAGGTGAATCTTACCTGGAAAGTGGCCACAGAAGTTAATGTGATTAACTATGTGGTGGAATATAGTATTGATAATGCAAACTGGACTGTAGCAGGATCTGTTACAGCAAATGGCAGCAGCAGCTATACATTACAGCACCAAAACCCCAGGAAAGGTATAAACTACTATCGGATAAGAATAGTAGATGCAGATGGATCTGCTAAGTTCAGTGAAATAAGAAGGGTTAGTTTTGGGAATGGCGGTGAAATAGTAGTATATCCTAATCCAGCTGCTTTTGGGAAGGTATTTGTTACACTTACTGATAAACTGATTGGACGTTCTGTTGTGATGGATGTCTATGGCATGAACGGGCAGTTAGTCCGTCGCTTACAGTTAACTAGCGCTAACCAAACCGAACAGGTTAACGTTTCTGGGCTTACTAATGGTAAGTATATTCTGCAGATCCGGGCAAATGATGGGTCTGATGCTATCAGCAAAGTGTTCGAAGTGATCAGGTAGATCCAAAACAAAAGAATAATAATACAAATGCCCCTCAATTGAGGGGCATTTGTCATTAATAGAAACAGGCCTAGTTGTAATATTAATCAGGGATACAAAAAAATATGTAAAACTTAAAGCGTATAAAACATTGATTATAAATTATGATAGTAAAATTACTACATAAAATACGGTATTTTTTACGAAAAAATGCTTGAAAAACTTGCAGGTAAAAAAACTGCGTATTATGTTTGTTCTCGAATCGAACAAATCCTAAGAAAACAGCGAAATCCGACCATTGAAACTAACTACTCTCAAAAAGGGATATTACTCCCGGAAAGTTTCAAATCTTACAAATCGGGTTTCATTGCAATCTGAAAGAAGTGTTCGGTAGATCGTACCAAGAAATCTTGACCCTAAAGCAAAAGCAATGAAAACAACTTTACCTCTGACAAAAATTACTATGAAAACAGTATGTGTAATTGCAATACTGGTAATTACTCTGTCAGCCAATGCACAAAGCGGAACAGGTGGCGGATCTAACAATCTTTCAAATGGGTTAAAATTTGAAAATGCCCAACTCATTGGTGGAGATGATTTACAGCTTGGCGCCGAATACCTGTTTTCTTCTGTAAACGATACAACAGATGCTATTGTAAAGATTGACAGCCTTGTAAATGGCGCTAAGGTTAATAAGATTGATGATAACAGTAATGGTACCGGTTATAAATCAGCTTTTCAGCCTGCAGTACAAAGCGGAGGAGTGATTGGCTATTCTTATGCAGTATTCAGCTTCCATTTTTTTAAGAAAAATACAAATACACCTTCCACACTTCAGTTCGTTAATGCAACAGCACTCGACCTGGATGGTAATAACACATTAAAAGAGTTTGCAAGAGTTAATATCGGAAACGGGGGGACTATGGCTTACATGTCAACTACAACAGATATCTCCTTGCAACAAATATCAGCTGGTAATTTTATGGGAGAAAATATTCTTGGTATTGAAAGGGCAGGTATTGACACTGCTACATTAAACAATATGTATACTGCCTCCAATTCAGATGTTTCCTCTTTCACAATTGCATATGGAGCAAAGACAAGTAATCCCAGTTCGTCTGTTCGCCAGTTTAGTCTTTATTTGAAAGGGTTTTATTATCCATCATCAACTTTGCCGGTAAAACTTATTTCATTTACAGCTTCATTAAACAACAGTAAGGTTGATCTGAAGTGGACAACTACATCAGAAATAAATGTTAGTCATTTTGTAGTGGAGAGAAGTACAGATGGTTCTAATTACAGTGAAGCAGGATTAGTATTTGCTTATGGTAACGCATCTGAAAAAGCAAACTATAGCTTATCTGATAATATCAGCAACATTCAAAACTCAGTAGTTTATTACAGGCTTCGTTCTGTGGATGCAGATGGTAAGGAGCAGCTTTCTGAAACCCGTATAATCAGGATCAACTATCAGGGCGAGAATACAATTTCAATTCTTACTTATCCTAACCCGGTGTCTAATGAGCTTCGCATCACCATCCCTTCAAACTGGCAAGACAGGAAAGCAGTGTATGAAGTACTGAATATAAACGGGCAGGTAGCTAAAAGAGCGGAAACTGCCAACAGCAGCCAGACAGAAACAATCAATGTCAGCAGCCTTGCTCCCGGCTTCTATATAGTACGAGTAAGTTGTGAAGGGCAAATTGCACAGCAAAAAATCATAAAGCACTAAAATATTTTTCATAGGGGTTCCAACCGTCTCACATAGTTGTGAGACGGTTCTTTGTTTTAAAATAATTTGGTTTATAAAATAAACTACTTTACATTTGTGTCTTCAATTGAAAAATTGCTATGAGAAAGACAATAAAATGGATACCTTTTCTTGCGCTGATGGCCTGTTGGCAGATAGCCTCAGGGCAGATTATTATTAAAGGGGTGGTAAAGGATAATAAAAATATACCCATTGCCGGAGCCAGTATATCTATTAAGGACAGCTACGATGGGGCTACTTCTGATTCTGCCGGTAAGTACACTTTTAAAACATTTGAGAAGGGCCAACAGCTTCTTGTTATTTCAAGTATTGGCTACAAGACTTTTGAGCAATCAATAAAAATTGAAGGGAGCCCCATAACAGCGGATGCTGTACTGAAACAAGAAATAAGTGAATTAACAGCAGTGGTTTTATCAGCCGGTACATTTGAGGCCAGTGACAGAAAAAGAGCTGCGGCAGTATTGGATCCGATTGATATTGTAACTACAGCCAGTGCCAATGGAGATATTACACAGGCATTGAAGACATTACCTGGTGCACAACAGGTGGGTGAGAGTGAGGGTCTGTTTGTACGTGGTGGAACAGCCGCAGAAACCAAAACCTTTATTGATGGTACGCTGGTGAATAATTTCTTTTTTACCAGTGTGCCTAATATTGCCCAGTTTGGCAGATTTTCTCCTTTTATTTTTAAAGGAACAGTATTCAGTACTGGTGGTTATTCCGCTTTATACGGTCAGGCACTTTCTTCTGCTTTGATCCTTGAATCCATCGATTTACCTGAGCAGTCGTCTGCTAATCTTGGCATAAGCGTAATCGGCGGTAATGCCGGATATCAGCATCTTTCTAAAAACAAGCAATCGTCCTTTGGGCTCAGCTATAGTTATACAGACCTTACTCCCGCATTTGCAGTAATAAAGCAGAAGCAAGACTATTCGAAAGTTCCGGCTTATCATAATGCAGATGCCAACTTCCGGGTAAAAACATCCCAAGCCGGAATACTAAAATATTATGGTTACTTCAGCAGTAACAAGCTTGCGTTTACAGTTAACAGTATTGATTCAATCGGGTATCTTGACAAATTTGCTGTCAACAATACGAACCACTTTCATAATCTCTCATGGAAAGAGAATTTTCCTAAAAGATGGAAACTTAATGCCGGCCTTTCCTATACCAATAATAAGGATGGTATAAACAGTGGTATGCAGAATAGTTCTAAAAATGATGTTGTTTTAGGAAACCTGGAAGCAAAAACATTCTGGCTGGATATGAGGGGCAATTATTTTAATGCAAAGGTTATAATCGAAAAAAAATTAAAGGGATTGAGTGCAGTCCGCTTTGGCAGTGAATATAATTACGGTAAGGATAAATCTTTGTACACTGCCTATGATGGACAGACTTACCCGGGTGGGGTAAAGGAGCATATCAACGCTGCTTTCGCGGAAGCGGATATTTATGCGGCAAATGATCTCGCCGTCAAGGGGGGCTTGAGGATGGAACACTCTTCATCCCTTGATAAGGTAAATGTTGCACCCCGTTTTTCGATAGCTTATAAATTAGGCAAAGGCAGTCAGGCTTCTTTGGCTTATGGGGTTTTTTATCAAAATCCTGAAAGGAGATACCTGCCATCTCCCGGTGAATTGTCTTATATGAAAGCAACGCATTACATAATACAGTATCAGAAGGTAATTAATCAACAATCGTTCAGGGCAGAGTTTTTTTATAAAAAGTATAATAATCTGGTTAAGACTGCTATGGTTGGATATACGGAAGCAGCAATTAGTAATGATGGCTATGGTGATGCAAAAGGCTTTGAATTTTTTTGGAGGGATAAGAAAACTATTAAGAATTTTGATTACTGGATTTCCTATTCTTACCTGGATACAAAAAGAGATTTTCTTAATTTCCCCTTTGCCGTTACTCCAAACTTTGCAGCAAAACATACGGCATCGCTTGTTACTAAAAAATTTGTACAGACCCTGAAAATGAATTTTAATGCCTCTTACAATTACAGCAGCGGACGGCCTTATTATTATATTGGATACGACGGAGCAAATTATAAATTTAACGATAGGGGAACAATACCTGATTATCATAATATAAGTTTTGCCATCAATTACCTGCCATCTATCGGAAAAGCAAATGCAAAATCTTTTGCGGTGTATGTGCTGCAGGTAAGTAATATTTTTAATATTAAGCAGACATATGGCTATCAATATTCTTATAATGGGTTGCGCAAGGAAGCAATTGTACCAACATCAAGGATGTTTGTTTACATTGGAGCTTTTATCAGTTTCGGCATTGACAGAAGTGAGGATGTTATTAACAACAGTCTTTAACCGGTAAATAAATAAAATATGAGTATCAACAAAGACGTCCCTGAAGGTAAAGATCCTCAATTATGGAGGATTGCCCGGGAAAGGGCAGGCTTTAAATCCCATTTTTACAGTTATCTTATCATAAATATTTTTCTATGGGTGGTCTGGTATTTTCGTCATGGGAATAACTACCAGTGGAATGGTATACCCTGGCCGTTGTGGGTAACAATAGGATGGGGAATTGGCCTGGCTTTTAATTATGTAGAAGCCTATATTTATCCCAAGGGAAATTCAGTGGAGAGAGAATATGATAAACTTAAAAATCAAAATAATCATCATTAAAAAAAATTAAAAAATGAAAAAAGGAGTACTAACCATTGTTACTTTGTTTCTTATTGTTACAACATTTGCTCAACCAGGAGATAAATATTTAAAAGCAATGGAAGCTCTGGTGCCGGCAGTGGATACTGCCCGCAATGCAGAAGGGCTGACTGAGTTAGCCAATTCTTTTGAGCGCATTGCCAATGCTGAGAAAACACAATGGCTGCCTTATTATTATGCTGCATTGTGCTACATTAACAAGGCGAATAATTATTACACTACCCAGGAACTGGATAAGATAGACCCCTTACTGGATAAAGCAGAGCCTATGCTCGCAAAAGCCGAAGAGCTGGAAAAAGATAATTCAGAGATTATGTGCCTGAAAAAAATGTTTAATACAGGAAAAATGCTGGCTGACCCTATGAACAGGTATATGACATACGGCCAACCAGCCGCCCAGGCGCTAGAAATGGCAAAAAGCCTGAACCCGGAAAACCCCAGAGTATATCTTTTGGAAGGAATTGATAAATACTATACACCTGAACAGTGGGGTGGAAGTAAAACAGAAGGAAAGAAATTATTTGAAGAAGCTTTGAAGAAATTCGAAGTGCATAAACCGGCCAGTAGTATTCACCCATCCTGGGGTATTGGCCAGGTCAAGTTTTTTCTTACCCTTGAGTAATAATACGGTTGGGTAACAAGCGGCCTTATTCAGGCAGTTTTTTTTGGTTTAAAAATATAGATATGAGTAAGGAAAATTTCTCACCTGAGGAAAGTCTGCAGTTGATTCAGGCTATGATTAGTAAGACAAAACAAAAGATGTCTGATAATAGTATTTATTTTCTTGTGTGGGGTTGGCTTACTTTTTTTGCCTGTATGGGTCAGTTTATTCTCAAGCACATATATGAATATGAAAAACACTACATGGTATGGCTGGTAATTGTTATCGGAATATTGTTTTCCATTTATCAGAGTAAAAAGGAAGTTAGTACCAGAAAAGCAAAAACATATATAGATGATAGCATGAAACATCTTTGGGCAGGTATGGCTATCAGTTTCTTTGTGCTGAGTATGATCCTGACAAAATTGGGATGGGGGGTTTCTATATTCCCTTTTTTTATTATGTTATATGGACTGGGCACTTTTGTGTCAGGAAATATTATTCAGTTCAGACCATTGATTGCCGGAGGTTTGATAGCATGGGTACTGGCAATAGGCGCCACATTTGTAAGTTATGATTATCAGATATTGTTTGGGGCTGCAGCTATACTGGTGAGTTATATTATCCCGGCACATCTGATGAGGCAAAGAAATAAACTCCAAACTGATAATTCTTAAACTATGGGAGAACAGGAAAAACAGTTGACGGAAAAAGAAAGCCTTGATCTGATAGCGCAAATGATTAACAGGGCGAAGGATGCCTGCCATGATACCGGGATGGCTGCTATTATGTGGGGTACAGTAATTGCCGTTTGTTCACTGATCAGGTTGTCAGAGATTCATTTTGAATACAGGCTTCCCTTTGATATTTACCTGCTGACATTTGTGGCAGTAGTCCCCCAGATTTATCTTACGATCAAAGAAAAAAAAGAACGAAAGGTAAAAGCATATGGGGATGCCTTCATGGATTATTTATGGCTGGGATTTGGTATCAGTATCTTTTTGATGATTTATATCACTAATTCTGTTTACAATGATATAAGACCCATTGCAGAACAATATAAATTGATTGCAGGGCAGTCCCTTCCCTTTCGGTTTTATGAATATAATTCGGCTTTGTTTTTACTCCTGTATGGCTTGCCTACATTTGTTACAGGAACAGGTATGAAATTCAGGCCGATGATTTTGGGTGGATTGCTTTGTTGGATATGTTGTATAGTTTCAATTTACACCACTATAAAAGTTGATTTATTACTGGTTGCATTATCATCTGTAGCAGCATGGCTGATACCGGGAGTTATTCTGGAAAAAGATTACAGAAAAGCCAAAAGGGAGTTAGCTCATACTAATGTTTAAAGATCTTGACCCTATATTGCATTCACAGCTCCGGCTCGCCGTTATGTCACTCCTTATCAGTGTGAAGGAGGCCGAGTTCACATTTATCAGGGAGAAAACCAACTCTACTGCCGGCAACCTGAGTGTGCAGATACAGAAATTGAAAGATTCCGGGTATATAGATGTTATTAAACAGTTCAAAGACAATTATCCGCAGACAATATGCAGGGTAACAAAACAGGGAATAAATGCTTTTGAAGAATATGTGAGCAATCTTCAATCTTATCTCGGGAGAAGTTAATACAAACGAGAAGGCCCTTTGGAAAAAGGGCCTCATCTCTTTTGGATACTCTAAGTGTATGAAAAAGGTGAGATGGCTAAAAGCTTATCCTGTTATTATTCCTTATTGGTTGTAAAATAAGTTGGGGTGTTTTATCATTGCCGGGTTTCAATATCTTTTTAACCACTTTTTTTAAACGGTCATATCTTTCTCTGAACGATTTTTTAATTTTCTCAGACATGGCATTAGTTTTTATCAACTTTCCCGGTTGATGGTAATCATTTTTGAGTAAACTACTTCACTGGTTTTACTAATCAACTTAATCCGGTAAAATATTTTTTTGCCTGTAGCCTTCTCAAAAAATTTATAAGTATCAGCAGCAGGCTGATCTGTTCCGAATACAAGGGCTGTCAGAATAAATTTTTTGCCATCAGTGCTTTTTTCTATTTCAAACAGATTGACTGTTTCGTTTTTTGCAACTTTCCAGTTTAGTAAAATCTTATTATTACTGATACAGGCATTAATATCATGAAAACCCGGAGTACCGGAATCTTTGATTGAAGAAAAAGGCTGACTTGTAAAGGGCTGAATAGTATTCTCATTACCGGAAGCCGGAAAAGACAGCTTTAGGGTAAGCAGCACAATTGATATAAGGTACTTTGTCATTTCTCAGGCTTTTTGAATGATTATTTCAAATGGCCCACAGAAATATTGGATGTTAGTTTCGGTCAGCATTTCCCCGGTAAATGGCTACTTAAAAGCGGTGTACCAGAAAGGTGGAGGAGGTGGCTCGGTACGGTCGTTTATCGTAGTTTTACGTGAGTTTATGTGGTTTTCCGAATCGAAAACAAACCTACTGTTTGGACGTAACAATTGCAAGTAATTTTTAATTTTTTTTCCTTAAAACATTAAATACTTCATTAACAGGGACGAACCTTTAATACTTTTGCCCGTTAACAAAAACGGAATGAATAAGATTATAGAGGTAAGGAATTTGACCAAAGACTTTGGTGAGATCAGGGCCGTTAATGATTTGTCATTTACTGTCGGGGAAGGGCAGGTTTATGGTTTTCTGGGGCAAAATGGCGCAGGTAAATCAACAACGATCAGGATGTTGCTTACTCTAATTGAACCGACATCCGGCGGGATAGAAATCTTTGGGATGAATCTTAAAAAATACCGAAAGGAAATTCTCCGGCATACGGGTGCCATCATTGAAAAACCTGATTTATACAAGTACTTGAATGGGCTGGAGAATATCCGTATATTTTCAAGATTAAGTGCTGTGAAGTCTTCCGAAAAGAAAATGATGGATCAGTTGGCAATGGTAGGGCTGGCAGAACGGGCCAGAAGTAAAGTGAAAACCTATTCGCAGGGTATGAAGCAAAGACTGGGTCTTGCCTGTGCACTGATTCATGATCCCCAACTTATCATACTGGACGAGCCGACCAATGGTTTGGATCCGCAAGGAATTGCGGACATGCGTAATATGATCATTCATCTTAGTAAAGATTTGGGTAAGACCTTATTGGTTTCTTCTCATCTGTTAGGAGAAATGGAAATGGTGGCCGACAATATGCTTATTATTAATAAAGGGAAAAAAGTTGTGGAAGGTAAAGTAAGTGAGTTGTTGAACCCGACACAATCAATTGTAGAACTGATAACACCAGATGCAGAGCTAGCTATGAAATTCTTGTTGAATTCCGGTTGGGGTATAGCAGTAAAAGAAGAAATCAATGGAACGATCAGGCTTGAGTTTGATAAACAAAGAGTTCCTGAATTAAATAAGCAACTCGTGGAACAGGGTATTCGGGTGATGAGCCTGCGGCCTGTTCATTCACTGGAGGATTATTTTTTATCACAAACGAAGGAGTAAATGTTTCTGGAGATTTTAAAAATAGAGTTGTACAAAGTATTCAAACGGCCCAGGACATTTATTGCTTTTGGGGCTATTGCGGTTATTATCCTGCTGGTACAGTTTGCATTAAAAGTGAATGGGAAGGATTTCATTCAGTTTTATACAGACAGTCAGGCAGATACATTTGATATTCCTTATGAGAAAATTCTGAATGGATACTTTGTATGTGTGGCCGTGCTGCATATGATATTGATCCATGTGCCGCTGTTGGTAGCCCTGATTGCCGGCGATATGATTTCGGGTGAAGCAAACATCGGAACATTAAGATTAATAGTTGGTAAGCCAGTAACGAGGACTCAGTTGTTACTGGCAAAATTTTCAGCAAGTACTGTTTATGTTGTATTACTATTAGCATGGATGGCATTGTTTGCGTTATTGGGCAGTTTAATATTGTTCGGAAGGGAGGACCTGGTGGTATTTAAAGAGACAGACATGCATATCATGAAAGACGGTGATGTGATATGGAGGTTCTTTGCGGCTTTTGTTTTTGCAGCATTGGCATTAACCACTATTGCAGCCATGGCACTTATGTTCTCGGTATTTGCAGAAAACTCCCTTGGCCCGATTGTAGCAACTGTATGTGTGGTTATTGTTTTTACAATTATACAACAGCTGAAAGTACCTGTTTTCGAAGAAACGGTAAATCCTTGGTCGTTCACTACCCATATGCTTGGATGGAAGGGATTCTTTTATGTTGAAAAATCGGCAGAAGGAGCAACCATTAACGGTTCTGTTGAAAACCCTTCGGCGCTTTTGCGAAGCGGGTTGATATTATCCGGCTATATACTATTATTCCTTTTCATCAGTATCAGGTATTTTAATAAAAAAGATATTTTGAGTTAATTAAGCTATATGAAAAAGTATTTCACTTTGTTGTTATTGTTCTTTTTGGGAGCCTGCGGATTGGAGGCGCAGGATGTAAAAGAGCTTCTGCAAAAGGTAAAGCTCAAATATGATAAAGTGATTGATTATACCGCTGTTGCCAAAATGAAGACAAATGTTATTTTCATTAAAGCCCCGGTTGCTACTGTTAAAGTTTATTATAAAAAACCGGATAAACTGAAAATAAAAAATGAAAGCGGAGTCTCATTTATTCCCAAAGGTTCCGTGAATGTGAATATGAATAATGTACTTGGGCTTAATAATTATGAAGTGATAAGTTCAGGTGCCGAAAAGATAAATGGAACAGAATGCAAAGTGGTAAAAATTTTTCCATTAAGTGATGAGGAGAATATAACCCGTGCCACCCTCTATATTGATGAGATGCAGTTGCTGGTGCTAAAATCTGTAATCAGCACAAAAGAAAATGGAACTTATGAGTTGCTGATGAGTTATAAAAATTATGCATCCTATGGATTGCCTGATAAGGTGGAGCTAACTTTTAGCACAAAAGATTACAGACTTCCCAAAGGGGTAACAATAGACTATGATAATGGGGCTGATAAAGACAAAACAGAGAAAACAGGAAACAAAAAAGGGAAGGTTGAGATCGTTTATTCCTCTTATACTATCAATAAAGGAGTGCCAGACTCTGTGTTTAATCAATAAGTCTTCCGTATTGATTATTCTTCAATTATCTCATCCTTCGCATTTGCAAGGATAGAAGGAGTCATTTTTCGCAACGGATTTTGCCGGCTGGTTTCGTACCCGTTTCTGCGATTAATAATGTCAATACATTCAAATATTGCCATCAGAAATGAAGAGGTGTCAGCTTTATCCTTTCCGGCTATATCAAAAGCAACACCATGGTCAGGGGATGTTCTTACTGCGGGCAGGCCGGCTGTATAATTCACACCCTCACCGGTTGCTAAAGTCTTAAAAGGAATTAATCCCTGGTCGTGATACATAGCCAGTACAGCATCAAATTTTTCAAAACTGCGGCGTGCAAAAAAAGCATCGGCACTGTAGGGCCCGATTACCAATATGTTATTGTTTTTTGCTTCTTTAATGGCAGGCCTGATAATAGCTTCTTCTTCATTTCCAATTAACCCCTCATCACCTGCATGGGGATTTAATCCAAGTACGGCAATGCGTGGTTTGTCGATACCAAAATCTTTTTGAAGGCTTTTGTTGATAATGTTCAGTTTGCTGAGGATGTTTTCTTTGGTAATATACTTTGCAATTTCATTTATCGAAACATGTTCAGTAACCAGGGCTACACGAAAACCTCCGGCACAAAGCATCATAACCACATCATTTGCCCCAAATACACTTTTGAGGTACGGAGTATGACCGGTAAAATTAAATTCGGCTGACTGGATATTTTTTTTATGAACTGGCGCTGTAATCAGTCCATCTATTTGATTTTGTTTTAGCGCAGCCACTGCTGTCTGCAGAGAAAGAATTGCATACTTCCCTCCGGTTTCATTCAATTGCCCGGGTGTTATTTGTACTTCTTCTTCCCAGCAGTTAAACAGGTTAACCTGTTTCGGATTAATACGGTTAAATTCTTTTATGTTCTGGTAGTTAAAGTTTATTTCCGGAATAGATTTCCGGTAAAAATTAATGGCTTTGCCAGAGGCGAAAATAACCGGGGTGCAGTGCTCCAGGATACGGTTGTCCGAAAAGGTTTTGATAATTAACTCAATACCGATACCATTAAGATCGCCGCAGGAAACACCAATGACAGGTTTATGTTGATTCATTTTAATCAGATTAGCAGTAAAAATAATGATTTATGCCGAGCTGACTTTTCTGCTGTTTTTTCCGTAAAAATCCTAATACCCTGTGTGTCAATTACGGAACAAGCTTGTAGTTATACTTTTTCTGTTGCTGAATCTTTACGAAAGCGTTGTATTTCTAAGTAAATACTCTCATTTTAGCATGAGGAAAATAGTAGTAATGTTATTAGGTGTTTTATGACAAGTGGTAAGAGTTTTATTAAGCTTTATAAGTGATTCACACTACGATTTCCTGTTTAAAATCCAATTTAAAAATATAACTGCTTTAAGCAGCATTATCCAATATCCAGAAAAAATCAAATTTATGTTTTTGAAAAGCTACCCCCTCTTTCTTATTAGTGTTTGCCTTTTATTAAGCACAAGCCCTGAGCTTCAGGCGCAGCAATCAGACCCGTATTATCATGGACAAATAAAAACCGAGGGTATAGAATCATCCGGTTATAATGGTACTGGTGACAATATTGATGTTAAATATCACCGCTGTGATTGGAATATCAACCCAAACAATGCGAAAAATATTAACGGCGCTGTAACAACATACTTTGTTACCACACAAAGCAATGTATCCCAAATAACCTTTGATTTTAATAAAGTATCATTTAATAATGGCTCTTTGTCAGTTATGTATCATGGGGCAAGTCGGCCCTTTTCCTTCCCTTCATCAGGAAATGTGGATGTAATTACAATTACATTACCTTCTCCATTAGCTTCGGGAGTACTCGACTCGGTTACAATAAACTACAATGGTGCTCCTCCGGCCGCTTCCGGGGATGAACTTGGATACCAGAAAGTTGGTTCTGGAGTAGGTACATATATATATACTTTATCCGAGTCATATGAGGACAGGGATTGGTGGCCTTGTAAGGCAGATATGCAGGATAAGATTGATTCAATGGATTTTAATGTTACTGTTCCCTGGACAGGTGCTGATACATTTTGGGTAGCCACAAATGGTAAACTGATAGATTCAGCAACAGCTGGTTCTAACAGGACATTTCGTTTTAAACATCGCTATCCTATCGCCAGCTACCTTGTTTCTATCGCTGTTGGCAGGTTTAACCGTTATTACCGGGGTACTGTAAATATTGGCGGCACAAATGTGCCGGTTGTGTATAATATTTTAAGGGGTAAGTCAGCAGGTACATATACCAGTATGCTTACTGCAATGGACCGGTCAAAACAGATGCTGACAGAATTGAGCAACAAATTTGGTGATTATCCTTTTAAGAATGAAAAGCATGGATATTATGAATTTGGTTTTGGCGGGGGAATGGAGCACCAAACGTTTTCGGGTATGAGTGCAAGTGCTATGACAAGTAATACAGTAATTTGCCACGAACTGGCGCATCAATGGTTTGGAGATAAAGTAACTTTTGCCACCTGGAATGATTTGTGGCTGGCTGAAGGTTTTGCGAGATACAGTGAGGCGTTGATTGGCGAATTGATGCCAAGTTTGGGGATTGATCCGGTAACAACAAGATCGGGTTTTAGAACAACTGCCAGAAATACTACATACCGGGCTTATGCAGCTTACATTCCAAATAGTAGTATTGGAACTTCGGATTTAATTTGGGGAACTCCTTATGGATCTACTGTATATGAAAGGGGTGCAATGGCTGTTTCTATGCTCCGCACTCTGGTGGGTGACAATTTGTTTTTTCAGGCTTGCCAGAACTATATGAATGACCCTGTATTGGCATATAATGCAGCAACGACAAATGACTTAAAAGCGCATTTTGAGGCCGTACTTGGTGGCAAAGACCTTACGCCTTTCTTTGACTCGTATGTAATGAATGGTGGTTACCCTACGTATTCAATCAACTGGGGAAAAAATGGAAACCAGCTAGTTTTACAAGTTGCATCACAAACCACCACAGCAGCTCCATCCGGCTCTTTTTATTATAAAACTCCAATTGCGTTAAGGGTGCAAGGGTCAATTCCTGCACAGGATACTGTTATTGTTATTTATGATGAAAATGGAACGTTGTCAAATGCAGGAAATGGCATTTTAAACACAGTAGCCGGAAATACCATTTCAACCACCCTTTCTTTTTCACCAGTAACAGTGACTTTTGATCCCTATTTTCAAACCCTGGCCGGCGGATCAGTAAATTTTCTTGCATTACTTGACACGAAGGTTATTGATTTTGTACTTAAGCAAAATGGAAATTCAAATGAACTTAATCTTTCCGTTTCAGTAACTGCAGGTGATGATATTTCCGTTGTTCTTCAAAAAAGTAAAGACGGAGTTACATTTACTGATGCGGGCGAAATGATTTTGAGCAATACCACGGGTGGAAATACAGGAAATTATACTTTCATAGACCGGGCTCCATTTGCTACAGGAACTTTCTACAAAGCCAAAATTTCAGGACAAGGATATGAGAAATACAGTAAAATACTTACTGATAACAGAATGTTAGTAACTGGTTTATCCGTATATCCAAATCCTGCTGATAAAGACATTTATATAAGCTGGAATATAGCGGGTGCTAATACCGGCGGTGAGTTGATACTTGTTACAATGGATGGACAAAAAGTGAAAACTTTAAAAACGGGTACTAATAATGTTTCCCTTTCTGTAGCAGGTCTGTCATCAGGAGTTTATATACTTGAGTTAAGGAAAGAGGGTGTTTTGGTTTCAAGAAAAAATATTGTTGTAAGGCGATAAAAATTGCCTGTAACAGATTATAAAACCTAAACTATGAAAACAACATGTGGTAAATTCTAAATGAGAATAAACGCATGAAGTAATTCTAAAAACAATCCGGCTATGAAAAAGGTATTACTTTTTACTTTATTAACTGCCAATGCTTATTGGGTCATTGCACAACAGGCAACGGTTAGCTATCCTTTCGCAATAGGGCGAACAGGTTGTTCAAGCGGTACCCAGCAGGTGCATTTTTACACCTATAATGCCAGCACTAATAATATATCCAGTATCACTTCTACTACCGGCCCTGTTGGCAGGTACACCCCCCAGTTAAGAATTGGAACAAGTGGAGGTGGCGGCGGTTCACAACGTTTTACCTCCAATTATGCCAGTATCTCATTCAATCCCGCGGACCATTATATATATTATTTATGGACAACGTTAACCACTTTTACAGGTTCTGGAACTGTTCCCCGTACTTATGTATGGCGGTGGCCGGCGGGTACAATGCCTACAGGAACTTCTCCCCGGTTGGATACACTTTGTTCATTCCCGGCCGATTTATTAGGCGTGGCTTTTGACAATAATGGGAATGCATATGTTATTGAGTTCTCCGGAGAACCAGATGGAGCTCCTCACACTGCTTATATTCGGTCGATTGATTTTGCTACCCGAACTATGGGTGCTGCTGATAATTTAAGTTTAACCGGTGGAGCAACTATTTATGTATCCGGTAGTGGTGATGTGGCTATGTCTCCTTCCGGCCAGATGTTTTTTGTAGTGGATAATAAATTATTCACTCCGAATTATCAGGCTTATACCGGTACGGGTGCCAATCTTACCTGCACATATATTGATACAGTTCAGGTTCCCTCCAACAATTTTGTAGGGCTGACTTATGCCGAAGGAGAAACAGTGGCAGCATTTTCCGGAGGAGTTTGTCCTTTCAGAGAGGTTGATATGCTTTCAGGAGATACCAATGTTATAAATAAAGTGGGAACAGTTTATTCTGCCGCAGATTTGGCATCTATTGTTTCTGGTATTGGCGCTGCCAAGAAGTTAGTTTCAGCAAACCCTACAGGTACGCCTAATCAATATGATGTAGTATATGATGTTTATATTCAGAACTATGGAAATACTGATGTTGCAAATGTGCAGGTAACTGATGATCTTACGGCAATTAATGGAGCCGGAAACGTTTCCAATGTATCCACCTCTTTTATATCTAATCCGGCCGGACTGGTACTTAATGCAGGATTTAACGGCAATGCAGACAAAAATCTATTAAATGGCACAGGCACATTGCCCAATTTTCCTGTTGCAAATAATAATTGTACGATCAGGATATCCTGCCGTCTATCGAATATTCTGAATGGTGTTGTATATAACAACAGCGCTGTTGCTACGGCGGTGGGTTATAACAGTCAGAATTTAAGAGACTCATCTACTAATGGAAATATTCCTGATCTCAATACAAATGATAAGCCTGATGAAACTGGAGAAAGCCAGCCAACTCCCTTATTAATGTCATTAACGCCTCACACTCCTCCCTGCGCCTCTTTAACTAATGTTTTATATACGCAAAATTTTGGGTCGGGCACTGGAATGGTAATTGGTATAGCTGCGCCTATATTAGGTTCAGGAGTTTCATTACCTGTAGCGGCAATTACATATACGGGCAGCACAACACAGCCTCTTGCTGTTGAAAGTTATACTATAACAAATAATGCACAAAATGCCGATAATGCCCATTTTATAAGCCTGACTGATCATACGGGAAATGCTGATGGGCGGATGCTTGTCGTAAATGCAGATGCCGCCAATACTGTATTTTACAGAGGTGGCTTTACATCCGCACTCTGCTCCAATCAGCAGTATTCAGTTTCATTCTACGCTGCGTTTTTGGGTAATTCAGATTACCAGACAGTTTGTGATGGTTTTGGCGGTTTCAAATATCCTAAAGTAAAAATAAGAGTTACCGATCCGGTTTCAGGATTAGTTATAACTGAATTAGCTACTGGTGATATTATCAGTACAAGCTGGAACAGGTATGGAATAAAATTCACAAGCCCGGCATCTTATACGGGTATAAGGTTTGAATTGATCAACGATGCACCGGGGGGATGCGGTAATGATATAGCTATTGACGATATTCAGTTTGGCTCTTGTGATCCCTTACCTGAAGTGGGGCTTAATCATATCAACGCTGGTTGCTTGGGTACAAGTGCTTCATTTACTGCGTTGCTTACAGACCCAGGAGCTATTTCTGGTACACCAGATTATCAGTGGCAGGAAAGTACTGACGGAATTCTCTGGACGAATATAGGCGGTGCACCTAATGCAGCAACATATACAATTCCTTCTATTGGTGCAGGCGATGTAAATAAATATTACAGAGCACTGGTCGCTTCGGCAGGTAATTTAGGAAATCCTAATTGCCGTTATCCGTCCCCATCGTATTTTCTGGTGGCGGGTTGCGATATAGATGATGATAATGACGGAATTCCGGATACGGTGGAAAGCGGCGGTGCAGATCCACTTGATGATGATGATTTGGACCATATACCTAATTATCAGGATACAGATTATCCTGGTTTTGTTGATTCCGATAGTGACGGGGTAAATGATAATTTCGACAGGGATCTTGATGGAATCATCAACGAACTTGATCTTGACAGTGACAATGACGGTATTCCGGATACAGCAGAAGCAGGCGGGGTGGATACTGATGGTGATGGGAAAATTGATAATTATGCCGATGCAGACAACGACGGCTTCTCCCAGAATGTGGATGCCAATTCATCAGGTAAAGATCTTTCAGGTAATGGTCTTGATTTGCCTGACCTGGATGGAGATGGAGTACCTAACTATATTGATCATGACAGTGATAATGATGGTATCCCAGATGTAGCAGAAGCATACGGAACAGATGCCAATAATGATGGTATGATTGATGGATACACTGATACCGACAATGATGGATTTAGTGATAATGTAGACGGAGATGTGGGAAATGACGGTACTGCTGAAAATATGCTTAACGCTTTAATCCTAACCGGAAGTGATCCTGATAATAATGGCCGTGCCAATTCTTATCCTTATAAAAACTTTGATTCTGATAATAAGGCAAATCCATACGACCTGGATAGCGATGGCGATGGTATTTCGGATGTGAAAGAATCCGGCTTTACAGATGCTGACTGGGATGGTCGTGTAGATGGTGCTATTAACAGCTGGGGCCGGAACAGTGCACTGGCTGCATTAGGAACACTCACTTTACCTGATACAGATGCCACAGGCAGAACAAATCCTTTTGATATTGACAGTGATGATGACGGCATACCGGATAATGTGGAAGGTATTATCACACTGGGATATCTGTTACCTGCAAATGCCGATGCCGATAGCGACGGTATAGACAATTCATACGATAATTACTCCGGTTTTGGCGGAGATGGCATTCATCCTGTGGATACAGACAGTGATGGTACACCGGATTACCTGGATGCTGATACAGATGGCGATGGTTTAATTGATCGCATTGAGGGAAATGATCTTAACCTGAACGGTTTGCAGGACGATCTCGTTACACTTATAGGAACCGATACAGATAGTGATGGACTGGATGATCGTTTTGATAATGACAACCTTAGTAGCAAAGGTACTTCAGCAAGGATGGGTAATGGAGGTTCTACAACAGGAGATCCGCTGCCAGGATCTATTACAACAGTTCAGCATACAACTATTGCTTTTGGTTGTGCTACGGAGAGAGACTGGCGTTGTCTCCCTTATGTGCTTAGTTGTGAATTCATCACATTTAAAGCCGTACTGCAAAACCAAACAGTTCAACTTGACTGGACTGCCTTGTGCAGACAGGAGGTGGATTATTTTATAGTAGAGAGAAGCACAAACAGAAGCCTGTTCGAATTTGCATTTACTACTCCCGGAAAACCTGTTTTGAATGAAATTGAATCATACAGCGGAACTGATAATATTACAGGAATTAATTCAGGGATTATTTATTACCGGTTAAAATCCGTTATGAAGTCAGGACGGATTATTCTCAGTAACATAATTGCAGTAAGACAGAATAACGGAAATATAATGGAGGTAAAAATTCTGCCAAATCCTGTAAAAGACCAATTACAGGTATCTGTCCTGTCAACTCAAAACGGCCCTGCTTCTGTTTCTATTATGGATGCAAACAGCCGTATTATTTTCAGATTTAAAGAGAACCTGTTAAAAGGGAGCAATACAATTTTATACCCGCAGGTTATTAATCTTTCTGAGGGAACATACTTCCTGAGGATTGAAATAGACGGAGTTTACCTGATCAGCAAATTCAATAAATTAAAATAGGTAGCTGGTTATTACCGCAGGGTAACTCCTGCAAGCCTCCTCTGCAAAGAGGAGGCTTTTTTATTGCTGATTTACTATCAGTTACATTTGCATAATGTACACTCTTAAAAAGTCGCTGGGTCAGCATTTTCTGAAGGATGAGAATATTTGTAGAAAAATATTTGCTGTTCTGCTGCAGCATCCGTTTTCCCAATTGCTGGAAGTGGGACCGGGCGGAGGTGCATTGACAAAATACCTGCTGGAACTGCCGGACATTAATTTTAAAGCCGTAGAACTGGATGAAGAGAAAATTTCGTATTTATTGAATACATATCCTTTGCTGGAGGGGAAAATCATTCATAATAGCTTTTTGGATATTGAAAAACCATTTGTCGGGAAATTTACTGTAGCCGGCAATTTTCCTTACAACATTTCTTCTCAAATACTGTTTAAGATACTGGAGTGGAAAGAGGATGTGGAATGTATGGTGGGTATGTTTCAGAAAGAAGTGGCACAACGGGTGGCAGCAAAAGAAGGAAATAAAACCTATGGTGTGATAAGTGTGCTGGTACAGGCATTTTTTGAAGTGGAATATTTATTTGATGTTCATGAAAAATGCTTTCAGCCACCGCCTAAAGTAAAAAGCGGGGTGATAAGATTGGTTCCGAAGAAAGTGTCTTTGGCTATCAGTGATGAAAAAAAATTTTCTCTTTTGGTAAAAACCGCTTTTAACCAACGAAGGAAAACACTCAGAAATGCAGTTAAAAGCCTGTTTGATGCATCAATTCTGGATGATGAGTTGTTTAATAAAAGAGCGGAGCAATTGACAATTGAGCAATTTGCATGGCTCACTTATAAAATGAAATGAACAAAGTAATTATTACAGCAAAATCGCATCAGTATCTTACCGACCAATTACAGCAAAAAGGATTTGAAGTAGTTAATGTACCCGCTATTACCTACAATGAATTAGCCGGATTTATTGATAGTGCAACCGGGTTAGTGGTGACGACAAGGATTAAGGTGGATAAAGAGCTGATAGATAAAGCCCAAAATTTAAAATGGATAGGAAGACTGGGCAGCGGAATGGAATTAATCGATGTGACCTACGCCGAGAGTAAAAATATCATCTGTGTTAGCAGTCCCGAGGGTAACCGAAATGCCGTGGCAGAACATACATTAGGCTTATTGCTCAACCTGCTCAATAATATATCATCTTCCCGTGATGAAGTAAAAATGGGTATCTGGAAAAGAGATGAAAACAAGGGTATCGAACTTAGCGAAAAAGCGGTAGGAATTATTGGCTACGGAAATACAGGCAGCAGTTTTGCCAGACTGCTACAGCCATTTGGGGTTACCGTATTGGCTTATGATAAATATAAATTTGGTTTTGGGAGTGGCTATATAAAGGAGGCCAACCCGGAACAAATATCCCGGTATGCCGATATTATCAGCCTGCATGTACCGCTTACAGAGGAGACTTTCCAAATGGTTAATGATTCTTTTTTTAACTCACTGAAACGTAAACCTTTCTTGTTGAACACTTCCCGGGGAAAAGTAATCTGTTTGGATGCGCTGATAACTGCTTTGAAAGAAGATAAAATAGCAGGAGCAGGACTGGATGTATTACCCAATGAACATTTTGCTACATATAGTGATACAGAAAAAAAACAATTGGATTGGTTACTGGCCCGGCCGGATGTGCTGATTACTCCGCATATTGCCGGCTATAGCCAGGAAGCTTCTTATAAAATGGCAGCAATACTATTAAAAAAATTGGGTTTGGATTAGGTTTTATTTATTCCGGAACTTTTTTATATTTGTTATTCAATATGGCAACGCTTCAGTTAAAAACTGGGGCGTTGTTATTTTTTTATTTTATCAAAGGAGGTGAATATGAGTGTTATCCAGTACGTAACAAAGGATACATTAGAACAAATGAAAACAGATCTGCAACGGATGAAAGCAGTGGACAGACCTGCTGCGAGCAGAGCTATTGCTGAAGCCAGGGAGAAAGGTGACCTGAAGGAAAATGCCGAATACGATGCAGCCAAAGAGGCCCAGGGAATCCTTGAAGCTAAAATAGCAGCAATGGAAGGAGCCCTTGCCAATGTGAGGGTGCTGGATGAGTCAAATATTGATACCAGCAAAGTATCTATTCTTACCAAAGTAACGTTGACAAACCTGAACACAAAAAAGAGGGTTACGTATAAAATTGTAAGTGAAAAAGAAGCCGACCTGAAGGCCGGAAAAATTTCAGTGACTTCGCCAATCGGGAAAGGTATATTAGGTAAACAAGTAGGGGATACGGCGGAGGTACAGGCACCGGCTGGTGTGCTGAAGTTCAAAATAGAAGAAATTACCGCATAAATTCTTTTTTAAAACATTGCTAAAAGTCTCCGCCTCAGCGGAGATTTTTTTATGTAAAAGGGTTTAGCTTTAATATGTAAAAGATCGGTTGTGCTGAAACGGCTGAAATATTATCTGCTTTCTTTATACTCAAAACTTTTTGCCAGTATGACTATATTCTCAAAAATAATAGCTGGTGATATACCCAGTTATAAAATTGCAGAGAATGAAAAATTCTTTGCTTTCCTGGATATCTTCCCATTGCGGGAAGGACATGTGCTGGTGGTTCCTAAAACAGAAGCGGACAACCTGTTTGATTTGCCGCAGGATTACCTGCAGGAAATACTGTTGTTTGCAAAACCAATTGCTAAAGCTATCGAGGCTGCATTTGATTGTAACCGTTGTGGCATAAGTGTTATCGGACTGGAAGTGCCACATGCTCATATCCATCTTATTCCGATAAATTCTGCCAATGATCTGAATTTTACACAGCATAAGTCAAAGGCATCTGAGGAAAGCCTGAAGACAGTGCAGGGAAAAATTTTGAAGAGGATGTGATAAATATTTGTTTTTGCAAACAGACTCCTTTTCATTTGGCCGGGCTTTTTACCCTGCCAGGATTCTTTTTAATAAAATCTTCCCAGCTTTTCAATCCTTTTGTGGCTTTGCCCAATACCGAATTGTTTTGAAAGTGATGACATAATGCTACGGCTAATGCATCCGTGGCATCGTAATATTTGGGGTTTTCTTTAAATGATAAAAGTGTTTGCAGCATTTTCATCACCTGCTCTTTGTCTGCATTGCCGTTTCCAGTAACTGATTGCTTCACTTTTTTAGGTGAGTATTCAGTTACTTCCAGTCCGTGCCGCATAGCGGCAGCAATAGCCACACCTTGAGCCCGGCCTAGTTTCAGCATACTTTGTACATTTTTTCCAAAGAAAGGTGCTTCAATGGCGAAATCAGTTGGCTGGTATTTGGCAATAAGTCCGCTTACGGTATTAAAAATTAATTGCAGCCTTTTATAACTGTCCTTTACTTTCCCGGGTTTTAATACACCCAGTTCCAGTAATGAAACTTCATTACCTTTTACTGTTATAAGGCCATAGCCCATTATCAGTGTGCCAGGGTCAATTCCAAGGATTATTTTAACAGGCTTTTGCAAGCAGGAATGTATTTTTACAAGACCTGCCTGGCGGCAGGCAGGTTAATGAAACTAAACAAAAATATCAAAATCTTCATCAATTACTTCCTTGGCCCGTTGTTGTTTATCTGGCTCTCCTGGTCTATTTACAGAGAAATCAAAGAACAGCCGGATATTGAAACTGCATGGCAAAAAATCAAAGAGTCATTCACAAGTCCTTTAATCTGGAAACTTATTGCAGTATTGTTCCTGATGGTGCTTAACTGGTCAATAGAGGCATTAAAATGGAAAATATCGGTCAATGAAATTCAGCATGTAAGTTTTACAAAAGCTTTCAGGGCGGTTTTATCAGGGATTTCTTTTTCGGTAAGCACACCTAACAGGGTGGGAGAATATCTTGGCAGGGTTTTATATATGGATGATGGTAACAGACTGAAGACTATTTCAGTAACTATTGTTGGCGGTATCAGCCAGCTTATTATTACCTTACTGATGGGGCTTACCGGGTTAATCGTTCTGAAACCATCAATTGAGTTGGAGCATGTGGTGGCTTCCATCTGGCTGCAGGTGGTGATGTTTGGAGTAATGGCAGTACTTATTGTCTTAACACTCTTTTATTTCAGGTTATCCTGGCTTATAAGATGGGTGGACCGATTACCGGTGATGAAAAGATTTGTGTACCTAGTAAAGGCTCTGGAGCATTTTAATGCAACATTATTGTTGCAGATACTGTCCTTATCCTTCACCAGGTTTGGTGTATTCATTTTGCAATATTACCTGATGTTTAGCCTGTTTGATGTGGAACTTTCCTGGTGGCAGGTATATTGGTCTGTAAGTGTTTCATTCCTGGTGATGGCGGCGATACCAACATTTGCTATTGCAGAATTGGGACTGAGGGGTAAAGTGAGTCTTATTTTCGCAGGTCTCTTTAGTGCAAATAAAGCAGGAATTATTTTTACAACTGCCGGTATCTGGTTTATTAATTTGATTATTCCGGCTATTATCGGTAGCCTGCTGATTTTGAGTATTAAAAAATTATATATAGAAAAAGATGAAAGGGGTTAGACTATTAGTTCCATTATTTATCGGGATGTTAAGTTTTTCAAAGCAAGCCGGAGTGCCTGCTGATACATTCTGCGGTATCAGTAATGTATCATTCCAGGTGGATGAGGAAGTGGCTTTTACAGTTTATTATGCTGTGGCGGGTGCTTATATTACTGCAGGTACAGCCACTTTTACCAGCAAGCTTGAAAGGATTAATAACCGTCCTGTTTATCACATAACTGGTGAAGGGAAAACCAATTCATCTTATGACTGGATATATAAAGTGCGGGATAAGTATGAAACGTATATTGATACTGCCACCATGCAGCCATTGAAATTTGTGCGGAATGTAAATGAAGGAGGATACAAAATTTACCAGAATATCACTTTTAATAAAACGGCCAGCACGGCTATTGCCACCGACGGTGTATTTAAAGTACCAGCCTGTGTGCAGGATGTGATAAGCGCCATGTATTATGCAAGAAACCTGGATTTTTCAAAGTTGCGGCCGGAGGATAAGATCCCTTTTTCCATGTTCCTGGATAATGAAGTGTACAACATGTATATCCGGTATCTTGGTAAGGAAGAAGTAAAAACAAGATACGGCAGGTTCAGGGCCATAAAAATAAAACCGCTGTTGCTGAAGGGACAGATTTTTGAAGGCGGAGAAAAAATGACAGTCTGGGTTTCAGATGATAAAAACCATATACCTCTGAGAGTGGAAAGTCCTTTAGTGGTGGGGAAAGTAAAAATTGATATGATGAGTCATGCTAACCTCCGGCACCCGCTGACTTCATTGATCAGAAGAAGATAGTTATCAGTTCAGGCAAAAAGAAAATAATGTGCTAAGGTTTATGGCTATAGTTCTTCTAGCTTAAAAAAATCTTTTGGTCTAATTCCTTTCTCCGTTGGCTGAAGATTACAGCATTCATAAACCGGGTCATGCTCAAAGAAAAGAATATAATCCCCTTCTATAGCTTCTTTCAGAAATGATTTCTTTTCATTTAGCGTTGTTAGAGGAAACATATCATAGGCCATTACGTATGGAACAGGAATATGCCCCTGTGAGGGAAGAAGATCAGCCATGTATACAATTGTTTTGCCCTTGTATCTTATTTGGGGCAGCATCATACTTTCGGTGTGTCCGCTTACAAACCGTACAGATATATCTGTGGCAAACGCTGTTTCACCAAGTTTATCGTCCATACTTCCCACTACTTCAACAAATTTAAGCTGACCACTTTCTTCAATTGGTAAAATATTCTCTTTTAAGAAAGAAGCCTTTTCCCTGTCGTTAGGATAAACCGCCCAGTCCCAATGTTCTTTATTACTCCAGAAAACAGCATTCTTAAAGGCGGGAACTAATTTATCACCTTCTCTTTTAATAGAACCACCACAGTGATCAAAATGAAGATGAGTAAGGAACACATCAGTGATATCATCCGGGTGAAAGCCATGCTTTGCTAACGATTTGTTCAGTGTATCATCGCCATGCAGGTAATAATGGCTGAAGAATTTTTCATCTTGCTTATCACCATTGCCATTATCTATCAATATCAGCCTGTTGCCATCTTCAATAAGCAGGCAGCGCAAAGCCCATGAACAAAGATTATTTTCATCAGCTGGATTGACCTTATTCCAGATTGTTTTGGGAACCACGCCAAACATGGCGCCACCATCCAGTTTGAAATAACCAGTATTGATCGTATAAAGTTTCATGATTACGCAGTAGTTAAATTCTTTTTGTATATGACAGATGTAAGCAGCAGGAACAGCAGTCCCAGTATGAAGAAAACAATCAGTGCAACAATAGAATTTCTCATGCTGCCTGTAAGTCCTTCTATGAATCCAAAACTGAACAACCCGATGACAATTGCCAGCTTTTCTGTTATATCATAAAAGCTGAAGAACGACGCAGTATCTTTTGTTTCAGGCATAAGTTTGGAATAAGTACTGCGGCTGAGTGACTGAATGCCCCCCATCACCAGCCCTACTAATGCAGCAAGAATATAAAAATGGATTTCTGTGGTAATAAAATAACCGGTGATACAAACGCCTATCCACAGTAAAACGGTGAAGAGCAGTACTCTGATATTGCCAAATTTTTCAGACAGCCTTGACATACCGATGGCGCCGGCAATAGCTACCAACTGGATAATTACTGCTGTAATGATTAATTTATCATCTGCCAATTTCAGTTCTTTGATACCAAAATCAATAGCTACCAGCATCACAGTTTGCACACCCATACTGTAAAAGAAGAATGCAGAGAGAAACCTTTTCAGTACAGGCATATGCACCAGTTGCCTCCATACCAGTTTCAATTCATGAAAACCATTTACAATAACATGCTTACGGGAACTTCTTTCCGGCTTGCTGCTCATGGGCAGCCACTTGAAAGGTATCTGTGCAAATGCAATCCACCAGATACCTACCAGAAGAAAAGTGATCTGTAAGGCCTTGCCCTTATCTTCCATCAGCATTACCAGCGCAAACCCGATCATTTGCATCAGCACACTGCCAATATATCCGAATGAATAGCCCTTAGCGCTGATCCTGTCCCGGTCTGCTTCTGCTGCTATATCCGGGAGGTAGGAATTGTAAAAAACCTGGCTTCCATAAAAACCAATACCCGCAAACATGAAACAGAACAGGCCAAAAGTCACACTGCTTTTATCAAAAAAGAACATCAGAGAGCAGCTTACCGCACCGAGATAACAAAAGAACCGCATAAAATTCTTTTTGTTGCCCTTATAGTCTGCAATAGAAGAAAGAATAGGTGAAGCGGCAGCAATAATGAGAAACCCGAATGCCAGGACATAATCTTTAAGTTCGGTGTTAACGAAATTTCTGCCGAAGAAATTAACTCCATTCTCAAACCCTTTGTTTTCGGGTTTGGTAACTGCTGCGTAGTATGCAGGAAAAAAGGTGGTGGTGATGACGAGATTGTAAACTGAATTTGCCCAATCATACATGGCCCAACTGTTGACTACTTTTTTCGGAGCGGTCTGCATATAGGATGCTTTGAGTAAAAATAGGGATTTACAGGCCTACTAAAAAAAATGCCCGTTTTAAAGCAAAACGGGCATTCAAAATAATACGATAGTGATTACTCCATTTTATATTTAAATGTTTTAAACGGCCTGAACATATCATCTGTCAATTGATAGATGACTGGTGCGCCGCCCAATGTGTTTTCTGAGATTTGCATAGCCAGGTTCTGAAATTCGCTGTCAGGCAGTGCTTCTGCCTTTGCCCTGTTAGCTACCATGCTTACTACCACATCACCACTTTCATTCTTACCTACCTGGAAACTGATAATATTAGCCGGGTGTACCTCTTTATTCAGAAATTCGGCGATGGAGTTGCCTTGCTCTTCACTAAAGCTGTCTTTGATGTATACTTCAATATTACCGTCCAATACTCTTTTTCCAAAAGCAGGTTTGTCGGATTTTTTAAATGTATAAGTGCGGACTGTTTTAAAATATTTATCAGTGAGAATAACGTTGACAGGGGCACCATTAAAGAGGTTTGCAGAAAGTTCATTACCGGTAGTATAGAATAATTCATCTTCCATTTTATCCATTATCTCCATATTAGATACCATCTTGAAATTGACAGTATCACTGCTTTTGGAAAGTTGAACACTTTTTTTTGGGGTTTCCCCGTCCTTGTTTTTCCAGCGGGGAAAAAAATAATCCAGGGTTTTTTCAGCCTGTTCTTTTGAAATACCTTCTTTGTAATAGACTTCCATATAGCCTTTGGTAACCTTGTCTCCGTTTTTGGAGCAGGCAAAAAACAGCATGCTAACCAGCAGTGAAAGAAAAAGTTTGTTCATATCTTGACTTTTGTTTTGGCATAGATAAGAATAAATCAACCCCACCCAATACCCTTTTCAGGTGATTTTACCCTTTTAGGTACCCGGTAGCCAGCATGATCAATAAAACAATACCTCCTATAATACGATAATAACCAAATAATTTAAATCCATGCTTTTGCAGAAATCCGATAAAGAATTTAATAGCCAGCATGGCTACTATAAAGGCTACAATGTTTCCAATAGTGAATAACCTGATATTTTCCGGAGTGATAGTTTCATAGCCTTTCAGCAATTTGTATCCGGTAGCTGCAGCCATGGTAGGCACAGCGAGGAAAAAAGAAAATTCGGCCGCCAGTTTTCGGGTTAATTTTTGTTGCATGCCGCCAATAATGCTGGCAGCGCTGCGACTTACCCCAGGTATCATTGCTACGCATTGCCATAAGCCGATCATAAAGGCCTTCGGGTAGCTGATCTGTTCATCTGTTTCAACAGGATGATGTTTGAAAACATTATCAATAAATAAAAGAATAAGGCCACCCAGGATCATAGTAATGGCAACTGTGAGGGAGCTTTCCAGCAAAGTATCTATTTTGTCGGAAAAAATAAATCCCAGCACAAGGGCAGGAATAACAGCCACCAGCAATTTCAGGTAGAACTCTCCTCCTTTTCTTCCGGCCGTTAAAGGGGTGTTGAATTTTTTCCAGTAGAGTACCACTACAGCCAGTATGGCTCCTAACTGAATGCCCACTGTAAACAGTTTAGTAAAATCATCATGAGGAACACCCAGCAATTTTTCTGCAATGATCATGTGACCGGTAGATGAGATAGGCAGGAATTCAGTAATTCCTTCTACAATGGCAATAATAACTGCTTCAGCAACGCTCATGGGGTAAGTTGGTTAAGGTGTAAAATAAAGATTGTAAAGATAACAGATTGATGAACGTACAGAAAATGCAAAGGCGATGGATAACCACCGCCTTCGCAAGAATATTACTATTGTATTAATTCGCTGTTTTAGGTTTCTTAAATATCGCAAAGATTTCCACTACCAGTCCTACCAGTATAAGTATAGGGGCTACAGTGATTTTGGTCGTACTGTAAACGGCCTCCTTATTAAAAAAAGCCGGATCGGTATTGCTTTTTCCCCCCGACATCAGGAACATACCAACAGCAATCAGTATGATACCCGCAAGCATCCATATATAATTATCCTTGCTGAACATGGAAGAGCTTGTTTTTGCTTCACTCATTTCTTACAATTTTTGGTTGTGCAATATAGGAAAAAGTCTGCAGTCGTTACTTCCAGCAACTCCTGCTGTAAACTCATAGTCTGTTGCCGGTTGCTGTTTTTAATACAAATCATCCAGTTTCATCTTCAGGTATTTTACCACACTGCGGTGGGTGCTGAAAAGGGTGATAGCAATACCCAAAATGATAAGACCGATAAACAGGAGTACAAGGCTGCTGTTATCATGAATAGTCCTGAGTTCAGGCAATACCTGTTCTGCAACAAAAATGATCACTAGCACAGCTGCTACAGCAATAATACCACTGATAGCACCATTAATAATTGCACGGGTATTCATGGGTTTGGCTATAAACCAGCGGGTAGCTCCTACCATTTGCATGGTTTTTATCAGGAACCGGTTGCTAAACATGGCCAGCCTGATGGTATTGTCAATCAGAATAATAACAACAATGGCAAGTATCACCGCAATGGCCAGCAGAATGATGCTGATACGTCGTATATTTTTATTGAGATTGTCCACCAGTGCTTTAGGATAGGCTACCTCACTTACATAAGTCTGTTTTTGCAGATCGGCTTGTATAGAAGCCAGTGAGTCAGCATTCATATACTGCTGCTTCACCTTAAAATTGATGCTGTTGGGCAGGGGATTGGCATCAAGAATACCCTCCCAGGATTTGTTGCCATCTCCAAGAAATATCTTCTCGGCATTTTCTTTGGTAATGAACTCAATGGATTTTACATAAGGCTTTGATGAAATGTATTGCATCAGCGCCATGCTGTCTTTGGGATTCAGATCGCCCCGGAGTTCGGCCCGTACTTCCACACTTTCTTTAAAATAATTTCCGAGTTTATTGGCATTGATCACCAGCCAGCCGATGATACCAAGTAATAATAATACAAGGGTAACCCCGAGGATGGACATAAAATAGGAGGGTTTTCCCCGTTTGATAGAAGCTTTGCCTGATTGGGACATGCGATTGTTTTTTCAGATTAATGGATTGCACGCAAAAATAGCAGTTTAGGGCTACAATCAGTATTTTTGCTGCCCGCCTGACAGTCGTCAGGCATGTTTAAACGATTGCTCCCGGTTCATATTGCCATCTGTGGCTGCAGATATTTGTTAAAGAATTACCGTTGGTATCAATATCGTTTCAAAAAAACATAAAGGAAGGCTGATATATATGGAATACAATTTCAGGGATATTGAAAGGAAATGGCAAAAACAGTGGAAAGATAGCCAGGCTTATAAGGTAAAGAACGATTTTTCCAAACCCAAGTATTATGTGCTAGATATGTTTCCTTATCCCAGTGGAGCAGGATTGCATGTGGGGCACCCGTTGGGTTATATCGCTTCTGATATCTTCAGCCGGTATAAAAGATTAAAAGGGTTTAATGTATTGCACCCGATGGGGTTCGACAGTTTTGGTTTACCCGCCGAACAATATGCATTGGATACAGGGCAACATCCTGCCGAAACAACAAAGAAAAATATCGCCACTTTTAAGTCACAACTGGATAATATCGGTTTCTGCTACGACTGGGACAGAGAAGTGCAGACCAGCGATCCGAAATATTATAAATGGACGCAATGGATATTTCTTCAGTTGTTCAACAGCTACTATAACCGCTCAAAACAAAAAGCAGAAAGTATAAAGCAACTGGAAAAATTATTTGAAGAGCATGGTTCCAATGCTGCAGGTATTGCACCTTCTGCCTCAAGCTTTACGCCGGAGGACTGGAAAGACTTTGATGAAAAAACGAAGCAGGATATTTTAATGAACTACCGCCTCGCTTTTTGCGGTTATGGAGAAGTGAACTGGTGTGAGGCATTGGGAACCGTACTGGCCAACGATGAAGTGGTGAACGGGGTAAGTGAAAGAGGCGGACACCCGGTCGTGAAAAAGAAATTGCGCCAATGGTATTTGCGCATTACTGAATATGCAGATCGGTTGCTGGAAGGACTGGACCGAATCGAATTCAGTGAAGCAATGAAAGAGATGCAGACCAACTGGATCGGGAAGAGCAGTGGCGCTGAAATTGATTTTGCTGTAAAAGGGTTTTTGAATACAAAGCTTCGTGTATATACTACCCGGCCGGATACCATCTTTGGAGCCGACTTTATGGTGATAGCTCCTGAACTGGAACTGGTAAATGAAATAAAATCTGAAGAACAAACAACAGCGGTTGATGAATACCTTGCTTATGTAAAAAGCCGCAGTGAACGGGAAAGAATGGCGGAGAAAAAGATAAGCGGTGTATTTACCGGTGCCTATGCCATCAATCCCTTTAGCGGCAGGGAGATTCCCATCTGGATATCTGAATATGTACTGGCCGGTTATGGTACAGGTGCTATTATGGGGGTGCCTTGCGGTGATGAAAGAGATCACAAGTTTGCCCGGCATTTTAATATTCCCATTACTAATATTATCGGTAGCTATTATAATGGAGAGGAAGCCAATCCTACAAAAGAAGCCATCCTGCAAAACTCAGGCTTCCTGGATGGTATGGTAATGAAGGATGCCATGGAAGTGGCGATACAGGCACTGGAGGATAATGGTATAGGTTTAAGAAAAGTAAATTATAAAATGCGGGATGCTGCTTTCAGCCGCCAGCGTTATTGGGGCGAGCCCTTTCCGATCACATGGAAAGATGGCATCGCCAAAGAATGGAAAGGAGATTTGCCATTAATATTACCGACAGTAGAAAAATATGGCCCCGGTCCTGATGGACAAGGACCCCTGGCGAATATACCTGAATGGGTGGCCCAGGAACTTGAGACGAATACAATGCCCGGTTATGCAGGTTCTTCATGGTATTTTTTACGGTACATGGACCCGCATAATGATAAAGCCTTTTGCGACAGAGAAGTTTCTGACTATTGGAACCAGGTAGATTTATACATCGGCGGTACTGAGCATGCAGTTGGACATTTATTATACAGCCGCATGTGGACGAAAGTATTGTACGACCTCGGCCATATTGGTTATGATGAACCATATAAGAAGTTAGTGAACCAGGGGATGATAACAGGAGTATCAGAATTTATTTATAGATATAATCCGTCTGGAAATTCTGAAACTATTCGTATGACTTCGAAAATTCCATATCTCAACATTGATTTAAGTGCGTTGGTGGCGACTGATGAAAGTGTTGCTGCAGTTATGGCAAAAGGGTTGTTGCCTGAAATATATTTTTCTTATGATGCAATACCTGTGGGCGAGGAACATAATTTTTCTGCCATTCATGTAGATATAAAATATGTTGATTCAAATAAATTAAATGTGAACACCATCGCAGAAAAAGAGGGTAAGTATTCAAAGGCTTGTTTTGTTTGTAAAGAGGGATTTTATTTAAGAGGTAAGTGGTATAACAATATACTTCATAATATCAGCCCACAAATATTCACAACATCTTCTGCAGGAGAGAAAATGTCTAAGTCAAAACTAAATACACAGAACCCTGATGACCTTTGTATTAAATACGGCGCCGATACTTTCCGCATGTACGAAATGTTCCTGGGCCCGGTAGAAATGAGCAAGCCATGGGATACAAAAGGCATTGAAGGAGTGCACCGTTTCCTGAAAAAATTCTGGCGGTTGTTCTTTGATGAGGTAAAAGGTAAGATGTGGACAGAAGATGAACCTACTGCAGAAGAACTGAAAGTATTACACAAGACCATCAAAAAAATTGAAGAAGATACCGAACGGTTCAGTTTTAATACAGCTGTCAGCGGTTTTATGATCGCTACCAATGAATTGACCGATCTGAAATGCCATAAACGTTCTGTGCTGGAACCTTTATTGATCCTGCTTACCCCCTATGCACCGCATATTGCAGCTGAATTGTGGAGTTTGCTGGGGCATAGCGACAGCATACTGGATGCAGCTTATCCCAGGTTCGAAGCAAAATATGTAGCGGAAACCAGTAAGGAGTATCCTGTTTCAATAAATGGTAAGCTGCGTACCACCATGAACATTTCACTCGATGCTGCGCAGCCAGAAGTAGAGCAACTCGTACTTCAAAATGATGTAGTGCAAAAATGGCTGGAAGGCAAGCCTCCTAAAAAGATAATTTTTGTGAAAGGAAAGATGGTGAATGTGGTGATATAGATAAACAAATGCAAAAGCCGGTGAATATCACCGGCTTTTTTTATCTCTCTTTGTTCCGGTATTGCATAAGATGAGTAATATTGTTGTATAAATCATAGCTATGAAGTTTTTCTCTCTTTCAATGGTTGCAGTTGTTATACTGGCTGCTTTTTCTTTCCAGGGACCTATAATAAAAGCAGTTGAATTAAAACCCTGGCTGGGCAACTGGAAAGGAAGCCTGACTTATCTTGATTATTCAACCGGCCAGGAAACAAAAATAAAAGCAGACATTAAGCTCGGACCAATAGTGGATGGCAATAAGCTGGCTATTGCTTTTACTTATCCTGATGAGCCTAATGCTTCAAGCAAGGATACACTTCGCTTTAGTGATGACGGCCGGTCCGTTAATTACATGACTGTGGCCACTAAGAAAAAAGCAACCGGCAATCTTGTTTTTGTATTAGAAACAGAAGGAGAGGATAATGGTCAGAAAGCAGAGATCAGAACTACCTATTCCTTTAATAAGAACACCCTTTCGAATAAAAAAGAAGTTCGTTACCGCGGCCAGAGCGATTTTTTTGTAAGAAACGAATATAAACTTACCCGTTAATTCCTTTATTTGACCGGCTCTTTCTTTATAAGCCTGATCATTGCGCTGCTTCCTTCGGTGCTGGAGAGATAGGCATCCTGCCGCTGCCCGTTTACAATCGCTATCATATAAGAAGTATTGGGAGGGATAGACCCCATATTTTCCGCTACCATCACCAGTTCATTGCTTTCAGTCATTTCTGATACCGCCAGCTTGATGGAATAGGCGTTGGCGGTAAGTTTTATATGCTGAAAGATCAGTTTGTCATTTAAAAAAAGTGAAATAGAGTCGCCGTCTATTTCAGCATTATCATAAAAGCGGAGTTCTATTGAATCGCCACTCACGGGTATTTCTTTGATAAATACTTTTTGTCGGGCGGTAAATTTTTCTTCAATGGTTGATGCTTTGACCGGCTCCGGTTTTTTTTCTATTTGTGTTGGTTTCTCCATTACCGGGATATCATTTTTTTGTGTTTCCTTTTTTGGTGGCGCCGGTTTAGGCTTTTCTGTTATTGTTTTGGTTTCTTCTTTGATCACTATTGACTGTTCTGCTGGTTTTACCGGTTGTTGAGTAATAGTATTGATGCTATCAATTATTTCCGGATCATTGCCACCTACTGTATAATTATCGATCACAAAATCCCATTCGTCTTCAAAATCTGTTTGTTCATTTTTATCAAGGTGAACATCTCCCTTGATATCAGAGTTGTTTTCTTTTTTGGCAGCTTTGCCATCCAGCATCATTTTCCCGCCACCGGGGCAATTAAAGTCGGCACGGGAGAGTAATGGCATTTTTCCTGGTGTAGAAATAGTAAACCGGCCTGCTTTTTCTTCCAGCAACTGGTCATCCCACCACACGGCTTCATTAGTTGTGGCATCAAAATATCCTTTGATACTGTAACGGCGGTAATTAGTAGTGGACTCGTAATAGTACGAAGTGCCTGTAAGGCTGTCGCCGTTTTGAATAATTTTCACTTCCACTTTCTGCCGGTTGATCTTTCCTTTCCATACGCCGGTGATCATCTGGCTGCTGGCAGGTGAAAAACCAAAACAAATAAGGAAAAAGACTATTGCCTGGATCGTAGTTTTAATCAAAATGCGGGTTTAAATGTGTTTTCAGGGCTAATCCTATAAACGAATCATTGGTAACAAATATTTTGCACGAAAAGGAGGGGATTTGTTTTGGCTGGAATTTGTTTTATTTCCTATATTAGTCCCGTATTTTGTGCCATTACCTGCTTATGAAGAAAGTACTTCCTGCCTTCTTCTATTTCGGGTATTTGCATATCCCGAATCTCATATCCTCATCAATAACCACCGGCCCATTGAATTTCAGTTGATCTATTTCGGCATCTAAAACCCAACACTAAACTTTTATGAGAAAAGTTCTACTCCTTTCTGTTTTATTGGTTTGTGCTTTTGTAAGCTTTGCACAGGTTGATAACAGAGCAAAAGAAGCAGCATTGCAGCTTGTCAGGCAAAATTCCGCTGCAATCAAACTGCCATTACAAGGTATCAATGACGTTTTTGTATCAAGCACTTACCAGATCTCCGGTTCTGATGTGACAATGGTGTACCTGCAGCAAAGCTTTAAGGGTATACCTGTTTACAACCAGTTGAAAACACTGGCTTTCAGAGGAGGAAGAGTGGTTTCTGATGCCGGCGTATTTCAGGAATCTATGGAAAAATTAACTGGCAATGCCAGCGAGTTTCCGGGTGTATCACCTGTCAGCGCATTGCAGTCCGCTTTTAAAGAGGCAAAAGTGGAAGCTACAGAACAGGCTATTCCTATAAGTGTGCTAGAAAATGGCCGCAAGTTTGAATTTGGCAAATTAGGCGCATCACAATTAAATATTACTGCAGAGCTGATATGGGTGTCAAATAATAAAGGCGAATACCGCCTGGCATGGCAAGTATTCCTGGCACCTGTAAAGTCATCCGATTACTGGCTGATAAGAGTGGATGCGCAGACCGGGGCTGTCATTAACAAAGATAACCTTACTGTAACCTGCAAATGGGATCATGAGCATCACTCTATTGATCAGCATTTCAAAGAAAATCACAATAAAAAATCTGCAAATTCTAAACTCAATTATGTACTGCAGCGTAACGATAAGAGTAATAAATGGGAATACAAGCCATTTGTAATTACTACAGCAACGTACAAAGTAGTTAAATATCCAGCAGAAAGTCCTCAGCATACAGGGGGTACACCTTCTTTGCATACTGACCCATGGACTATGACACCCGGTAATGCTACTTCACTGAAATGGCATAGTGACCCTACAGATTACAATATTACCCGTGGCAATAACGTATGGGCGCAGGAAGACGCAAATGGAAATAACGGTACAGGCTTACCCGGTACTTCTACTACAGCGCTTCCAAACCTGACATTTGATTTTACTTACGATTTTACACAAGCTCCTTCGGTTGCTACTAACCAGCAGGCGGCCATTGTCAATTTATTCTATATGAATAACCTGATGCATGATATGGCCTATACATATGGTTTTGATGAAGTGGGAGGTAATTTTCAGGCAGATAACCAGGGACGTGGTGGTGCCGGAAATGACTATGTATTTGCCGATGCACAGGATGGATCAGGAACAAATAATGCCAACTTTGCCACGCCGGCAGACGGATCAAATCCGAGAATGCAGATGTTCTTGTGGACTGCACCCAATCCTGACAGGGATGGAGACTTAGACAATGGAATTATCGCACATGAATATGGACATGGTATCAGTAACCGTTTAACAGGAGGACCTGCTATTGTAAACTGTTTACAAAATGCTGAACAGGCAGGTGAAGGCTGGAGTGATTATATGTCACTGATGATGGGAACGAACTGGGCGACAGCAACAGTAAACGATGGAGTAATCAGAAGAGGTATCGGTACTTATGCCCTGAACCAACCTGTTACCGGTGTTGGTATCAGGCGGTTTCCTTACTCAACAGACATGTCAATATACCCGCTGACTTATGCAAACCTTCCGGGATCAGCAGTTCCGCACGGTGTAGGTGAAATCTGGTGTATGATGATCTGGGAAATGACATGGGAAATTATCAAGCAGGATAATTTTATTGAAACAAACTTTTTAAGTCCTCCCGGAGCCGTTTCCACATGGCGGGGTAATGCCGCAGCCATGAAACTGGTGATGGAGGGAATGAGATTACAGCCCTGCAGTCCTGGTTTTGTTCAATCGAGGGATGCGATCTTACAGGCAGACCAGGTGTTTTTTGGCGGACGATATAAATGTGCTATCTGGAAAGCTTTTGCAAAAAGAGGTTTAGGCCGTAATGCTTCACAAGGGTCCAATACCAGCGTCAATGATGGGGTAGCTGATTTTTCTGTTGATTCCGGCAGCTTTAACCTGAATCCTGATGCAGCGTCTGTTTTTGAAAGTACTCCGCTTACGTACACTAATGTGGTGAATGCCGGTGAGTGTACATCAATGTCAAACTATACTCTCAGGGATACTTTACCTACAACAGTAACCTGGGTAAGTGGTGGTGTTTATACCCCGGCAGACAGGGTAGTAACTTTCACCCCGATTACCCTGCCGGTAAATACTTCTCAAAACTTCCAGGTGACGGTGAATGTAAACCCCGGAACTTATTTTGCTCCTGTTGAACAGATAAACGATCCTGTTACGGCTATTTCTCCAAACTGGACAGCAACATCAACAACTGCTAGTGTATGGACTACTTCAGGTACTTCTGTACATAGTGCGCCGCTGGCATTCTTTACGCCAAATGCAACTGTTGTTTCTGATCAGATACTAAGAAGTACCGGTTCATTTGCTTTGCCGAATATTCCATCTGCATTCAGTTCTTTAAGCTTCTGGCATAACTATAATGTTGAGTCAGGCTGGGATGGTTGCGTAGTGGAAATCAGTACTAATGGTGGTACCACATGGTCTGATCTTGGCCAATATATGAGTGGTGCAAGATATAATGCTACCCTGAATTCCTCTGGTAACCCATTAGCAGGCCGTTCAGCTTTCTCTGGTACATCAGGGGGATATGTAAAAACAACTATCAATCTGGCTGCATTTGCCGGGCAAACAGTGATGATTCGTTTCAGGCATGGTGCTGACGGATCTTTGGGTGTGACTGGCTGGTACATTGATGATATATTAATGGAAAGCAAACCATATGTATATACCAAATCTGGTTTGTATGATAATGCAAATGCAAGAGTAAGTTATAAGGACAGCCTCACTCCGATACTACTGGCTCCTTGTACAACTCCTCCTGTGGTAAATGCTCCTACAGTGACACAACCAACCTGCTCAGGTTCATTAACAGGAACAATTGTGGTAAATGCTACCGGAGTAGATGTATTGGAATACAGTATTAATGGAGGAGCTACCTTCCAAGCATCAAATACATTTACAGGATTAGCTGCCGGCAACTACAATATTGTTGTCCGTCTTCAACCCACACCATCATGTGTAACAACTTATAGTTCAAACCCTGTTGTGATTAATGCATTAACAGGAACACCTACTGTTACTGCTCCAACGGTAACTCAACCCGTTTGTCCCGTATTAACAGGAACGATCGTAGTAAATGCATCAGGTACGGGTACACTAGAATATAGTGTTAACGGTGGATCAACCTGGCAGGTTTCCAACACCTTTAGTGGTCTGGCAGCGGGCAATTATAATATTGTGGTAAGAGAGCAAAGCAATCCTGGTTGTTCAACAGTTTACAGTGGAAACCCTGTAACGATTAATACAGTTATTCCACCAATTATTGTTACCCAACCTTCAAACAGGGTAATTTGTCAGAATGGTAATACAACATTTACGATTACAGATAATGCCCCGGTTCCAGCGCCAACCTATCAATGGCAGATCAGTACCAACGGTGGTACTACCTGGACAAACCTGGCCAATGTGGCTCCATTCTCCGGTGTTACAACAACAACACTTACCGTAACTGGTGCAGGTCTTGTTTATAATGGTAATCTTTTCCGCTGTGCTGTTACGAATGTTTGCGGAACTTCCAATTCAAATTCAGCTTCACTTACAGTTAATCCATTACCTACTGTAAATGCTGGGCCAAGCGGATTGTGTGCTCCGGTTACAATAACAGCAAGCGGTAATGCGAATACATGGGCATGGTCGCCTGCTACCGGTTTGAACACAACCACAGGTACAACAGTAGTGGCTACGCCAACCGTAAGTACTGTGTACACAGTAACAGGTACTATTACCGCAACAGGTTGCCAGAATTCTGCTTCTGTAACTGTTATGGGTACACCTGCTACACCGGTAATTACACCTGCTGCTCCTGTCATCTGTGCCGGTACTATACAGCCATTGACTGTAGCTCCGACAACGGTCACTGTTAGCTATTCAGGCGCTGCATTTAATATTCCGGGTTCAGGTACCGGTGCTTCTACCGGCGCCCCGGCAGGCATTTATCCAGCTTCTGTAAATGTTACTGGTTTACCAACATCTGGTGTCAGGGTAAAATCAATAGCACTTAACGGTATTTCACATACATGGCCATCAGATATTGACATAGTGGTGCAATCTCCAACCGGAACCAATGTAGTGGTTATGTCAGATGCCGGCGGCTCAGTTGATATTGTAAACGCTAACCTTGTTTTTGATGATGCTGCAGCGTCTTTGTTACCTGCAACAATTGTTTCTGGAACTTACAGACCTACCAATGCTGCTGGTCCGGATGCCTTCCCGGCTCCGGGGCCTGGTTCTATAACCCAGGTTAACCAACCATTATCAAACTTCACAGGTAACTTTAATGGAAACTGGAACCTTTTTGCTGTTGATGACTTAGGTGGTGATGCAGGTTCATTAACAAGTTGGACAATTACCTTCGAAGTGGCAACTGCCGTATGGACACCGGTTACCGGTTTGTACAGCAACGCAAACGCAACTATCGCATATGTAGCTGGTACGCCTGCCTCAACTGTTTACTTTAAGCAATCACCGGCTACCACTACAGCATATACTTATACTGTAACGAATACTTTGGGTACATGTAGTTCCGGTCCTGCTTCAGTAACTGTAACCGTAAATCCGCTTCCAACAGTATCCGTTAGCCCGACAGGTCAATGCGGACCAGTTACACTGACAGCTACAGGAAATGCCAATTCTTACTCATGGAGCCCTGCTGCAGGTTTGAGTACTACAACGGGCACAACCGTAACTGCTAATCCGACATTAAACACAACGTATACGGTAACAGGAACTATTACTGCTACTGGTTGTACAAGTTCAGCAACAACTACTGTAAATGCAACACCAGCAACACCAGTAGTTTCACCAACCAGCATTAATATTTGCCTGGGTAATACAACCACACTTACAGTGGCACCTACTGCAATTACAACTGGGAATGCCGGTACTATTACAATACCTGCAGGCGCACCGGGTAATACTGCAGCCGGAGTTGCTTCTCCATATCCGGGAGCAATCTCTGTAGGCGGATTACCAGCATCAGGTGTAAGAGTAAAATCAGTTAATATTAATGGAATTTCTCACACCTGGCCGAGTGATATTGATATGTTACTGCAAGCGCCTAATGGGGCTTATGTGATTCTGATGTCTGACAGAGGTGGTTCCACCGATATCGTTAATGCAAACCTTGTGTTTGATGATGCCGCATTACTGCTATTACCAACAACGGGTATTACTTCAGGAACTTACAGACCAACTAACACAGGGGGGCCGGATAACTTCCCGGCACCAGGTCCGGGTTCTGTAACCCAGGTGGGTCCGGCATTGTCCACATTTACCGGAAACTTCAATGGTGACTGGAAACTGTTTGTAAATGATCAGGCCGGAGGCGATGTGGGAGCAATTTCCAGTTGGAGTATTACTTTTGAAATAACAGGTGCTGTTTGGAGTCCGACTACAGGATTGTATTCTGATCCTACTGCTATTACTCCATATGTAGCAAACACCATGGCAGGTACAGTATATGCAAAACCCACAACAACCACAACGTATACTGTTAACAGATCTACAGCTACCTGTACGTCAGGCAATGCTACTTCAACAGTAACAGTATATCAGCCGGTTGCAATCACTACTCAGCCTGCTAACCAAACAGTTTGCGCAGGAGCTACTGCAACATTTAGTGTTGTAGCAAGCGGTAACCTCCAAACCTACCAGTGGCAGTTAAGTACCGATAATGGTACCACATGGACTAATATAAGTGGCGCTAATTCTACTACTTATGTTGTATCAAATACAACGACAGCGTTGAGCGGCAGAAGATACCGTGTTATTGTTACTAACAGTTGTAACACGGTTACATCTAATGCAGCGACACTGACAGTAAATGCGTTACCAACTGTTGCAGTAAACGACCTATTCAATCAGCGGATTTGTATCAGTGATACATTAGTACCATTGGTAGGTACACCTGCCGGAGGCAGCTGGAGTGGTATAGGGGTTTCCGGTACTTACTTTATTCCACCGGCAACAGCCGTAGGTACTTATTTACTAACTTATTCATTCACTAATACGGCTGGTTGTACTTCAACAGACACAACAACTGTAAAAGTTAGTGATTGCCCGGAAAGAATAAGGCTATTGCGTGATAACGCAGTGATCTTGTATCCAAACCCGAATAGCGGACAATTCTACTTCCGGATGAACAGTGTATTGTATAATTATCTTGCAATGAAGGTTTATACCACAACTGGTCAGTTAGTACATACACAGCAATGGAAAGGATTAGTATATGGCCGTGTGGTTCCGATTAATGTTACGCACCTGCCAGCCGCTACCTATATGGTCAGGTTTATATATGATGACGGAGCAAGAACTTCCGAGAAGACCTTCAGGGTGGTTGTAGGCGGACAATAAATGAACAGAGTATTATTTTGCAAGGCATCCCGGAATAAAACGGGATGCCTTTTTTATGCTTCCTGCCTACCTTTAACCAATGAACCCGGCAGGTATCATCAATAAAATAGTAAGGCATAAACCGGCTTATCACACGGTGGTTCCTTTTAACCCGGAATGCGATAGTCTTATAAGGCTTGATTTTACTGCAACGAATAAAGAACTTTCAGATGATATTCTTTTAAATACCAGTCATTTTATTGCTTATATAAACGAAAAACTGAAAAAAGCAGGTGCCCGTTATGGAATCGGCGGCTATGCAGAATATAGAGTAATATATAGTCAGAGCAGGGTTTTTGACGGCGAAACTCCGGGGAATGAACCGCGGCGTTTGCATTTGGGTGTTGATGTTTGGGGGCCTCCCTGCACTGCGGTAATGGCCCCGCTGGATGGCATTATACATAGCTTTGCCTTCAATAACAATATTGGTGATTATGGTACGACCATCATTCTTTCACATCAACTGGAAGGAGATACATTTTATACCTTGTATGGTCACCTGAGTCTCAATTCAATCAAAAATCTAGGAGGAGGAGAAAGAATTAAACAAGGAAATATATTCGCAGAATTGGGTATTCCGGCGGAGAATGGAGGATGGCCGCCACATCTTCATTTTCAGATTATTCTTGATATAAATGGCTGGTCGGGTGATTATCCCGGTGTCTGTAAGTATTCGGAAAGAGAAAAATGGCTGAACAATTCCCCTGACGGCGATCTGATACTGGGTCTTAACGAATATGTAAGCCATTTCATCTAATCATAACACAGGGTACTATATTTTCTGCTTTTCTTTGCATTGTTAATCCGCACTGTATCGTCCGAACAGATAAAACAACTTAATACTCTTCTTTTACACAGCAGGTAAGTTGTTATTATAAGCAGCTAAACCGTATCCTTATTTGTTGAAAGTTCCGGGGCCGTACCTCCGGGACTTTTCAGTTTTCAGCTTTAAGCAGTTTAAACGCATGATTCCACTGATTCCTTGTAAAACCAGGAATACACCATAAAATACAAAGGGGTTCTATGGCTCTTGCGGCTTCTGCTCTGCCCATATCTTCTGTTTCCCATCCAAAGGAAGATAAAATACCAGTCACTGTTTTCTTAGCCTCTTCATCATTGCCGCAGATAAACATAGTAGGTGTGCCAGCAGGGAATTTTGGCTTGTACATGTATGCATTACCAACACTATTAAACGCCTTTACAAGTTTTGCATCCGGCAGAATTTTTTGAATTCTTTCCATCAATGAATCTTCCAGGGTGGTAAAGAATTTCAGTACACCATTATCCGGGGGAACAGCTGCAATAGGATTGGTAGCATCAATAACTATTTTTTCAAAGAAGTGTTCTTTGCCCGCTAACGATATAGCGTCTTCCACGACAAGGCCGCTGACAGCCAGTACAATAATATCCCCGAATTGGGCTGTTTCCTGGAATGATCCTAACAATCCATCCTTATTTTCCTTTTGCCATTTCACCACATCTTCTTTTGAAATATTACGGGTTCCCAGCATTACTTTGTGGCCTTCTTTTAAAAAAGCTGTAGCCAATACACGGCCAACCTGGCCAGAGCCTATTATACCAACTTTCATAAAAATGTTTTTTAATGATTAGTTTTACAAAGTTGAGAAAAATTTGTTCATGGCTAATCCTAATTTGAATTCAGATAAAAATGACCTGACTGCGGCAGATGCAGTATTTGAAAATTCTATCCGCCCGGCGCAGATAGATGATTTTTCGGGCCAGGACCAGATAATTGAGAATCTTCGCATTTTTATTAAAGCAGCTAAAATTCGTGGTGAGGCATTGGATCATGTTCTGTTTCATGGCCCCCCGGGTTTGGGAAAAACAACGCTGTCAAGAATAGTAGCGAATGAACTGGGAGTGAATATTAAGGAAACATCAGGGCCGGTGATTGAAAAACCGGGTGACCTTGCAGGGCTTCTTACCAGCCTTGAGGCAAACGATGTATTGTTTATAGATGAAATTCACCGGTTGAGCACTGTAGTGGAGGAATATTTATATGCAGCCATGGAAGACTACCGGATTGATATAATGATTGACAGTGGCCCCAATGCAAGAAGTATCCAGATAAACCTCAACCCTTTTACATTGATTGGCGCTACCACCAGAAGCGGTTTACTGACTGCACCACTTTTGTCAAGATTTGCTATTAAATCAAGGCTGGAATATTATACATCTGTTGTATTGAATAAGATAATTCTGCGTTCGGCTGGTATATTAGGAACAAACATTTCCAAAGAAGCTGTTGAAGAGATTGGCAGAAGAAGCCGGGGTACGCCAAGAATTGCAAATGGGTTGTTGAGAAGGGTAAGGGATTTTGCACAAGTGTTGAATGATGGCAAGATAGATTTTGGTATTACTCAGCATGCATTAAAAGCATTGAATGTAGATGAGCATGGATTAGATGATATGGATAACCGGATTCTTTCCACCATCATTGATAAATTCAAGGGAGGCCCGGTGGGCATTACAACTATTGCAACTGCGGTAGGTGAAGAAGCCGGCACATTAGAAGAAGTATATGAGCCATTCCTTATACAGGAAGGCTTTTTGCAACGAACACCAAGGGGAAGAGAAGTTACTGAAAAGGCTTATGAGCATTTGGGGAAAAAACCAGGTTCTACTTCGGGATATTTATTTTCATAGTTTTCTTAAGAATAACACAAAAGGGGTATTGACTTCACAACGAGTATTAATGTACTTTACGCTTGTACTATTTATATAATGGCCTCGATTTTTTTTAAAATTTAAAAATTAAAACTATGACAAAGGCAGAAAAATTAAGCAGTGTAAATATTTATGAAATCGAATACAAAGAACTTGGCGAGTATGTAAAGTTGCACAGAAAAATATGCAATACAAAAGAAACGGCAATAACAAGTTATGCAAGATTTTGGAATTCTAAATTTGATAAATTCAGAGAACACCTAGTTCAGGAGCAAATAAAATTTGATGGCTATCGCTATTATTTCATCAGGTTTACTGAAGAATGTATCCAGTCGAATAAATATGAATGTACCAGATATATGAGGATGGATGGTTCTCACACACAAATGACAATTGCAATTGTTCCTTGCATTGAAGTAGAAAAGGAAAGTAAAAAAGATCCGGCTGAAGAGAATACGATGAAAGATATTGTGAATAGTAATGGCAAAATATGGGTATTATTCCCCGGTGGCGAAAACACAGGACTATGCCCGCCAAACTGTGAAGACCCTGGTAACAGCCTCTGATAATGGAATTTACCATTAAAGAAATCATTCGCTGGGGTATACCTGTTATTCAGCTTATAACTGCTGTGCTTGCTATACGTTGCTGGCGCAAAAAGAAGTCCTTTGAATGGCAGGTATTTATTCTCGCCTGGGTACTAACTTTTCTGATTGAAGTAACTGGTAAAATTACTGGTCGCTTTTTGCATTTAAATAACCACTGGCTTTACAATATTTATTTTATTTTCTTCTATTGCAGCCTCATAACATTTTATGCCGGTGTATTTGCAAATCAGTGGATTAAAAAATGTGCCCTTACACTGGCAGCTACTTTATTTGCCTGGGATATAATTTATTTTATAATCAACGGTGTTTATCGTTTAAATACTTCGTTCCCGACAATTGGGGGAGCCATTGTTTTATGTTTTGCAATCATTTACCTTGCTATTATATTCATAGACAATAAGATAGAAACTCCGCTAAGTAAAGATCCTGTCTATTGGTTTAGCACGGGGTTTATTCTTTACTTTTCTCATAATATCGTGTTGATAGGGTTACTTAATTCTTTACTGAAGGAACCGACAGGTACATTCAGGTTTTTCTCTTTTTATATAAACCATGCTTTAACTTTAGTAGTACATGTTTTCCTTTGGAAAGGATTGCATGCAGCAAGGAAATGAATGAAATAACAAGCATACTCGTTTTTTCAACCATCTTCACAATGTCAGCTGCAGTTTTGTTGCTTCTTTCATTTAATATCAGCCATAAAAGAAAAATGCAACAGCAAAAACAATTATTAGAAAAGGAATACCAGACTCGTCTTGAAACTATAACAAAGATTAGCCGTGATCTGCATGATGATGTGGGCGGTGAGGTATCGGCAATCCGACTTTTAAGCGGAATGGATACAACTACTATCAATCCTAAAGAGCAACTGTCCAAGATTGCTGTATATTCAGAAGACCTGGCACAAAAAATGAACGAAATAGTCTGGACATTAAATGTAAGCAATGATTCACTGCAAAGCCTCGTTGCTTACATGAGACGATATGCTGTTAAATATTTGGATGATGTGGGCATCGAATGTTCGTTTCTCCAGCCGGATTCAATCCCTGAAAAAGAAGTGGATGGTACTACCCGGCGCCATATTTTTTTATTATTGAAGGAAGCATTGAATAATATAGTAAAACATGCCCAAGCTTCCAAAACAGGTATTAGTGTTACTATTAATAGCGAAATACAGCTCATTATTTATGATAACGGCAAAGGTATCTCCCCCGGCATACTGCAGAACGGAAGCGGTAATGGTTTGCGCAATATGGCGCAACGGGTGAAAGAATTAAAAGGAATGATGGAAATAAAAAGCCAGGGAGGAACAACAATACAATTTAATCTTCCTTTGCCTGGACATAACACAAAAGGGGGATAAGCTGGCGCTTAAAAAAATGTAAATTACAGCATTATAATTATGATCAAAGTTGCAGTAATAGAGGATCTGGCTAACTATCGTAATGCGTTGAAAGTATTATTCAGCGGTTCAGAAGGGTTTGAATGTGTGGCAGCTTTTGAAAATGCAGAAACAGCACAAAAGGAATTACCAGCCGGGCAACCGGATATTGCTCTGATTGATATCAATCTCCCGGGAATAAATGGCATCGAACTAGTAAGATTTATCAGAAAAGAATCACCCGCCACTTTATGTATGATGTGTACTGCGTATGATGACGATGAAAAAATATTTAAAGCATTAGAAGCCGGTGCACATGGATATATCTTAAAATCAACAGCCCCTGCCAAACTGCTTGAAGCTATCATTGACCTGAAAAATGGTGGTAGCCCAATGAGCAACGAGGTAGCCCGTAAAGTAGTGATGACATTTAATAAAAAACCCAATCCGGATTTGGAGCAATTAACCAGGAGAGAAAATGAACTGCTCGAACTGCTTGTACAGGGATTACTGTATAAAGAAATTGCAATCCGCCTTGACATCAGCATTGAAACTGTAAAGCGGCACTGTTTCAATATTTACCAGAAACTGCATGTAAGCAACCGGAGTGAAGCTATTCACAAATACCACAGCAATCATCATTGATTTACTTTTCCCTGCTACAACAAAAGGGGGATTGTCTAGTCTTACCTATCAGCTTAAGTTTGTTTATGATTTTGAAATTACTCTGACCTGTTAAAGACTCACGGTTTTAGTAGTCTAATTCAATTGTAACCATTTAAAATTAAGTATATGAAAAAAGTAACCACTTTGGTGGCGGCTATTGTATTGTCATCACTTTCAGTAATGCTGCTTACGTCCTGCAGGAAGGATGAGCCAAGAAAAAAATTTAAAGCAGACTTTCGTACATTTTATAGAGTTTCCCCCACTGCACCTGTGCCTGTAGTAGTTGGTGGCATTACTTATACTGGCTTTGCTAACTTTCCGGGTGGTGGCACAGGTACTGCTACACATTTAGGTAATTGTAAAAATTATTTTAACCAGCTTGTTTATAGTAACACCCCTAGTGGTCCGCCATTGGGTTCTGTCAATGCGGCCGTAGCTGATGTATTAAACTATCCTGTAACAAGTGCCCCTTTGCCACTAATACAGGCCGGCGATTTTAATGGGTTGATTACTGCCAACAACAGTTATCATTTTCCAATTACTATACAAGGAAAGATTATTAACTCTGTTATATATGATGATCATGGGAATGCATTGTTTACTTCTGCAGTATCTGGTGAAACATTCCCCGTTTCTGAAACAGTAGTAGGGTTCAGGGGTAGAGGAGCTATACTGAGTGGCCGTGGCCGATTTAATGGCAGCTGTGGTGAATTTGATTTTCACGGACAATTTAATATGGCAAACCCAAATGAAGCAGAGTATCATTTGGATGGATGGATAAGTTATTAGGCACTTTATTCCTTCAAACCTTAAAAAAAAGTTATGAAAAAATATTTTCATCTGGCAATTCTTTCAGCCCTGATGGCTTGCGCAGCTTGTTCAAAATATACTGGCCGGGGTACGCCATACAATATTATCAGTGGCTCCAATAATGAAATTATATTTGAAGACATGAAGTGGGATAGTACAGGTGACTCACTCGTTTTCAGTATGGACCTGGGCGACTTTTCAAAAATACTCCTACCTGGTGATATAGCGAAAGTCATAGTTATCAGACAAGGGTATGAAAATATAGCCGGATATATGGAGTGGGGCCGTAACAATTTATATAAATATGAAATTGTTAATAACAGAATTGTTCTTTATTGGCAGATAGATCAGGGATTTGAATATTTTATGGCGCCAGTCACAGTCCTTGTTAAATTGAAATGAATTGTTATCTAAATTATTATGATTATCCTTTTTGTTTGTTCAAGCGAAAGTATTCTGTTCAATAGGGAAATTCATTATAACTACACTTCTTAATTAATCCGGGATTATTGAAATAAGACCTCGCTCCGGAAAAGGCCTTCTTAATAAGAAGAAAGGGACAGCAAAATCATTTTGATGTCCCTTTTAATAAAAATAGAGTAAAATGTCAATTTATCCCTGCACCACCAGCCTGAACCCATTACCATGGATATTCACTATTTCAATCTTTTCATCATCTTTCAGGTATTTCCGGAGTTTGGCAATGTACACATCCATACTGCGGCCATTGAAATAGGTATCGCTGCCCCAGATTTTCTTTAATGCCTGTTCCCTTGGTAACAGATCATTCAGGTGCTCCGCCAGCATTTTCAACAACTCATTTTCTTTGGGTGACAATGTTTGTGTTACACCGCTATGTGTCAGCTGACGCAGTTTAGGGTTGAAATGATAGCTGGCCAGGTCAAACTCTTTGTTTTCGCTTTCCTTGTTCTGCTCTTCGTTCCTTTTCAGGATTGCTTTTATTTTCAGTAGCAGCACTTCACTGTCGAAGGGCTTGGTGATGTAATCGTCTGCGCCGAGCTTATAGCCCTGGATCACATCTTCCTTCATTGTTTTAGCACTCAGGAAAAAGAGAGGTATGTCGGGGTCTACATCCCGTATTTCTTCTGCGAGGGTAAATCCGTCCATATTAGGCATCATTACATCCAGCAGGCAGAGTTCAAATTTTTCCCGTTGAAAAGCAGCCAGGCCAAGACGGCCATCTCTTTCCAGGGTTACGTCGTAATCATTCAGTTCAAGATAGTTTTTCAGGACACTTCCGAGATTAGGATCATCTTCGCACAACAAAATTTTAGGTTTCTTAGCTTCCATTTTCTGGTGGTTTTATATTGGTGACAAATAAAGTTAAAGCATTTCGGGGGTTCAAGTATCCGGGCTGAATATTTTGTTAAAACACCGTTGTTTCGAACCCTTTGCTTTCTACTTTTGCTTTATATAATAAAAAACTGTGCCATGCATTTAACGCCTGATAATCGCCTGAAAAAACTGATCGTAATTGGTGACCGGTTATTGATAAAACCAAGCCGGCCGGATGAGAAAATGGCAAGCGGGTTGTATTTACCTCCGGGTGTGCAGGAAAAAGAAAAAGTGCAGCAGGGCTATGTGATAAAAACAGGTCCCGGTTATGCTATACCGATGCCGGTGGAGGATGAGGCCTGGAAAGGGGAGGATGAAAAAGTGAAATATGTGCCATTGCAGGCTAAGGAGGGTGATCTCGCCATTTTCCTGCTCAGCGGTGTCACTGAAGTGATGTATGAGAATGAGAAATATTTTATTGTGCCGCAGAGTGCTATTTTGATGCTGGAAAGAGAAGAAGATTTATAGTCCCATCAATTTTTTATAATCCTTTTCATTCATATACTCCAGTATATCACCGGGCTGGCACTCTAGCGCCTTACAGATATCCTCTAGAGTTGAAAAGCGGATGGCTCTGGCCTTACCCGTTTTTAGTATGCTTAGGTTGGCTATAGCAATACCCACTTTTTCACTTAGTTCGGTAAGCGACATTTTTCGTTTTGCCAGCATTACATCGAGATTTACAACGATGGGCATAATTATACAGTTAGGTCTTCTTGTTGTTGAAGTTTAAATCCTTTTTGGAATGCTTTCCATATTAAAAATACGATTAAGGTTATAATGACTAATGGTAAAGAATCGTTTAGGATTTCCCGAAAACTCATCTGTCTCATTTCGTTTGGTATCTTGGCTTTAAAAATAGCATGCAGTATAAACGGTTCAGATATTTTTAGTGCAGTAAAGAATAATAGTGAATATGCAATGATTTTCAGACCAAGAATGTTTCTGGCGGTAAATACCTTTCCGCCAGAAATTGATAACAGGATGAAAATAGGTAGTATTAGTAAAACAAGTATTGAATAAAAAAGCAGGACGAAAAACCAAATGTTGAGAATAGCTCCTGCCATTTTGTATGTGCTCTTAACAACAGGTATATAGACTGTTTTTTGATTTTGTGAGTACATAACTGGTATCTCTTTTCTTGCGTAGTGGCCAAAGCGGGCATTCATTTTTGAGGATTTTCTTGATGAGTCCCATGCTACATATGCAAGGTGATAGCCTCCATTTTGAATAAAAAAACTGCTGTTGTTTTCCATTTTATAGGATCTTAATGAGATACAATAAATTGTTTCGTCTTTATTTATAGTGTTACTGCCGTAGAGTTGAATTAAGCTATCAATTTTCTTCTGATTATATGTTATTGGACTACTATCCGCTGGATTCGACAATTTGCTACGAAGACTATTTAAGGAATCAAGAAAGGCTATTAAATGATTTCTTTGATTATATACTTTAAGTTTTGCGACCCCTATAAAACCAACACTGTATCCTCTATACGCCTGTCTCTGCCCTTCAAACGAAAGCGATTTTTTAACTTCTGCTACACTATCAGTAATTTTTTTATGAAGATAGTGGGGGATGCTGTCTGTAATATTTGGAGAGTAAAATAATCCGCCAAAAGCAGTATCGCTTTCCGGCAAATCAATAGAACTTGTTTCTCCTTCAACTGATGAAGAGACTGTTATGTTTTCAACGCTATAATAGAGGACGCCTGCCAGAAGAAGGGATATAGCTATTGCCCAAATTAAAAAGTTTTTCATCAAATAATTTTTGATTAAAGATATGTATTTATTGATAAACAATAATAATATATATTAAAACAATCAGTTTCAGGAGCCTCATATTCTTATTCAATTCCCTGATTTCCATTAACTTTCCAAAAAATACTTCGATGGCAGATAGCGCAAAATTTCTAGAGTTAGTCAAAGCAGGATATACTTTCAAAGGTGAATCTTTCAAGATCGGTTGCGCCATGCTGGATGGCAATGTGGTAGCGGATGCAGATGTACTGCTGCCTTTTAAAACACTGAACCGGCATGGATTGATTGCCGGCGCTACCGGTACTGGTAAAACAAAAACACTGCAGGTATTGGCAGAAGGCTTAAGTGATGCAAGCATACCTGTATTGCTCATGGATATTAAAGGAGATCTGAGCGGTATTGCTGCGGCAGGTACACCGAATGATAAAATTACAGACAGGTGCCAGAAATTGAATATTGAATTCAAACCTGCAGCTTACCCCGTTGACCTGCTGACACTGAGTGAACAAAAAGGAGCAAGGCTCAGGGCCACAGTAAGTGAGTTTGGACCTGTGCTACTTTCAAAAATTTTGGGATTGAATGATACGCAGGGTGGTTTTGTGGCAATGATCTTTAAATACTGTGATGATAATAAGCTGCCGTTACTTGATCTGAAAGATTTTACCAAAGTATTGCAGTTTGTAAGTGATGAAGGGAAAGCAGAGCTGGAGAAAACCTATGGTAAGATTTCCACAACATCTACCGGCACCATACTAAGAAAGGTAATTGAACTGCAGCAACAGGGAGCCGATGTTTTCTTTGGGGAGAAAAGTTTTGAAGTGGATGATCTGATGCGTATCAGTGATGATGGTCGTGGTATTATATCCATAGTCAGGGTAACAGATCTGCAGGACAGACCAAAACTGTTTTCCACCTTTATGTTACAACTCCTGGCAGAATTATATGCCACTTGCCCGGAAGAGGGTGATATGGATAAGCCAAAACTGGTAATGTTTATTGATGAAGCACATCTTATTTTCCAGGAAGCGAATGAGGCATTACTGCAACAGATCGAAACTATTATCAAACTCATCCGGTCAAAAGGAATAGGTATTTATTTCTGCACACAAAATCCCATGGATGTTCCGGCATCTGTACTGGCACAGTTGGGATTAAAAGTGCAGCATGCATTAAGGGCTTTTACAGCTGCTGACAGAAAAGTGATCAAACAAACTTCTGAGAACTACCCTGAAACAGATTTTTATAAAACGGAAGACCTGATAACACAATTAGGTACTGGTGAGGCATTGGTAACTATATTGAATGAAAAAGGCATCCCTACACCGTTGGTACATTGTATGATACGGCCGCCGCAAAGCCGGATGGATATTTTGTCTGAAATGGAAATTGATTCATTGGTCGGCAAATCGAAAATTGCAGCTAAGTATAACCAGGTTATTGATAATAAAAGCGCTTACGAGATCCTGACAGAGAAGTTAGAAGATGCTGCAAAGAAAGAAGAACAGGAGGCAGAAGAAAAGACGACAAAGAAAACAACTACTAAAAAAGAAAAGACCATTTTTGATGACCCTACCGTAAGAAGCATGACCCGGACTGCCGGTAATACGATTGTAAGAACCTTACTTGGTGTACTTGGTTTGGGGGGAAGAAGCAGAAAGAGGAAAAGCTTATTTTAGTTTAACCCACCCGGTACTATCCACATTAATTTTATTTTCAGCCTGTAAGAATTCCAGCACCTTCCAGGCTTTTTCTTTTTTGATGCCATTTAATTTTTGCAGCAATTCTTTTGTATGTAATGATTCGTATTTCACCATATTGATAATACGATGATGCAGTGTTTCAAATTCTTCCTTGCTTAAAGTGGCAGCTTTTTGTCTCAGGCAATTATCACAAATACCACAGGCCCTGATAAGCTCATCTCCAAAATAGGAACCGATGATACGGCTACGGCATGCTGCTTCTTCGTTTACATAGTTTACCATCTGCTTAACCCGGTGCTGAAACTGATCTTTTCTTTTGTTATAGGCCTGCATATTGATAGTAATATCTTCAGCCTTTATCCTGTTTCTTAACAGGTACAATTGTGGGGTATCTTTCTGTGGCTGGTATTCTATAATGCCAAAACGATTTAGTTCTGTCAGTTGTGTTTTTACTTTTTCAGTATCTTCTTTCATCAATCCGGCAATTACTTTCTCAGAAATATTTACTGGCTGATCGAAAATACCCTCATAAGCTCTTAGCAGGGTTTTGATACAAGGTTCCAGTTGAGGGTTGCTTTTCTCAAACTCATACAGCGAACCTTTATTTACTGTAAACATTACGGATGAAGGAAGAAATACTTGTTCATTAAATGATAACCAGCTTTCCTGCTCCAATGCTTTTAATGAATACAAAGTGGTATGACTGTTCAGGTTAAATTTTTTCAGGAAGTCGGAAATGTCAAAATCATAATACTGACCTTCTCCGGCGCCGGTTGGTATTTGAAGATAATTGGCTACAGACTGGTATACACCCCGTATATCTTCCTGTGATGGAAAACGCAGTGATGCCATTCCCTTCAGCTCCTGCAAATCTCTTTCATCATACAGCAGAACAGCGTAGGATGTTTCGCCATCTCTGCCGGCACGGCCAGCCTCCTGGTAATAATTTTCCAGGCAATCCGGCACATCAGCATGTACAACGGTTCTTACATCAGGTTTGTCGATCCCCATCCCAAATGCATTGGTACATACTATCACTCTTGTCTTATTATTTATCCAGGCTTCCTGTTTTTTATTTCTGTCTTCTTGTACTAATCCAGCATGATAGAAATCAGATGAGATATGCTGTAATTGCAACAGTTCACTTATTTCTTTGGTTCTTTTCCTGCTTTTACAATATATAATGCTGCTGCCCGGAACTTTTTGTACGATCTCAATGATTTTATTGATTTTTGAATCAACTCTAAAAGTGCTGTAAGAAAGATTTGCTCTTTCGAATGACTGGCGAAAAATACAAGGATTACTGAATGCAAGTTTGTCACAAATATCATTTTGTACATCAGGAGTGGCAGAGGCAGTCAACGCAAGAACGGGAATGCCGGGTAATTCTTCCCGAAGTGATGCAATGCGTAAATAAGGCGGACGAAAATCATAACCCCATTGGGATATACAATGGGCTTCATCCACTGCTATCAAAGAAATGTCAAGCCCCGGCAGATATTCTTTGAATAAACTTGTTTCTAATCTTTCCGGCGAAACGTACAGGAACTTGCAATTGCTTTCAGTGGCTACTTTAAAAACGTTAATCACTTCTTTCCTGCTCATCCCGGAGTATATAGCAAAAGCAGTGATGCTTTTTTTCCGGAGATTTTCAACTTGGTCTTTCATTAGTGCGATCAGAGGTGAAATAACAAGACATAATCCATCTTTCGCCATGGCAGGAACCTGGTAACATATTGATTTACCACCACCGGTGGGCATAAGTGCCAGTGTATCCTTACCTTCCAGAACAGACTTGATAATTTCTTCCTGCAACGGACGAAATGCATCGAAACCCCAGTATTGTTTGAGTATGCCGTGAATCGTGAATGGTGAATCGTGAGTCATATTCGCTATTTTCACATCATCTTAGAAATAAGCTGAAAAACTCTGACGATGAGTATCCCTAATTCTTTTAATTTTTCTTTAGAAGTATAATTTAATTGAACGGCAATATCAAAAGCTGTATCTACTTCGGTCAAAGAGCCCCTTGATATTTCATAAAACCTTCTTCTTTCTGCTGCTGATCTTCTTGAGCACCCTTCAGCAACATTTAGATGAACCGACAACGCAGCTCTTCTTATTTGGGAAATCATTCCAAATTTTTCTTCAGGAGGAAATTCTTTAGTCTCTTTATAACAAGTCAGCACAAACTCCCTTGAAACTTTAAAGACATCTAGTTTTGTATGAGCCAGTTCGAGAAACATCTTTTATTGTTTTCTGTAAAATAGAGAAAATCAACGAATAAATGAGGGTTGGTTGCGACTGACGGCTCACCACTCACGACTACACTACTTTTTTCACGAAGAGGCGAACTGAGTTGATGGCTAAAACCACATCACTCATGCCCATCACCAATGCTCCAAAAGTTGGGGTAAGAAAACCAAAGGCTGCAACCGGAATGGCAACAATATTGTAAGCAAAGGCCCAGAAAAGATTTTGTTTGATAGTTAGGTAGGTATGTTTCCCTAAACCTAAAGCAGTAGGCAGATTTTTCAGTCCATGGTTCATTAATATCACCTGTGCACTTTGTACTGCGATCTGGGAAGCTTCGTTCATCGAAATACCGATCGTTGCCTTGGCAAGTGCCGGGGCATCATTGATGCCGTCGCCCACCATAGCAGTCGGTATTTTTTCACTCAGGGCAGCAATTTTTTTAAGTTTCTGTTCAGGAGACTGTTCGGCAATAACTGTATCAATGCCTAACTGAACTGCCAGTTGGTTGCATTTAGCCAGCCGGTCGCCGCTGAGCAGGATCGTTTTGATATGTTTACTATGGAGATAATCAACAACAGGTTTTGCCTCGGGTCTTATTTCATCTTTTACATCGATCCACCCCAACAGTTGACCGTTTTTAAGTATATACACATTATGTGAATCATCTTTTATCAGACCTTCTGCGGCTCTGTAAGAACCGGCAGTATAGCCATTACCTTCCTTATCTTCTGATTGCATTCCCAGGCCTTTGATTTCTTCAATCTTCTTCCACTGAATCTGATCCTTTGTTTTCCATGTATCGGTGATACATTTTGCAATAGGGTGATTAGAATATTTTTCTAAAGAGAACACAATTCTTTTGAATTCTTCCTCGCCAATTGTACTATTTGTGATCTGCCAGTCACCAATGGTGAACTTACCGGTGGTAAGTGTGCCGGTTTTATCAAACACCACCTGCTTAATATCTTTAAATGTCTCCAGGCTGGTGGCATTGCGAAATAGAATCCCTGTTTTGGCCGCCCGGCCCAGTCCAACAGCGATAGCAGCTGGTGTAGCCAATCCCATTGCACAAGGGCAGGCGATCACCAGTACGGCAATACTCCGCATCAATGCAGGGGTAAAATCCTTTAATATGATCCAGCTTACAGCCAGTGTGATTACAGCAATAACAAGAACAATTGGAATGAATACAGCACTGATCTTGTCGGCAAGCAATTGGACCGGAGGTTTTTCTCCCTGTGCCTGCTTCACCATATTCAATATTCCTGATAATACAGTATCATCACCCACTGCTGTTACCTGTGCTTTCACTGTTCCATCGGTAATCAAGCTACCGCCGATCAGTTTGTCTTTTGCCAATTTATGAACCGGTAAACTTTCGCCGGTAATTATTGCTTCGTTCACATGTACATCGCCCCACAGTATTTTACAGTCGATAGGTACTTGTTCACCGCTTTTTATCAAGATCAGGTCACCCACTCTCAGGTCTGTATTTTCAACAGGAAATATCTGTTCTTTATGCTCATCATCAAAAGCGATCATATTGGCCATCACCTTTTGAGATTTAGCCAGTTTATTCAATTCTCTTTGTGTAGAAGCAATGGAGGTATCTTCCAGGTAATTACCCAGGAAAACAAGAGTGATAATAGTAGCAGCCGTTTCATAAAACATATACTGCTCCGCTTGCCCGGTTAATGATCCATACAAGCTATATACAAATGCAGCAGTTGACCCCACTGCTATCAATACATTCATATTCGGCATACTGTTACGGATACTTTTCCAGGCACTTTTACCAAAGAAACTCATCCCAACCAGGTAAACGGGAATAGTAAGTGCCAGCTGGACCCAGTGATTCATTAGCCAATGAATATGCAGGCCGGGAATCATGTGGAGCATCAAAACTGCCGTGAAGGGAAAACAGAACCAGAAACGCTGGAGATGAGTAGAGAGGAAAGGCTTTTTTTCTTTTGTATCTGTTTGCAGATGATTGGCCACTTTGTATCCAAGACCATTGATACCTGAAGCCAGTTTATCTTCTGCTATCTCGCCACTACTATCAAAGCTTACATAACCGGTCGCAAAATTCACTTTAATATTCTTCGCTCCCTTTTTCTCCAGGTACTTGTGAATATTGAGTGCACAGGTGGTACAATCCATACCATCTACTTTCCATCGTACATTTTCCATACTGCAAATTTACCAAAAGGCTAAAAACGGATTTTGCGACAAAGGAAATATGTTTACAACATCGTTGCTATATCGTACTAAATTTGCCCAATGGAATGGCAGTTTGCACTGGACAGTATCAATGAAATTGCAACGATGTTTTGGAAAGCAGCGGGTAATGCTACTGTTTTTGCTTTTCACGGCCAGATGGGTGCGGGTAAGACTACTTTTATTCATGCCCTGTGCGATGCAAAAGGGGTTAAGGATGTGGTGGGGAGCCCCACTTTTTCTATCATCAATGAGTATGCATATGATTGTGAGGGTACCAAAAGACCACTCTTTCATATTGATCTTTACCGCCTAAAAGATGAAGAAGAAGCCCAAAGAGCCGGCGTTGAAGATGCACTTTACAGCGGCTATATCTGCCTGGTGGAATGGCCGGAAAAAGCGCCGGGCATATTCCCTGATAATACCCTTCATGTATATATCGAACTCGTTGATAGTAATACAAGAAGGCTTAAAATAGCTAATAATTAAGTAGCTTTGAGACCGGCTTTAGCCGATCAGCATAACCAACTTCATGAGCCAGCAAAAACCCAAGATAAGTACATCTTTCAGCTATGAAACCCTGGAGGAGACTCTGGACATACGTCCAAAATCTGAGGGTATGATGATCGGTATACCGAAAGAGATCGCCTTCCAGGAAAACAGAATTGCATTAACACCGGATGCAGTAAGTGTACTTATCAGTAACGGCCACCAGGTAATAATAGAGCACAATGCCGGAGAAGCTTCACACTTCAGGGATAAAGATTATAGCGAGGCGGGTGCAAAGATTGTATATGACAGAGAAAGCGTATTTAAAGCTCCTATACTGGTAAAAAGTGCTCCTATTATTGATGAGGACCTTCCTTTATTACAATTAAACCAGATCATCATTTCACCTATTCATCTTTCTGTGATGAAATCGGAGATACTGGAGAAAATGATGGAAAAAAAAGTAACAGCTATTTCCTTTGAGAACCTGAAAGATGACAGTGACTCTTATCCTATCGTTCGCAGTATGAGTGAGATTGCCGGAAGCGCTGTAATGCTGATTGCTGCCCAATATCTCGGCTCTGCCAATCATGGGAAAGGAGTGTTGCTGGGTGGTATATCCGGGATTGCACCAACAAAAGTTATTATAATAGGTGCAGGAATAGTAGGTGAGTATGCAGCAAGAGCCGCCCTAGCATTAGGGGCTTCTGTAAAAGTGTTTGATAACAGCGTCTATCGTTTAAAAAGATTGCAGAATAACATTGGTCAGCGGATGTGGACCTCTGTGATTGAGCCAAGATTACTGGCCAAACAATTAAAGACATGTGAAGTGGCCGTTGGTGCATTGGGTTCTGAAACTGGAAGAACTCCACTGATTGTTACTGAAGAAATGGTGAGCAATATGCGTCCGGGGTCTGTGATTATTGATGTGAGCATTGACCGTGGTGGATGTTTTGAAACCTCTGAAATAACATCGCATGAACATCCCATTTTTATGAAATACGGGGTGATACATTATTGTGTACCCAATATCCCTTCTGGTTTTGCCCGCACAGCTTCACAAGCCATCAGCAACGTATTGATGCCCTTATTGCTGGAGGCCGGAGAGGAAGGCGGGTTTGAGAATTTGGTTTGGCATAAACTGCACCTGCGCAGCGGTATCTATCTTTTTAAAGGAGCATTGACTAATTTCTATCTCAGCCAGCGATTTGACCTGAAGTACACCGATCTGAATTTGCTGATCGCAAGTCAGCGGTAGACTATTTCAGAAAAATATCTTCACCTGTGCGTATACATTCCTTCCAGGTCTCGCAATATTTCCCCAATCCAAATGTTCATGATATTTTCTGTCAAAAATATTCTCTATTCCTGCCTGCAGTTCAATGGTACGATCAAATATCCTTGTATTGTAGCCGAACCTTGTATGCAATAGAAAATATCCCGGCGTTATATCTTCCCCGGATTTAATATTTACACGGTCTTGTTTACTGGTCGCTTCCGTTTCAACCTGTACCGATAATTTCTTCAGTTGGTACCGTATCGATGTAATATTTTTTAATGGAGCAATAAAGGGTAAAGGATTCCCTTCATTATCTTTTCCTAATGTCCATCGTAATGTAGAAACCATATCAAAAGAAGGGGCTGGTTTTAGGATCAGGCTGCTTTCCAGTCCGGTTACACTTGCATCAGGGATATTGATAAACCCTTTCACACCATAGGCACCGATAGTCATGGTACTGAAAGAGGAATTGATTGTACCGGTTATATAGTCAACCAAACGGGAGTAAAAATAGCTGAGTTGTATCCGGTTGTTTTTCCAATTATACGTAGCAGACAGATCTGCCTGTAGTGATTTTTCAATGTTCAGTTTTGGATTGCCTATATAATCGTACCCGTCATTACTGTTGAACAGATAAAAGCCATATAACTCACTGGCTGTTGGTATTCTTTCAGTGTAAGCTATACTGGCGGATATTTTTATCCGTTGGGAAATTTTTTTAGACAATAATGCTGAAATATTTTTCAAAAAATCATTTCGGTCAGAAGAGGGGTAGCCAAAAATACTTACCTGGTCTTTAGCTTCCTGCGAAACTAATTTATTGGAAATAAAGTCAGCTCTTCCTGTTAGCTGTAGTTTTAGTGTGCTGTCTGTTTGTATAAGCCAGGAAGCAGAAATGCCGTATTGATTTTTTCTGTTGTCAGGCCAGGTCAGCATGTACATTGGCAGTTGCCCTGCCTGGTACATTGTCATCGATGCTTTTAAAAAAGTAGAAGAACCATCTGCCCTGAACAGCAGTCTTTGATTTTTATTTATTTTAAGTTCTGCATCTGAATAAGCTCCATAAGTTTTACTCCATCCGGGCATATCCATATGCATTGGAACGTTGGGCCTTTTGGTGTCATCCATGGCATGATCAATCTTATTAGCGTAGATTTTAACCTGCCATTTGTATAGTGATTTTAACTGATTTTCCCGGTGCATACTCAACGAAACAATCCTGGCGGCAGCATATCCTACATCCATGGGCAAGGCAGGATAACCAATATTCCATCCATCATCGCCTAACAGGTCTGCTTTGAAATAAGTGTATGCGTTGTGCTGGTATTTTGCTGATAAGGAGTAGTTCACTTTTTCGTATTGTGAGAAGTCAATAATATCACCACCCCCGCTACGATAGTTCTTATTGTTGCGGTATGTGCCACTCATTCTGAAAGCCCATTTGCCCGTTGAATAGTTTAGCCGGGCTGATTCATAAAAACTTTTAGCGGCTGTTTGATATCCGCTGCTGATTATTCCTGTTATTTTATTTTCATTCAGAAAATCTGGTTCGGCCATTTTCATATTTACCGTGCCGCCTATGGATGAACCACTCATTAAGCCATTAGCAGCTGTTTGTACCTGCAGATTTTCCAGGTTAACAGGTTCAATATAAATGGTTGCAGGATCCATTTTATCCGTGCATGCACCATGTATTCTCATCCCATCTACCAGCACATTTATCTGACCGCCGCTAAAAGTCCGGATAGAAGGTTCCATGCCATAAGAACCGCGGCGTAATAAAGATATCTCAGGAAGACGACTCAATATTTCTTCCAGTGTTGCAGAGTTGTTCGCCCTGAAAAAATTTATCAACTGCTGTTGAGCCGGTTTTTGTATAGTAGTTACAGTTACTTCTCTCAGCTCGACTATACGGGAACTGTCTTCCGTTAATACAGGCTGCTGTGTTTGTGAATGCATCAGCAGGGCACAGCAGATGAATAGTATGAATAATATAATCTTTTTCATAATAAAAATTTAAAGCAGGTGGGAGAACCCACCCGCTTTTTTAACTGCTAGAATTCAACATCAAAATATTGAGTGGTGTCAGCCACGGCTGTACCAGACATAAAATCGAGATTTAGTCTCCATAAACCAGTCATAGTAAAATTTACTTTTCCTTTGTAATGACCATTGCCTGTATGGGTTGGGTTTACATTGTTAGGTGATCCATGGCCCATGGAGGGCATTTCAGGGGTCAGTGTAACAGACAAACTGCTGTCTGCCGGCCAGCTCATCATAGAGGCTTTTTTATAGATAGCTATTTCCATATCATTGATACCTACTTTTGAACTCGTTGCAGTAGGTTCAATTAACGAGATGAAGTATTTAGCGCCATTATGTGCTGCCGTAAAAGATTTTTGCCTTGATTTAACAGGTTCGTTTACAGTAATGGGTATTGTAAGCAAGCCTTCTTTATCATTCAGGTGGTTATGTACTTGTATCTCCAAAGTCCATGTGCCACCCATAGAAGACATGATAAATGTTACACTACAAGGGAATAAATGGTTAACAGCTTCTTCTGAAACAGGATTTTCATAGGGAGATGAATGCATCATTGTTCCCATGTCCATCATTGGGGTAAGTTGTATATGCGCATCTTCGATACGGTTTCCTGTGACAGAATCATAAAGAGCAATATAAAACTTTGTATATCCTGTAGTAATGGATGTTTCTTTTGTATACACCTGTACTTTGGCCGCAGCACCTGCGGCATAGCCTTCAGTTAGTTTCGTTAGTCCTTCGGTGGGATTGGCTTCCTTCACATCTTTCGAACAGGCAGTAAGAAATACTACAACACATAAAACGGCAATTGATAGTAATATCAATAATGATTTTTTCATAACAAAGGGTGTTTGTTTAAACTTTTAAGAAATAAAAAATATAAGAGTAATAGCTGCAGTTTCTTACAGCCATTAAAAACGGGCCAGAAAAGGATGATTAGATAACTGATGGCGGATGAAAGATTGACTCGCCGGGTGTGAACCTATAAAGAGCAGCATTTTTTGGAGTGTGAATACATACGGCACGAAATGATGTAATGCTGTGTGTAATAGTGGTGATGGTAAAGGGGTTGCTTTCAAGCAACTGTTTTATTTGCATGGGCGCTTCTTCATTCTGGTGTTGTTCAGCTTCTTTAAGCTTTTTACTGAGGAAGCATTTGCCATCACATTTCAATTCGGGTTTGTCTTTATTGATGCAATGTTGTTTTACAATAGCAGCCTTGTTGGCAAAAAACCAGGTTGTAAAGGCTGCAGCATAGAAAGTCTGCACGGTAAAGAGTAAAAGCAATATGATGGCAATGGTTTTTTTCACGGTATCAAAAATGCGGGGCAATAAGAAATTAATTTATGATTTTTGTCAACCCCGGATATGATAAGAGACATCATTGTCTTTTATAGTTATTAATATTAATGAGATGTGTGCAAAATTTATATTCTGTTTCGTCATTGCTGCTAACTGCAACAAGCCTGTTTTTGCAATAATTACTTATCAGGGAATGATATAAATAAATGCCTGCTGCATCAAGGTTTGTGCAAGGTTCATCAAGCAAAACAATCATTGAATCAGAAAGGATACACTGGGCAAGTTTTACCCGTTGTTTCATACCAGATGAATAATAACGGATTTGTTTATGTACAGCTTTTTCAAGACCAATAATCGAAATGACTTGATTGGCAGAAAAGCCGGGTAATAAAGGTTTGAATCCCTGGTGAAAATTCAAAAATTCAATCAGTGTCATTTCCTCAATCAGTTCGAGGTATGGCGCACAGATAGAAACATGTTTATAAATATGTTCATTCTCCAGCTGCTTATTATCAATTGTCCATTGAGTTTGTCCTTCACTAAGCATCATTCCTCCGCTGAGTACCTGCAGCAATGTACTCTTTCCCGATCCATTCGGTCCTGTGATAGCGTAGGCTTTTCCTGCTTCAAATGTGAAGGAAAGATGGCGGAAAATCCAGTCACGGTTGAACCGTTTTCCTGCATCAGATAGGGAGATCGTCATCATTACTTCCTTTGGTGAACCGTTTGATGATGCCTCTTCCGCTCTCACGGATGAAGGTTACTATTTCATCTCTTTCGTCGGTAGCGGGCATTTCTTCTTCGAGAAACTCAACCGCCTGGCTGGTATTCATGCCTTTGTTATAAAGTACACGGTAGATGTCAAGTATATGATTAATCCGGTCAACGCTAAAACCGCGGCGTTTTAATCCAATTGAGTTCACGCCGGCATAACTTAATGGTGTACGGCCTGCCTTGATATAAGGAGGTACATCTTTTCCAACCAGTGAGCCGCCACTGATAAATGAATGTGAGCCGATTTTTACAAACTGGTGTACAGCACACATTCCACCAATAATAGCCCAATCACCAATTGTTACATGTCCTGCCACCTGTGTGTTATTGCTGGTAATACAGTTATCGCCTACAAAACAATCATGTGCAAAGTGGCAGTATGCCATGATCAGGCAATTTTTACCAATCACCGTTTTTTCACGGTCTTTGGTACCACGGTTAATGGTAACAAATTCACGGATAGTGGTTCCATCGCCGATATATACATTGGAATATTCACCCTGGAATTTCAGATCCTGCGGAATGGCAGCAATTACTGCCCCCGGAAAGATGCGACAGTTTTTTCCAATCCGGGCACCTTCCATGATGGTTACATTGGAGCCGATCCAGGTACCATCACCAATTTCTACATCCTGGTGAATTACCGTAAAGGGGTCAATCTTTACGTTAGTGGCCAGCCTTGCATTGGGATGAATATATGTATGCGGATGAATCATGCAGGTGTATATACCCGGTTTCAGCGGGACGGGCAAAGTTAGCTGTTACCCGCAAAAACTGAAGTTTTTTTAAGCATATATTGTTAAAAATCAGCACCTGATCAGGCTCGTTCGGCGTTACACCATTAATATCATTGATTAGCTGTAAATTCGCCTTTTTATGCATAATCCTCCGGATATACTGACCCTGGCTTACAAGCAAACCCTGATGCAAGACCAAATGATACTGCTCCAGGAAAAAGAGCAGCAGATTCCTGGTTCGGTTCAGTACACTATCAAAAGGTATCGCCGTCACCCACAATGGAATATAGAGGACACCGGAATGCTGGTATATCATTATCAAAAGCAGGAACCGAATGAAAATTACCTTGAAATTAAGTTTTGTGTAAGTGGTAATGTGTATTGCCGGAAGAAGGACATGGAGTGTGATATGTGCCAGTTCAATGCTTCTAAAACCTGCACGGAAAGGGCAGATAGTGTGGATGTGGTAAGTTTCAGGTTTTCTCCTGTTCACCTCAGTCAGTTTGTGAAGTCACGGAAAGGGAATGCTGCCTTAACTGATAATATTTTAAGCTTCCGGCATAATTCATCCTTTACAAAAATTCTTCCCCTTTGTGGTAAAACAAGAATGGTACTTGAAGGGGTATTAAATCATACTTACAGCGACTCTCTGGAGAATATTTATATTAATGCCCAAACCCAGATGTTGTTATTATATAGTCTTGACTGTATGCTGGGTGAAAAAGAAATTGATGTGGTGAGTTGCAAATTCCTTGCAAACGAAGCAGACCGGGAAAAGATCGTAAAAGCCAGGGAAATTCTTATTCAGCATATCGGAGAACCGATCACTATTAAAGAACTAAGCCGGAAAGTAGCCATTAATGAATGCTATCTTAAAAAAGGGTTCAAGGAGTTATTCGGTACTACTGTGTTTGATTTTTATCAAAGCCAGCGCATGGAGCATGCCAAATATCTGTTGTACGAAAAAGGATTAAGTGTTACTGAAGTGTCCATGATGCTGGGGTATTCTTCCATTTCTCACTTTTCCACTGCTTTTAAAAAACATACGGGGCTAAAACCCTGTGAACTTTTACTCCGGTAACCTACCTGAGGAGCTTTACTAACAGTCAATCGTTATATTACTTTTTAAATATTGTTTAAACGGCGAACTCAGGGCAATAATATTTATGTGACTTACGTTACGGTTCACATGGCATCATTTTTGAATATTTAGCAATTGTCACAAATGCGTAAAAACCTGGCCATACTTCTGATTAGTATTCACCTCATCGGTAATACCGAGGCAGGCCAGTTTTTAAAACTACCGCAACTTGTTGAGCATTTTTTTCAACATCACAGGCTTGATCCTTCGTTAAGCTTTTTTGAGTTTATATCCATGCATTATTATGGCGGTGATGATGGAACATCTGCCGATGATGATTTTGATAAGCAACTACCTTGTCATAATGCTAATCATCAGACAACTGCAGTTGCCTATTCCCCGATGATTAATGAAATTGTTTCAACTGATTATTCCTGTTGGGAAACCCAAACCTATACTTGTCATTTACCCTGCGACGTTCCCTCTGAATATATCTCATTGCTCCTCCGGCCTCCCAGGCAGGCATAGTTTCTCCTTTTTTATCTGTTATTGAATTTGATAATGTAATCTGATACTACACAGGAAGGGTTACATTATTAACCCAGTTGTTCACTAATGGTTTTCTGGCAGCTGTGGTTTATATCAAAAACCATCGATTATTAAATCAAAAATAACCTGTATGAAAAACAAATTAGCGTATGCAATAATTTTTTTGGCCACCGGACTTGTTGTGCTGAATGCCTGCCGGCATGAGATATTGAACCCGGGAAATGGCGGTGGTACCGGAGGCGGGGGAACGGGTGGTGGCAATCCAACACCAACTTCCAATTGCAATCCCGACTCTGTTTATTTCGTCAATAATATAATGCCCCTTATTTCATCTAACTGTACGATGAGTGGTTGTCATGATAACATCACACATGCTGATGGAGTAAACCTTACAACCTACACAAAGATTATGGGATATGTAAAACCGGGCGATGCAGCAAATAGTAAGCTGTATAAGGTAATAATAAAAACAAATGGTGACAGGATGCCACCACCCCCGATGCCGGCAATGACGACAGCACAGAAAGCATTAATTCAGAAATGGATCAACCAGGGTGCTAAAAACAATAGCTGTATAGCCAGTTGCGATACGGCAGTGTTTACTTACAGCGGGGCCATTAAACCAATAATGGATAATAAATGTGTTGGCTGTCACAATCCGACAAATCTTGGCGGAAATATTGATGTGTCAACCTACAATGCAGTGAAGATTATTGCACTAAATGGTAAGCTATACGGTTCAATCGCTCATCAGGCCGGTTACTCACCGATGCCTAAAAATTCAGCTAAATTATCAGACTGTGAAATTCGCCAGGTACAAAAATGGATCACGGCCGGCTCACTAAATAATTAAAACAAAAATCAACCATGAGAATAAAAATTTTTATAGCAGCGATATTCTTGGTATCTGCTCTGTTTATAAGTTCCTGTTATTACGATAAAGAGGATCTTCTCTATGGAGGGGCTAACAGTGCTCCCTGCACAGATACGACAGGTACTGTTTCTTATGTACAAAAAGTGATTCCGTTACTTCAGCAATATTGCTACAGTTGTCATACCGGCAGTTTTCCATCCGGTAATGCGCTAATGGGTACTTATGCTGCTGATAAAGCCATGGCACAAAACGGGAAGTTATATGGAACCATTAATCATTCTGCCGGGTATTCCCCAATGCCCAAGGGAATGGCTAAAATGAGTAATTGCCAGATCACCACCATAAAAAAATGGATAGACAGCGGTATGCTGAATAACTAACCAAAAGCCACTAATATGAAACGTAAAAAAATCATCCGGTATGTATTGCTTTCACTGCTTGTAATTGCCGGAGCAGTGGGGTTCTATATCTATAAGGAATACAACCGGACTCATAAAGACACGGCAAAACTGACACCGGATTATACTGTTGGTGCCATAGATCTTTTGAAAGAGTTTGAAAGTAACGAACAAGCTTCTAACAAAAAATACTGGGACAAAGTATTAAGCGTAGAGGGAATGGTAAAGGAAATCGCTAAGGATGACAGGGGCTTTTATGCTGTCATTCTTGGAGATACAGCTTCAATGTCTTCTGTTCGCTGCAGTATAGATAGTGCGCACAGTAATGAGGCACTTACAGTTAGCAGAGGAGTTACCGTCACTGTTAAAGGAATTTGTTCAGGGTATAATGCAGATGAAATGCTGGGCTCTGATATTATTCTCGTACGCAGTGTGATAGACACAAAAAAATAATTCATAAACACCTAAAATCATGAACATGAAAAACAGTTTTTTTCTTACCGCCGCTTTGCTTTTCTTGACTACCACAGGGTTTGCACAGAAGTTTTATACTAAAAGCGGGAAGATTGATTTTGATGCAACATCTGCTTCATCTCCAGAGAAAATAGAAGGAGTGAACAGAACGGCTACCTGTGTGGTAGATACCAAAACAGGAGCTATACAATTTGCAGTATTAATGAAAGGTTTTGCGTTTGAAAGGGCTTTAATGGAAGAACATTTCAATGAGAATTATGTGGAAAGCCACAAATTTCCTAAAGCAGAGTTTAAAGGAACAATTGCCAATAATGAAACGGTAAATTATTCAAAAGATGGCACCTATTCTGTAACCGTGAAAGGGAAGCTTACCATGCATGGTGAAACAAAGGATGTGGAGACGCAGGGGAAATTAGTTGTCCAGGGAGGTAAGGTAAATGCAAATGCATCTTTCAGTGTCCTGTTGTCTGATTTTAAAATTGCCATACCCGGCCTGGTAGCAGATAAAGTTTCAAAAACAGCGAAGATTATTGTGTCTTGTTCGCTGGAACCACTTAAAAGTTAAAAATCCAATCAACTATTATGAAGAAGCTATCACATTACTTTATAACAGGCTTATTTCCTCTACTGTTCAGTGTGCATTTATCGGCCCAGGATGAAGACCTTTTAAAATTGGTGGGAGGGGAAGAAAAACCAAAGAAGGAAAGAATAAAATATGCCTTTAAATCTCCAAGAGTCATTAATGGGCATTCTATGGAGTTCTTAAATCCGGGTACTATGGACTTCAGGATACTCCACCGCTTTGGACAACTCGACCAGGGGTACAAAAATTTCTTTGGTCTTGACCAGGCCAGTATGCGGATGGGATTTGATTTTGGTATTCTCCAAAACCTGATGGTGGGTGTGGGAAGAAGTACTTATAAAAAGGAACTGGATGCTTTTATTAAATACGCTCCGGTACGTCAGTCAAAAGGCCCCTGGAGTTCACCGGTCACTTTTGCACTGGTTTCTGGTATTACTATGGACGGTCTCGATTGGTCTGATCCAAACAGGAAGAATTTTTTTACTTCGAAACTGGCTTATTATTTCCAGGCTATTATCGGAAGAAAATTCAGTGAAGCTTTTACCCTGCAGGTATCGCCAACGATGGTGCATAAGAACCTTGTGTCATTAGAAACAGACCCTAATAATATTTATGCCATTGGCGTAGCTGGTCGTCTAAAACTGTCACAGCGAATTGCTTTTACCTGGGATTATTCTCATGTCATTATCGGTATGCCAGATAGTGCCTACTATCACCCCTTATCTGTAGGCTTTGATATTGAGACAGGCGGCCACGTCTTTCAGTTACATTTTTCCAATTCTACAGGCATGAATGAAAGAGCATTTATTACTGAAACAACCGGTCAATGGGGTAAAGCAGAAGTCCGGTTTGGATTTAACTTATCAAGAGTTTTTCAAATTAAAAAGAACAAGCACTCTAAATAAAAATACAAGTACGAAGTAATACAATAACTATTGCCTCCATATTGACCGACCACCACAATTATTTTATCCTCCATCAGCAGTAAAACTGCTGCCGGCGGAGGATTTACATTTAAAAATTTAAAACTATGAAAAAGACACGGGTGGTCTTATTGCTAGTTGCGGCACTAGTGCTGACCTTAGTAATTTTTTCTTGCCGACATGAAATGCCAACACCTTCTTGTGATTCAGATCCTATGCAGCTCTCGGTTTCAAAAACGGATGCAACGAATAATCAGGCAAATGGAAGTATTGCTGCTACTGCTACAGGCGGTACTGGTTTCCAGTATAGTCTTAATGGTGCTGCTTTTCAGGATGATGGTAATTTCATGGGTCTGGAACCTTTCAGAAACTATATTCTCGTGGCAAGAAATTCCTGGGGTTGCACAGATACTGCAACGGTTAGTATTGAAATGACAGATCCCTGTGCAGGTGTTACAGTAGCAGTTTCTGCTGTAAAAACAGATGCTTCACCTAACCAGTCAAACGGCAGTATTACCGTTTCAGCCACAGGAGGTACCGGCTTTACATACAGCATCAATGGCGGAGCTTTCCAGACCAGTAACGTTTTTGCAAACCTCGCAGCTGGTAACTATGATGTGACAGCTAAGAATTCCAATGGTTGCTTAGGTACTAAGCAAGTAGTAATTGCGGTAAATAATCCTTGTACCGGCGTTACAGTTGTAGTCAACACAACGCAGGTTAACCCTACTACCGGTCAGTCGAACGGAAGTATTACAGCAACAGCTACAGGTGGAACAGGCTTTACCTATAGTTTGAATAATGGAGCTTTTCAATCGTCCGGAACCTTTACCGGCCTTGTAGCAGGTAACTACACAGTTACTGCTAAAAATTCCAATGGGTGTATGGGTGTAACTTCTGTTGCGTTAGGCGCTACTAATCCATGTTCAGGTATAACTGTTGGAGTAACGACAACGCAGGTTAATCCTACTACCGGTCAGGCGAACGGAAGTATTACAGCAACAGCTACAGGTGGCACAGGCTTTACCTATAGTTTGAGTAATGGAACGTACCAGGCATCTGGTACTTTCACAGGATTGGCCGCAGGTAATTATACAGTTACAGCTAAGAATTCCACTGGCTGTCTTGGTTCAACCCAGGTAACATTAATAGGCACAAACCCATGTTCTGCAACAACTATCACTATTACCACGGCTATTGTAAGCAATACACCTTGCGTGACTCCAGCAACCGGTAAAATAACAGTGACAGCGGCAGGTTCTACAGGGTTTACTTATAATATTAATGGAGGCGCTTACCAGGTCAGCAATGTATTTTCTGGATTAGCAACAGGAAATTATACAGTAGGAGTAAAAGATGCGAATGGATGTACAAAAACTGCAGCTGTATCGGTGACTAATGTTGCATCAGGCCCTCTTTTTGCGGAAGTTCGGAACATCATTACTAACCGATGCAGTGGTTCAGGTTGTCATATGAATGGTGCCAATGCTGCAGGTTACAACTTTGACAATGATTGCAGTGTTGTTTCACAGTGGAGTAAGATCAATTCATCTTCCGTTACTGGTAATAGTATGCCCAAATCACCACAACCGAAATTAACTGCAGCTGAAAAATTAAAGATTACTACTTGGATTAATGCCGGGCACCGGTATACTGATTAAAAATTAACAGTAAAAGAATTTTGCAAAAGGTTTCATGTCTCAGGAAGCAAAGTGCCGTGGTAACTCCCGGCACTTTTTTTTGGCCTTAATATTACTGATGATACTAAATAATTTTAATCAATTAGTTTGCAACGCCGTTCCGTTTTCCCTGATCAGCTGGAAGCAGGAAAAAAGATAGATGATACTATCATTTCTCATCTGTGGGCTTTGATATTGAGACAGGCGGCCACGTCTTTCAGTTACATTTTTCCAATTCTACAGGCATGAATGAAAGAGCATTTATTACTGAAACAACCGGTCAATGGGGTAAAGCAGAAGTCCGGTTTGGATTTAACTTATCAAGAGTTTTTCAGATTAAAAAGAAGAAACATCAAAAATGAGAATGATATAATGAACTGATGTTGCGATAATTCTTATCCTATTTTCCTTTTTATTTCATTGCAGCGATTAGTTTTGCAGCAGTGAAAAAAATAGGTTTAATATTATCATTCTATCTTATCCTGCTGGCAGCAATACCCTGTTGTGCTGTAGATAGTTGCCCCGATGATAAGATGGAGCAAACCGCTGCCCATGAGAAGGGTGATGAAGATTGTGGCAGCTGTTCACCCTTTTTCAGTTGTGAAGGCTGTGCAACAGTATCAACCATTTACTATCCTGTCTTGTTTGAGCTTCCAAAACTTCAGGAGGAAGTAGCATACTCAGCTTACATTCAATCCGCCCTTCCATGGGTCGATTATGATTTTTGGCAACCTCCCAGGTTAAGTTAATGACCGAACTCCTAAAGGGGAATAATTAACTTTTATAAATCTAAACTTTATTAATGCGTACATTATTAATATGCGTTACCGTATTATTATTTTCTGTTGCTTTATCCGGGCAGAATATTCTGAAGATTAAAGTAATTAATGCTGAAACCAGAGAACCGCTACCTAATGTATCCATCCTTTCTAAAGGCATGGAGAATTTGCCGGTAACAAACAATGAAGGAGAAGCGAGACTTATTTTACCTGCAAGACAGGTTACTTTAATTATATCTCATGTGAGTTTTGAAACAAAGGAAATAGTGGTAGTTATGCCCATTAAGGATTCTTTGCTTATTGTTCAACTCAAACCAAAAGAAGAAGAGGAAGAAGAAGTCATCATTCAATCTACCCGCAGCAGCCGTACTATTCAGGATATACCTACCAGGGTAGAGTTTATTGCGGGTGAAGAACTGGATGAAAAAGCCAATATGAAACCGGGAGATATCCGCATGGTATTAACTGAAAGCACAGGCATCACTACTCAGCAAACTTCGGCTACTTCGGCAAATGCTTCTATCCGTATACAAGGACTGGATGGCCGCTATACACAAATACTGAAGGACGGGCTTCCGCTTTATGCAGGCTTCAGCAGCGGGTTAGGGTTATTGCAAACTCCTCCGCTTGACCTGAAACAGTTTGAAGTGATTAAAGGCTCTGCATCCACTTTGTATGGAGGTGGCGCTATTGCCGGATTGGTAAACCTGATTTCAAAAACACCGAAAGAAGAACAGGAGTTAAAGTTTCATTTCGATGTTACTTCTGCAGGAGGCCTGAACAGTAGCGGATTCCATGGAAAAAAATTTGGCAAAACAGGAATAACAATTTTTGCTTCCCGCAATAGTAATTCCCCGTATGATCCAGCCGGTATAGGATTAACGGCGATACCGAAGTTTGAACGTTATACAGTAAATCCCAAATTGTTTTTTTATTTTACTGATAAGACGGAACTCAACATTGGTGCCAATATCACCACAGAAAAAAGAACCGGGGGAGATATATCTTACATCAAGGGAAATAACCCATCCGGATTTTACGAGTTTAATAACTCAGATCGTTTCAGTACTCAGTTCAGTTTTCAACATCATTTTGGCAAATGCAGTCATATTACACTGAAGAATAGTTTCAACCGGTTTCAGCGGGCCCTTACTTTACCAACGTATGGTTTTAGTGGAACACAGAACGGAACATTTACGGAAGCTACATATGCATCACACGGCGAAATTTCAGAATGGATAACCGGGGTGAACCTGGTTACAGATGAATTTAAGGAAATCCAACTCACTTCTACACCTTTGCGTAACTGCAATCAGTTAACAGGAGGAGTTTTTGTGCAAAACAACTGGAAAGTGAATGAAAAATTTCGATTGGAAACAGGAATAAGAGGAGATGCTGTAAAAGACTATGGATTTGTTTTGTTGCCGAGGATATCTGCTTTATTTAAATTTTCTTCTAAACTTTCTTCCCGTATCGGCGGTGGGCTGGGGTATAAAGCTCCCAATATTTTTACCGAGGAAAGTGAAAGACAGCAATACAAAAATGTATTACCGATTGATATTGATGCCAATAAACTGGAAAAAAGCTATGGGGTGAATGCAGATATAAACTACAAAACAAGATTGGCAGGCGGGGATGTAAGTTTCAGTATTAATCATCTTTTCTTTTATACCCGAATCACTGATCCGTTGCTGCTTCAACCTGATGGAAGTAATTTTCGATTCAATAATGTTACCGGGCATATTGACAGCAGGGGAATGGAAACAAACATGAAGATCGGGTACAGTGATTTCAAATTATTCCTTGGCTATACTTTTACTATGGCAGAACTGCACCAGGGAAATAGCAAAACGGAAAACTTCCTTACGCCACGCCACCGGCTGAATTCGGTATTATTATATGAGGTGGAAGAAAAATGGAAAGTGGGATTGGAAGCTTATTATTTCAGCAAGCAGCAACTCAGCGATGGAAAGACAGGTAGATCCTACTGGATAACTGGTTTTATGGTAGAAAAGCTTTGGGAAAAGATTTCACTATATATAAATTTTGAAAATTTTCTCGATGCAAGGCAAACCAGGTTTGATAGTATTTACACAGGTAGTATAACCAACCCCGCATTCAGGGATATTTATGCGCCGCTGGATGGTTTTGTCACCAATGGGGGTATAAAATTGAGATTGTAATAAAAAAGAAAGACCAGTTTTACGCTGGTCTTTCTTTTTTACTTGGTTAAAATTATTCTTTGCCACGATAGTTCATAATGTCTCTGTCAAAGAGGTAAAGGCCACTGCGGTCGTCACCGATCAATTCCAGTTTGTCGTTTAGTGTTCTTGCCACTCTTTCTTCTTCGATCTGCTCATTCACATACCATTGCAGGAAATTATGCGTGGCATAATCTTTTTCTGATAAGGAAAGATGTACCAGGTCATTGATGCTGTTACTTACCTTCAGCTCATGGTTTAGGTATTCTTCAAATAACTTCTTTATGGATGGAAAAGTAACCATAGGTTGTTCCAGTGCAGGCACCATTGCATAACCACCTCTTTCATTGATGAACCGGACCAGTTTCAGCATATGTTGTCTTTCTTCATCAGATTGCTGGTAAAAAAAATTGCTGACACCTTCCAGTCCGGGCTGTATTTCGGTCCATGAAGCCATGGCCAGGTATGCCTGAGAGGATTCAGCTTCCATCTGTACCTGTTTGTTTAATGCTTCTTGTATTGATTTACTTAGCATAAATTTATTTTTTATTAAAGGTAACCACCTTTTGATAACAGGCTTTGCCCTTTAGCCACTATTTTTGCTTAAATAACAACTATGCATCCCGAATTGTTTAATGAACTGTGCCGCACCCGCCGTTCTGTTTTTCCCGATCAGTTTGAGGCTGGAAAGAAGGTGGACGATGAAATAATAAAAGAAATTTTAATCAACGCAACATGGGCGCCCAATCATGGCCGGGAAGAACCCTGGCAGTTTACCGTATTTAGTGGAGAGGGCCTCCGACGATTTGCCGATTTTCAAAGTGAATTATATAAAGAAACTACGCCCAATAATTTTAAGGAAATAACTTATGCCAAACTGCAACAGCAACCGCTGAAAGCATCACACATAATTGCAATCGGCATGAAAAAGTCGGCTAATAAAAATATTCCTGAAGTCGAAGATATTGCGGCTGTGTCTTGTGCAGTGCAGAATATTTATTTGTCTGTTACGGCCTACGGACTTGGAGGTTACTGGACCACCGGAGGGATAACGTATCGGCAACAGGCCAAAGAATTTTTTGGTCTGAGAGAAGAAGACAAGCTGCTCGGTTTCTTTTATATCGGGTATATTGCTATACCATCTACAGGTGTTACAAGAAAACCGATTGAAGAAAAAATAAACTGGATAAATTAATTTAATGCCTAAACAACCCGCTACACCTCCTTACTATATTTACTATCCGGTAAAAGTGGCCAAGAGTAAAATAGCTGGCAAAGGAGCCTATGCCGTGCAGGCAATTCCAGCCCGAAAAAAAATTGGTGATTTGGGAGGTGTTATTATCACCATGAAAGAAGCAATGCGATTAATCAGAGATTTAAAAGTCATTAACTGTGTAGAACTAGATAATGATCTGGCTTTAAATGCATCCGCAAATCCCAATGATATGCGTTTTATCAATCATTCCTGCGATCCTAATACATTTATGCGGGTAATGAAGGACAGGGTAGAGTTTTATGCATTGAAGAATATTAAGAAAGGCCAGGAATTAAGTTGCGATTATGGTGAGACGCATCATGAAGGTACTCTCCCCTGTAAATGCGGAGCTAAAAATTGTCGTGGGTTTATCTGATTATTTAACTGAGATAAATCAGTAGATGGAAAGTTAATATTCCCTTTATTTGCTGTTATTGTTAGCAAAATGAAAAAACTGCTTGTTGTTCTTCTATTATCCGGCCTGGTCGTTTTCTCCCTGTCTTTTTCTAAAAAAAACCTGCGGGATATTTATTCAGGCCCTGTTTCTGATTGGCCTGCTCCTTTTGTAGATGAAGGAGTAAATTGGAACGAACTGGGAGTGTTACCGGAAAGCCCGGTTGAAAAACAAAGAGATTCCCTGAAACATGTTATTGAACTGGGAAAAACTTTATTCTTTGACACAAGACTTAGTGGTTCAGGGAAAATCTCCTGTGCTACCTGCCATCAGCCGGAACTAAACTGGGCAGATGGAAAAGAGAAATCTATCGGTCACGAAGGGGCGATCAATAAGCGGAACTCACCCACTATTCAGAATAGCTGGTTTTATAAACGGTTGTTTTGGGATGGTCGTTCCTCAGATCTGCAGGATCAGGCATTTGCACCAATTAATAGTGAAACAGAAATGCACAGTGAAATGCCGGATGTGATGAGAAAGCTAAGAAAAGTGAATAGCTATAAAGAATTATTTAGAAAAGCTTTCGGGGATGAGCAAATTGATCCCGACAGGCTGACAGAAGCTATTGCTGTTTTTGAAAAAACAATTGTCAGCCGTAAAAGCAGGTTTGATTCCTTTTTAGAAGGCAATAAAAAAGCATTAACAAACAGTGAACTTCGTGGTTTGCATTTATTCAGAACAAAGGCAAAATGTATGAATTGCCATAGCGGACCTTTATTCACCGACAACCTGTTTCATAACAGTGGATTTTCTGGCAATGATGATGGATACTATAAAGTGACACACAAGGAAGAGGATATAGGCAAATTCAAAACACCTTCGTTAAGGGATGTGATGAAAACAGGGCCATGGATGCATGATGGCCTGCAAAAAGATATGCATTCAATTATAGAGAAATTCAATAAGGCAGAACTGTCAGCAGGAAAGGATAAACTGATTCAGCCTCTTGGACTTACAAAAAGAGAGAAAAATGACTTACTGGCTTTTCTTTATGCTATTTCTACGGCGCCGCTTGAGTTTCAAAAACCAGTTTTACCTTAATAAGCAACTTTTTCAGGCGAAAAACTATCTTTGATTTCTAACAATAAATTAATTAAAACGAATAAACATGAAAAAATTGTTCCTCTTTATTGCCATTACTGGTTTTGGATTCATTGCTAATGCACAGCCACCTGAAGGTGAAGCCAAACCTGGTGAATGGTATGGCGAGAAAGTTTCAACTGAAGGGGCAGTGGATATTAATGATGTGGTTAAAAAATTGAATGGTGGATCTGAGTTTCCAGAAGTGAAAATAAAAGCAAAGATCACTGAAGTCTGTCCCAAAAAAGGCTGCTGGCTGAAACTTGAGCTGGAAAACGGAGAAACAGCAATGGTAAAAATGAAAGACTATGGATTTTTTCTGCCTTTAGCTGCTAAAGGGAAAACTGTGGTGATAGATGGCGAGGTAAAACTCAAAACTACTTCTGTAGCAGAGTTGAAACATTATGCTGAAGATGCCAAAAAAACAAAAGAGGAAATCGATGCTATTACAAAACCGGAAAGAGAAGTAAGAGTGATGGCGAAAGGGGTAACAGTGGTGGAATAGTAATAATTCTAAGCGAAATATAAAAGAGCAGGCTGCGTACATACGTAGCCTGCTCTTTTATTGTCATATATATGTCAGTTTCCTTTTTGCGTAAATCGTTTTCCGTATTAAGAAGAAAGCAAAACTTTTTCAACAGCACATTTGCACTTCAATTTAAAAAAATACCGGAGGGATGACTTTTATCATGGTGCAATGCGAGAAGTATGATGCTGTAGTCACTGTTTTGTCAAACAATTATTGAAGCAATCTTCCTGACAATTGCATGATAAAAAGTAGTTGAAGCAGATAAACCTTTGCCGCCGGGTAAAAAAAAATTATGAGAAAGAGTTATTTGTTATTTACTGCAATCCTTGTATCAGGTATTATGAATGCGCAGGAGGATACTACCAAAACAAAAGAATTAGACGAAGTGATTGTTACAGGACAATACAAACCGCAATCTGCTAAGAACTCCGTTTACCAGGTTCGTACTATAACGGCAGAAAGAATACAAAAACAGGGTGCAGTAAACCTGCAAACAGTGCTGAACAATGAATTAAATATTCGATTTTCCCAGGATTTGGCCACAGGGGGTTCGGATATTACCATGATGGGGTTAAAAGGGCAGAATGTAAAAATATTAGTGGATGGCCTGCCCATGACAGGAAGGCAAGGAACATCGAACGAAATTAATATCAACCAGGTTGATATTAATTCCATAGAGCGGATTGAAATTGTTGAAGGCCCGATGAGTGTGGTATATGGAGCCGATGCGTTGGCCGGTGTTATTAATATAATTACCAAAAAAAGCAAAGCAGCAAAATACTCTGTAACAGCCCGTTTGCATGAAGAAACAATAGGCAGTGAATTTGGTTTCTTTGACCGGGGCATCCACAACCAATATGTTGGCTTTACTGCAAAACATAAAAACTGGGAGTTTGGAGGTGCTTTTGGCCACAACTATTTTGGTGGATGGAAGGATACGGCAACAGGAAGAGAATTGGTATGGCACAAGAAAGACCAACTATTAGCCAATGGTTTTATAGGCTATAGTAAAGATAAATTCAGCATCCGTTATCGCCTGGATGGTTTGGATGAAATCATTACCAATCCGGGAAATTTTCAACAATTTCCCGATCAAATTTCAGGTGAATATTTTGCATACGACCAGGAGTATCTTACGAGCAGGTTAATGCATCAGCTGCAAGGGTCTTACTTTGTTAATAGCAATTTGAACTTTCAATTACAAACTTCTTATACTGATTACAGCCGCCAGGTATTCTCAACTACTGTTAGCAAGCAAACCGGAAAAGTAAGCCTGGATATAGGCACCGGTCGCCAGTCAATTATTGATTTTACCGGCTTTACACTGAGGGGGATAGTAAATTATAAACTGTCAAAAATATTTTCACTGCAACCCGGCATTGATATAAATTTAGACAGAGGTGAAGGGGAGAGATTGAAAGCAGGGAGCAATGCAGTAGATGATTATGCGTTCTTCCTTACTTCAGAAATTACACCATCTGAAAAAATAAATATCCGGCCGGGCCTTCGTATAATTAAAAACTCTGTATACGATGCGCCGCCTGTAATTCCATCATTGAATACGAAGTTTGCATTAAACAAAAACCTTGACCTGCGGTTGGCGTATGCAAGGGGCTTCCGCTCACCTTCATTGCGGGAATTGTATTTTAATTTCTTTGATGCCAACCACCAGATTATTGGTAACCCTGATTTAAAGGCAGAAACCTCTCACAGCTTTACCGGTTCATTAAACTGGAAGATGATTACCAGCAAAGAAGTAGTGTACACTACGGTGTTGGGCGGGTTTTACAATAGTGTAAAAAACCTGATTGATTATGCTGTTTCGCCTACTAATCAGAATGTGTTTCAGTTAACCAATGTTTCTGACAGCCGCACAGCCGGGGCTAACCTGAGTACTGTTGCAAAGTATAAGACATGGAATATAAGTGCCGGAGCTTCTTACACCGGGTTCTATAACGACTATTCAGAAACTGATGATGAGTTGCCTCAATTGCAATGGTCTGCTGAAGTCAATTCATCTATAGGATATACTTTTTCTAAGATCGGTTTAGATGTGAACTTGTATTACAAATTCACGGGTAAACGGCCTTATTACACTACCAACAGCAGCCAGCAGGTGGTACTGGGCGAGCAAAAAGGCTTTCATATGGCTGACCTTACGTTCAATAAAAAAGCTTTTAAATATTTATCGTTTAATGCCGGTATCCGCAACCTGTTTGATGTAACCCGGTTGAGTAATACGCTAACAAGTGGCGGTGTGCATACTTCTAACGGCACCCGGAACATTGCCAATGGCCGTTCCTTTTTTGCAGGTGTAAATTTTAACTGGAGTAAATAATATCAATCATAATAAATAATAAAAAAATGCTTCACACACTATCATTAAGAAAAATTGGAATTCTTGTAACAGCTGTAGTATTATTGGCTGCCTGCCGTAAAAAAGATGCTGGCCTGCCGGATAACTACGTGGTATTTGAAACAGCTACGCAGGGAATCTCTGCTACCGAAACATCCGTTACGGTAAAAGTAAAACTTGCCAGCGGTGTTAGTGCTGATGTACCCATCATAGTGAATCTTACAGAACAGGGTGTAGTATATGGCACTGATTATACAACAAGCCCTGCTGCCGTGTCGAGCAAAATAAGCCTTACCGTTCCTTCCGGCAATAATGAGGCTTCCTTCACCATCAGCAAAGTTCCGGGTGTTTTATATGACGGAGATGAGAAAATCATATTTGATATTTACAGTTCTGGCAGCCCGGTATTGATTGGTACTACCAAACAGTTTACACTCAGCTTCGGTGAGCTGGTAGCTACCACGGCTTCAATGACGGTAAACGGTGGCGGCGCCACTTATGGCAACAAGGTGTTTATTGATTTAAGTGCCAACAGGCAAACATCTGTATTGCGTACCAACTGGGATTTGGGTTTCTACACTGGCAGCGATGATTTCAGGGTTATCCTGAATTCTTCATTAAATATGATGGCAAAACAAATCAACAAAAATGATTTGAACACTGTAACGGCTGCTGATACTGTTGGCTTTTCTGCCGATGTGGCTTTTAGCCAAACCAATCCGCAGGTTTCGCAATTAGCCTACATAGACTATCCTAATGGAGATTTAACGAGGACTGCTATTGCATCTGTATCAGCTACTGCAACGGATAATAAGGTTTACATAGTAAACAGGGGGAACGGAGTAGGAAGCCCTGCACCTGCAAGAGGCTGGAAAAAAATCCGGATCATCCGTAATGCCTCTGGCGGTTATACGCTGCAGCATGCAGATATAGCAGCTACCACATTTACCAGCATTGATATTGCAAAAGATGATGCAGTATTCTTTAAAAATATTTCTTTTGAAACCGGCGCTGTAACAGTGGAACCACAAAAAAGGAAATGGGATATTGCCTGGACTTATTTTGCCAATGTTACCAATTTTGGTACAGGCGAAGTTCCTTATCTGTTCCAGGATATTATTTTGCTGAACAGGAATGTCTCAGTAGCCAAAGTATTGGTGGCCACAAAAGCCTTTGTTGATTTCGGCGAAGCGGACATAACAGCACAAACATTTTTGACCACTCAGAATGCTATTGCCTCTGACTGGCGCAGTGGTGGTGGTCCCGGAGTATCACCGGCTGTAAGGGCAGATCGATACTACATTATTAAAGATGGAGACAATAATTATTACAAGCTTCGATTTACAGCGCTTACACAAAATGGTGAAAGAGGCAATCCTGCTTTTGAAGCAATTTGGTTGAAAAAGGATTAATAATATTCTTCATATCCCAAAGCCATCCTGCAATACTGCGGGCATGGCTTTTTTCGTTTTGCGTAAACTGTTTTACCAAATTTGAAAGCCGTCATTACGTCATAGTTGTTCTTTTGTCAACTGATTGTAAAAACAAAAACCCGTAAAAGAAAATAATTATGACATTGGTAAAAAGGTATTTAATTGTTACTCTAATAACAGCAGGGCTCTCAGGGTTTATTATAACTTCCTGCAATACAAAAGATGACAAGGGAAAAACAAGTAACAATGCTGAAACCAAAATAGGGGTGTTACTGGTAAATCACGGTTCAAGGTCTGCAGCATGGAGAAATGCTTTGCTTGACCTGGAAAAAAATGTAAGGGATTCCATCCTTAAAGAGGGGAAGGTGACAGGTGTAAAGACTGCCTTTATGGAGTATAACGAACCTTCCATTGCCACAAGGTTGAAAGAATTTGATAAGGAGAATTATTCCGATGTGATTATTATCCCGATTTTTTTAACCGTAAGCTCACATTCGTTTGATGACATTCCTTCACTTATCGGACAGAAAGAAGATCCCAAATCAATTGAATTATTCAAGATTGAAAAAATGGAACGGTATACACCTGTTGCCAAAGTTCATATTGCGCCATTACTTGATTTTACTGATCTGTTAAAGAAGAATATATTGAAGCGGTTTAATGAATTGTCTAAAGATGCAGTAAATGAAGGGTTGACTTTAATTGCCTATGGTGATAAAATATATAATGCAGAATGGAGTAAGCTGATGCAGGATGTGGCAGGGTATGTAAAACAGAATGCAGGAGTTACAGATTTCAGCTTCGGATGGTGCGGCCATGTTGCTCATTATAATCCCGATTCAACAACAGTGGCTATTAACCAGGTATTGCAAAGCAAGAAAACTTCAGTTGTTATCCCGGTATTGGTTGCGTTTGATGAAATGTTTCAAATCAGCATTATCGGCGGCGGAATCAATAAAGTGACAAAATCCAAAGAAAGGGTATTGTATAAACCAGATGCCATCCTTCCTGATAAAGATGTGGAAGACTGGGTCATTCAAACCTCCGGGGAGTTTACTCAGCGCATTCTTGGTTCAATTGCAAAGAAAAAATAATGCCCTCAGCATTCAGCACCAAACTTCGCCGCTGGAATGTGGCCTGGCACAGGGACCTGGGATACTTCTTCTCATCATTGATAATTATTTATTGTATTTCCGGGCTTGCGCTAAACCATGTCAATGACTGGAACCCGGATTTTATTATTCACAAGGAAACAGTACAGTTGCCAAAAAAATATGACCGGAGCGAGGTTAATAATGAACTGCTGGCAGGTTTCAGCAAACTGGTAAAGGAAGACAATTATAAGGTTTACGATTTTCCAACCAACAACCAGGTAAAAGTCTATTATGACAATGCCACGCTGCATATTAACCTTGATACAGGAATTGGTGAATATGAAAGACTGGTAAAAAGGCATCTTTTTTACGAATCCAATGTACTTCATCGCAACAGCCTCAAAGGGTGGAAGTGGGTTTCAGACATATTTGCGGTCATGCTAATTGTAATAAGTATTACCGGCCTGTTTATTCTGAATGGGAAATATGGGTTTGAAAGAAGGGGACTTTGGATAATGCTGGCTGGTTTTCTTTTACCTGTGGCTGCCATTCTCTTGTTCTATTTTGTGAGTGGCAAATAGCCGCCCCGGGCACAAATAAAAACTGAAAAATTTCCCTGTTGAGGCCTGTTTAAAGCCGGAGTTTTTCATGTAAAGACTGTCTGAAACCGGCCTTAATTTTCTTAACTTTGCAGCCATTTTAGAATGGCTATGAGTGTTACATACAGAGAATTTACAGGCTTAAACTTACCGGCTTTCGAGCAGGAGGTATTGGCTAAATGGACTAAAAGCCAGGCCTTTGAAAAAAGTGTTTCCCTTCGTGAAGGGGCAATTCCTTTCGTGTTTTACGAGGGCCCGCCCAGCGCCAATGGTATGCCCGGTATTCACCATGTCATTTCAAGAACGCTGAAAGACCTCGTTTGCCGCTATAAAACCATGAAAGGCTTCCAGGTAAAAAGAAAAGGAGGCTGGGACACACACGGTTTGCCTATTGAATTAGGAGTAGAGAAAGAACTGGGCATTACTAAAGAAGATATTGGAAAAAAAATATCTGTAGAAGAGTATAATAAGAAATGCCGTGAAGCGGTGTTACGTTACAAAGACAAGTGGGATGAGATCACTAAGAAGATGGGTTATTGGGTAGATCTGAATGACCCTTACATCACCTTCAAGAACGAGTATATTGAAACGCTGTGGTGGTTGCTGAGTGAGTTGTATAAAAAAGGGTTGCTGTATGAAAGTGTGAGTATTCAGCCATACTCACCCGCAGCAGGAACAGGATTGAGTTCACATGAACTGAACCAGCCTGGAACGTATAAGGATGTGAAGGATACGAGTGCTGTCGCCATGTTCCGTGCAGTACAAGATGATAAAAGTAAATTCCTGCACGATGCTGTTCATGGGGCTGAGGTTTTCTTCATGGCGTGGACGACTACTCCATGGACCCTGCCTTCTAACTTAGGATTGACAGTTGGTGCCAATATTGATTATGTATTGGTAAAAACATTTAATCCTTATACTCATTTGCCAATTAATGTGGTATTGGCAAAAGCATTGCTCGGAAAATATTTTAAAGAGGAAGGAAAAGATGGTGACTTTGACGGCTACAATGAAAAAGTAAAACTCCTTCCTTGGTCAATTATTACTGAATTTAAAGGATCGAAAATCGAAGGCTGCGAATACGAACAACTACTTCCTTACGAAGCCAACTCACCCAATGTAATTGAAGAGATCACTCCCGGTGCAAAACCTTTCCGTGTATTAGTTGACAGTTTTGTAACTACCGAAGATGGTACTGGTATCGTTCATACAGCTCCTGCATTTGGCGCAGATGACTTTAAAGTAGGCAAAAAGTACAATATCGGCATCCTGACAATGGTTGATCGTGAGGGAAAATTTGTAGATGGCCTTGGCGAGTTCAGTAACCGGTATGTAAAGAATTATAAAGACGAGAAGGATTATGTTGATGTAAATGTTGATATAGCTGTAAAGTTGAAAAAAGAGAACCGGGCCTTTAAAGTAGAGAAATACGAACACAGTTATCCGCATTGCTGGAGAACAGATAAACCTGTTTTATATTATCCGCTTGACGCATGGTTTATTAAAACAACTGCTATAAAGGATAGAATGGTTGAGTTGAATAAAACGATCAACTGGAAACCTAAATCAACCGGTGAAGGCCGTTTTGGCAACTGGCTGGAGAATATGGTAGACTGGAACCTGAGCCGCTCAAGGTATTGGGGTACTCCATTGCCAATCTGGAAAACAGAAGATGGCAGCGAAGAAAAATGTATCGGTAGTATTGAGGAGTTGATTAATGAGGCAAAGAAAGCTGTTGAAACCGGAGTCGCTAAAAGTCTCCCCTTCAGGGGAGATTTAGAGGGGTTAGACTTGCATAAGCCTTATGTTGATGACATTGTATTGGTTTCGCCAACAGGCAAACCGATGAAAAGGGTACCTGATTTGATTGATGTATGGTTTGACAGC
>JBGAPQ010000006.1:0-253541 GCA_044221225.1 Chitinophagaceae bacterium
ATTATATCAACCAAACTATTGTTCAGCTAAACCTTAAAAAAGATCAAAATTTGTTTGGTTTTTTACACAGTTCATGTTACCTGCATAGCCTTATGTCAAGCAACTTTTTACTTTTGTCGCACCCACTTTAACCTCCGATTGACAACAGGATTAATAAGTATTAATGTGTCCCCGCTAAAGGAAAATTTCCTTTTAACTTCTGTACCCCAAATTGCAGGAATAGTACTTATTAAACGATTATGAGTAACAATATTGGTAGTGTCATCAAGTGTATAATTTGCGAAATAAACATAATTAGAAGAAAATTCTGTCACAGCAGCTTTAAGTTCTGTTAAGGACATACTGTCTATTTTTGCTTTAAGTATTTTTTCATTTAATGCTTGTTCTTCATTAAGCCATTTAAAGTCGCTATATCCTTTAGGTGTTATTTGGACAGCCATATGTCCTAAGCCGTCATAAATAATATAACTCTCACCTCCGTTTCCATAACCTGATTCTCTCCAAACTCCTGTTGAGTCTTGGCTTTGGATTGAGTATAATTTGTACATTCCTGCTAATGTTTTGTTTTTGTCACTTTGTGAGTGATTAGAACAAGCGGTCAAAGAAAGAGTAGCAATTAGTGAGATAAGTATTCTCGGCATATTTTTACTTTCTGAAAAGGTCATTTTATATTTTTAAGTTGTCAAAGCATAATTTTATTACACGGTGTTGTTGGGTGGTCGATAGGCTTGCAGGTAACTCATAAATTTATGATATAAGGCGAAGTCTTCAAAAAAAATAGGCCTTGGAAATCAACTGTTTGGTATTATACATTTTGTATTGTCGTTAGGTCAATCCACTCAAACGCTCCTGTAATCCTGCCTCACCGGGTTAAATACATCGATGACTTTGCAATCAGTTACTGCTACTGCGCCATGCGGTACATTAGAAGGAATGACATAATACATACCAGTTGTCAGCTTACATCCTTTTCCGTCAATGGTCATATCCAATTGCCCTTCGAGTATATAAGTGATCTGCTCATGCGGATGATGATGCCGGGGCAAATTACTGCCAGCCTTTATTTCTACTAAACCAAGTGTCATATTAGTGCCGTGAGCATAATAACCGGTAAGGCCGGGTGCTAATTCTTTGGGTTTTATTTCTTTCAAGTGCTGCATAATAGTGATTGATGTTTCAAATAACATGGTTTTGCAAGTCCCCCTTGCGGGATTAGGAGGTCTCAAACAAACAAAAACTGCCACCTACCCATTCCTTATCCTTGTTGTAACGGACACCGACCATTTTCCCTTTGCTCAATCTTGCTAGGTTATTGGTAGCAACAGGTCTGGTGGCTCCGTCTTTCCAGAAATAGAATATTCTTATCTCTGCCTTGGCAGGTATGTCAGGCGTCTGTATCACATCAGCATATTTTACTTTTCGTTGCAGTATCCAGTTCTCCGGGTCTTTTACTTTTTCAATATCCTCTTTGGTCACATCTATGATCACACCCTGCCCGGCAAAAGAGAACAAAGGCTTTAATACATAATTTTCCAGGTCAGCGGGCATTTGTTTTATTTCATGCAGGAAGAAAGTAGGAGGAACATAAGGATGCCTGATCAGTGGTAATGTGTATTTGCTGATGCGGTAGAACCAGTTGGGGTGGGGACACCATTCCACATCCAATTCTTCAAAGAATATTTTCCCTTTTTCCTGTACTTTGGGTGCCTGCTGCTGCAGGTCGTCAAATATTACCCGGTTATAGATTCTTTTTACTTCGGTCTTCTTTTCTTCATTCAGGTAGTATAGTTTTTTTCCTTCTTTAATTAATTCAGTGAGACAAACCATTTTGATGCCGGTGTGTTCTTCGGTGCAATAGAAGTCGATCCTTGTTTTTTGTTTACGGGGAAATATCTCCAGCAGGATCGCATTTTCAGGATGATGAGTACCGACAATGATCTCTTTCAAAAGCTTGCTATACGTTTCTTTAGTATATCCACCGAGGTAAGAACTAAAACCGGGCGGAATGGGAAAATTATCCTTATACACATCATCCAGCAATATTTCATAGGCAAAGAGAGAAGGGAACCCCTGCATTTCTATTAATTGCGGTTCATATTCACCGGCCTCGTTGATGCAGATGCCAAAATCAAAAGCAATAAAATGAGAATGATCATTTTCACCGGGCACCTGTACATTTTTGGGGATAGCATTTTTTGTCAGCTCTTTGAACTGAGGGGCAGCGATGATATCGACGATATTCTCGCAGGCATCCAGCATTTTTTTTGTAAAATCTTTTGGAACAAAAATGGGAGTCTCTGCTACCCTGAAGTCTACCTGCCCGGGATACACCCCTTGAAGCTGGTTAAGGAAGGCCTCATATTTTTCTTTAGTAAACGCTTCGTTATATGCCTTTCGGATAGCCGGTATCATAATCCTTGTTTTATCTATGGAAGTTAATGAATGCCCGGCGGGCAGCAAAATAGAAGGAAAATTTTTCTAAGCAGGTACTTCCTGCAACTGGCAAATGGAGTGATTAAGAAAATTAGGAAGGATATGAGAATAGGTCCATACGATCTTGTCAGGGTCTTCCAGGTGTTCCAGCATACTTTGCAGTTTGGCTTCACCGTGATTTTCTATCACTGTTTTTCTTTTGTCTTCCCGCTGCAGGTACATACTCATACCCGGCGCATCCGCTTCGGGATGGAACTGGGTTCCTACCATATATTCATTAAACCGAATACCCATCACTGCCCTTTCATAGGGCACATGCGGCCGGCTTTTTTCAATACAGAGTATAGAAGAACCCATTTCATTCAGCAGGTCATGATTAGGTTGTATCACCTGATAATCACGGCTGTCAACGGCGTAAAAAGGATCTTTCAATCCATCAAATACCGGCTCATCACCGCCTGCCTCAAGCATATGCACAGGAAAAACCCCGAAAGAAGTAGATTTTCTCTTACAAACCACACCTACATTAAAATAGCGGCTGGCCAGCTGAAATGAATGGCAGATAAAGAAAATATGTTTTTTGACTGTATTAGAAGGATTGTTGTTCCAGCGTTCCATCTTATCCAGCCAGCGGCACCAGGCTATATCCCAGTCTTCATAGCGGGTTTCCAGCGGACTGCCGGGGCCACCACTGGAAATATAGACATCATAAGAAGTATCGGGGAGTTCATTTTTTAAGCGGACATCATACTCTTTGGCATACAGGAGCAGGTCGTTCTTTTCAGCCCATTCGATGAGGATGTTACGGATACAACGCATGCCCTGATTGGCGACGCCTTCATAGAGGTCGAGGACTGCTACTTTTACAATCCTTTTGTCGGTCCAGCTCATGCCGCAAACTTAATAAATTTTTAATAGACTGAGAAAGCATACGATTGCACGGTTGTACACAGCTGTGGATTTAATGATTTGTGTTAAGTATTTTTTTCCCCGCAAATGGGCGCAGATGAATTCGCAGATAGCACAGAAAAAGAATCTGCGTTAATCAGCAGCAGGAATCAGCGAAATCAGCGAGATATGTTTCTTTATTTTCTTTCAAAAACTTTTTCGCCGCCAACAAATGTCTTCAGCACTTTTATGGATAACAATTTTTCCGGAGCTTCTTTCAGTATATCAGCATCGAGTATAACAAAATCTGCAAACTTCCCTTTTTCCAGGCTTCCTTTTTCATTTTCTTCAAAATTTGATTTGGCTGCCCAGATCGTCATACCCCGCAGTGCTTCTTCTCTAGATAAAGCATTTTCCATTTGGTAACCAGCAGCAGGCCATCCTTTAATATCCTTTCTTACTACGGCAGCATAAAATGTTTTAAAAGTGGAAATATCTTCTACCGGGAAATCAGTACCCAGCGGCAGCCAGCCATTTTGCTGTAGTAATTGTTTATAAGCATAAGCACTTTTCACTCTTTCTTCACCAAGCCGCTTACCTGCCCAATACATATCACTGGTGGCATGGGTAGGTTGTATGGAAGGGATGATGGAATAGTTGCCAAACAGGTCGAAGTCATTTTGATCAACCACCTGGGCATGTTCAATTCTCCAGCGCAGGTCATTTTTTCCTTTCAGGTACCTGGCATAAATGTTCAGTATGGTTCTGTTGCCGCTGTCACCAATAGCATGGGTGCACATTTGCCAGCGGTTACTATAAATCCAGTTAGCCACAGAATCAAAATGTTCTGGCTTACTTAGCAGAAAACCATAATGTCCTGCTTTGTCACTATAAGGTTGCAATAAACAGGCGCCTCTCGATCCCAATGCACCATCACCATACACTTTAAAACTTCTTACATTCAGCCGGTCGGTTTTGATCATGCCATTCTTTAAGGCATAATCATAATTTGTTTTTTCATCACTCAGCATCACATACAAACGCATTTTTAGATCGCCTTTGGCCTGCAGTTCTTTTATCCGGTCAACTGATACATAACCAAGCCCGCAGTCATCAATAGTGGTAAGGCCCATGGCAAAACAATTTTGTTCTGCAGCCTGTAAAGCTTTTTTGAATTGTGCTTCATTAGCACCCGGAATTTTTGCTGATACCAGGTCAATCGCATTGTCAATTAAAATTCCCGTCAGTGTGCCTTCCATTTCTTCTATTTCGCCGCCGGTCAATGTATCACCTGCTTTAATACCGGCCAGTTCCAATGCTTTTGTATTGGCAATGGCGGCATGGCCATCAATTCTTGTCAGCAATACCGGCCGGTCGGGAAATAAAGTGTCCAGTGTTTCATTGTTGGGAAATTCTTTCATATCCCAGTCATTCTGATCCCAGCCGCGGCCGGTGATCCATCCTTCTTTATTTTCATTGGCAAATGCCTTCACTCTTTCGATACATTCTTCCCAACTGCCGGTACCTGTCAGATCCACTCGTTGCAGGCTCATCCCATAGCCTACAAAATGGGCATGCGCATCGATGAAACCGGGATAAATGAATTTACCCTGCGCATCCAGTTTTTCTTTTGCCTCAAATTCTTTTTCAAGGTCAGCGGTGTTACCAACAGCAATGATCTTTCCGTCCTTTACAGCCATTGCTTCAGCAGTGGAGAAAGCAGAATCAACTGTATAGATAGTGGCATTATATACCAGCAGGTCGGCCTGTTGTTTGGAAGAAGAACAAGCCATCAGCAAAAGACTGATTCCGGAAGCAGCAAGGATGTGTTTTAGTTTCATGTGGTGAAAATACAGAAAAGAAATAGCTGCCCGTATCCTGCCGGGAAACCAGTTTTTTCCCGGCGGGTTACTTCCGAAATGCCACTTAAACCGATATAAGCCTGGAACCTGATTTGGAGACTCGTTGTGGAAAGAGACGATAAATACAAATTCTTCAAACAGCATAGCAAAAAGTTGTAAGCCGTTTTCCTTCGCTGCTATATGAGGATTGTGTTATTTCGACCAAATTGTGTGCCCGTTAGATTCGAAGACAATAGCATTTGCTTTTGACAGAAATGAGGTCTTAAATTTCTCTGTATTTACAAATGCTATTAATTGATCCGTTAGCTTGTTCAGTAATTGATCTCGATTCAAATTTTTGTATTCGCTTTGTGAAAGTTGAAAATACATATTTGAAGGTTCAAACTCAATACGAGTATCAGAGGTATCTCCATTTTTGTACTCGTTTACACCTACTAAGTAAACTATATTCTCATCTGACGATTCAAAGAGTCCGAAATGAAAGGCAGCAATTGATTTTTTAGGATTCTCGTCGCTACAAATGCTAAACAGCCATTCTTGTAAGGTTTTGAAATTAGAAGTCAGACCCGGAGGAGGAGGTGGCACGTCGTCCTTAGTATCATACGAGGTTACTTCTTTAACTTCAACTATTTTCGATTCGGTTTTTGTTTTTTCGCTACAAGCTATAATAAGACTTGCAAATAATGAGATAATGATAAAGGGCTGAACTCTCATAAAATAGCTTACGGGCAGGCATTGCCGATGGTGGGGAATTTTATATTTGTCCGCCCGGAACTGCTGCCTGGCTTTTTGGTAAAGTTAAATATTAAGAACTAATCCCGATAGCTATCGGGAGGGCTTTACCTGCCTGCCGGTAGGCAGGTTCGTCGAGCCCCGAACCGCAACACAACAGAATTACCGCTGATGATTGCTTCAACGTCAAGCCCCACTATTGGCAATACCAATGCAAGCAGCCGTTATTTTCGTGTCAGTAATTCTGCATTTACCACTTTCATCACAAAGTATGGATTGGGTTTGTCTACCCGTTTAATGATAATTAAAAACGGTTTGTCAAAAAACATTTTCTTGGGATGTGTTATAATGGGTTCAGCACTTGCAGAATCTACCGCTGCGACTGCTTCGCTTTCCACTACAGCACCATTCTCGTTTAGAATGAAGCCTGTCCGTTGATATGCTTCTTCAACTGAATGAGGTTTATTGTCCTTTGTGAAGAATTTCTGACCTACTAAATTCTTGTATTGCGTCTCAATGTTGAACTTGATAGCGGGAACAGCAAATATGTCTTCAGATACTATTTGATATTTCCACAATAATTTATTGTTAGTTTGTTCTTTTTTGCCTTCGGCGATTAAATCATTAGTGAGTTTGATTGCATCGCTTAAATTATGAAATCTGTCAAGACCCTTTGCTAAAATAATTTCGTGTTGTTTGTCTTTCGGTATCAGTCTTAGGACAAAGTGTTCGTCGTCTTTGTAATATAGAATTTGCGAAAACTTAATAGCTTCTTCATCATAGTAATACATGCCAAACGCCGAAACATAGGTTGTGTCAAAATGTATTGGCTCATCTAAAACTTGAAGTTTAGTTTCAAAGGGAAGTGTCTTATTAAAAAATGCCTTTGCAAATATAGCACCGTCAATAATGTCTGCTGTTGCTGAATATTCAGTGTCGGTTAGTGAGTTCTCATGTAATGATGATTTGTTTAAAAAGGTGAAGTCAAGAGAATTTGAGGTGTCCGCGATAATTGGAGATTTAAGTTCCTCTTTGACTTTGTCCCACGCATACAAAAATGCTGGTGCATAAATGACATTCTTGTTTTCTGAAATTGGGTTTTCTAATGTTATGACAAAGTCTGTTTGTTTCAAGTCGCCTAAAGGCGTTACCTCCGGCAAGTCACTCCAAACAGGTTCATTTTTCCTTCTGTTGAAATTGCAAGAGGTCAAAACAATAAAACCTGTCAAAAATAAAATTGTTTCTATTTTACGGATGGTCGTCATATAATGGCTGCTTACTCAGTAACATACGTAATCGCTTGAACGATTTCCTATTGGCAATCAACAGTAATCTGAACAAATTATCTAAATCTTTCACTCACCACCAACTCCTTACTGCCCGCTGCATGTACATAAAAGCCTTCGCCGGTCTTTACACCCAGCTTACCTTCCTTTACCATTTCCACCAGTAAGGGGCAGGGTGTGTATTTGGGATTGCCAAATCCATCGTACAATACATTCATGATAGAGAGACAAACATCAAGACCGATCAGGTCTGCCAGTTGCAGCGGCCCCATCGGGTGGGCCATACCCAGTTTCATTATCGTATCAATTTCCTCCACACCGGCCACTCCTTCATGCAGGCTGTAGATGGCTTCATTGATCATGGGCATCAATATGCGGTTGGAGATAAAACCGGGAAAATCATTTACCACGCAGGGCACTTTGCCCAATGTTTTGCTTAGTTCAACAATCGTGTCGGTTGTTTCTTTTTTATTGGCGGGGTTGGTGATGATCTCTACCAGCTTCATTACCGGAACAGGGTTCATAAAATGCATACCTATTACCAGTTCAGGTCTTTTGGTGATGGCGGCAATTTTGGTAATGGAGATAGAAGAAGTATTGGTGGCCAGTATACAACCGGGAGGGGCTGCCTCATCCACTTGTTGAAATATTTTTAGTTTGAGGTCCACATTTTCCGTGGCTGCTTCCACCACCAGTTCAGCATCTTTCACTCCTTCGGCTATTGAAGTGCAGGTTTTAATATTATCCAGTGTTCCCTGTTTCAGTTCTTTGCGGATAATTTCTTTGGCTACCATCCGGTCAAGGTTTTTACCAATAGTAGTTACTGCTTTATCCAACTGTTCCTGTGAGACATCGATCAGTGTTACTTTAAATCCACGTTGTGCAAATACATGTGCAATGCCGTTGCCCATGGTGCCGGCGCCTATTACTGAGATATTTTTCATTGACGTAAATTTAGATCAAATCGAAAGTTGAAAAGCGAAAATCGAAAGTATTTTACAAACCCCCAAAAAGAAGTCAATATGAGCCAGCAATTAAAAGACAGAACGAAAGCCTTAGGTATCAGGGTGATCAAAATGGTTAAAGAAATTAAGGGGAATAAAGTAGAAGATATTTTAATCAGACAGATAGTTCGGTCAGCAACATCTGCAGGCGCCAATTATCGCTCTGCTTTAAGAGCCAGAAGCAGCCCCGACTTTATTTCAAAAATTACGGTTGCTGAAGAAGAGGCAGATGAAACCTGTTATTGGCTGGAAATAATGATTGAGATTGGAGTGTTCGCTAAAGACAGGCTTGAACCTTTATTGAAAGAAACGCAGGAAATAACAGCTATACTATCAACATCAGGTAAAACAGCAAAAAATAAGCTTAAGAGGAAGTAGACGGGAATTTTCGATTTTCAACTTCCCATTTTCAATTTTTATTTTTAAAATCTCCCCGTTTCCATGCCTGTATAAATTCGGCCCATGCAGCAGGATTGAAAATGTTTTGCGGAGGGGTCTGGCCCTGGTATACGGCACGGTTGGCCACTTTATTTAATTGCATGCGGGTAGCTTCACCACCATCACCGGGAGTGGTTCGCATTAATATCCTTCGCTTCGCGGCGCTGGTATTTTTGCGGGCAATTTCGTATTCGTCATCCGGTATTTTGGTATTTACAAAATCCCTGGCAAACTGTTCCGGTGTGGGCCGGGGTTTTAAAATAGTGGCGGGCAAGTAAACAGTATCGGCCACCATCAGTTGCACCACGCTGTATTGATTGCCTTCGAGGTTCTTGGGTATTCTTACAACTTTAGATTTATAAGAGACGTGGGTGAATTCCACTTCATCACCTTTTAGTACTACAATGGAAAAAACTCCCTGGTTGTTAGAGATGGTTCCGCGGTTTTGTCCTTTCACCATGATACTTACGGCGGGAATACCTACCAGGCTGTCAGCTGTCATGATAACACCAAATAACTGAACAACAGAATCACGGGAGGTTTCAAACTGGGCTTTGGCCTTTTGGGGCATAAGAAAGAACAGTAAACCAGTATAAAGTATAATTTTCTTCACTGCGCCAAAAATAAAGACAAGTTGCTGATTTCGTAAAACAAATTGCACCCTGTATTGGTTAACTTTGCCCTTCGTATTGACTTTTAACAAATACTTGGAAAATGACTAAAGAAAAAGTACTGGAAGCTTTAAGTAATGTGCAGGAACCCGACCTGGGAAAAGACCTGGTGACATTAAATATGGTAAAGGATATTGAGATTGAAGGAAACTATGTATCGTTTACTGTAGTGCTTACCACACCGGCCTGCCCGATGAAGGATATGATAAAAAATGCATGTATCAATGCTATAAAGCTGCTGGTGAATAAAGAAGCGACGGTGAATGTAAAATTCACTTCAAATACTACAACGAAAAGAACAGATGAAGGAGCAGTGTTGCCAAAAGTAAAAAACATCATTGCTGTAGTGAGTGGTAAGGGTGGTGTAGGAAAATCTACTGTGGCTGCTAACCTGGCCCTTGCTTTATCAGAAGGCGGGGCTAAAGTAGGGTTGATGGATGCAGATATCTATGGTCCCAGTGTTCCTATTATGTTTGGCGTTCGGGGAGAACGGCCAATGATGATGGATATTGAAGGCAAAGGAATGATCATTCCGCTGGAAAAATTTGGTATCAAGCTAATGAGTATTGGTTTATTGGTGGATGAAAAGAATGCGGTGGTTTGGAGAGGGCCGATGGCCAGCAGCGCCATCAAACAATTTGTAACGGATGTGTATTGGGATGAGCTTGATTATTTAGTTGTTGATATGCCGCCGGGCACAGGTGATATACATCTTACATTGATGCAAACTGTGCCTGTAACAGGCGCCGTGATCGTAACCACACCGCAGGATGTGGCACTGGCTGATGCAAAAAAAGGAATTGCCATGTTTGCCCAGGCACAGATGAATGTGCCGGTGATCGGGCTGGTAGAGAATATGAGCTATTTCGTTCCGGCAGAATTACCAGATAATAAATATTACATTTTTGGTAAAGAAGGCGGAAAGAGACTGGCTGACGAATATGACCTGCCTTTCCTTGGCCAGATACCGTTGGTGCAAAGTATCAGGGAAGGTGGTGACCAGGGAGTACCTATCATGATGAGTGATGACCTTGTTACAAAAAAAGCATTTGAAGGATTTGCTTCCTATGTGGTAAGGAGTATTGCAATGAGAAATGCAAATATGAGTGCGGAGAAAATTGCTGAGACAGTGTGAGTTCCCGGTTTAAGGTTTAATGTTGCCTTAGATTGGAAACTCTAGTTTTGTTTCGGAGCTTTATTGGTTAGGATGACCTAACCTTAAACTTTAAACCTTCAACTTTAAACGGTTATGTATAACCTTCCATATTTTAAAGAACAAGATGCTGAAGAAGTGCTGCAATTTATGAGAGAGCATCCATTTATTTTTTTGACCGGCTCTGATCTTGCTAATAGACCGGTAGCTACTCAAGTGCCTGTTTTTATAGATGAAAAGGATGGCAAACTTTTTCTTTCAGGACATATCATGCGACAGACGGATCATCATAAAGCATTTGAGCAAAATAAAAATGTGCTGGCTGTATTTACAGGGCCGCATACATATGTTAGTGCTACATGGTATACAAAACCGGTGGGCAGTACCTGGAACTATATGAGTGTGCATGCACATGGAACCATACGGTTTGGAGATAAGGAGGAGTTGGTATCCGTATTACGGCGCCTTACGCTTCATTATGAAAATGGAAATACCCAATCATCAACTGTATTTGATAACCTGCCTGCTGATTACACGGAAAGTATGATGAAGGGAATTGTTCCATTTGAGATTGAGATTAATGACCTGCAGCATGTATTTAAACTCAGTCAGAACCGGGATGAGGAGAGCTACGACAATATAATTGTGCAACTGAAACAAAAAGGGGGAGATGCAACTGCGATCGCTGAGATCATGGAAAAACGAAAGTCAAAATTGTTTCCTTCATGAAGAAATTTTTTTCCATAATCGTTTTATTATTCATTATGGCTTGTGCAAATACAAAGACTGGTCAAAGCAGCCCCTTAGAGAATGGCAGCGGTGACTTTGACAAGCAAGGACACAGGGGCTGCCGCGGACTTTTCCCTGAGAATACCGTGACCGCCATGCTGAATGCATTGGGTATGAGTGTAACTACTCTTGAAATGGATGTGGTGATCACAAAGGATAAGAAAGTGGTATTGTCGCATGAACCATTTTTTAATCATGAGATAACAACAAAGCCTGATGGGAGTTACGTAACGGAAAAAGAAGAGAGGGGATTGAATATTTACCAGATGAATTACGGGGAGGTGATGAAGTATGATGTGGGAATGAAACCACATCCCCGTTTTCCGAAGCAGGAGAAAATAAAAGCGATAAAACCTTTGCTGGCGGATATGCTGGATAGTGTGAAGCAGTATATGATGATGGCGAGAAGGCCTTTCCCATATTTCAATATTGAAACCAAATGCCAACCGGCCACAGATAATATCTATCATCCGGCTCCGGAAGAGTTTGTGGAATTGCTGGTGGCAATTATTAAAGAGAAAGACATCGAAGACCATGTTATCATTCAGTCTTTCGATTTCAGGACACTGCAATATTTACATAAGAAATATCCTCATATAAAAACGGCCATGCTGATCGAAGATTATGATAAACGGACATTAGATGAGCAGTTGAAAGCACTGGGGTTTATTCCGGCTATTTACAGCCCTGCTTATAAACTGGTGAATGAAGAATTACTTAAAAACTGTCATCAGCAAAAAATGAAAGTTATCCCCTGGACAGTGAATGATAAGGAAACTATTGGAAAATTAAAGAGTATGGGAGTGGATGGGATCATTACTGATTACCCAGATCTATTTTATTGAGAGATGCCCAGCCATTCTTCTGCATTTTTGTACAATAATCTCTTCTGAGTCTTTTTTCCCAGTTTCATTTTCTCAATCAGTTTACCGGGGTGATGTTCACCCAAAGGAAAAGGATAATCACTGCCGAGACAGATTTTATCTTCACCCACTGCATCGATCAGGAATTCCATTGCTTTTTTATCATGCACCAAACTATCTACCCAGAATTTCCCAATGTAATTTTCGGGAGAAACAGTATTGTCAACAGCTACCAGGTCAGGCCGTACATCAAATCCATGTTTGATGCGACCAATGGTATACGGAAAGGAACCTCCTCCATGTGCAAATGCTACTCTTAGTTTTGGAAATTGTTCAAATACGCCACCAAAGATCATCGAGGAGATGGCCCTTGCCGTTTCTGCAGGCATACCTACCAGCCAGGGAAGCCAGTATTTCTGCATCTGGTCTTCGCCCATCATTTCCCAGGGATGAACAAATAAGGCACAGCCGAGTTTTTCTGCCGCTTCATAAAAAGGAAAGAAATCTTTTTCGGATAAATTTCTTCCATTGATGTTGGAGCCAATCTCCAGTCCCGGCATTTTCAATACTGTTACACATCGTTCCATTTCTTTTATGGCAAAATCAATGTCCTGTAATGGAACAGTGCCCAGGCCGATAAATCGTTTGGGGTCTTTGCTTACTGTTTCAGCTATATGGTCATTAAAAAACCGGGAGGTTTCGAGTCCGTCTTCTGCATTTGCCCAATAGTTAAACAAAACAGGAATGGTGGATAGTACCTGTATCGTTACATCCGTTTCATCCATTTCTTTTATCCGGGCATCTTCTTTGAAGCAGTTATCTTCTACTTCCCGAAATAGTTTGTCGCCTTTCATCATGCAGGCTTTGCAGTTGCGGTGTTCCAGGTGAATGAATTCTCCATAGCCAAACTTTTGAGTCCAGTTTGGCATGTGCTCCGGCATGATATGAGTGTGGATGTCTATTTTCATTGAAGGCAAAAGTGAAAAGTAAAAATTCAAAAAACAGGATACTTTCCGCTTTTGAATTTTGACTTTTGAATTATTTTTTTATGGGCGGTTCCATCACAGCCCCGCATTTATTACAGGTTCTTTTCATTGTATCTTCCCAGAAACGGTTCATAACAGGAGGGAGTTGTTTTACAATATCATCCACATGCAGCGTTTCTTCATATAATTTATTCCCGCATTTTTCGCAGAACCAGAGAAAGCCATCATCTTCTGATTCTCTTTTCTTTTCGATCACCAGGCCAACTGTGCCGGGCCCACGTTGTGGCGAATGAGGTGTCTTCGGAGGCAATAAAAATATTTCACCTTCTTTGATGGGAACGTCTTTGAATTCGCCATTATCTATTATTTTGACCACAATGTCACCTTCCACCTGGTAGTAGAGTTCTTCTGTTTCATTGAAGTGGTAATCTTTACGGGCATTGGGTCCGCCTACCACCATTACAATAAAGTTCTCAGCGTCCTTATACACACATTGATTGCCTACTGGTGGTTTCAGCAGGTCACGGTTTTCGTCTATCCATTTTTTAAGGTTGAAGGGAGCGATGACTGGCATAGCAAAAAATTTCGGGAAAGTTAATTTGAATTTTTCAGAATCCATTCCATCAATTCATCTTTATCTACCATACTCCATGTATTGCTTTGTTTTGTATGCCCTCCGGTTTTATTTTCCTTTTGAAAAACCACCAGTTCAGCTTTTTTGTTTCCATCCAGTTTCAATTCATTAATGATGCCGCTCATATCCGGGTAATTAGAATCATACACTCCTTTGCCTGGGGCAGAAAACCAATATTCTGTGTCAGCAAAAGTATAAGCCCTCATTGCAAGGTTTTTGTATGCTGTAACCTGGCTCATTTTCCTGTCGAAATAACTGTAGGGGGAGAAGGCTACTATTTTTCCCATATTTGATACAGGAGTACATTTCAAATGTTTTTCAAAGAGATAAGTAACCATTTTACCTTCAAAATGCCCGACTGCTGTCAGGCTGTCTCGTACTTGTTTCTGCCCTTCATACCATTGTCTTACCCAGTCCAGCGCCGATTCACACAATATAACACCGGTTATTTTTGTTTGAAATGGTGATTTAATTTTTTGACTGTACTGCACATACTTTAATGCCCGGTGCCCGGCTGTCATCACACCCAAAAAGAAAATGTTTTTCTCCGGCAGTTTATTTTCTTTGAATACTTTATTCATAGTTGATTCAACAAACTGCAGTGATTTTTCATTAAAAAAAAGTTCAACCGGGATGCCTGTAGTGATATGCAGGTAAGCAAACCTCTTTTTTTCGGCTGTTTTATAAAACGAATTTACAGATGATGTATCACGGGGGTTCATTGGTTCATCTTCCAGTGCTATGATTGTTCCTTTTGCGGGGCCGGCAGGTTTAATAAGAGTATAGCCATTAGGCGTATAGGGAAAATAATCATCCTTTCCATAACCGATCCGTAGACTGTCTTTTTGAGACGAATATTTTTCAATTACCTGCTGACAGATTGCAGGTATAGCGGGTATAATGGTTATTAAAAAAGACAGTAATAATTTCATCTCCAACTGTTGAATTGAACTAAGGAAAATTACAACTTTTAGCGTAGGTTTGAAGATATGAACCTATCACTTGAAGGGAAAAAAGCGATTGTTTGCGGAAGTACCCAGGGCATCGGCCTGGCAATAGCAGAGGAACTGGCGTTGTTGGGTGCCAGTTGTACACTATTAGCCCGGAATGAAGAAGGATTGAAAGAAGCTGTGCAGAAGCTGGACACACAATTACGGCAGCAGCATGGATATCTTGTAGCTGATTTCAGCAGACCTGATGAACTTAAAAAGATCATTGAAGCATATGCGGCAAAAAACACCGTTCATATTTTGATCAATAATACCGGTGGTCCGGCTGCAGGGCCAATAACGGAAGCCATAGAAGAAGCTTTTCTGAATACATTTAACCAGCATTTGATTTGTAATCATATTTTAACCAAGGCGGTGATTCCTTCTATGAAAAAAGAAGGCTATGGCAGAATCGTCAATATTATCTCTACATCAGTGAAGATTCCATTGAAGAATCTTGGCGTTTCAAATACGATCCGGGGTGCGGTGGCCAGTTGGGCAAAAACAATGGCCAATGAATTGGGACAATTTAATATTACAGTGAATAATGTATTACCCGGATTCACTTCAACTCAACGGTTGTCAACTTTGATGGACAACATAGCTAAAAAAGGCAATACTGTTGTAGATATAGTGGAAAAGAATATGGTGGAAGAGGTGCCGATGAAACGATTTGCCGATGCGTCAGAAATTGCGGCGGTGGCAGCCTTTTTAGCATCACCGGCGGCATCTTATATAAATGGTGTCAGCATTCCGGTAGACGGGGGAAGGACGGGGAGTATTTGAAGTTTGAGGTTTGAGGTTCGAAGTTTCCCGACCTCTTATAACCTCAAACATCGAACATTAAACTTCAAACATGAACTTACAAATTCCATATCATTTAGAGAATTATATCGGGGGCAATCTTATCGGGCCCTTAAGTGGAAATTTTATTGATAATATCAACCCGGCAACTGGCCAGGTGTACGGTCAAATTCCTGATTCACATAAAAAAGATGTGGATGCTGCCGTAGCTGCTGCCAAAAAAGCCTTCACTCAATGGAGTACCTCAGCAGTTGAGGAAAGATTTAAAATCCTCAACCGCATTGCTGAACTGATCGATGAAAACCTGGAGGAGTTAGCTCTTGCTGAGACAAACGATAATGGTAAGCCTTTGTGGTTAAGTACAAAAGTGGATATACCAAGAGCCTCTGCCAATTTCAGATTTTTTGCTACCGGTATTATGCATTTTGCTACCGAAAGCCACAACATGGAATACAAAGCAGTGAATTATACTCTTCGTCAGCCGGTTGGAATTGTTGGTTGTATCTCTCCATGGAACCTGCCACTGTATTTATTTACCTGGAAAATAGCCCCTGCACTGGCGGCAGGGAATTGTGTAATTGCAAAGCCATCTGAAGTAACACCTGTTACTGCATTCCTGTTATCAAAAATTTGTAAAGAAGCTGGTTTGCCTGCTGGTGTTTTGAATATTGTGCATGGTACCGGCCCCGGAGCCGGTGAGGCAATTGTATCACACCCGGAAGTAAAAGCTATTTCTTTTACGGGAAGTACAAAGGCTGGTGAAAGAATTGCATCTATTGCAGCACCAAAATTCAAAAAACTTTCTTTGGAACTCGGTGGCAAAAATCCGGCTATAATTTTTGCTGATTGTGACTGGGAAAAAATGATGACAGAAACTATCCGTTCTTCTTTTTCTAACCAGGGGGAAATTTGTTTGTGCGGAAGCCGTATATTGATTGAAGAATCTGTGTATGAAAAATTCAGAGCAGATTTTATAGCAAGAACAAAGAAACTGAAAGTGGGCGACCCACTTGAACCGGAATCAAAACAGGGAGCTATTGTTAGCAAAGTACATTTTGAAAAAATATTGCGATGTATTGATACGGCCAGGCTGGAAGGAGGAAAGATAGTATGTGGTGGTCATATAGTGAAGTTGGAAGGAAGATGTGAGAAGGGTTATTTTATTGAACCTACGGTGATTGAAGGATTAGGCCCCAATTGCCAAACCAACCAGGAAGAAATTTTTGGCCCGGTAGTAACATTACAATCTTTCAAAACCGAAGAGGAGGCCCTGCAACTGGCCAATTCCACGCAATATGGATTAGCAGCAACGGTATGGACACAGGATATTTCAAAAGCAAACCGGGTAGCAGCAAAAGTGGAAAGCGGTATCATCTGGATCAACTGCTGGTTGCTCCGTGACCTGCGGACACCGTTTGGAGGAATGAAAAATAGTGGTGTAGGAAGAGAAGGTGGTTGGGAAGCATTGCGGTTTTTTACAGAGGCGAAAAATGTTTGTGTACAATTATAGAAGTGGCTCATTAGCCCCGGTCTTAAGACCGGGGTAATTGAAAAAATTGATATGAATGAAATAATCAAAACAGATAACGCATCAACGCCGCTCGGCGCCTATCCCCATGCAAGAAGAGTAGGCAATCTTTTATTTTTATCAGGTATCGGACCGAGAAGTCCTAAGGATAATTCTATTCCCGGGTTAGAATTAGATAAAGAAGGAAATATTGTGAAATACGATATAGAGGCCGAATGTCATTCTGTATTTGCCAATGTAAAAGCTGTATTAGAAGCAAGTGGCAGCAGTTGGGATAAGATCATTGATGTAACAGTTTTTCTTACCAATATGAAAAAGGATTTTCCTGTTTATAATAAAATATATGCAGACTACTTTACTTCGGTTCAGGCATGCCGTACAACAGTGGAAGTGAAAAGCCTGCCTACTCCGATAGCTATTGAGTTAAAAGTGATTGCCACGATTGATTGATATGTCAGGTTAAAATCTTAATTGCTCCGGTCTTAATTGCCCCGGTCTTTAGGCCGGGGAAAAGAAAAGAAAGAATGGGCTTTAGCCCAAAATTGTAAATAATGAATTTTGAAAATACTCTTGAGTTTGCCAGGGATCTTGATACAAAAGATGAATTAAGATCTTTCCGTCAGAAATTTTTCATCCCTCAGCATGAGGGAAAAGATGGCGTTTACTTCACTGGCAATTCTCTGGGGCTTCAGCCCAAAACGACAGCAAAATATGTGCAGCAGGAATTAGATGACTGGGCGAAACTGGGAGTGGAAGGCCATTTCCAGGCAAAAAATCCCTGGATGCCTTATCATGAAATTTTTCCAAAGCAGTTATCAAAAATCGTTGGTTGTAAAGAAAACGAAGTAGTGGTAATGAACCAGCTGACAGTGAATCTGCATTTACTGATGGTGACATTTTATCGTCCGGACAAACAACGGTATAAGATCATTTGCGAGGCAAAAGCATTTCCCTCCGATCAATATGCATTCGAATCACAGGCCAGGTATCATGGACTGGATCCGGAGGATGCGATAGTAGAAGTCAAACCAAGGGAAGGCGAGCATACTATCCGGATGGAGGATATCATATCAACCATTCAACAAGTCAACCAGTCAACAGCACTTGTTTTGTTTGGAGGAGTAAATTATTATACCGGCCAGCTCTTTGATATAAAAGCCATCACTGAAGCGGCTCATTCGGTCGGTGCATATGCCGGATTTGACCTGGCTCATGCAGCGGGCAATGTGGAATTAAAACTTCATGACTGGGATGTTGATTTTGCCTGCTGGTGTTCTTATAAATACCTGAACAGTGGCCCCGGTGGGGTGGCAGGAGTTTTTATTCATGAAAAACATGCGGCCAATAAAGAGCTGCCAAGATTTGCCGGCTGGTGGGGATATAAAAAAGAAACCCGTTTCAAAATGGAAAAAGGTTTTGAAGCAATACCCACTGCGGAAGGCTGGCAGTTAAGTAATGCCCCGATTCTGAGCATGGCGGCTCACAAAGCTGCATTGGATATTTTTGAAGAGGCGGGAGTTGACAAACTTTATGAAAAAAGAAAGCTATTAGCCGGATATTTACATTATGTGCTGAATGATATAAACAGCAGGCAGACTGAAAAAGTAATTGAAATAATAACACCGGCCAATGAAGAGGAAAGGGGCTGCCAGGTTTCTATGCTGATGCTGAAAAGAGGTAAAGAAATTTTTGATGAATTAACAAAACAGGGGGTAATAGCTGATTGGCGGGAGCCAAATGTGATAAGAGTAGCCCCGGTTCCTTTGTATAATTCGTTTGAAGATATTTACAGGTTTGGAGAAATTATTAATTCTATTTTGCAATAAACGACCTTGGTAAATTTAGGTTCTAAAACCTCTCCTGGGGGGTCTTGAGGAGGCTATGAAAAAAGACATTACAATAATCGGTGCAGGTTTAGTAGGCTCACTGCTTTCTATTTACCTCTCCAAAAGAGGATATAAAGTAAAAGTATTTGAACGCAGGGGAGATATGCGGAAAGAAAAAATAAGTGCCGGTCGTTCTATCAACCTGGCACTAAGCGACCGGGGCTTGCTGGCATTGGACAAAGTGGGTTTGGCAGATGAAATAAAAAAGATCTCTATTCCCATGCATGGCCGTTATATTCATAACCTGGATGGCAGTACTGCTTTTCAACCTTATGGTAAAGAGGGGCAATATATCAATTCTGTTTCAAGAGGCTCTTTGAACATGAAACTGATGGACCTGGCTGAACAACATGGCGTGGAAATATTTGTCAACCACCAATGCGATACAATTGACTGGAAAACCAATACCGTTAGTTTTCAAAATTCCAGAGCAGGGCTGATCTCTCACAGTTCGGAGCTGATTTTTGGTGCGGACGGGGCCTTTTCTGCAGCCCGGTTACAACACCAGTTGCAACATGATAAGTTTAACTACCAGCAGTTTTATATCGATTGTGGATATAAGGAATTGACTATTCCGCCAACTTCTGCAGGTGATTTTGCTATGGAAGTAAATGCCCTGCATATATGGCCGAGAAAGGATTATATGCTGATAGCATTACCCAATCTTGATAAGACATTCACCTGTACTTTATTTTTTCCTTTTGAAGGGGAAGCATCTTTCGAAAAACTGACCACAGCAGAAAAGGTGAAAGATTTTTTTGAAAAGACATTCCCGGATGCTGTACCGCTGATGCCGGATTATGTCAACGAATTTTTTACCAATCCAACGTCTTCACTGGTTACGGTGAAATGTTTTCCATGGATACGGGAAGACAGGTTTGCCCTGATCGGTGATGCCGCCCATGCTATCGTTCCTTTCTTCGGGCAGGGTATGAATTGTGGTTTTGAAGACTGCCGTATCCTTGATGAACTAATTGACCAGTATGATGATGACTGGAAAACCATTTTGGAAGAATACCAGGCATTACGCAAACCGGATGGAGATGCTATTGCTGACCTGGCGATAAACAATTTTACAGAGATGCGGGATAAGACTGCTGACCCGAGATTCCTGCTGCAGAAGAAAATAGAAGCAAGACTGTACGAAAAATATCCTGACAAATGGATACCCGCCTATTCACAGGTTACTTTCAGCCCGCATATACGATATTCAGCAGCGTATAGTAATTCACTGCGCCAGGAAGTGATCATGCAACAGGTGATGGTAAAAAGCGGTATTGAAGAAAAATGGGACAGTGAAGAGATCGAGAAACTCATCCTGGAAAAGATAGGACGCCGGTAAATGTTCAGACACCGTCTTGTTGAACCGTAAACCTATTAACTTCGCAGCCATGACCCGGCATCAACTTGTTGAACAGATCAGAAAGAAACAATCTTACCTCTGCGTTGGTTTGGACACTGATATTACAAAAATTCCTAAGCATCTTTTGACTGAATCTGACCCTGTATTCACTTTTAATAAGATGATAATTGATGCTACAAAAGATTTGTGTGTGAGTTATAAGATCAACACTGCTTTTTATGAGGCGCTGGGAGTAAAAGGCTGGGAAGCGATGGAGAAGACCGTTCATTACATCGGTAACGAGCATTTTAAAATCGCTGATGCTAAAAGAGGAGATATAGGAAACACTTCTGATCAGTATGCTAAGGCTTTTTTTGAAACCCTGCCTTTTGATGCAATCACTGTAGCGCCTTATATGGGTGAAGACAGTGTAAAACCCTTTTTGCAGCATAAAGGAAAATGGGCCATTGTGCTAGGCTTAACTTCAAACAAAGGGGCCAACGATTTTGAATTGCTGCATACTGGTGGTGAATTTTTCTATGAGAAAGTACTGGAAACTGTTGCTACATGGGGGACAGAAGATAATTTGATGTTTGTGATCGGTGCTACAAGAAGTGGTGAGTTCCGTAATGCAAGAAAATTAACTCCGCACCACTTTTACCTTGTTCCGGGTGTAGGGGCACAGGGCGGAAGCCTGAAAGAAGTATCTGAAGAAGCAATGACCAAAGACTGCGGTATATTGGTCAATGCAAGCCGTGCTATCATATACGCTTCTTTGGGAGAAGATTTTGCAGAGAAGGCCAGGAAAGCGGCTAAGGAGTACCAGGAGGAGATGAGCCATTTTTTATCCCATAAATTCGTTTAATCTTCTTCCCGGCAGAATATCCAATAAGGGAGAAAAGCAATACGGTAAGGACTGCTTTTATAAAGCCATATCTAAAAAGATCTTGATAGAGTTCATTGAATCCTGTTATAATCGAAATTGCGATTATAACTATTGCACAAAAAAGAACATGCAATACATCTTTTCTTGTTGAGATTAATGTCGTAACCAGAGTACCTGTAAAAGAAGGAATAACAAGCCATGAATAGAATAGTATTTCAATTATTCTGTCATTCTTTTTTTGGGCAGGATTTGCGCCTTCACTAAAGTCCATAAAAGAATAGCTAAAAGGGTAAAAAATAGGGCCGGTTAAAAAAAGCAAGAACAGCATCAGCAATATCCCTGTCACAACTGACAAGAAATTTTTCAAAATTTCATTTACCGGATAAGCCATAAACCAAATATCCCTCTTTTTCATTTAACCGTTACCTTTGCTGCAACTAAAAATTCGATTGCAAAATGGCAGCCCGTACAGACCTTTTTACCAGCCCGGATTATTTCTTAGTAGATGAATTATTAACCGAAGAACACAAGCTCATCCGTGAGTCAGTTCGTAGTTATGTTAAAAAAGAAATCTCTCCCATCATTGAAGATTATGCCCAAAAGGCAGAATTTCCCCAGCATATTGTAAAGCAGTTAGGTGAACTCGGTTGTTTTGGTCCTACAGTACCTGAACAATACGGTGGCGGCGGACTTGATTATATCTCTTATGGCCTGATGATGCAGGAGCTGGAGAGGGGAGATAGTGGTGTTCGTTCTACAGCATCAGTGCAGGGATCATTGGTTATGTTTCCCATTTATCAATATGGCAGCGAAGAGCAACGTAAAAAGTATTTGCCCAAATTGGCCAGTGGTGAATGGCTCGGCTGTTTTGGTTTAACGGAACCCAATCATGGCAGCGACCCAAGCAGTATGCTAACTAATATCAAGGATGCCGGCGACCATGTGATTCTGAATGGCGCCAAAATGTGGATCAGTAATGCACCTTTCTCACAGGTAGCAGTGGTGTGGGCAAGAAATGAAGCCGGAGAGATACAAGGCTTAATTGTAGAAAGAGGAATGGAAGGTTTCAGTACACCCACCACACACGGCAAATGGAGTTTAAGGGCTTCAGCTACCGGTGAACTGGTATTTGATAATGTAAAAGTGCCTAAAGAAAATATTTTGCCTAATGTGAAAGGACTAAAAGGACCATTGGGTTGTTTGACAAAGGCCCGTTATGGTATTGCATGGGGTGTTATTGGTGCGGCAATGGATTGCTATGATACTGCTTTGCGTTATTCACAGGAAAGAATTCAGTTTGGCAAACCGATAGGTGCCTTTCAGCTTCAGCAAAAGAAACTGGCAGAAATGATTACAGAGATCACCAAAGCACAGTTATTGAATTGGCGCCTGGGTGTGTTGATGAGTGAAGGAAGGGCTACGCCACAGCAGGTAAGTATGGCCAAAAGAAATTCTTGCGAGATCGCTACCAATATTTGTCGTGATGCAAGACAAATGCTGGGGGGTATGGGTATCACCGGTGAGTATCCTGTGATGCGTCACATGATGAACCTTGAAAGTGTAATTACGTATGAGGGTACACACGATATTCATTTGCTGATTACTGGTATGGATGTGACAGGGTTTAATGCATTTAAATAAAGTCGGAAGTTGGAAAGTCCGAAAGATAGTTTCAAATAATTGAGAATTACTTTCGGTCTCCCCGACTTTCAGTCTTTCGGACAATTCTATACAATGAAAATTTTCCTCATAGGATTCATGGGTTCCGGTAAAACATACTGGGGCCGTTTGCTGAGCAAGAAACTGGGTATCCGTTTTTTCGACCTTGATGAACAGGTAACAGAACATGCAGGAAAATCAATTCCCGAAATCTTTGCTACAGAAGGGGAAGAGCAATTCAGGTTGATGGAAAAAGATGCCCTGCATATCATTACAGAAAGCCAGGATAGTTTTGTGATGGCTTGCGGCGGAGGCTCCCCTTGTTACTTCAATAATATTGAATACATGAATAGTGCAGGGACAACGGTGTGGATCAATACACCGATTGATACACTTCATTCCAGGTTGTTACTGGAAAAAGATAAAAGACCTTTGATCAAGGATCTTTCGGATGAACAGCTGAGAGGATTTATCATTAAGAAATTCTCTGACAGGCGGATCTATTATGAGCAGGCAAATGTGATATTGGATGAAGATACAGTTGAATTAGACAAACTGATAGAAAAGATATTTCATGCATAAAAATTACCTGGCCATTGCGACTTTCTTTGGGGGCCTGGCTGTTGCTTTAGGCGCTTTCGGGGCACATGGGTTGCAAAAAATTACTTCTGATGCAGCAATCCTCCATAGCTATAATACAGGAGTGCAATACCAGATGTATCATTCTCTTGGTTTGCTGGCTGTGGCCATTTTATTTGAAAAATTTTCTTCCCGATGGCTTCGTTGGGCGGCTAATTGTTTTATAACGGGAATTATTTTATTCTCTGGCTCTATTTACCTGCTGACTTACTTGAAGATTAATGGCCTTGCAACAAAGTGGGTTGGCCCCATAACCCCTGTTGGTGGAGTGCTTTTCATAGCAGGCTGGTTATTATTACTGATAGCTGTTACAAAAAAGAATGATTAGAGCGGTAGATCAAGAGTTGTTATAGTGCCATTGCAATTTTCAATCGAGTATGTACCACCAATAGCCTCCATTCTGCGTGCAATGTTTTTAAGCCCGTTTCCAAATTGACGAATATTTTCCTTATCAATGCCATTACCATTATCTGTGATAATTATATGCAGGGATTTATTGGCCTGGATAGTTATAGTAACGAGTGATCCTCCGGAATGTTTCAGGGTATTGTTAAGTGTTTCTTTAACGCACAGGAATATGTTGCGTCGTTTATCCCCTGTAAGCTCTTTTTCAGGAACATCAGCGGGTACATTTACTTTGCATTGTAAAGGAGTATTGTCAAAATACTCAATTGAATAAGATCGGATATATGAAATTAGGTTGTCCAGTGTATCATTACCACTATTCATGCTCCAGATAATGGCATTCATATTATTCAATACATCATCAGCAGATTGAGAAATCCTATCTATTTCCGGGGGGGTATTTTCCTTCATTTTATTACGGGCTATCTCACTCATCAGTCTTATTGCAGTCATTCCGGCGCCTAATTCATCATGCATGTCAGCAGAAATCCGTTGTCTTTCTTCCTGCTGTGCTTTATAGACAGCTATTTTCTTTTCGTACTCCTGCAGCAGATTTTGCGCTTTTAGTGTTTCTCTTTCTTTTGTTTGTGTTATGATATTTTTCCTGTTTTTATAATTAAGGCCGGCAAGAAAAAATACTAGTTCGAGGAACAACCCGATTTCATAATAGAAAATAGAGTTACTGAATATGCCGGGCAACGACCTGAATTGTTTCAACAGCATAATTCCCAGTTGAGACATTAATGAAAACAAGAACAAAAACAGATTTCCCCAGAATAAATAACGAAGTAATTTGTCTTCCCGGTGGCGAATACTGTAGACAAGAAAAACAATGATCATGGCCAGTAACAATATTTTTGTCAGGTTCTCGACCATGTATTCAACTATGTAGTTATCAGCAAAGTAATGCAGGAAGGAGTAAGTAATCATCGAAAGATACAGTATTATGATACCTGTGTCATACAGCCTGGTAAGAAATGGATGCTTGTTTTTTGTGTCAAGAAATTTTTTCATAAACAGCATGTAAAAAATAATGCCGGTTCCCTGTATAATAAAATCCAGGTAACTCTCAAGAAAATAGCTGAAAATACCAGCATGCAAGTGGTAATAAGTTTGTAAAAACAAAAGGATACCCAGAAAAAAAGCGTAGCCTGAATAGTAGAGAAATTCCCTGTTTCCTCCCTGGAAAAAATTGGTCGTTGAAAAAAGTATCATCATCAGCAATAGTCCGCAAAAAATATACGTAAGCAGGGTTGATTGACCAAAGGTGCCATGCAGTTGCGATATAAAGGCACTCAGATGATCTTTGCCAATCAACCTTGGTCTGATAACAATATTGTACGTTTTTATGGCTTTCAATTCAGCAACGATCGTTACAGAATCATGTGCGCCAAGACTAATTTGCCTGAATCCAATACTGTCCGTTATTGGTGGTAAGGCGGCAGGGATTTCTTTAATACCTTCAGGGGTCAGCTTGTATAAGTCTATTTTGTTGAAATAAAAACCGGGACAGAAATAAACAGAAAGAGTTGTGTCAGCAGAATTACAGATATTGAACCTGAGAATAATTCTTTTAGATACCATTTGATAAGGAAGAAGGCCGTCATGCTGTAACCCAGGTTTAAAATCAAACCGGGGAAATAATTGCGGCAAGTCTCCTGTTTGAGAAATATAAACGGTACTTATCGTTTTATCAATCCTTTCAGTCAGTACTACTTTACTGATGTCAATATATGAATCATATGGATTTTTTTGAGACAGGGCTTTAACCCCGGTCAGAACTGGCAATAAAAGCAGAATAAGGTATGGCAGAACTGTTGTCGTTTTCATGTAGCTGGTTAGTATTCAAATGTAGTACTTCGTTTTTGGTTTTCGGCAATATCTGTTCTGCTACAGTCAGGTATATCTCAGGCTTAGTAATTCCGGTAGTGGACAGGGAACTTGAACTTCAAACTAATTATCTTTGCGGTTATGGCTAACAAGCTGAAAAAGAAAACAAAAATAACTCCTGCGAAAAAACCAGCCGGCCCGGATTTAAAAGCGTTTAAGGCAGAAAAGGAGGAGGCGATAGATATAAGAGCATTGGCCCGTGATGAACGGACGTGGAAAATCATTGGATCAGTATCCCTTCTTATTTCAATATTTTTATTTATCGCATTTGCCTCCTACCTTTTTACATGGAAGGAGGACCAGGCAATTGCACAGCAAGGATTTTCAGCTTTGTTTGATAATGATGAACCAGTTGCCAATCTGCTGGGCAGACTCGGCGCTGTGGTTTCACATTTTTTCATTTTCAAGGCTTTCGGTATTGCCTCTTTTCTTATCTGCACTTTCTTTTTTGTAGTTGGAGTGAATCTTTTGTTCCGGCGAAAAGTTTTTTCAATCTGGCGAAACCTTAAATATGTGACGGTTGGCCTGATGGTTCTTTCTGTTTCCTTGTCATTTGTATTTGCCAAAAATGAGTTCCCATTTGGCGGTGGCGCAGGGGATATGATCAACAGGCAGCTTCACGGCGCTGTTGGTACAATCGGGACTGCGGCTATATTGCTATTACTTGCTGCAGGTTATTTTATCTGGCAGTTTAACCCTGTATTTAATTTGCCTCAGAAAAAACAGAATGAAAGACCCGGAGGGAATGAGGTTTCTGGCGGTGATACCGGGGAAGGTATTGCTACTGTAGCCTCTACTCAATCGATTAATGATTTGTACAGCGATAAAGGGGCAGCGGATCAAAGGTCCAATTCTCTAAAACAGGAAGGGAAAGTTGTTATCAATTTCCCGGACGCCCCCCCCCTGCATGATTTTAAAGTAATCGAAAAAGAGCAGCCTGTTGAGGAAATTATTGAGAAAATTGAAGAAAACCAACCGACTGTGGAGAAGGAGATGCTGAGTGAAATCATGCACACACATGAACTGGAAATGCCAGATGAAATTGTTAAACCTGAATGGGATGATTATACCCCTCCGGCGAAAGAAAACCCGGCAATAAAGAAACCGGATGGAGAACTTGAGCTCGAAATAAAAGCTGCTCCTGATAAAACTGATGCTGAACAGGCGGCAACTATTGAAAATCTTCCTCCTTATGAACCTACACTGGACTTGAGGGATTATAAGTATCCGGCATTGAACCTGCTTGAAACTCATGGCAGTGAAAAAATTATACAGGATACAAGTGAACTGGAGAATCATAAAAATCAGATCATTGCCACACTCCGGAATTATGCCATTGAAATACAAAAAATAAGTGCCACTATCGGGCCCACGGTCACACTGTACGAGATTGTGCCTGCACCAGGTGTCCGGATTTCCAAAATTAAAAATCTGGAGGATGATATAGCCCTGAGCCTTGCAGCATTAGGTATCCGTATTATTGCACCGATTCCCGGAAAAGGTACTATTGGTATCGAAGTACCAAATGTGCGGAAAACAGTGGTGAGCATGAGAACCCTGTTGGCTTCTGATAAGTTCCAGAATAATAGTTTCAACCTTCCAATTGCTATCGGCAAAAAAATTGATAACGAAAACTTCATTGTTGATCTTACAAGCATGCCCCACCTGCTGATGGCTGGTGCCACGGGGCAGGGTAAATCAGTTGGAGTAAATGCCATCCTGGTTTCTTTACTTTACAAGAAGCATCCTTCTCAGCTAAAACTGGTATTAATTGATCCTAAAAAAGTGGAGTTAAGCATTTACCGGAAAATAGAGAGGCATTTCCTTGCCAAATTACCCGGGGAGGATGAAGCGATTATTACAGATACTAAAAAAGTAGTTCATACGCTGAATGCCCTTTGTATTGAAATGGATAACCGCTACGATCTTTTAAAAGAAGCCGGAGCCAGGAATATTAAAGAGTATAACGAGAAATTTATAAAGCGTAAACTGAATCCTCAAAAAGGACACCAGTACCTGCCGTTTATCGTATTAGTAATAGATGAATTTGCAGACCTTATTATGACGGCAGGAAAAGAGATAGAGATGCCGATTGCCCGTTTGGCCCAGTTGGCCCGTGCTGTTGGTATACACCTGATTATTGCCACCCAGCGTCCGTCAGTAAATATTATTACTGGAACCATCAAAGCCAACTTCCCTGCCCGCATTGGTTTTAAGGTATCGTCCAAGATCGACTCCCGGACCATTCTGGACACAGGTGGTGCAGAGCAACTGATAGGTAAGGGAGATATGCTTATTTCCCATAATGGTGAACTAACCCGTCTTCAATGTGCTTTTGTGGATACCCCAGAAGTAGAACAGGTGGTTGATTTTATCAGTGAGCAACGGGGATATCCCCAGGCTTTTTTATTGCCTGAATATGTGGATGAAAAAGAGCTGGAAGGAAAGGATTTTGATATAGGGGACAGGGATTCTTTATTTGAGGATGCTGCCCGGCTAATCGTTCAAAACCAGGTAGGATCAACTTCTTTATTGCAGCGTCGAATGAAATTGGGCTATAACCGTGCAGGCCGGTTGATGGATCAATTGGAAGCGGCCGGGGTTGTTGGCCCCAGCCAGGGAAGCAAAGCCAGGGACGTACTCATCAAAACGGAGATGGAATTACAACAGCACCTGGATGCACTGGGTTGATTTTGATTAAGTAATTCCGTTAGCAGCTTGTTAAGAAAAATGAGGGTATGCAACCCGGTACAGTCATTGACTATCCTATTGCAGTAATTCAATTATCTTTGCGCCGCCTTTAACAGGCGCCACACAAATTCCAAATGATGAAGAAGTTATATTTTATTACAGCGATCGGTACCCTGTTTACAGCAGTTTCATTTGCCCAACCCAAAAACCCTACGAAAAACGATCCGGAAGCCAAAAAAATTCTTGATGCGGTAAGTGCAAAATTCAAAACATTTTCCTCCGTGCAGGTCAATTTTACCTACAAAGTAGAAAACGCAGCTGGAAAGGCGCTATCTACCAAAACTGGTTCCATTTTAATGAAGGGAACCAAATACAGGCTGAGTTTCAGTGGTCAGGAAATTTTTTGTAATGGAACCACCGTCTGGAATTTCGATAAAGGAGCCAATGAAGTAACAATTAATAATCTCGATGCTTCGGGCGGTACGATCACTCCACAGAAATTGTTTTCCAATTTTTACGATAAAGATTTTTATTATACACTCAACGGTGAAAAGAAAGCAGGAGCCAAACTGGTACAGGAAATACAAATGACTCCCGTTGATAAGAGTAAGCCTTTTCATACGGTGTACCTGCAGATAGATAAGGCGGCCAAAACTATATACAGTACAAAAGTACTGGAGAATGCCGGCAACAGGTATTCATATACTGTAAATTCGATGAAAACAAATATTCCCGCTACTGATAACCAGTTTGTTTTTGATAAAAGCAAATACCCGGGTGTGACGGTTGAGGATTTACGATAATATTATACACAATAACAGTGGAGCAGGGGCCTTATTAAAAGAGCCTTTTTTTACAGAATAGCTTTTCTTAGTTTCACCAGTTTCTGTAATAATTCTTCAAGCAGATCCAGCTTCAGCATATTTGCTCCGTCACTTTTTGCAACTGCAGGATCAGGATGTGTCTCTATGAACAATCCATCAGCTCCGGTGGCAATAGCTGCTTTTGCAATAGTCTCTATAAGTTGAGGGTTGCCACCTGTTACACCGCTGGTCTGGTTGGGCTGCTGCAATGAATGGGTAACATCCATTATTACAGGACTGCCGTGTTCTTTCATCCACGGAATATTTCTGAAGTCCACTACGAGGTCCTGGTATCCAAAAGTGGTTCCCCTTTCAGTTAAAATCACATTATCATTGCCAGCCTTTTTTATTTTTTCTACTGCAAATTTCATGGCCGGGCCACTAAGGAACTGCCCTTTTTTAACGTTGATCACTTTCCCGGTTTGTGCTGCGGCTATCAGCAAATCTGTCTGACGGCAGAGAAATGCAGGTATTTGTAAAATGTCAACATACCTGGCAGCCATTTCAGCTTCATCATGTGCATGAATGTCCGATACAACAGGCAGGGAAAATCTTTCTTTGACTTTTTTTAATATTTCTAATGCGCTTTCATCGCCCAAACCTGTAAATGAAGAAGCACTGGTACGGTTTGCTTTGCGGTAAGAGGCTTTGAAAACATAAGGGATGCCCAGGTTTCTGCAGATCCCCGATACTTTTTCTGCTACTTCCATTACCAGTTCCTCACTCTCTACCACGCAGGGGCCGGCTAACAGAAAGAAATTGTTTTCATCATATTGCTGGTTGGCAAAAAGAGTCGCTAGAAATTTTTCCATACCCCAAAAATACTTTTAACTTCTGAGTTTTAAGCTATAAGTTGGAATTTGAAATTTGTTACATAATCTTTGCCTTATAAAAGCTTGCTATGGTAAAAGAAAAAATATTAGTGATCGGCGCTTCCGGGCAAATTGGGGTGGAACTGACTTTAACCCTCAGGAAGATATATGGTAATGCTAATGTGATAGCTTCTGATTTGAGGGAACAAAATTCCTTATTGGAGGGCACCGGGCCTTATGTTTCACTTGATGTGATGAATAAGGAAATGCTTCATGTACAGGTAATACGGCAAAATATTACACAGATTTACTTACTGGCAGCTATTCTATCAGCGACAGGAGAAAAAAATCCGGGACTTGCCTGGAACCTGAATATGCAAGGCTTGCTGAATGTACTTGATATAGCAAGGGAAGAAAAATTACACAAAGTCTACTGGCCTTCATCAATAGCTGTTTTTGGCCCGACTTCACCAAGGCAAAATTGCCCGCAACAAACGATCATTGAGCCAACTACAGTATATGGTATCAGTAAATATGCCGGCGAATTCTGGTGCAATTATTTTCATCAACGTTTTGCAGTAGATGTAAGGAGTATCCGGTATCCCGGGTTAATTTCGTATAAATCTGCACCAGGGGGTGGTACCACTGATTATGCAGTGGAAATATTCCATGAAGCCTTAGAAGAAAATAAGTATGAGTGTTTTCTTAAAGAAGATACTTATTTGCCGATGATGTATATGCCGGATGCTATCAGGGCTACTATCGAACTGATGGAAGCTCCGGCAAGCAAAATAAAAGTCAGGACATCTTATAATGTTTCTGCCATGAGTTTTTCACCAAAGGAAATTGCCTCAGAAATAAAGAAACATATTCCGGGTTTTTCTGTTAGTTATAAACCGGATTACAGGCAGGCAATTGCCAATAGCTGGCCTCAGAGCATTGACGATTCAGTTGCAAGAAATGACTGGGGCTGGAAGGAAGAATATGATCTTTCTGCTATGACGAAGGATATGCTCGACAACCTGAAAAGCTGATAGAAGATTGAAAATACTAATATCACCGCCCGCAGAGTTCATGTATTAAATGACGGATTTCTTCAGGCTCTGCATTTTTGAGCAGGTAACCATCTGCACCATTATCGGTAAGATGCCTGACGAATTTTGCGTCTTCGTACATACTGATTACAAGGACTTTTATATTAGGATAGTTTAGTTTGACCATTTTTGTAGCTTCCATTCCATCCATGACAGGCATTTTGTAATCCATGATAATCAATTCAGGCTGATCCGTTTCTATTTTTTTTAACAGCTCGTCACCATTAGCTGCTTCCAGTATTACTTCTAAGCTATTATCTGCAGAAATGGCTACCCTGAGTCCGTCCCGGTAAACGCTGTAATCGTCAGCGATGGCAATTTTGATTCTATTCATGCTGTACCGGTTTTTCATTTATTGGTATTGCTATATTGATACGGTATCCATCAGAATCTTTTGTGAATTGTATAGTGCCTTTTAATAACAGTACCCTGTTCTTAATATTTTTTAATCCCAGGCCTTCTTTTCTAAAACTAAGTTCTTCAAATGTTTGCTGTGTCAATCCTTTGCCGTTATGAAAAAGGGAAAGTAATAACTGATTATTATCTGTAACAGAGCTGATAGCCAGTGAAGAAGCATCAGCATGTTTTAATATATTATTTACGAGTTCCTGTATCATACGATAGAGGCTTATATCATTTTCAGGCGATGCAGAATGATAATTTTCGTCGAGGTTCGTATTTATTTTAATGATTGTTCCCCCGGTTACCTGTTTCAGGAAATGGCAAATAGCTTCATTAAGGCCAAACTCTTTCAGGATATTACTGTGCAGGTTATGAGATATACTTCTTACTTTTTGTATTACATCATTTAGCAATCCTGCCCCCTTTTCATGTAATTTTTTATCGCTTTCATCCAGGGAGACAGCTTTAATACCCAACAGGTGTAATTTGGCGGAAGAAAGGATAGCACCTACTTCATCATGCAGTGTTTCAGCTATTCTGTGTCGTTCATTCTCTTCACTTCGAACCGCCGCTTCTATTAACTGATTTTGTTGTTGTTCCTTTAATTCCTGCATTACTTTCCGGTGCTGATTCCTTTTCCGGTAAGTAAAAAATACCGCAAGTAAAACGCTTATCATTAGAACAAACATTGCAGCTATTCCAAGTAAGACAAGTGTTGTCAGGTCATTTTTCATCAGGCGTAAAAGTGTTATTAGTTGTCAGGAATCTGAGTTTTTTTGTACTATTCTTATAGATTGCCACGGCCAGTAATGAATAGCTGATTATATAGGAATAGCTTGAAATGTCCATAGTGACAAGTGCAATTTTTAAGTCTGTCGTAATTATCTCGAACAGAAAAAGATACACAAAGAAGTTTAAAGTTTCAAAAATGCTGATAGCAACACAAATAATAAATGAGGGTTCTGATATACTTGCTGCTACGTCATCATCTATAATTGAATTCAGAAGAAAGGTCATACACAGGATAAGGAGAAGAATGCTGGCTCCTGCAAACAAATACCTGCTAAAGTTGAAAATAGATTCTGCAAACAGAAAATTAGTAACTGCAAGTAAAATGAAAAGATAAATAAGTACCCTGGGGTATTTGTATTGCTTTAGTTGTTTCAAACCTGTAAAATAGCTTCCCAGTAGTATTACTTTCAGGAATGCGCTGATATTGTAAAGTATGTTATTGTTTGTAAATTGCTGAGGAACAAGATCATTATAATTTGAGATAATAGTAGAAATAAGGTTCAGAAATAAAGAAACAACTATGTAGAAAATCACTATTCTGAGTTTCCTGTTGATTTGGGGATACAATAATACTACAATCAGCGGTATGAGTAAAGGCCATACCTCTGTCCATAGCATAATATTACGATAGAATGAATACATAGGCGGATAATTATTTTATGGTTCAACACAGGAAGGGGGGCAGCACCAGGGCGGACAGGGCCTTGTTCCACTGATGTCCATTGTTTGTGTGCTGCCTTTTATTACCTTCTCAATTCCGAAACTGATATATTCCCGGTTTTTATTGAACTGTTTTGGTGTAAAACGTATAAAATCAAAATCGTTTAGTGTGCCATCCGGATTTAAGATATTCAGCTTTTCAATATTAATTTCATTATTGGCCAGAATTATTTTACCTGTAAAAGAAATGGGCTTGCAGGATGTATCGATCTTAAGAATTTGCTCTCCGTTAATTTTTACATTGCTGGCAGATTCTCCGGGATATGCAATGAGTTGCATTTTGGAGCCAACTGCAGTGCTTTCAGAGTAAAACTGGAAAAGTATTTCTTTGACAGAACCTTGGTTGGCTGGTCTTGTCCATCCGCTGTCTACCCAGGTTTGTATTTGTTGTTTTGTAAGTATTACGCAATTCATTTTAAAGCCAGATTTTTCCGGAGAACCATCTCCACCCGTTTTTTTGTCTTTGCAAGAAGTCAGAATAAGCAACAGAGCAGATATTGAAAGGGAAAAGGCCGGAAGGAATGAAACTCTTTTCCTTAGTGGATTTCTTGACATAACATTCAATTTAATATTGGATAGATGAGAACCTTACTTCAAACAGGACAAGCTACTGTAATTTAAGTATGATTTCCGGGGTATAAAAAATTTGCCGGGAATCCGAGGTAATTATTTCGATATCCGGAATTCATTATATGGAGTGAATTCAATACTTGTTACTTCTATACCGTCCACTCTGGCTTTTACTGGTCCGGTTTTACACCATCTTGTTAAATCTTCTAAATGTTCTCTTGTTCCGGTAGCAATTATCTGCACGGATCCGTCAGTAAGGTTTTTTACTTCTCCTGTAATGCCAAGTGATATTGCTTTTTCTCTGGTCCCCTTTCTGAAAAAAACACCCTGTACTTTACCGCTAATGGTTATAGAAATTGTTTCCTGCATTTACTTAAAAATTTATCAGGGATACAATTTTTTCCAGGTATAACTGGTCTGTATTGTCGAACTGGTTCAGTTCACTACTGTCAACATCTAATACCGCTACTACTTTATCATCACGAACTACAGGCACCACGATTTCTGATTTTGACAAACTGCTGCAGGCAATATGGCCGGAAAATTTCCCGACATCCGGAACGATCAGCGTTTGCGCCTGTGCCCAGCTACTGCCACATACCCCTTTTCCTTTTTTGATTCTTGTGCATGCAACAGGTCCCTGGAATGGAGCAAGGATCAGTTCCTCATTTTTTACCACATAAAACCCTACCCATAACCAGCCAAACTGCTCTTTTAATGCTGCCACTGCATTGGCCATATTTGCCATGAGGTCTGTTTCTCCATCCACTAACCCTTTTATTTGAGGAACCAGTGACTGGTATTGTTCTTCTTTACTGCCCTTTAGTATTTGCAAGTCTTCTGCCATCAGGCAAAGATAAGGTTCTAACCAGACAGGGCTAACTGCTCATTGCTGAGTGAAGAGGTTTCATAATCACTTTTCGGCGTAACTTCCAACATAAATATCCACCGCTATGCGAAAGCTGATAATGCTGTATTTATTAATAATAAGTTTTTCTTCATTTTCCCAGGAGTTTGGAGGCAACCCGCCATCACTGAAATGGAAGCAAATCAATACCGATACAGCGAGAATAATATTTCCTGCAGGAATGGATAGCCAGGCAAACCGTGTAGCCTCTATTGTTCATTATATGGCTAAGCAAAAACCTGTTTCACTTGGCGATCAGTTGAGAAAAATCAATATCGTTCTGCAAAACCAAACGACTATACCCAATGGGTATGTTCAACTGGGGCCATACAGAAGTGAATTTTTTCTTAACCCGGACCTGAATAATTTTGGACAGGGGAGTGTGAGCTGGACAGATCAACTGGCTTTGCATGAGTACAGGCATGTGCAACAGTTTAACAACTTCAACAACGGATTGAGTAAAGCCATGAAAGTTTTATTTGGCGAGGAGGGCTATTCTTTAGCCATCAATGCATCTATCCCTGATTGGTTTTATGAAGGTGATGCGGTATACAGTGAAACTATACTCAGCAAACAGGGCCGGGGCAGGATACCTCTTTTTATGAATACTTACCCATCCATCTGGAGAGCCGGAAAGAAATATTCATGGATGAAGCTCAGAAACGGGTCTTTGAAAGATTATGTACCGAATCATTATAACCTGGGTTACTTGCTTGTTAATTATGGGTATAGGAAATACGGTGAAGACTTCTGGATGAAAGTGACAAAGGATGCCAGTGCATTTAAGGGGTTAATCTATCCATTTCAGGCAGCTATTAAAAAATATGCCGGACTTGATTATAGTACCTTCATACAGGCAGCTTTTGCTTACTATAAAAAGGAAAGCCAGCCACAGGAAGTTGCTTCAGGCGGAAGTGTTTTTTCAGAACAAAAAAACTATGTAGCGAGCTATTATTTTCCCTATAGTGCCGGTTCAGACTCTTTGGTTTATCTGAAAGCAACTTATCGTCACAGGCCGGCCTTTTATATCAAAGATGCGAATGGTGAAAGAAGGATACGGGTGAGGGATATTTCCATTGATGAGCAATTCAGCTACCGGAACGGAAAGATTGTTTATACTTCTTACGAAAATAATCCCCGATGGGGCTGGCAGGACTACAGTGTTATTAAACTGCTGGATGTAAAGACCGGACAACAACAAAAATTAACTACAAGGTCAAAATACTTTACTCCTGATATTTCTGCAGATGGTACTAAGATAGCTGCTGTGCAGGTGAGTTCTGATGGTAACAGTGAATTACATATAATAGATGTGCAAAATCGTAAAGTACTGCAACGGATACATTCCGGGGAGATAAGCTTATTTAGTGACCCTAAATTTATAAATGAAAATTCAATTGTAATGGCCGTAAGGTTAAGAGATGGTAAAATGGCTTTGGCAACTGCAGATATTATTACGGGCAACACAGTGAGGCTAACCCCGCCTTCATTTAATGTGCTTGGCTATCCTTGTGTAAATAATGGAGTGATTTACTTTACGGCCTCATACCATGGAAATGATGATGTGTTTGCAATTCGGACAGATGAAAAAATAATATACCGGCTAACGAATGGCCCACTGGGAAATTATTATGTTAATGCCGGTAACGGGAAAATAACATGGTCGGCCTTTACAGCAGAGGGGTATCAGTTGCAACAGGTTGCAGAAAAAGATATTACCCGGGTGCCGGTGGAAATAGCCGCTGCTGAACAACTAACTGAAAAATTTTCTGTTAGCAGTTTCAGCAGTACCGGAGATATTTTGGCATATGCGGTGCCGCACGGCAGATATCCTGTGACCCAATACAGGAAAAGTACAAAGCTGTTAAATTTCCATAGCTGGAGGCCTTACTATGAAGACCCGATTTTTACATTTTCCCTTTATGGGGAGAATGTGCTGAACACCTTACAGACAGAGTTGTATTACCTGTATAATAGAAATGAAAAAACAAATGCAGTGGGGCTGTCTACGGTATACGGAGCCATGTTCCCTTATGTCAATGCCGGTACAGAACTTACTTTTAGCAGGCAGGAGTTTATCGGTAACCGTATAAGAACATGGAGCCAGCTTGACAGCCGGATCGGATTAAGTATCCCATTGAGTTATACAAGCGGACAGACTTTCAAAAACTTTAACCTTAGTAGTTTCTATGTTCTGAGGAATGAGTTCAGCAGAGATGCTTATTATAAAGATTCGCTGGGTAATACTTCATTTAGTTATCTCTCACACTCCATTTCATGGGTCAGGCAGGTACAAAGGGCGGTTCAGCATATTTATCCGCGATGGGCTTATGCATTATCGGCTGCTCACCGTCATGCAATAAGTTACTACAATGGGTACCAGTTTTTTGGTAACGCTTCTGTTTATGTTCCGGGTTTTCATTCTACCCATAACCTTATAATAACCGGTTCTTTTCAGCAGCGGGACACCAGTCTTGCATTATTCAGCAGCCGGTTTGCCAATTCTAGGGGATATGCCGATTATTATCGTACAACAGCAGGCTCAAAGTTTATGGGGCTTAAGGCGAATTATCATTTACCATTACTCTATCCCGATTGGGGTTTTGGAAATATTCTTTACCTGCAACGATTGCGGGCCAACCTGTTTTATGATTTTCAGCGGTTGTTTTCCAATAATAAAAAAAATACAGCTGATTTGCGAAGCATTGGTGGTGAATTTTATATTGACACCAAATGGTGGAATCAATACCCGCTGACATTTGGGATACGGATAAGTCATCTGCTCGATAATGATCCGGGAGGAGGGAATCCAAAGGGTTCAAACATTTTTGAATTGATATTACCAGTCAGTATTATTCCAAAATAAATTCAATACAGAACATGATAAGTTGCCGGTATCTTTTTTGAAATTCATATCTTATTCGCAGGGTAAAGAATTATAAAGAGGCAAGGCTCTCCTCGATTATTTTGATTTTAGCTTCTGCATCAGTTTTTTTCTTTCTTTCTGTTTCTATCACTTCTTGTCTGGCATTTTGTACAAAACGGTCATTGCCCAGTTTCTTTTCAATTGAGGCAAGAAATCCTTTCAGGTAATCAAGGTCTTTTTGCAGTTGCTGTTTTTGAGAAGTTGTATCCAATACAGCAGCGGTTTCGATAAAGAATTTATCTTTCTGAACTACTACAGTTATACTATTGGCAACAGAGCCAGAGGTATAAGAAGCTGTTTCGGCATTTACCTGCTTCAGTAAAATGTTTTCAATAGTTTTATAGGTAGCTGTGTTGTCTGTCTGTATATGAAGACGGATACGGTCTTTCTGTTTCAGCTGATTTTTATTTCTTGCATCCCGGATGGCAGTAATAACTTCTTTAAGTAAAACGGCTTTCGCCAACACTCCATTATCAACAGGGTTTACATTATTGAATTGTTTGACAGTAATGTCATCTTTTCTTTCTTTGAGCTGATGGTAGATTTCCTCTGTAATAAATGGCATAAAAGGATGGAGTAGCTGCATCAGTTGTTCAAAGTAATACACGGTTTTGTCGTAAACAGCCTTATCAACAGGTTGTTCGAATCCAGGTTTTACCCATTCCAGGTACCACGAACAGAAATCATCCCAGATAAGTGAATAAATGGTTTTTAATGCTTCGCTCAATTTGAATTCTTTGAATAGAGTATCTAATTCTGATCTGGCTTCGTTTAGGCGGTTCTCAAACCATTCAACGGCAAAGTTCTTTTCGGCCTTACTCATTAAATCAGCCTGACGGCTTTCCCACATTTTCACCAGTTTCAGCGCATTCCAGATTTTGTTGTTGAAATGTAAACCTTGTTCGTTGCTGCTCTCATACCATAATAAATCGTTTCCTGCCGGGGAAGAAATCATAATACCAAAACGAACAGCGTCAGCCCCATATTTATCAATCAATCCAAGCAGATCAGGTGAGTTTCCAAGGCTCTTACTCATTTTTCTTCCCTGCTTATCACGAACAATACCTGTAAAATAAACTTCATTAAACGGTTTTTCTCCCTTGTATTCAAAGCCGGCCATTATCATTCTTGCCACCCAAAAGAAAATAATCTCCGGCGCAGTTACCAATGTATTGGTGGGGTAGTAATAATTTACATCAGCATTATTGGGGTTGCTGTAGCCCTTAAACACCTCAAACGGCCATAGCCAGGATGAGAACCATGTATCAAGGCAGTCTTCATCCTGTTTTAGTTCAACATTACTTATGCCATATTGTTTGCTGAATAATTCTTTTGCTTCCTGTGAGGTGGCAGCTACTATGAATCTTCCTTCATTATCATACCATGCAGGAATTCTATGCCCCCACCACAGTTGTCTTGAAATGCACCAGTCTTTGATATTCTCCATCCAGTGACGGTAGAGGTTCTTGAATTTGGAAGGGTAGAATTTTATTTCTTCCTCCATTACAGCCGATAATGCAGGGCCGGTGATCTTTTTCATATCAACCCACCATTGCAAAGAAAGCCTTGGTTCCACCACTACATCTGTTCTTTCACTGTAGCCCACCTCACTGGTATAGTCTTCCGTTTTCAACAGATAGCCTTTTTCTTCTAGTTCCTTTGTGATCTTCCTTCTTGCTTCAAAACGGTCTTCTCCTATATATATCCGGGCATTTTCGTTCAATGTACCATCAGCATTAAAGATATCAACCACTTCCAGATTATGCTTTTGACCAAGCTGGTTATCATTCATGTCATGGGCAGGAGTTACTTTCAGAGCACCTGTCCCAAAATCCATGGTTACATAGTCGTCAATAATGATGGGGATACGACGATTGATCAGCGGTACAAAAGCAAATTTGCCGTGCAGATGTTTGTAGCGTTCATCTTCAGGATGTATGCAAATGGCAGTGTCGCCCATAATGGTTTCAGGACGAACGGTTGCAATAACGATGTAATCATCACCCGGAATATCGAGTTTGTATTTTAAATGATAAAGTTTTTGTTGCGTTTGTTTCCTGATCACTTCTTCATCACTGAGGGCAGTCTTTGCCCTTGGGTCCCAGTTAATCATCCGTTTGCCCCGATAGATGAATCCTTTATTGAAGAGGTCAATAAAGACGTTAATTACTGAGTGATAGTAATCAGGATCCATGGTAAAACTGGTACGATCCCAATCAAGACTACAACCCATTTTTTTTAACTGTTGCAGAATAATGCCACCATATTTCTCTTTCCATTCCCAGGCATAGGTTAAAAAATCTTCCCGGCTGAGTGTTGATTTGGCAATACCTCTTTCACGGAGCATTTGCACCACTTTGGCTTCAGTAGCAATAGAAGCATGGTCTGTGCCCGGAACCCAGCAGGCATTTTTCCCCTGCATCCTGGCCCGGCGTACGAGAATATCCTGGATGGTATTATTGAGGCAATGGCCCATATGCAATACACCGGTTACATTAGGCGGTGGAATTACAATTGTGTAAGGCTCACGGTCGTCAGGCTCGCTGTGAAAATATTTTTTTTCCAGCCAGTGCTGGTACCATCTCTGCTCCGCTTCACTATGGTCAAAATTCTTGCTCAGTTCCATACAAATATTCTCTTACTGCTTTAAACAGATACCCACAATCAGACAGGCATCATGCAAATAAGGCGCAAATTTACCGGTTTTGTGCAGAACTGTAAAGTGTAGAAGGTGGAAGCAGAGAGCTTTTATTCAGAAGGATGCATATTCTTTCTTACTTCTTCGCAGATATAGGATTCACCCTTGTGAACTGCCAGTATACCGTGATTTATTTCTTCCAGTGTAGATGTTTTAGTAAGGAATCCTTTAGCCCCTAATTCCATCATGCGGAGAGCATATTTAGGCTGGTTATGTACTGAGAGACCGATAATTCTGATGGAAGGTAAAATATCCAATACGCTTTTGGTTATTGCAAACCCATTCATAGGAGACATATTAATGTCTACCAGCATAATATCAGGCCTTAAAGTCAATATCTGCTCCAGTGCCATTTGTCCATTGGCACAATCAGCAATCACATGGAACCTGGGGTTATTTTCTAATAACATTTTCCAGGACTCACGGACCAATTGATGGTCATCGACAAGCATGATACGGATTGAATTTTTAATCATAAAACAAACCAGTTAATCGTGACTTTCCTTCGGGTTTGGTCTGCCCGGCTTTAAGGTAAAGATTTACGCTGCAACAGGTTGTTCACATTATCGGATTTAAAGGTACTCAGGATAGGGTATTGGGCAACTGTTTTTTTTGCTCTCTATTGGCGATTTTGCAATGGATTTGGAATCAATTAGTAAGGAGGGAGGGGTTTCTAATTAATAATACTTAATTAGTAAAAATACTGATTTGTGAAAGTAATATTACTCTGGTAAAGTACCAAGAAAAATTACGGTTTTTTTAAAAAAATAATTTTTGTTGTTTGGTTAATTTGCTTTGCAGAAACATTGATTGTTTTAACTTCTTGTTTTATTCCCCCAATAAATATTGAGTTATTTGGAAAAAGAATATGATTTTTGCTTTTCTGAAAAAGGAAAAAAATCAAGTAAAATTGACTGATGAAAAGAGAAATAAGTTCCTGGTATAGCCCCTCCCTGAATAAGGAAATGCCAGTTGCCACATATGGCGATTATGGTTTTGCTCTGTTACTGGTACCTACTGCCGCTGCAGACTATCTTGAGTATGAAAGGTTTCAGTTGATGAACCATATTGCTCCTTTTATTAATGAGGGCAAAGTAAAAGTCTTTTCTGTAGACAGTATCAACAATGAAAGCTGGCTGGATAACAATGCAGACCCGAAATATAAATCAATCCGTCATCAGCAGTGGAATGATTATGTCTTTAATGAACTTGTGCCTTTTATCCGTAACAGCACCAGCCAGGATACTCCTATTATTACCTGTGGGGCATCTTTTGGGGCACTCCACAGTATGAACTTATTCCTTAAAAGACCGGATTTAATCAATGGTGTTATTGCGATGAGTGGTGTATATGACCTTACAGAGTATACCAAAGGTCATTATGACGACGATGTGTATTTTAATAGTCCTATGCATTTTATGCCAAATCTTTCTGATCATTCAATACTTGAACAAATACGAATGAGCCGCAATATTCATATTGTAACCGGTAGTGGTTCTTATGAGGATCCTGGCAGCAGTGGCAGGTTTGCTAAAATTTTATATGATAAAGGGATTTGGTATGAACTGGATGTATGGGGAGAAGAATGGCCGCATGACTGGAACACCTGGAAAGCAATGTTACCACATTACTTGGGAACAAGGTTCTGAAGCAATTGAGTAAATTCAGCCCTGGAAATCATCCGGGCCCCAAAACTTTCAAGGTATTCTGTGTATATCTGACAGTCAATCAACAAAACTCCTTCTTCTTTTAATTGCTCAACATATCTGATAAATGCAAACCGTGACGCATTGCTCACTTTGCTGAACATACTTTCTCCAAAAAACACTTTTCCGAGTTTAACACCATAAAGGCCACCGACCAGTTCCCCATTTTTCCATACTTCAGCACTCTGGGCATATCCTGATTCATGCATCCTGCAATAGGCATACTCTACTTCTTTTGTAATCCATGTTCCATTCTGGCCCGTTCTTTTTGTTTTTTTACAATGGTTGATAACCTCTTTGAAGGCAGTGTTAGTAGTGTAGTCAAATTCACCCCGGTTTAGCAAAGGCTTTATACTTTTGCCGATTTTTAATTCGTTGGGAAACAAGACAAACCTTGGATCCGGACACCACCAAAGAATGTATTCACCTTCATACCACGGAAAAATTCCATCCCGGTAGGCAGACAAGAGTCTTTCTACAGATAGATCCCCGCCTATGGCTAATAGGCCATCTTTTTCCGCTAAATTAACAGGAGGGAAATTAAGTTCATTATCAATGATGAAAATAGCCATGCAAAGAACAGGAATTACCCTGCAATGATTTCTACCGTAGCATTGATACCCCTTTCGGTTATAGCATCGCACTGAGGTTTCAGATCTTCATATGCACCATTTTTGACAGCATATTTACCCCGGAAGTGGATAATATAAGAGCATTGTTCCGCCTGCTCATGCGTATGCCCGCATACTGTCATTAAGGTCTCAATAACCCATTCAAAAGTATTTATCTCGTCATTCCAAACAACCAGGTGACAAGGGGTCTCAGTTGCTGTAAGCACATCGGTAACCTCCAGCGTTTCTGTATGAGTATCGTTTTTGATGTTGAGCATTGGGTCTCAAAAATAAAAACTATTAGCAGATTTTAATAATAGCAGGGATTGAAGTTTTATTTTTTTTGTATAAATCAGTTTTATGCAACGGGTAACAAGGTTTTAAAGGGCCTTTGATAAGGTAAATGACCACAAAATAAGTGAAACCTGCTATGAGAGATTCCCGGAATTGCCTTTAATATCTGTGTGAGAATTTCCTATAGAGATTGAACACGGCAAAAAGGCTATTGTTTATTTATTTTTTAGAAGATGTACTGATTAGCACACCCCGGTGAAAAGGCGTAATGATAAGTTTATTGTAAAGGTTTTTTTTGGCTGCTAAAAAATCTAAAGGTAGAAAAGGTAGAGTTAGCTGGTGAGTCAATAGAAGGAAATTCGGGTGAATCATAAGCCCTGAGCCCATAAGATTGGTTTACAGGAGTCACCGATAAGTCGAAAAAAAATTTGGCAAAAAAACTCTCACCCTTATCTTTGCACTCCCAATTCAAAAGGGAGTTTAGCTCAGCTGGTTCAGAGCATCTGCCTTACAAGCAGAGGGTCGGCGGTTCGAACCCGTCAACTCCCACAAAGGCCTCATAGAAATATGGGGCTTTTCGTTTTTATTAACTGCCAATAAAAGCAGAAAGGAATTAATTGACTTTCAACCTTTTTTCAGTCTTTGCATTTTTCTGAAGAACATTTTTCAGCGATTACTTTTAATTGTAACACGAATAACCACCGATTTTCTGCGCCTATCAAAAAGCCTCATTTCTCAAATTTGCAAACAATTTGCAAACAAAACCGACTTAACCAATTACCTAAATAAATTTGCAAACATTCCGGGAAAGTGAAAGAACTATTGTGATGTGAAGGTATGAAAAAACTAAACATTTTGGCAAAAAGCTGACGATAATTTCAAGATACCCATCTTCATTTTTTAAGCAATTTCCTGCCTTAAACTTCTAAGCCTGGTACCAAACTTTAGCTGCCCCATTTTGTTTTCCTTGATATAATTTATAACTTCCGACTTATCAAAATATACCCGACCTCTTTGTTTATGGCACGGCAAGCCTCTTTTCATCCAATCCGTAAGAGTGACCAGAGATACTCGTAGAAATTTTGCAATCTCCTTCCTGTTAAGTAACCCTTCTTCTTTGTTGTTATCTTTCAAATCTACAGCTTTAGCGTCCTGAAAAAATTCCTGAACGGCTTCCTTAATCCATCTTTTAAAATCGTTTTCGGTCGGTATGAATAGCGTTTCCATATATTTCTTTTAATCCTTTGAATGGTAATTTCATATTGTTTTCAAATAAACAGAGCTGTTGGTAAATTGATTTGATGAAGGCAAATAGGTTATATATCCAAATTCCTGTAGATTATTAATGCACTTATTATATGTGTGCCGGGCATTTATTTTTGCGGCCTTCATAATTGTGGTTCTTTCAATTTGAACAGGATTTTTGCCACCATTCAAATTCCATTGCTGCAGCAGCGCCATGTAAATACTAATATGCGAAGCGCCGATACGGGTGTCAGCGGCAATGGCAGCATAAAAACCTGTCAATGGTTGAAAGATGCCCATAACACTTAATCCTGGTTAACTCTGTTTCGTTTTCCTTTGCTTGCAATTCGCTTTTTCTTTAGAAGTCCGCTACTTGACGTGGCATTAGTTTCTTCATCAGTTGATTCAGCTCCATTATCATCTTGCTTTCTTTTAAGTTGCAATTGTTTTTCCATGTACTTGTTTTGCAGAAAACGATAGGCTTCATCTGTTGTAATTCCGCCGCCATCTTCAGATATATAGAATCGTTGGCTTACATCTGCTTTGTTTTTAATAACGGTGATTGAGCCAACTATTTCCTGATGCAACGTACCTGTCCAAAACTTTTGTTTCAATGTAGATGCAATTGCTTTTCCCTGTTCTGATTTCTCAAGAACGGAAAGGCTTTCAACGATGCCGGAAATTTTCAATTCTGTTTCCCAGGTTAATTTATTGTCTGGGTTCCACTGCTTATTTTCATCAACGCTGAATGCTTTCCTCCAGTCAATAGCTCCCATTAGCTTCTCTAACTCTACAGGACTAATTCCATCAACAGGCAAAGCAGAAATGCTGTTCTCTTTTTGTAGCAATACATCGTAGTATTGCAGCCGATAGGTGTCAGTTTTTTGAAGCCGTTCAAAATATAAACTGAATTGCATTATTTCTTTGTCTTTATTCAATTTTTGCTGCAAATAGAAATTGTCAAGATTAAAACAAATGCGTTTTAATAACAAACTGCCGGTATCCTGAAAGCCGAGAGCTTGCAACTGGTTAGCCAATGCTACCACATTCTGAATATTCATTGTTCAACATTTGATGATTATCAAAATGGTTTAGGGATGCGCTAAGACACCCCTAAACCTTTGCCTTTACTTTCTCTTTTCTTTGGCAGCAAACTTTGTCCGTTCTTTTTTTCCACTTTAGCTTTCTCTGCTTTAGGTTCCTGTTTCAACTCTTTTTTTTTATCATTTTCCTGGCCTTCCTTTACTTGTTTGCTGCCTTTATCAATTCCGGATTTATATTGGTCTAACGATTCTTTAGCCACCATTTTCATATTGGAATCATACAGCGTTACTTTTTTGTACTGTGGGTCTGCTTCCATAAACATCTTGTGGCTGCTGCCGTCTTTCTCAATAGTAACAGACTGTACATTTCCTTTTTCCAGTGATTGCATTAGTGCCTTTGCTTTGTCCGGGTCGTTCAATTCAGCTACGCCAAATTTTTCCGCTGCCACTTTCAAATCATAGCCATAGTTTTCATGGAATTGCTTTATTTCAAAATTGTTGTTTTTGTCTTTGTTTTCAAAGTCAAGCTGTATCCAGGCTTTGTATGGCTGCCCTTCTTTGGTAGTAAGGTCTTTGTGAACAGCCCGGCCATCCAGCAGGTTGTAGGCTTCTTTTGCCGTTATACCTTTGCCCTTGTTCAGGTAAAAAATTTGTTCATTTTTTTCTCCATTGTTTTTTTCCAATGAAGCATGGTAGTTGTTGAAGAAATACATGTCCGTAGAATCGGACTTGCGGAAATTAAGATTAGCTTCAAATGGCTTCTTGTTGATTTCTGCCTTGAAGTGTAATTGAAATTCACCTTTGCCTTCAACCATGTTTCTTTCTAACTCAGCTTTAAGTGTTTCACCAAAGCCCATGTATTTGATGTTATCCGCCAAATACTGAAGATTGTCGTTGTTCATAACATTTGTTTTTAATTGTTTATCGAATAATGATGATTGATGTGATTCAAAATGGTCAATTAGTGCATCGGTAAAATCATTTCCATATTTATTATGAAGACCATTTGCATCCGGGTCAGAATTTAGTTGTTGGTTAAATTGCTCAGCATACGGAATTTGACTAAGAATATCTTTTATCGAATTAAAGTGAAGAACAGAGAATCTATCCCGGTCGCTTATATTATTTTCCGCAAATTGATTCGCATCCTCTTTGTTTTGAAAAAAATGAACATCGTTTTTATCAATGAAGTAGAGGCTATTGTTGTGCGCCATGTAATGTTCACCTTTTGATAATGCAATATCAACAAGGTCTAGTACTTCATCAGCTATTGGATGTTCTTTTCTCAATTCCTCAATTTGTTTTATCTTTTTATAGCCTTCTTTAGCAGTTATTAATCCGTCATTAATGGCATCAATCCGCAGTGATGATTCGAATTTTGCCCTTAATTCATTTCCTTTACTGAAATGCCTGTTATATTCGTTTTCCGGCCAATATTTAACCATCAAAAGTGATGCTGAATCTTTTCCTTTTTCTCCTGTGTTGTATAGCTTCATTAAGTCAATTTCTAATTTTTGAAGAAACACTGAATCATTTTGTTTAACACGGCCAGAATAATAGTTGTTATATATTTTTGCCGCCTTTATAAACCTTTGCTCCAGCTCTTCTGTATTAATACCTGCTACTACTATCTTCGGAACAGCTATAGATGTTTTTGCAAGAGTATATCCGTTTAAAATCCATTTGTTATTACTTTTATTAAAATCTAACGTATACATCAACTGGTCGGTCCCTTTATTTTTAAACATGTATGCCTTGAATTCATCAATACTTGCTTTAGTAAAAGCATCAACCTGGTCAAGTGTGCTTGAAAAGCCCAGCTTATGTAACTGGTTTTTCAACAATGCAATGTTCTCTCGAGCCATGTTATCATTTAAAATCAGGTAACACCGTTGCTTTCATGATATTTTTATTGCGAACCTTTAACTGAAAATGCCTGCCGCCGTTCTTTTCATTTAACTGTACCACCATATACTTAGCATCAGGAATGGTAAATTTCTCCACTGCAAACACCATTACTGATTTACTGTGTGCTTTTACAAGGGTTGAGTTCCCGACTGAGTACACAGGTTTCAATTCAAGCTCCTGCACGGCAGTCCGTTTTGCTTTCTTTTTATCACGGATATAAAAACGGATTAAATCAATACTGTAATCTATAGGGCTGCTATTTTTTAATTGAAGCTGATAAAACAGCACATCGCTTTTTATATAAATACCTGTAATTGCCAAATCAGCTTTCCATTTGTGCTCTTTTAATTTTTTAATTCTCCGTGAATTATCTAAAATGCCATTGGCATACATAGCTGTTGTGGCTTTGTTATTAACCGGTAAATAATGTACCCATGATTTTGGTTTATTGTCGTAACAAACGGTTAATGAATAAACACTGCCGTCATCAGTTACCACACTCAGGTTGGTTTCTTTAAAATCAGCGGTAGCTGCTTTTACCAGTAATATTGTTGGCATATCTTTTACCTGTTGTGCCAGTACATATTGGTTGCCTCTATCCACATGCTTAATAGCAAATGGGAAAATAAGGCTGGTTGTTTTATCTGTTGTTACACATAAAATCTGTTGTGCTTTTGTCGTAAACAGAAACATCCACATTATCATTACACACAAAATCTGTTTCATACTTTTTCTTTTAGATTAGAATACTGAATTGCTGTTTTTATCTCTTAGTAAAACCCTGTACCCTGTTTTTACCATTACTTTTACCTGCTTTACTTTTTTACTCAGCAAACCCTTTATGGTATTTACTCCAGCTGCTGCAAGCTGTGCTTTCATGGTTGGGTCAACAGAAGTTAGTTCCATTAACTGTAAAGTATTGTCCGCAGATTGTTTGGTAACATCCCTGCTAATTGAGCCAGGTATATAAATCCCCGGCAAGCCATCCATATCATACACTTCTAGTTTTACGGGAAGCAATATGTTGCCGTAACGGATAGTGTTGATTTCTATTTCCAGCCTTTCGTTATTTAGATTGGCGATGCCATTAACAGGACTACCCTTAGGAATTAATAACCCATTTACAAAAATGTCAGTTGCTAAACGTAGTTGCAGCACAGCGCCATTTTCTAAAGTTTGGTTGCCATACACAGTTGCTTCGGCAGATGTGTTTTGAATAATCAGGCTGTTTCTCTCCTGCAATCCATAAAAGCCATTGACCAATGTTGTTTTACCTTTTCCCGTAGTATCAAGTAAACTCATACTGGCAATTTGTGATTGAGTGGTAATTGGAAAAACAGTTTCTTTTTGCTTTTCTGATTTTGCCTGTAATTTTTCTTTTATCCTTTGCGGATGTTGTATATCCAATATTTTTTCTAATGTACCATTCAGTTGTTTCATTTCAAGGTCTTCGCCATTGCCGGTATTCATAGTTTGCATCATATTTTCCAGGCGATTTACTTCTGAGGAAAATTCATTGTTGGTTGAGTTTTCAAAATTTCCCATTGGTGTATTTCCAGTTTGCTCATCCGGTTGTTTGTTTAATTGTTGCTGTAGCAGGGCTAATTTCTCCATCAGCTTTTGTTCAGGGTTATTTGCGGTTTGCTGATAAGGCGAATTATTCAAACGCTGGTTATATTTTGAAGCAGATGCCTGAGTGATTGTTTGCAATTCATTTTCAGGCAACCATCCTGTATCTGTTCTTTGCTTGTAGTAGGGGTCAGTTTTCATCCATTCTTCCATCTTTGCTGAGTCTTTATCCGCCTTGTCATAAAAGCTGAGCTTATCTGCAAGGTTTTCTTCTTTTAGTTTTGCATCGGGAAGATTAAGATTTAAACCTTTTTGATTAACGGTAATATTTGCCTTTGCTCCCTTGCCGCCACCCAATGCCCAAAATGCCATTGTAATAAAGGGCAGCACAATAAGGGGCATTACTGCCATCATTTTTCTTTTACGCAGAAATGCCTGCGAATGTTTCAGCTTTTCCATATTCATCATTTTTGTTTGTGTGATAAATAAATTTGTTCCAGCACCTGTACACTATCTAATAACCCAGGACGATTAAGGATAATACTATCATACTCTTTTCTTTTGTGTATCCGTATGCTATCCATATACTTTTTAAAGTCTTGTATTTGATTATAAGTTTGTTCGTCAATTGCTGCTTCAGGCATTATTTTTTCCTCGCCTGTTTTATCAAAATGCTTAGGAACATCTACCTGTTCTACTTTAAATGCCTGCTGCTTGCTATCTTTTTTAAAAACTGAATTAGCCAACAAGTAAAGGCTATAACCGCCTGTGGTTATGCAGAAAACTATCAATACTATCTTTATTCTTTTCACATTCATTGTTTCAAATAATTTGTTCATTTTATTTGCAAATGCTTGCTGCATTTTTATTGCTGCACCGGCAATTTTACCAGCCACTTTATCGGATATTGTTTTCTTGTTTTCAGCAGCATCATTTCTTTTCTTTTTGAACAACCACATACTACCTGTTTTGAATATTGATGTCTGCATTTTCCAATGTTTTCCATTTCTCAATCAGGAAGCCATGAGAGTTATTATCGCTTCTTGATACATTTCGCAAATAACCCTCCGTAACCAAATTTCTTGTTGCAATAGTGGTGGGTCTTATTATCCTTTCTGTTCCTTTGTACCTGAAATAAAAAGGGTAAACATCAATATTAATAGTTATGCTATCCACATAAATTTCCTGACTAATATTGCCACTGATAAGATTGGAGTAATACCCATTCTCTTTCAGATTGTCGTATTGCTGTTTGGCAGAGTTATCTGCCAGGTACAATGCTTTAGTAATGTTTGCCTGAATTACTTTATCATCAGGGTCGAGGGTAAAGAAAAAATGATGAAACATTTTTACATGGTCTTTGGCTTCTACAGGTATGTTATCTTTTCGGTCGGCGGCATAGGCTTCTAATGCTTTGCCATTTGCCAGAATGAATACCTTATTTTGCGATTGAGATGAAAGCTGATAGCTTTTGTAAGCGATAAAAATTGATATTAGTACACAGGCTGCCAGAAATACCAGGCTGAAGAATCGGATATACCGAAAAGCTGTATCAATATTTTTAGTTTTTTGAAACATCACTCTCACATTTTCAAACTCACAATTATATATTCTGCAATTATGTTACCAATAAGGGCAATTTCATGGTAAGTGAGGTAGGGCTAACCGCTGAGTAAACACTTAGCTAGATGAATATTCTTAACTTCATACATTAAACATTATCGAAATTTTAATGAAAATTGAACCAATCACTATACGACAGATTTCAAAGAATCAGTTTAATATTTTTATGCTGTTTACACGGCATCCTGCTGTGCAAACTTTTGCAAGAGAGTTAGAGTACTATTCAAATGGCGACAATTCTATTTTAGGCGTAGTTCTCTTAGACTTATATGACAGAGACTTTAGTTATGTGCTTTTGGTGAGAGATGAAAACAGACAATTCCGGGAGTTTGACACCAAAGTAAGTTTTTCCAGTAAAACTGAAGCCGTAGATATGCTTAGTAATTCCATGAAGTGGCATACAGCACAGAATCTTAAATCCGTTGTGCATAACCTGCCAGAAAGAGGAATGGATTTATTTAATATTGTAGTAAATCAAGAAAAAATTCATCCCTATTTTACAAGACTTAATGAGGATACTCAATTTACCCCTTCAAAGAGAGCTATCATAGAAATTGCCAATCATCTTTCTGATATTGATGGAAATTTTATTGAGCAATTTCAGTCGCTAAATGGATTTGATTCCAGACTTTGGGAAATTTATTTATTTGCCTCGCTAACTGAACAAGAGTTCTTAATCAACAGAGAATATGAAAGACCTGATTTTATTATTCACAAATATGATGTTGAAATTGGAGTTGAAGCTGTTACATTGGGAAGGGATAAAAACAATCCACCAACATATTTGCCCAATGAAGAAAAATTAACGAGGCCAGCTGATATTTTGACAAAAATTCAAAATGAAATACCTCTTAGATATGGAAGTACCCTTTTTTCAAAATTGAGTAAAAGATATTGGGAATTACCACACTTAAAAGACAAACCTTTCTTATTGGCTGTGGCTGACTTTCATGATGACTTTTCAATGACATGGTCATACATTTCTTTGGTCGAGTATTTATATGGGCAGAGAGAGGCATTAATTGTTTCGGAAGATGGCTCCGTTTTTGCAAAGACTGAAAAGATAACTCACTATACTAAACTTACAGGAGCAAAAATAAATTCAGGGTTCTTCTTTGAGCCAGATTGTGAAAACATAAGTGGTGTGCTATTTAGCACAACAGGAACAATTTCAAAGTTTACGAGGATGGGCATCCAGGCAGGGTTTTCATCGAGCAAACAAAAAGTATTAAGAGTTGGTGACCGCTATGACCATAATTCTAATTTATTTACTCCATTATCATTCTCCTATTTGGTTGATGAAAACGGGACTGAAACATGGAGCGAAGGATTAAATTTATTCCACAACCCCAAAGCTAAAAATCCTGTTGATATGGACTTATTTCCAAATATTGCTCATCATAAACTGGAAGGTGAGCAACTAATTAGTTGGGCACCTGAATTTCATCCGTTTTCATCAATAAATATCAACACTATTGCAAAATAAAAAATCCATGATGCTTTCTGTACTACAGTTTAAGTGTGCGACGCAACGAAGATGCCATGAAAAACTGAAGCTAATAACAAAAAAATCTAAGTTTTCCCACTCAACTTATCCTTCATATACCCATTCCCTTTTCCATCATTAAAATAACCGTTGCTTACACCGGCATCAGCAAAACTGTTGCTCATTTTATTGGCAGCACCACCAAGTGCATCCCTTGTCATAGAAGCTCCACCAACCATAACAGTACGGCTGGATGTACTCATGATATTGGTTACTTTATACAGTAAGGTGTTACCGCCACCGGCATGTATAATGTAGTTAGCAACAGAAGGAACTGTGAAATAGCCAATGATACCAATAATCATAAAAATGAGATAGGCAGTATCTGTACTGCTAAAAAAAGTATCCCCGTTTGTGGCAATCTGGTGTAAATCTTCCTTCAACATATTTTCTTGAATCTTTCCCATAATGCCGCCGAAGATATTGGCAACAGGCAGCCATAAAAAGATGTTGAGGTAACGGGCAATCCAAACAGTAAGTGTATGCTGAAAGCCGTCAAACACGGCAATGCCAAATACCAATGGCCCCAATATAGCCAGCACAATTAAATAAAACGTTCGGATGGTGTTTATGCAAAGTGCTGCCGCCTCAAAGAGTACTTTCAGTACCTCACTCATCCATTGTTTAATGGAATTGCGAAAGTTGTAAGAGAATTTGGAAAAAGCAAACTTAATATCGTTGCCAATACTCTTTAACCAGCCTTCGCTTTTATCACCATAATTATATTTGTACCATTTATCTCTGTCGCCGCTGCCACTTTCGCCAACATACATTTGCCAGTAGGCTGTTGTTTTAATGGCTTCTTCTTTCATTCGTAATAATTCAACGACAGCTTTATCACTATCCTTTACCATTTGTGCAGTGCCGGTAACGGTTGGTTTCATCACCCCATTAATCATAGCAATCACAGACGGAAAAATTAATACTGCAAAGCCCAACACAAACGGACGGAACAACGGATAAAAATCAACTGGCTCAGCCCTGGCAATATGCCCCCACACCCTTGATGCAATATACCAGGTGGCTGCAAACCCTGCAATACCCCTGCCTGCACCAATCAAGCGGCTGCACAGCGGCATCATATCTTCATATAATTGCTCCAGCACTTCCTGCAGGCTACGGATTTTACCTGCCATACCTTGTGCTTCTGCTAGATTGGGAAGTAATAAAATTAAAATTACTGTTGGAATAATTTTTGCACACCTTTTCATACTCACTCGTTTCTATTACTGTGCAGCAAATATGTTTCCAGTAACTGGGTTGAGTAGGTAAATAAGGTAGGACAAATAAATTATTAAAAAAGATACTTCATTGTAAACATGCAGCAATGTAGCTTACTGAGATGGGTATGAAAATTTTATCTTTATTACTTTGAAATTAGTGAATAACAGTCATATCAAATTAGACCATAAATGACAACTTCAGAAAAAATAAAAACACTATACAATTTACCCGATAAAGTAAATTTTGGTTTCCCGGAAACTGAAATTATATCACTTGAAAAGAGGTTAAATATAATTTTACCAGCAGAGCTTAGAAGCTATTATTTAACTTTCGGGAAAAATGAGACGCTAAATTATTCTCACAACAGGCTTTTGAAACCCGATAAAGAAGTTGGATTTTCCGATGACCGATATTTAATTTTTTATGAAGAAAATCAAGCAGTAGTATTTTGGGGCATAAAAGAGAAGGATTTAATATTGCCAAATCCACCAGTTTGGGCGAATTATGGTACTGAAGAAAATCCAGATTGGCATATAGAAATGAACACCACTGACAATTTTATTTTACTAATGTCAGTATATAATGGAACTCTTGGCGGGCTAAAATATAATGCTAATTGTTGTGAGGAAATTGATTCTAAGACTGTAGGCTTTATAGAAAACAATTGGTCTGTGGTAAAGGAAATTTCCGGGAACACTCAAAAAGTTTATACAGATAACTTTCATGAGGTTATTAATCTATCATTTGACAAACATAACAATTGTACTGGTATTTTTACAGGAACAAGCAGCAAGGAAAGATTTGATAAAATTTTGGATAGACTTGAAATTGATTGGTCTTATACTTCTTATGAAGATGAAGGCTAACCGATTGATATTATGCTATGGTTAACATTAAAGTGAAATGGCAAATTATTCTTTTGCCAAAATATAAACTTACTACATAGTGCCTATTTCATCCCATAAATCCTCTTGCTCATCTCAATCTCCGTTCTCTCTGCCTTTCGCTGCATAGAGAGCACCAATGTACTATTGCTGAAATCTTTTAGAAAACTATACTGGTCTTCAACCGATGCATAAATCTTATCAATAGCCTGTAGCCGTTCATCATCACTCATACGCAACTTGCCGGAGGTGATGATGAGGGACAACTCTTCGAGGCGTTTCAAGCTTTCATTAAACAGAGATTTATATATTTTAGTTACGTAGTCCATTTCATTAACGGAAAATTGCTTATCCAATCGTATTTGTTTTATGGCATCTTTATATTCCTTTGCAATTCGAACCTGGTAGTTTATAATATCTGCAATACGTTTGTATTTCTTTACAGCAGGGCTTACCTGCATTAACCCATCCAGGAAAGTTTTATGAAGGTTAAAGTTTCCTTTTGAAATATCCTTAACAGCTGTATAGCCTTTAAAGACGATTTGATAACCATCTTTCATATTCTTCAAAATCTTTTTAAACTGTGCCAGCTTTTCTACATTCAGTAACAATTGCTGCACTTCAGCACTTTGGGCTTTGATTTGAAAAGCCATGCCACACAAAATCAATATCACCAATAGGTTTTTCATTTTATACCATTTAATATTTTGGAGTAATTTATTTGCACCTGCTCATTCAGTCGCTGCATTGTTAGTACCGCCATGTCTTCACTAAATGCTGAACAGAAAGCATATTTATCCTGAATATCAGCATAAAGAGCATCAATTCTTTTTAACCTTTCATCGTCTTTCATTTCTAATTGCCCATCAGTAATAATCAGTATCAATTCATCAATAGTTTTATAACATTCGGCAAGCAGGGTATTAAATACTGCAACACAATATTCAATTTCCTGTGCAGTAAATTGTTTGGTTGCTCTTATGCCTGTAATGGCTTCTTTTGTTTGCTTTGTAATCCGAATTTGATAAGCAACTATGTCAGCGACTTTTACATAACGGCTAATTTTAGGATTTACATTTTTCAGATGATTGAAGAAATCCCGGTGCAGGTTAAAATCTCCTTTCTTTATATTATTTACAGTAGTTACTCCTTTGTTTACAATATCATAGCCTTTTTTTGCATAGCTGATATAAGTGCGCAGGGCTGCTATTTGTTGGAGTAGGTATTTCTTTTGGGTTGATTTTTGTTGAGTCCATTCTTGGGTGGTTTGAGCAGAAGCTTCGTTAAAAGATACCAACATCACTATAGCTATTATTACTATCATTCTCATACACTACTATTTTAAGTTTTATAGTAAAGAGAATTGTAACAATATTTCTTCCAAGTTTTATTAGTATGGGGTAAGAGAGGTAGGACAACAAAGTATTTTTTTCGAATAGAGCTAAAATTTGAGTTTTAGTAATACTAAATGCACTTAATTTTGAAATAAGTCGCACCGAGAAACGACTTAAATTTATTACTTAACAACCAATATGGAACACAAGAACATAATTGAAAGAGAGTTTTCTTTAACTGAAATACTGGTAAAAACGACATGCCAAGTTGTTATAAGTAAAGAAAAATCTTACCAAAGTAATCCAATTGCTTTCGGTGCCGGGTTTTTCCTCAATTATAAGGGCAATTTGTTTTTCATTACAGCAGACCACAACATACACATCGAAGACCATAAGTTAAACGAAAGAACAGGTGTTGATAATTTTCTTTGTATTCTAAATAATATTAGTGATAAAAATACACTTTCAACATTAATGACACCTATTGGCGGCTTTTATTATATGGAAAGTTTTGACGTTTCAAAAGAAGACCTAAACTATCAGTTATTTGATGTTGCAATAAGCTTAGTTGACAGGAGTAGCTTAAAAGCTCCTTTTCTTACGGATGAAGATATTAGAAATGAAAGTGGAAATCCTATAGTCTCCCCAAACGAGCAAAAATTTGATTTTCTTGACGAGCATATAATTCTGCCATCCGAGACAGATTCCTATTATGTTTTTGGTAAAATTAATCCGCACTTTAAAGGTTTGTTTTTGCATAGAACAAATACGTTTAAGAATGACCTAAAGTATATAGATACGTTTGGTCAGTACATTTTATTAAATACAGTTGAGGAAATAACAGATTATGAGGAATGGGCAGGGTTAAGTGGTTCACCAGTTTTAAACCAAGAAGGAAAATGTATTGGGGTTTTATGCTCTGTAATTGAAGCTACAAAATCAGTCTTTGTAAAACCATTCTCTAAAATACTTCCATTGTTGGACACAATAATTCTGCAAGAACAACTCAAAGAATAATAATTTTACCTGCCAATCCCATAAAGCCTTCTCACATATTCAATCTCATTTCTCTCTGTAGCCCGTTGCAGGCTTAGCAATTTTTGCTGATTGTTAAACTCTTTCATATCCACAAACTGCTGTTCTATATTATCGGCAACGGTGTTGATTATTTCCAACCGTTTAGCATCACTCATTTGTGTAGCAAAAGCATTTATTACTAAAGATACTTGGTCAATGCCTTTCAAGCTTTCATCCATCATGCCGGTGTAGATATTGAACATATAATCCAGTTCTTCAGCAGTAAAGTTTTTATCTTGTTTAAATAAAGCCCAGGCACCCTTGTATTCATTAATCAGTTGTACCTGCCGCTTTATTATATCTTTTACCCGTTGATAATAAACCAAAGCTGTTTTTACTTTCCATAATTCCTTAAAATAATCATCGTAGAGCTTTCGCTGCTTTTCTACCCAGTCTTTAATCTCATTCAGCTTTAGCTGGCTCATTTTATTCTCCAGTGTCTTTTGGGCATTCTGCAGCCAGATGGTTTTATTTTGCAGCCTTTGTATTTTTAAATCCGCTGCTACAATTACTTTCTTTATTGCTGCCTTAATAATTTCTGTAATGGGGTCTTGTGCTTTTATCTCCTGTACAGGCAATATCATAAAACACAAACCCAACATCACTATTGCCATATTTTTCATGTTCTGTCATTTTATTTTAGTGAATTTATTTGCTCCATTAAAGAGCAATTTCTTTTCTGCATCAAAAGTGAAGAACTCCAATGTTTCTGTCTCCTGTAATGTTTTCTTTTCGGCATCATACAAGCCAGTAGTTTCAGTTACTTTATATTCCGGCTCTATCGGTTTGCCGTCCAGCACCCTGTCGTATTTCCATCTTCGTTGTATTTTAAACTCATTAGCTGATTTGCTTTGTAATGTTATAATCAGCGTATCATGAGCTTTTCCAAATTCTGTTTGTGAAGAACGGATATAAGTGCCGGGAATAAATGCTTTGATAGCATCACTTTCAGTAGAAGTACACCCTGCAAAAAGAAATACTGCAATAGTGAAAATAAACAATAAAGATTTCATAACATATTATTTAGTGTGATTAATTACGCATTTCTTCTGTTAATGCCTTAATCCCCTTTTCAATATCTCCACCAAACTTTGCGGCAGATGCCTGCACTTTCACTTTCTCTTTTTCCTCAGTAGTATAAGCCAGGTATTCTTCAGGCGACACCTCCGTTCTATACACTTTACTCAATACGCCACCCAAAGAAATAAAGACCTCTTTATACTTTTTTGTTGGGTCATTGGCTTTGTTGATAGACAAAACCAATGCCTTTTCTTTTTCGGTCAATCCCAGCAGCTCCTGTATCTGGTCAAATTTGTTTTGATATTTACTTTGGTCTAACAATATCTTGCAATCGCTGTTATTGATAATTGCCTGCTTCACCACCGGTGACGAAATAATATCTTCTACTTCCTGTGTTACCACAATGGCTTCGCCAAAAAATTTTCTTACAGTTTTAAAAAGGTATTTAATATACTCTGCCATTCCTTCTTTCGCAATGGCTTTCCAGGCTTCTTCAATCAATATCATCTTACGAATCCCTTTCAGCTTTCTCATTTTGGAAATAAATACTTCCATAATGATGATGGTTACCACAGGGAAAAGAATGGGATGGTCTTTAATGTTATCCAGTTCAAAAACAATAAATCGTTGCTGTAGTAAATCCAAATTCTCATGTGCATTCAACAAATAATCAAACTCACCACCTTTGTAATAAGGCCTCAGCACATACAAAAAATTAGACACATCAAAATCTTTGTCTTTTACATTATCTCCTCTTAGTACCGCTACAAAATCATCTTTCAAAAATTCGTAGAAGCTATCAAAGCAGGGAAATAATTCTTTATCGTTCTCTACTTTCTCAAAATATAATTGCAGAGCATTTGAAAGAGCCACATATTCACTACGGTTAAAGGTCTCATTATCTTTTTTCCAAAGAGCTAATAACAATGTCTTGATGCTTTCCTTTTTCTCCGTATCCAGTATGTCACCTTCACCAATATAAAACGGGTTGAACTTAATAGGTTTTGTTTCAGAGTAAGTAAAGTAATAGCCACCAACCATATCACACAATCCTTTGTAGCTGTGGCCCACATCTACCAACACAATATGTGTGCCTTTTTCGTAGTAGCTCCTTACCATATGGTTGGTAAAGAAAGATTTTCCACTGCCGGAAGGCCCCAAAATGAACTTGTTTCTATTGGTACAGATGCCCTTTTCCATCGGTTCATCCGAAATATCCACATGTATAGGTTTTCCAGAAAGACGGTCGCCCAAACGGATGCCGATGGGACTAACAGAGGAACGATAGTTGGTTTCTAAATTAAAAAAGCAACAAGCCTGCGGACTGAATGTGTCGAATGTATCATTCATTGGAAAGTCAGCAGCATTACCAGGAATACCTGCCCAGAATACTTGTGCTGAACCTTCGCTTTCTAATTTAGGTGTGGCATCCATTTGCGTAAGAGCTGAGGAGCACAGGTTTCTAATGTTCTTTAAGTCTTCTTTGTTATCAGTCCATGCCAGTAAATTGAAATGTGCTTTAACAGGAAGTCGTTGCTCACTTATTGCCTCATTTAAAAAATCATCTGTTGCCTGTTTGCTGATAGCATTTTCCCTGCTGTAAGCAGAAAGTGATTGCAATCGCAGTTTTTTACTTTCTAATTTTTGAATTGTTTTTTGTACATCTTCAATAAACACATATTGGTTGTAAATATGATTGCAGCTAAGTAATTGTCCGATGGGTGATGCAAAGCCTACACTGAACTTTGTTTTATCTGTTGAATATTTGTCATAGTTAATCCGTGAGCCACAAAGAGCAGGTACATACTCTGCATCTGCCATTGTATAAAGCTGGCAATGATTTTCACCAATCTTCCATTCCGGTTTAAACTCTATATCTTTTAAAATTACAGAATCATTACCGAGGTTCAGATAACGGAGAATAAAATCTGCCAGTAAGTCATTTTCAATTTGCTTCATACTTACAAAACCAGAATCAGAAAGTATTTTTTGAAACTGCCCAACATGGTTCATAAAATCATGAAAGTGTTTGAGTTTTAGTGTTTCTTCTGGTACAATGGTTCTGCGTAATAAGCTGCTGAAAATTGATGATGAAATTTTTCTGTTAGCAGGCTTCTTTGTAAGCATGATATAGCAGCGATGGTCTAAGTAAGGTCGTTCGTTAAAGAAACGGTCACTGCTTCTTGTAAGAAAACTATTGTCTTCCTGAATAAATGAAGGTTTATATTTTGCTTCTGTAAACCAATCCTGTTTGTGCATTACACTATTAACCGGTAATACTTTTATCGCTTTTATCCAGGCATGATGAAAGGCTTCATATTCATCATTGCTCATGGTAAATAGTTCCGGCAATTGCACTTCAAACACCACTGTTACATCACCCATTTTAGAAAGGATGGCATTGTGCTCAATTGCATATACAGGTAATATTTGACTTAGATTTTTCATTCAGCAACACATTTTTCAATTTCACTTTGGAATAACTTTTTATTACATGCGGAATAGAACGTTTTGCTATCTTCTTCATCATACCATGTTCGCCATAAGTACGGCTTAGTTTATAAATACGCATAAACAAACCTGTAGTCATCACTGCAATAAATGGCAAACAAAAAAAGATACCCAGGCCGCTGATATAGAGTATTGCAAATAGTATCAGCAACACCACCAAACCGCCTCCCAGATACCAGATATATTGAGCTTTAAGCCCTTTGAACTCAATTGATTTGTTGATGCCTTTGTTGATTTGATAGACGGAGGACATGCTTACGAATACTTCAAATTATTCTCCAAAAGCTTATCTGATTGGGTAAATGGGGTAGGACTAACGGGAATGTATTTTGCAAATCAGCCGATTTTAGGATATTGAAGAAAAGCTTTATCTTTAAGTTCGAAAATACATTAGTGTATGGCTATGTAATGAGCCTTCAATTACTAATCAGCTTCTCAACAGACCGACCAGCTAAGACCCAACAATCCTTCGACAGACTAATTTTAATTCTATAAGAACCCCCAAAGTTCTAACCTGATATTGGATTTTGAGTTCTTTTATTAAACCTTAGATTATGAAAAAGCAAATCATTCTTTTTCTTTTTGCCAGTTGTTTCTTTCTACAAACATTTGGTGCTATTGACCTAATAATATCCGGCGGTGTTGTTCCAAATGGAATGACAAGAGGAACGTCCTATCCTATAACTATTTATGTACAAAACACCGGCTCTACTTCAACAACTACGAGTTTCTATATTAATATAAGCATCAACACAAGTTCAACCTATAACGGAAGCCAGACTTATCTGACAGATATTTTGGTTAGTGGAGGAATTGCCGCAGGACAAACAAAAACATTACCTGCTAATATTATAATACCATGCTCTTATACGGCTGGTACAAGATATATACTTGCAGGTGCTGACGCAACAAATCTTATTGCAGAGTCAAGTGAAACAAATAATAATTTTGGATTTTCTTTTTTAAATAGAAATTTAAATACACCGTTACCAAACTCTCCAACCAATATAACGCAAACAAGTTTTCAAGCTAACTGGCAGACAATACCAGAGGCAACCAGTTACACACTTTTAGTTTCCTTGAATAACACCTTCACAAATATTTTACCAGGGTATAACAATCTTAATGTTGGAAACACAACTTCAAGAGTAGTTTCTGGCTTAAACTGTAATACAAATTACTACTATAGAGTTCAGGCAGTTAATTCATGTGGCAGTTCACCTGCTGTTACAAGTGAACAAATAGCAACAACGGGTTCATGCTGCACAGCACCAACTTCACCAACAAATGCAACAGCCACCCAAACTACAATTACCGCTGGCCAGTCTACAACGCTGCAAGTAGTTGGCGGGGCTTTAAATTCTGCACCTAACTGGGTATGGTATACAGGCGGATGTGGCAGTACACAAATTGGAACGGGAACAACTTTACAGGTTTCACCAACAACAACTACCACTTATTATGTTCAGGCTTCTGCCTGCGGAACCAGTACAACTTGCAGGTCTGTAACTATTACTGTAACTGCTGGCTGCACAGCCCCCACTTCACCTACAAGTGCAACTGCCACCCAAACAACAATCACTTCCGGTCAGTCCACAACGCTGCAAGTCGTTGGCGGGGCTTTAAATTCAGCACCTAACTGGATATGGTACACAGGTGGGTGTGGAAGCACACAAATTGGAACGGGAGCAACTTTACAAGTTTCGCCAATAACAACGACTACTTATTACGTTCAGGCATCTGCCTGTGGAACCAGTACAATTTGTAGGTCAATATTAATAACGGTGACTAGTGGCGGCGGTAATAATTTAGTAATTGACTATGGTATTAATGCAACAGTTATCCCACCATGGCAAAGGCAAAACGATGATTATAATGGAAAAGTTGCCGTTATAAGAACAGGGAATATTAATGCCTCTTGGCATTTGGAAATAGACGTTCATAATAGCACTGGTACAATTGTAGAATATACAATCCAATATCCTCCAATTACTACTTCTTTTCAAAATTTTAATACAGCAAGTGATGTAACATTAAAAAATTACTCTCTTGAAGGAAAAATAATGGCTTACTATGCTGTTTTAGATAACTCCACCCCGCTGATAAGAAGAAAAGTATTTGGAACTGGTGTTAATGCAAACAATGGGTTGACAAACATTACTGAAAAAAAATGGATAAATAAAAATATAGTCTATTGGCGAGACCCGGCAAGCCCTGATATGATAAAGATTCCAATAAAATGGGACAATTCAAATCCACCCACAACACTTAAAATAAAGAGATATGGTTCAACCTCTTATATTATGCCAAATTCAACCTTGCCTCGCTCATGGAATAATCAAGAATATGAAGGCTATCCTTCCAATAACATCTTAGGATATCCATTGACTATTCGAAATAATTCTAGTGAAAATTCTTTTTCTATTGACCAACAAACGGGTTACTGTATCATACAAGCAAGTAATTCAAACCTATATTCCCCAACTTTACTTCCTGGCGACTTTCAATATGAAATACTTGGGAATAATGGTCAAATAGATTTTGGGAGGTTTGATTTGACTAAAATTGGCAAAATATATGCACCCAATCCATCTAATAAAATAATTGTTTTAGTTGGCGGTATTTTAAATGAAACAGAAACCTCAGCATATACATTAGCAAATATCAATTCTACATCTCCTTTTTCAGAAACAAGTTTCTCAGTTGTTGAATACATAAGAAATAATTTACCGGGTTATGCCACATGGTATATTGGGCAAGGAAATGCAAATGAAGTTCGAAGAAATGGATATGATTTAGGAATAGGTTTGGAAAGAATTCGACAACTTAACAATATTTCAGCAACTAATCCAAATGCAGAAATTGTGGTTGTTTGTCATAGTAAAGGTGGCTTGGATATTAAATCACTTATTTTAGGAAATTCAAATAGTTATAATTACAACTTATCTTTCAATGGAAGTACTTTTAATTTTGCTGACTCGGCAATTGGTCAATTGGTTAGAAAGGTTGTCTTTTTAGGTACTCCTCATTTAGGAACACCAATAGCAAGGATAATGTCGATTTTTCCAGTTAACGCAGGAAATTCTCCTGGCGTAATTGACTTGAAAACGAATTCTTTTATAACTACAAAAATCAATCAGGTTCAGTTATCCTCATCTATTAAATATTGCAATTTAACCGGCTTACAACTTTCAAGTAATACTGCTACAGTAAATGGAACTATACTCCCAATTGTTACAGGTGGTGATGATGTTGTTCCTGAATCCAGCGGTTTGGCATTAATTGCAGCCGATAAAATTCAGTTAAGGCAAATAAATAGTACCGGTCTTAACCACCTTGATTTGCACAAAAACATGATATTAAGTTATATACCTGTTCATGCAATTCATCAATCTTTTATGTGCTATAACGGAAGCAGTAATCTTCAAAAAATTCTTCAATTTGTGCAGGGAAGTAATGCTAACTTATCTTGTAATTCGCCGTACATCCCATCAAGCTTATCAGTTACTACAAATAAATCAAAAGTCTCAAATGCAAAAATTTATTTGAAGAAGACAAATTCTGAAATCTATTATTTAGGCGCTTCAGATAACGATGGTAAAATGTTTATTCAAACATATCTGCCACTTGCTTTAAACGATAGTATAATTATAGAAGCTTCAGGAACAGAAAGAATAGTACTGCCGATAGATAAATTATCCTCAGATAATGTATATAATTTTAAAGTTGCCACATTTGCATCGACACATAATGCAAACAAAGTTTTATATCCAACTTTTGAAACCCCCAATACATCTTTTATAACTTCGTTACAAAACATTCAAATAAAAGTTGGAGGTCAGAATATCATTACCTATGCAATTAATCAGGATAACAGCGATACCACCTTTACGCCTTTATCTCTTATCAATGGTCAAGCCGGTATATCCTTAGATACAGGATATAATAAATTATTGGTCAAACTTATGGGTATAGATACAGTTGTTTTACAAAAAGGAGTATTTTACTTTCCAGATACATTAATGAATTTATATACCCGACCGCTGATTATTAACTCCCAACCAGGCTTATTTAATAGCAAGGTTTTTGTTAATGACAAGTATTATGGAACTATAACATCACTGAATCAAACATTTAGAGTGTTTAAAGATGTTCATAGTATCAAATTCTCTCATTTTGGCTATACTGATACAATATTTACAATTGATACAGTATCAAATATTAATTTGCAAATGAGAAATTTTTCTTACTCCTCAGCTAATGACAGTACAAGAATTAATTTCAATACAACCTTGAATCCTCAATATTGGAAAAATGTTACAGTTAAAAATATTGCCACTTCATCATTACGACAAATTTCTATTAAACAAGTAGATGATAATTATACAGGTTTTAGTTTAAAACCTCAATCAAGAAAATTTGTATTTCGGAATTTAATTAATAACACCTCTGCAATTTATCGTACTGCTGCTGTATTAGACCAAGCAAGTACACCCGATAAAGGCAGCGTTTATTATTTAATTAAAAAAGAAAATAAATGGAGAAAGATTCTGGCCAATCAATCAGGACTTACAGAATATGACCCTGAAGTTCAGAAGATAGCTTATGATAGTCTCAGTTTTTCAGTTGGTGAAACTACACAAGAATTGGCTTTAATGAAAAAGCAGGCGCCTATAATTATTGAAATACCCAATGCCCACATCAGGAGTAATGATACCTTAAAATTACCAATATCATTATTTGTTATAGACCCTGATAGTTTAAAAAGTGATATTACAATATCAGTTAACAGTATTTCAGAACCGATTAGCAAATTTCAATTTTCCATATTAGATAGCTTTGTTTATATAAAGACGGGTAATAATTTCATGGGAAATGTAATAGTTAATGTATCAGCTACACATGATTTTTTAACTGTTACTAAAGGTGTTCAACTAAAAGTATTGCCGCCAAGTTCAGAAAATATCTTAAATATCTATCCCAATCCGGCATCCTCAGCCGTAATAGCTGATTTGCGACTTACTGGTGAAGGGAAATATACACTTGTCATGTACGACATACAAGGCAGATTAGTTAAAACATTTTTTAGTAACAAAACATTTGGCAGAGGTCATTATATTGAGAGCCTAAACCTCTCAAACATTCCAACAGGAACATATATTTTTAAGCTAAATGATAAACCAACAGTTAAGTTTATTAAGGTGGCAGAGTAAATATTTGCTTTAAAATCGGCACACAAAAAACACAACCGAGTAAATAGATTTTGTAGCTATGGCGGTAGTCGTAACTGAAATCAGCTATTATCCGGCTGCCTAATTGCCATTTAGCTTTTTTTGTTGTTGACTTTCATTATGATAAGAAATGCCCTCTTATTTAAATTCTCATACCTTTTGCTTTTGTACCCTCAGCCTTTTTCTTAGGCAAAAGATTCTTGTTGTTATTTAAAGCAACAGGTTCCATTTTTATAATCGCTGCTTTTGTTTCAGATTCTACCTCTTCAGCTTGCTTCATCTGTTTCTCCTGTATCTTAATAGAAATCTCCCTTTCCAATTTCGATACATCTTTCTTCAACAGTCCCAATTCATCTTCCTTATCAAAAGACTTTGCTACTATCTTTTCCAGCATCGGAATATTTTGTTCCAGTTCCTGCAATGTTTTTTGGTATTTCTCTTTCAGGCTTTCCACCCGGTCAATAGCATTTAAAAAGTAACGGGCTGCCAGTTTGGGATTATCAATATTAATATGCCCCTGGTTCCAGGAATATTTGATGCTGCTTTCTTTGCTCTCCGCATAAAACACATTACTGTATTTATATTCAAACATGCCTTTATCCTCGTAAGTTTCTTTTTGCCGGCGGATGTATAAATCAAAACCATAGAGTTCACCAATTCCTTTATTGTCGTCTTCGCCAATACCAGGTTTCCATGCGGCATAAAGGCGGATTAAATGGTTGCCTATTGCTTCTGCATCCGTGCTGTTCAAACCTGTAAGATGAACAGGATTAACTTTTATTCCTTCTTTATCATACTGCAAGTGGCTTTTGTACTGTTTCTCATCTATACTCAGCTTATCCAATGTTTGCAATGTTTTACCTTTTTCTTCATGCAGGCTTTCTAATTTAAACCTCGACCTGAATATTTCTTTGTGATGGGCATTGCGGAGACTTTCCAGAACTGCTATCTTCTTTTCCATTTTTGATTTTTCCAGCAGCGTTGTATCACCGGATAAGATGGCGATGTATTCGGAAAAATTCATACCGCTTTTTTCATCAATGCTGCCTTCATCAATCGTCCGCACATTCAGTTCACAATTCTTCATCTGGCTGATAAAGGTTTGCTTATTCTTCAACAGGTTGAACTTATAGTTATCCAATGACTGCTCAACAGCATAAATAAAATTCTTCACCTTATTATTGTAAAACTCTTTGGCAACAATATTTCCCTGCCTTGCGCCCCGGCCATCCCGTTGTTCCAGTTCAGAGGGTTTCCAGGGAATATCGAGGTGGTGCATAGCCACTACTTTTGCCTGTACATTCAAACCTGTTCCCGCTTTTTCTGTGCTGCCCAGTAAAATTCTTATGTCTCCATTATTCATTTTGCGGAATAACTCAGGCTTCTGTTTGTCTGCCCAGTCATGTATGAAAGTGATATGCTGCGGAGCTACTTTAAAATCATTGATGAGTTTTTCTTTAAGGGCATCATAAATATTAAACTCATTTGGCTTGGGTGTACCAATATCACAAAACAAAATTTGAGTGCCTTTGTATTCTTTGCTTTGCTGATATATCTCCGCTACTTTTCTTGCACAAACATTTACTTTATTATTTGGATGGTCGCTGTATTTATCTGAATCAATCAGCCGCATATCTGCCGCCATCTTTTTAGCATAGTTTGTTGCAATCAGCATCCGGCCTTTATCTTCCTCATCAGATAGTCTGGGTCTTCCGATTAATTCGCCGTTACCGGTTTTGGCAAACTGCATCAATAGCTTTGTAAATTCCTGTTGTTCTGGTGTGGGTGGAATATTGATTAATTGCTCATCAATTTCCGGCTTATCAAGATTAATATGCTTCGCTGTTTTATAATCGGTAATCTCATTATAAAACAAAGCCAGTTCAGGCACTTTTATAAAATGCCGGAAACGTTCTTTGGCAATGATTTCATTGGTAACAGAAAATTCAAAGTCAGTTGTCTTTTTAGCAAACACTGCAGCCCAGGCATCAAAGTTTTCAATCCGTTGCCGTTCCATTTCTTTTGGCCGCAAGTATTTAAACAGCAGGTACATTTCTGTAAGGCTGTTGCTGATGGGTGTGCCGGAAAGAAACGTTACACACAGGTCGCTGTTAAATCTTGTTTGCAGTTCCCGAACTGCGAACAGCATATTCAATGCTTTCTGGCTGCCTTCCTTGTTGCCAAGTCCGGCAACTCTATCATGTCTTGTAGTATAAGTGAGGTTTTTATATTTGTGAGCTTCGTCAACGAACAAATGGTCAACACCTAAGTCCCGGAAGTTGATACCGGCATCTTTTTTCTCTTCGATATTCTTTCTTAATTCCTGCAGCTTAACACCCAAATTAGTTTTGCGGATTTCCAAACCTTTCAGCATACGCCGGGAGATTTCGCCACCCATATCTTTGATGGTATGTAAATCCCTTTCTACATTATCCAATTCAATTTCAAAAATCTGCTTTTGTATTTCGGGGCTTTGCGGAATTTTACCAAACTGGTCATGAGTGAGAATTATGCAATCCCAGTTATTGTTTTTGATTTCATTAAATAACCGCATCCTTTTTGCAGGAGTAAAATCATTTTCATCCGGTGCCAGTATTCTTGCATTGGGATAGGCTTTACGATAAGTATCTGCAATCTGCCGCACATTTGCTTTTAATGCCAGTATCATGGGTTTGTTGGCAATATGCAACCGCTTCATCTCATTGGCAGCAACCACCATCGTTAATGTTTTGCCGAGACCTACTTCATGGTCTATCAATGCACCTCTGTTCTGAACAATCCGCCAGACAGAATTTTTTTGAGAGCTGTACAAATCATCAATGCCTAATCTTCTTTTATCCAATCCCGGAAATTGTAAATGGCTTCCTTCATATTCTCTCAATACATAGCAATTGAAAGTATCATTGTACAGTGTTTCCAATTCTTTCTTATCAGCATCAGGTAATTCTTTAAGCCAGTCAATAAAACCGTTGCGGATAGATTCAATTTTTTGATGTGCTAATTGTATGGCTTCGCTATCGGGTACTCTTACAGCTTTATCGCCAGTTCCAATTTCATAAGTGTAAAAGGGAGTGGTATTTTCTAAAGCATACTCCAATAGTGAATCACCATAAGTTGTTTTTCCACTCTTTGGAGTAACAGCATATTCCTGGTTAATTTTTGCATTGGTAAGCCTTGCTTTTACTTTGAACGTATCTAAAGAAGGAAAATAGTTTACTTCTGTATTTAGTTCAAACAGATGTGAAGCAAAACGATTGTAGTAGTCAAGAGGAATCCATCTTTCACCTAAATTAAAATCCAATAATTCAAATGGTATTTTCTCCAGCTGTATTTTTTGTAAAGCATGAAGGCTTTTAAGCAGTTGAACATTATCAGGATTTTTATCAACGACCTCAGTAGCTGCTTTTAATTTGAATACCACATTGCCGCTTAGCAACTGGTCTGCAGTGTCCCACTGCAATGTTGATGGATTAAGGTAGATATGATTGCCCAATGCTTCAATTGTTTCCGCCTCTGTGCTATCGGTGGCAGCAGCAATAAATTCAATGTCCACCTTCCCTTTATCATTCAGGCTTTTTGCCAATGCTTCTAACGGATTGTCAGTTGTAAATACTTCCGGCTTCGGCACTAATGATTGAGTAAGTATATCTGCTTTTATAAATTGCTCACCTTCCTTTCTTTCCAATGAGGAAAGCATGGTTAATCCAAAAGCTTCGTCTTTTAAAATCCGCTGGCGGTTGATGGATGAGTTCAGTAAGCCGTAGCCTTTTGTCAAAGACTCATAAGCTTCATTCAGTTCTTTTCGTAAGTCATTATGCTCTGTTTGTTCGGTTGTTTCTTTTTCAAACAACTCAAAATACATATCCCTCACCGCAGTATATTGCTGGTAAAAGCCCAAGTCTTTCTTATCATGCAGACTGGGCATAAAGACAGGCTTGCCATCATCCGATGCCATGTAGGAAACAAAGCCAACCCTGTTGCTATGTACAATCAGTGTTCCTTCTTTGTGAAGTGGATTGAAGCCTTGTAGGGTTTCTAATTTATCATCATCACCCAGGGAAATATGAAACACAGCCTCACCGTCATTGTAAAATTGCTGGTCATATTTTTTAAGATTATTTGTTATGCCTGCTAATTCATGTTGCAGTAAAGCTGCATTCATCCAGTTAGCAGGAAACTGTAATTCTTCAGCATTAGAGTAAAGTTTATAAACAAATTGTTTGAAGGCAGTTGATTTTGCTGTCATCAAAACAATCAATTCATGTCCTGGCTTATCAGCCGGACGGATGATATTTAAAACCCTCGCCGTCTTTTTATCAACTACAGTAGCATCAGCCGGGTTTATGTAAGCCGCAGCCCGGTTAATAGTATTAGAAGAACCTGTATCAAACAAACCTAGCTGCACCGAATAAGTATCAGGTTCGTTTTCAGGCATGGCAGAGTAGGTAAGTTGTTTACCTTTTGGCTTTTCAATCTGCTTAACTACTTGCCCGAAGGCTTCTGAATTGAATCTTTTGTCAATTCCTTGGCTGATAGTTTTACTTAATGCAGGAGCAATCAGATTAATGTCGCCGGTTTGCCAAATAGTTTCATGTGCTTTGCCATATTGGTCTTTGCCGGGTTTTATCTGATTGCCCAGAATTATGTCGGGATGAAGAACGCTGTATTGATTGAGAGAGTAATTGCCAAATTCGTTTTCCTGTTCTACTGTTTTAAGTAGTTGTTTTTCCTCTTCGCTTAAAACTTGTTTAGTTTGGTTTTTTTGAACAATCAATAAATGGCTTGGAGCTTCAGTGTTACCGGTATCTTTCATCAGGTTATCCGGCATTACATTCAGGCTGATGAAATCGGCATTATTGAAAAGATATTCCCTTGCAGTTTGATTAGAAGGACTGTTAAGAAAAGCATCTGTTGTTATATAAGCCATCAAGCCACCGTCTTTCAACTTATCAAGACCCTTTGCAAAAAAGTAATTGTGAATTTTATCTGTTAATCCTTTTTCCTTTATGCTTTCATCATACACTTTAAAATTGCCAAAGGGGATATTACTGATAATTAAATCGTACTGTCCATTTTCGGAAGGCGAAGTTTCTTCAAAACCTTTAATCTGAACAGTAGTAGAAACGGGTAGTGAACTGCTTAAAGCCGTCAATACTTTACCGGTAAGAAAATCTTTCTCAACAGCAGCGATAGTTTGCAGTGTTGGGAAAGAAGCAGCAGCTTCTGTTACAAATACACCGGCGCCACTGCTTGGTTCATACATTGCAGTTGGTTCAATACCTTTTTCTTTCAGAATACTGAATAATGATTGAGGAATTATTTCAGGAGTGTAAAAGGCAGTGAGAATGCTGTTGCGGATAGAAGCAATAGCCTCTTTGTATTCCTTATCAGTAAGTTTTTTCTGTAATAACTCATGCAACTCCATTATCTGCGGATGCAGTTTCAAATCTTCTTTGGAAGCATTTTGTTTCTTCCATTCTTCTTTAGATGCATTTGGAAAGAGAACTGTTTTTAATCCACCAAAGCCTGCATACTTCTTTAAAGCAGAAAGCTGGTCAGCAGTTAATTGTTTTTCTGCTAACCAGTCTAAGGCAATGCGAATAGCCTCAATATTGTCTTTAAGTTTCTGCTGACTGTTGTAACTCATTGCTCACTGTTTCACCCACACGGTTACTGTCTAAATATTCACTGAGTGCACCACATATCGCATATCGAATAAAGTGATTGTCTTCGTTCTCTTCGGAAAACTTTAAGTCATTAAATACCGAATCGCAATAGCCAATCATGTTCACCACCTCATGTTGCAATAAACCTGCTTTTACAAGCATGTTGTAGTCGTTTTCAAATTCCTGTTCAAGAAGATTTAGAATGTAACTATAACGAGAAGGCCTGAGTTCTCTAGTTAACTCATTCAGACAAGTTTCTTCAATGATGTAAGCAGGTTGTTTATCCGTTTCCATTTGCTGCCAGAGTGATTCAACACTTTCTGCTTTTGAGTAAAGCCATAATCGTAGTTTATCTTCAGCCTCTAATGCAAAAAGCAAATCAGGATTGTTATCTCTTACATATTCCAGAAATCTGCTGATTAGTATTTCTTTCATGTGAATGGTTTTATACACCAAAGAATGAACGGATAACAGTAGCAACAATTACCAGGAATACACAACTGCCAAACCAGGCCGCCGCTACTTTACCAGTGTCGTGGTCACCACTGTTCCACTTTTGATACACTTTTACAGCGCCTATCAATCCTACTATGGCACCTACTGCATACATCAGGTTTACGCCAGCGGCAAAATAGCTGCGTACTTTAGTATTTGCCTCATTTATACCGGCATTACCATCTTGCGCAATAACACTAAAACAGAATAATAGTAAAATAGCTGCAAGCCCTGTCATCATAATCTTTTTTACAATCACACTTTTCATATACACTTTATTTTGAGAAATGAAGAATAAAAAGAATGCTTCATTATACTAACCCATCTGCACTTGTTTTTCCTGCACTGATAATGAAGCATTGCTTTAATGGAAAATAGTTTGAATGTCTTCAGCAAGAATTTTATTTGGGAAATATTGATGCACCAGTTGTGCTACTTTTTCAGTCAAAGAATGGTTATTTTTTGCATCTGTCAATGCAGGATATTTTGCAGCAATACTTTCAATGGCAAATAGAATTTCTTCTGATGGCGCCGCAGCATTCATTTCGTTTAGATATGCAGCCAACTCATCTAAGAGGGGTTGAGTGGCTAAGCTTGTTTCTTTGGGTAAATAATCAGAATGATTGTTTGCAGTGAACTGCTTTTTTAAATCAGCAATTGCAATGGCAGGATTTTCTTTTTCAATCTTTTTTATACCAATAAGACCCAGCACTTCCCAAAGGAAGTATTTATAAGCTACATAGATATAGTATCCTGTCAACGCAATCGCAATAACCGATAAATATTGCCCCCATGTAATTGAACTAAACATATCACTACTTTTGATTGTTAAGCTGCAAAATGCCTTCCGAAAATTAGTTCATTGCAGTAAGGAAGGTTGTACAACCATTACAACTTAGCCGTTAGCCCAGCCCATTTCTGCATCATCCCCTTCATAATATTCAGCGTTGTGTTATCTGGCGCATGATATTTTGTTTCTAGGCTACCAAATGAGATTTCATCTTTCTGTAGCGTGGTAAAGAGTTTAGCCACTGTACGCAGCATGGGCGCCACACTTTTATTAATGATAACTTTATCCACTACCAGTAAACGGATAAGTAGAGCAAGTTTTGCTACAGATAGTGAGGTTTGGATTTTAGCATCGGGCGCAATTAATAAATCGCCATCTGTTTTCTTTAAACTGTTCAACTCTATGTTTTTTATTTCAACAGCCACCCAATCCGTTAATTGCTTTTTTATCGAAGGCTCGTTAATTTCAAAGCAGATGTTATTTCTTACTTTTAATTGGTTTATCCTTTGTTGTTCATTGCGTAAGGTTGATAACTTTTCAGTATCACTGTTAAGTTCACTTATTTTGCTTTTAATCTGCAAAATCTCATATTCAATAAAACATTCTGTATTAAAGTTGTAATAAATACATAGATCCTGTACATACTCTTCGGTGATTAAGGAAGTAGCTCTTTCCAACTGCTGAAAAAGATTTTTGAGATAATTTACCTTTCTGAATGTAAGGCAGGTTTCAGGCAAAAGCATTTTTTCATCCACACATTCCTGCAGTTTACCTACAAGCGATGACTGTTGGAGTTTTATTTTCCAATAGCCTAATTTGAGTTGAAATATGGTTTTAAATTCTTTTGCACAATGCAAACTAACCCTAAAGTCAAAATCAAAATGCTGATAAAAGAAATCCTGCATAAACTGCAGCACATTTTCAATCTTCCAGCAAAGAGCACTGGAGTCGCCGGGTTTTGTAAATAACAAGTCACCTGTATTTACCAACAATGCCTGAACCAGCCGCAGGTATTGACCTTTATCCGAAATGAACTTATCGTTTACCAGTTCATCCATCAATAGCCCCGGAAGCAGTTCCAAATCGGTTTTAAGGTTATTTCTTACGGCTGCTTCACCCATATCCGGAAAAAGTTCTGATGACACCATTTCCGCACCTTCTTGTGCCCTTAAAACATGATACCACTGGCTGAGAAACTGCTGTACATTAAGTGGCACACCCGAACTTATATCAACCGACTGTGGCACCAATCTTTTATTCGTAGACTTACGAGTGTAGCCATTTGCACTCATCACATTATTCATAACACACATTTTACTGCAAAATGGGGCAAACGGCACACCAACTACATTACGTTAAATAGCCTATTTTTCTACGCAAACCACCTTATTTTGCCCCAAAAGCCGACTTATATGGCTGGAAGTGCCCCCAGTTTTGCCAGCAATTCCATTTTGGTGCTCACATTCACTTTATAAAAAATGTTTTCTACATGCTTACTCACCGTCCTTTCCGATAAAAATAGCTGGGCTGCGATGGCTTTATAAGCCATTCCCAGGCTTATAAGGCGGCTTATTTCCATTTCTCTTTTACTAAGCTTGAAAAAGCGGCATTTACCCTCAAATTGAACCTGCAAATTGGTTCCAGGGCTTTCTTCCGGTTGGCTGCCTGCTGCATGCAGCAGGGCATCCAAAACAGCCTTTTTTTGCTTTTCCGCAACTGTCAAAACTGACTCAATTTTGGCTATTAATTCACCTATGTAGAAAGGCTTTGAAATGTAGTCCACAGCACCCAACTTCAGCCCATTCAACCGGTCAACCCGGCTATTTTTAGCAGTTAAAAAAATGGTGGGCACCTGGTTATAACCTGGCATAGCCGAGATGATTTTAGCCATTTCAAAACCATCCATCTTATCCATCATTACATCGGTTACAATAAGGGCTGGCGATATTTCTGCAGCTTTCAATTTTTCAATGGCTGCCACGCCGTTAATACAGCCAATGGCGTTATATGATACCGACAATTTTTTTAAAAGATAATTCAGCATGGACGGATTATCTTCCACCAGCAGAATGGTTTGCCTGTTTGTGTCATTTTTTTGTGGTTGGAATATTTCAACTGACTCGGCTACATGGGGTTCAAAACCGGCTGGTTCCTTATTTGCAACTTCTCCTTTTAATAAATGATACCGGTTGAGGTGAAGTATAATTTCTGTTCCAGATTGTACTGAAGGATTACTGTTAATGCTGATGATACCGCCAACATCATCCACAACTTTATTTACAATCGGCAAACCCAGGCCCATGCCCTGCAGGTTGTTTTTTTTATTCTTGATTTGATAGTAAGGTTCAAATATTTTTTGTTGCAAATTTTTAGGAATTCCGGGCCCTTCATCCTTTATTGAAAAAAACACTTCTTCTGTTGTTGAAGTAAGTGTTACATCAACTATTGTTTTGTTGGGAGAGTATTTTATCGCATTGTCAAATAAGTTATTTATAATGCGATTAATGGCTAACGGGTCGGCTTTAATATAAACACCGGGTTCTATTGTATAGTTTACTTCTATCTCCCTTTTCCTAGCCAATGAAGAAAACAGTAAGAGTGAATCTGAAACTAATTCACTAAAGTCAGTAACCTTATTGTGGTCATAAACCAAAAAACCTTTGTTGAATTTTTCAAGGTCGAACAGGTTGATAATGTCATCTGATATTTTATCAATGCTTCTCTTTACAATAACCAATTCTTCTGATTGCTCATGAATGTTCATATATTCTTCCAGATAATTCCTGATAAGTGTTACGGGTGTTTTGGTTTCATGAGCAAGGTTAATAAACGTATTTGTTCTTTGTTCCGAAATTAATTCAAGTTCCTTAGTACGTTTGTTTACCTCAGCCTGCAAATTTGTATTCCAGTTTAATAGTTTTTGTTCGGATGCTAGTAATCGCTGATATTCTTCCCTGCGTTCTTTAATATGCTGCTTCATTTGCAGGGCAAACAATGTTAGAAAACCGATATTAGTGATAGTGGCTTCAATAGCCTGGCCACCATTAAAGAAATCAATAACCGGCAGGCCCACCCAGGGAGTAAGACTAAATAGCAATACCACTATTTCTTCTTTAGCACCTTTACTGCTAAAATCGTTATTGTATTTATACCTGATGGCATATACCAATGTGATAATTACCCATAAGGCATAAGCCACCGGTATACCCAACAGGTTTTTTGCTGCTTCCAGCTTCCCGGTGATAGCAAATGTGCTGACAAATATTATGTATGGCAGCATCAAGCAGAAAAAGACTCCTTTGTAAGCATGAAATTTCATTTTTCCCAAACCGAATGCTTTATGAACATAGTAAGGAAAGAAGCAGGGTGTAATAAACCCGGTGGCATAAGCGATACTCATTTGTAAAAAATAAGAACCGGGAAGTTTTTTATCGGGCAACAAACCTCCCGTAACGTTGTAAAGTATCAGCAAGAAAATGAGAACGATATTTAGATAAGCTGTTTTATCATCGGGGCGGGCCAGCCAATAAATTAACAAGTAGAAAAAGATAACTAATTCTACGCAAACAAAAAGAAATGTTACAATATGCATTTGTGTACCCGGTATCAGCATATTGAATGGAGTTGTATAGTTATTCTTTCTTCATGCAGTACAACTTGTACCCAAAGTCCAATTCGTTGTAAATTTCAAATCCATATTTTTTGTACCAGGGAAGATTTCTTTCCGTAGAAGTTTCCAGGCAAACAATGCGACCATCATTTTGGCTTTTGGCTAACAGTTCTTCTAACAATTTGCTGCCAGCACCTTTATTTTGCTCTGTTAGTTTTACACCAATAAACCATAAGTAGGAAAAAGGCTGTTGCGGGTGCTGCTTATTAATGATTGATTCTCGTTTCATAGCATTCCCAAGGTTAGAAATACCAATACAGGAAAAGGCAAGTTTTATATCCAGCCAAACTGATTTAAGGGAAGTTTTCTTTTTATCAGGATATACAACTAAGGCACAGGCTATTTTATCATCGGAAAATAGCACATCGCCGAACATTGTACAAACATCAAAAGAATAGCTCATTAAATTTTTTATCCGCTGAATTCGGCTGCCTTTCTGAGGAATAATATAGTTTACACTTTTATTGTCGTTGAATGATTGAGCAAGAATATCAACCACGAGGGGCTTGTCTGTAAACTTGGCCTTTATCATAAACGAAATCAGCTATCTATAATAATTGTGTACAATTATTGTACCGTTAAAAATTACCTTTCATCAATTGCCATAATTCTGTCATTTTGTTTTGTTTTACAGTGCCTAAACGGGCTACAAACTAAACACTTTCACGACTTTTTTAGTATCCTTTTAGGCAATCCCAGTTTCTTAAAATAACCATTACTTGTGAAGATGTAAAATACCTGTCGCTTTTTCACTCATGGTAGGATGGGAAGTGGGTTATTAAATTGTTACAGGCTACTGTAAACAGTTTTTCGTTTGAGCAGATTTGGGGAGATTTTGTCCGGCAAAGGTTCTGTTTAACAATATGCAATTGATTATTCTTCTGTTGTTCCGAAATATATCCAATGTTGGGGCAGTTAAGTTTAGAATTTACAATGTTTCAAATATTCCCCTATAATGTAAAACCGCCCGTCGGTTCGCTTATCTGTGTAGTTGTCCCAATCTTTGACATGTCCCGGTTCATCTATGAATGATTTCTATTCTTCATCGTAGGGAGCAGAATTGTTCTGTATGTTTAGCCTTTACGCATGAAAAGGAATATAGGCTTTTTTGCATTTAACCCTTAAAGTCGATTTCGATTTTATTGGTCATTTATTGCTTTGTAGCCATTCCTGTAGAGCTGTATTATCATCATAGCAAAAAACAAAACAGTTAAAACTAATAACACTCTTCATTAATCGCATGTTGATAATTTAAGTAATCCAGTTCTATTTCAGCATTATGCAGGGCTTTTACAAATTGATTTCTGTCTCTGCCTAATATTCCCTGTAATTGGCGATAGTAAGCAATACCATCCCAAAGGTTTTTATAAAAGGATGCGTAATATTTTTTCTTTTTTTCGAAATGCTCGGTATGAAAGTCTTCTCGTAATTGTTCTTTCAGGTAGTCAATGTATAAATGCAGTTCCGCTATAAACATGTGAGGCCTGTCGGCATTAGCCAGAATATTCTTTCTCCCGTAGATATGGTCAGTCATTGTTTGCAATGACACTACTTTAGAGAAATAAGCAATATTGGGTCCTGGACAAATAGTCACCGCACTCAGTGTTTTAATAAAGGTTTGCTTATAATTGATTGCCGCAGCATTACTCAGCCCTACGCATAAACACTCTTTATCCAAAACGTCATTAAGTTGTCTTTTATACTCATGCTCGGGCAGATTAAGCGATTGCACTTGCCCGACCTTTAATTTTTGATATTTATAGGATGCTGTGCAAATCGGTTCTTTTGTAAAATCTGTATTAAATGCCAGGTGCTTTTCAGTACAAGGGCTACCAGGCCTTCCATTCTTAATCCGTAACATTTTTTCCTTATCGGCACTGGTCCCTTTCAGATAATAAAACCTGACGCCTAACGGGGAATTTTTGCTCAACACCACATCCTCCTTTTTTGCATCGCACAACAGTTTCAGGGTATCATCGTCAACTGTGGTTGCTTCCGGTACCAGCAAAAAAGGTGTTCCCCATCCGGTGCTTTGTATATTGTAATGGAGGCGCAAAAATTCGTCTTCTTCATGTGTGCCGATTCCTCCCTGCACGGAAAATATCATTTTGGGCGGATAAATAAACTTCTTGTTATTCTTTTTTTAACAGGGCTGTATTATAGATTTCAAAAAGCGTATCAATAAGTTCATGTTTGTTTGACGTAAACTCTTCCAATATGGGTCCCAGCAAATAACCTTCTGTTGCAAAAGCATGCTCGCCGCAATTTAAGCCGGATTCTATTCTAAACTCACTTACCCAAATTCCTTTTTTGGCTAAATATTTTCCTTGTATTAAAGCAGAGCGATAATCACTAACTTTTACAATTACTTTTTTTGCAAATCCTCCATCTTCATTTACATCAAATTGTTTACAACATCCCAGGTAATTATATAATCTTGGGTTCATACCAGCAGAGAATACTACTGAGGAATTTGAAAGTTTACTATTGGCATATCCTCTTAATGCAGCTACTGCATCTGAACCGTCTGCTATCAATTCACCATGTTTGTCATAATTCTCCTTGTCTGTTTTAGTCATAATGTTAACATCAATACCTCCCGGCCTTATTTGCCCCCGCAAATAATTTTCCATTTTTACTTTTTCCGGTTGATTATCTATTTTCATCATTTGCACGTATAATTGTTTTAATGCACTATCATCAGGCAGCATCTCAAAATATTTCACTATTTCAGACCCTGTTTCAAAAGCGGCCTTTCTGAGTTTTTCTACTTGCGTCTGCACAATTGTATTTACAAGGTCAAGGTAATCGGTAATCCTCTTCGCACGGTAATCGGTTTCATGTACAGAGATGGGCTGATATTCCCGGTTTATCGTTGGATAATAATGCCTCCTCATCATTTCAATTAACCTGTCTTCAACAATAGAGATAACGGACGATATGCCAAACCTTGCAACTTTAATAGGACTATCAATTGTATAAGCCAGGCCCATAACCGGAATATGAAATTTATGAATTGATGAATAATACATGTGATATATTAATATTAGCTAAAATGAGTAAAAAAACAATGTTGATAATAAAACCGTACCAGGTAATTGCTGCCAATTAACTGTATATATATACTTCGACAGGCAAAGGTAAAATAAATAAAGACAAATATATCCTTTTTTATTGCCAGGCCTGTCAAACTGATTCACTCCCGTTCCATTTAACTTTGTTTTCACGTCTATTTGAGTTGTCGTTCACCCTACTCCTGTTTATCAGTACAGTCTATATATCTCCTGCAATAGCCAATACGGGAAGATGTTTTTTATGGTACAATTGAAAAGCCTTTTCTGTTGATGAACGCAGTTCATTTCAACACTGGCATCAAAATGTAACCTTTTGACAACTAATAGATTAATTCTACAGAGCAAATTGACACTGGCAATGAATGGATTCCTTTTTAGGAGATTTGAATGATATGAATCAGCGAATGACTATAAATAAACCAAGCTGTTCTAGAAAATAAATGCATGAAAGCAATAATCATGTGAAGGATTGCCTTTTTCTCCGCACAGCATATCGTTGCGCTGGTTTATTTTTGAAGAAAATGAATTATGGTTTTCTGACTATATTATCGTTACAATGATTTCTCCCCTAATTTTTTATTATAGTGAATTCTAAAGTCTAATTTACCTCCCATAAAATTACCTTAGTTCTATTACAAAAATGCTCTGCTTCGCTCCAGGGCATTAGCAAAACTATCTGTCACATTCGCCTTACCAATTGCAAACAATAACCGGGCGTCTTTTAATTCCTGCATTACCTGTGTGCTATGCACTTCTGATAAAATGAGTTTGGTGCCACGGTGTTTGGTTTCTTTGTAAACTTCTTCAATGGTTTTTATACCTGTTGCGTCAATGATAGGTACCTGCCGCATACGTACAATTAAAACTTTTTGGGGTTTTTCAATAAACCTCATCGCATCTTTAAACTTGTGAGCGGCGCCAAAAAATAATGGCCCTGTAATTTCAAATACTTCCACTCCTTTGGGAACAGCGTAATTGTCAATCGCCTCTATGTCTTTGCCATTCCCGTTATCATCCATTTCTTTTGTGAGAACACTTACATCGCTGAATTTTATCATCTTTCGCATAAAAAGAAAAACGGCCAGCACCATGCCTATTTCAATAGCAACGGTTAAGTCAATCACCACTGTAAGAAAAAAAGTAGTTAACAACACCGCCATATCACTGCGTGGGCTTTTTAATACAGAAACAAAGCTTTCCCACTCACTCATATTGTATGCTACCACGATTAAGATTCCCGCCAGTGTAGCCATTGGTATCAGCGATGCCCATTTACCAATAAACAGCATGATAAGCAGCAATACTATTGCATGTGTAATACCCGCTATAGGGGTTCGTCCGCCGTTTTTTACATTTGTGGCGGTACGGGCAATAGCACCTGTGGCAGGAATGCCGCCAAAGAGGGATGAAAAAATATTTGCTGTTCCCTGGGCTATCAGCTCCATATTAGATTTATGGTTGCCACCAATCATACCATCTGCCACTACTGCTGATAATAATGATTCAATACCACCTAAGAATGCAATAGTAAACGCAGGCTGAATTAAATTTTTAATAATGGCAAAATCAAGTTCGGGAATTACCGGAGCCGGTAATGAAGATGGAATGCTGCCAAACCTGCTGCCAATTGTTTCTATGGGCAGATGAAACAAATGCACGGCTGCTGTTGTAACAATGATGGCAATTAAAGAACCCGGAATCTTATGAGTAATTTTAGGCCACAGAAAAACAATAGCTACTGTAGCAGCAGCAATCAATGCTGCATAAAGATTTATAGAAGACAGATGTAAAAAATATTCCTTCCACTTATCTAAAAAATCTGCAGGAACAGCTCCCATTTGCAAACCCAAAAAATCTTTTACCTGTGAGGAAAAGATAATGATGGCTATACCGCTGGTAAAACCAATAATTAATGGATGCGGTATAAACTTAATAACAGAACCCAAACGGGCCAGGCCCATAATAATAAGCATTACCCCAGCCATGAAAGTGGCAATGATAAGGCCATTAACGCCATACGTCTGCACTATGCCATACACAATTACTATAAACGCCCCGGTGGGGCCGCCAATCTGCACCCGGCTGCCACCCATTGCAGAAATGATAAACCCGGCTATTACAGCAGTAACAAACCCTTTTTCCGGCGATACACCCGATGCAATGCCAAAAGCAATCGCAAGTGGTAATGCAACTATACCCACTATTAAACCCGCCATTATATCTTTTGTAAGCTGCTGCCGGTTGTAATTTTTTGGTGTGTCAAATAATTTGGGTTTAAACATTTTAGCAAGATTTAATGTACTGCCGGATCTTGTTCGTTTTTAATTCTGTTAAATAATATTATTGCCATTTTTATATTGCTCCATTGTTGTGCCTCTTTGTGCATTGGGTTAAATAATTCAAGGTCGCTGACAGTTTTTTCTATAAACCTGGAAATAATATGGCCGTTTACTTTATTTTGCTCTAAAGCTTTAATAGCTGTATTAATAAAACGCTTAACCTCTTTCTGCGAAGCAGCAAACAAAATCTTAGTAATAAGTTTTGTTCTGTATTCATCTAATGATAGTGACATAGTAAATTATTTTATTGGTTTAAAATCTTAACACTTAAATCATCCAAGTCATATCTCAACCCAACTATATCTACCTGTTTATTTTTGACCTTTTCTCTTATAATACGAGATTGCACCATTAACTGATTAATTCCATGCTGCACATTTGCTTTAATACAATCATTCATGCGGTTTGCACCATTCAGTGATATCGCTTTTATTTCCATTTCCTCTTTAATACTATCTACAATGTCCTTTATATGTCCGGGTATTTCACCACCCTCGATAAAAGCTTTTATTGCTCCGCATTTTTCATGCCCCATCACTACAATTAGTTTTACATTCAAATGTTCAACAGCATATTCAATGCTTCCAATTTCTAATCCACCAATAATATTCCCTGCTGTGCGGATTACAAATAAGTTGCCAATCCCTTCATCAAAAATCAGTTCAGGTGATACCCTGCTGTCTGAGCAGCAAACAACAACTGCAAAGGGATGCTGCGCAACAGCAGCTTCCCGTAGCCGTTGTACGTCTTCATCGGGATGAATGGGTTGCAGATGAGAAAAACGGTTATTGCCTGCTAATAATCTTTGTAATGGGCTATTATAAATCAGGGCACTCTTTTTAGCCGGAGCAATAAAATAAACAGCACCCAGGAATACCACTATCAATACAAAAGCAGCAATTAGTATAATTTCTATACTTACTCCATGCACTTTTATCTTGTTGGTAAAAGGATGATTCTTTCTATTTAATATTTTTATCCAAGGCATCTTTTTAGGAGAAAATTTTGCTTAATTCCTTCTCACAAACTTTGTAAGTATCACTATGGTCTGTTCATTTATTGTGCCTTCAATTTGCTCTGCGTTATCCGGCACCAATTTTATTTTTTTAACGATAGTTCCTTTAGGCGCCATAAAATTGGCACCTTTCACATTTAATACCTGGGTAAGTACTACGTTATCTCCATTATTCAGTTCAATACCGTTAGCATCCCGGTGTACAGGTTTTACTTCAAAAGCACTCAATGCCCAGTTGGTAACCGTTTCATCCAATTCTACACTGTTTATTATTTCACTTGCCCATTCTTGTTCTTTATTGTTATATAAAATACGGTAAGTCAGTGCCTGCACACTGGCATTACTGTTCCAGACACTGCCTGCCAGGCATTGCCAGTGTGAGGCAGCATTGGTATCATTCAGCAATACATTGCAGGTATTGCAAATGGCTACTTCATTTTCAATGGCATCATTATTTTTAGGGCTTACTGCATAGGCAATAGTTGCCTTTTCTGCTGTGCAGAGTTCACAAATATTTTCGCAACGTTCTCTTAAACTTTCTGATACTGTCGTATTCATTTTTCTTATTTATATTTTTATCCAAAACTTAAGCAGGTTATCCAATGCACTTCCCACCACATGATAGCTGGCTGGTATTTCATCTTCCATACTGTGAAAGGTGGCCAATCTTGTTCCGGATGGTTTTAAATCTAATTGCTTAAAAAAATACCGGTTGTAATAACTGTACAACTGAGACGAATAATCAATGCTCTCATCTATTTTATCCGTTCCTGCAAGGTTTTCAAAAAAGGAATTGTAAAAATAAAAATGGTCGAATTCCTTTAAATCAAGTTGGGTAAAATTGGAATGAATAAAGGTGGCATTTTCTACCTGAAGTATGGCTTTTGCTTTATTTGCATAGTTAACAAGATGCCCCCGTTGTTCTACACCATAAAAAAAAGAATTGGGCTTATGAATGGCCGCTGCAAGACAAAATTTACCCACACCGCTTCCAACATCCAAAACACTTACTCCGTTTTCAGCGGCCAGAAAATTAGCAGCTTTACGGGCAGCACTTAAAGGTGTCCAATGCCGGGCAGCCAGGTTTTGCATAGGTAAGGGATACAGCCGGTTGAAATGAAAGTCAGTTGATAACCATCTTTCAGTTCTTGAGTTTGATTGAAGTAATGGCATAAAAAGCTTATTTGGTGTATTTCCCTTTACCGTTTAACTGATACTCTTTTGCCATCATCAATCCCGTTCTGTCATAAGGTTGAGCCGGAGCAATAAGGGCAATCCAGCCGCTGTTTTCCGGATCTTGTATTATGATATTTTGTTCGTTAGTGAGTTTATGGTTGAACTGCATCAATCGTCCATTCACAGGCATAGCTGCGGTAATAGAATAATCTTTATACACAATGGTAGCAAATACATCGCCTTTTTTAAGAAAATCTCCGGGTTCTGCCAATTGAATTTTTTCAACTTCTTTAAACCCCGTAAGCTTAAACCGGCAAATGCCTGCATAAGCTACTGAGCCCTGAAAGTCAACCCACTCATGGTCTTTTGTATAGTACACATCCCGTCGGGAAGTTTTTGATGCATTCATGCCGCAAAATTACCACTGAACTTATTCCGGTGCGGTAAGGCTTCACAGCCTAAAAAGTGAGTTTTATCAATTTTTGATGCAGTAGCTTTGCAGCATTATGAGCATCAGGGGTATTTTTCCAATAGATAAGTGGAGCTTTAAAACAAATTCAATTCTTTCCAATTTGCCGGAGGAAGAGCTTGACTTACTTATGGCTCATCAATCGGAACAGTTTTATGACAAAGGAGAATTGATTTTTCGGGAAGGTGGAAACCCGTCCGGTATTTTTTATATTGTTGAGGGCAAGGTAAAAAAATACAAGGTAGATAAGGAAGGCAAAGAACAGATTATTTATGTTGCTAATACCGGTGAGCTATTAGGTTATCATGCCCTGCTTTCAGAAGACCGCTATCCTGATTCTTCCGCAGCGTTGGAACAAAGCAAGATTGCTTTTATACCAAAAGAAGATTTTATGACGGTGCTGGAACAATCTCAGACACTGAGCAGCCGTTTGCTAAAATCACTCAGCCATGAGTTCACCGTTTTAGCCAACAGCCTTACTTTATTTGCTCAAAAATCGGTAAGGGAGCGGCTGGCATTGCAGTTAATCGTACTTCGTGAAAAATATAAACTGAACTTTGAGCCGGGTATGCCGGTGGAGATAAATATGAGCCGTGATGACCTCGCTAGTTTAGTAGGAACTGCCCGTGAAAATGTGGTAAGGGTACTCTCCGAATTTAAAGAATCAGGCTGGGTGGAAACCAAGGGAAGAAAGATAATTGTGTTGGAAGTGAAGAAGCTGATTGAAGTGGCAAATTACAAGTGATTACCTTTGTTATTGCCACTTGTAAAGCTTGTTATTAGTTCGATAGAGTCTAAAATTATTTTTGCAAAGGTCATTCATTTTTGAAAGTAAGCAGAAACCTTTCCCGGTTGAATTGCGAATTATCAAACAAGTTGAATTTGCCCTCCAGTTGAAAGCCAGGCTTTCACCTTCTGCCAGTTCATAAAACCTGCGAAAATAGTGGGGTGCTTTTGGCGCAGCTCGAGTATAGTTACATAGAGAATGTTTTCTGCTGCGGCTTTGCATATTTTAATAATTTAAAGGGTTTTGAATAGACAAAGATACATAATAGAAGTATCGCAATACCTTTAATTTTCATAGACATAATAACAATCATATCTCAGTTCTATTGATATTGGGTTAAAAAGTATTCAACCCAAGCCCATCGGGTTAAACTCATGATTTACCTGGTCCAGAGTTTCGGTCCGCCGATCGAATAGAATACACAATTCTACTTGTAAAATAGTTTAAAGAAGTTTCCGCCGAGAATATCAGTACTACTGTAAATCATGCCGTCAGATGATAATGGTCATTCTGTTGTTTCCCGGCTTCATTTACATTTTCAGAAATTTTCTCTATGCCTGTCGAGGTAAGATAATAACTAAAAGAAATATGAAACGGGAAATGCTTAAGCAAAATATTAATCACTCAGCACCGTACCAAGCTGCTAAATATAGGTTGACAAATCGTCATCCCTCAAAAAAAGACAAGACAGAAAAAGAAGTATCAAATGAAAGGCAGTTATTTCTCCAATTACTTCGAAATTATCCTGACGGAGCCGTAAGCATTATTGACAAAAATTATAATTTTGTCGTCACCGGCGGTGAGTTACATATGCGATTAGCCGCAGAACCTTCAGAGTTAATCGGCCACAAGATATATCCTAAATTCCCGGAAAAGATGAGACAGGTTATTAAAGCTCAGTTAAAAAAAATATTCCGGGGCTACAACTTATCAGAATTTGAACTGCCATATCCTTTGAAAGGAGAACTCTATATAATGGACGCTTTTCCGTTGAAAGAGGAAGATGGCTCAATTATCTATGCGGGAGTCATTATCAGGAACATTTCGCATTTAAAAGCAGCAAAAGAAGAATTAAAACGATCTCTTAAAAAGGAAGAGGAACTCAGCGAACTGAAATCACGTTTTCTTACCATGGCATCACATGAATTCAAGACGCCGCTAACCTCAGTATTATTATCAGCTGACTTATTAAAAAAGTATGCGCCTGCTGACCAGAAAGAGAATCTTGATAAGCATATTAACAAAATCATTTCGTCGGTACACCTGGTTAATGAATTATTAAATGATTTTTTATCGGTTGAAGAAATTGAAAAAGGTAAAGTGGCAGTTAATCCAGTAATAATCCCCATTAAAGAATGTATTTCAATGCTGGTAAATGAAATAGCGAATAATCAAATAAAAGCGAATCAAATTTCATATTTACATACTGGCAGCGAACAAGTTTTTCTAGACCCGGTATTACTGAAACACATTATCCAAAATCTCCTTTCCAATGCCATTAAATTTTCGGCAGAAAATTCTCCTGTCGAAGTTAAAACAGAATGGGTCAACCACAGATTTGTATTATCAGTAAAAGACCATGGTATAGGTATTCCAGAGGAATACCGGAAACATTTGTTTGAAAGATTTTACAGAGCTGCTAATGCTCTAAATATACAAGGCACCGGTTTGGGACTACATATTGTGAGTAAGTATGTGGCATTAATGAATGGCACCATTCATTACAAAAGCGAACCGGAAAAGGGCACTGAGTTTGTAATTATATTCTGAAAAAAGCCATTTTTCATGAAGCTTTGGAAAAATATTATCCGCAAGCCTACCTGAAGTTTTTTTTAAACCTTCCTCTTATTTATTTTTTTCATCAAGCGGTAGCTATGCAGCAAAAAACTTCATGTATGAAAACAATCATAGAACCATTCAAAATAAAATCGGTTGAACCCATCTATTTCAACACGATAGAAGAAAGAAAAACTATTTTAGAAAAAGCTTTCTATAACCCATTTCTTATTTACTCCAATGATGTATTGATTGATTTGCTAACCGATAGCGGTACCAGCGCTATGAGCAGTAATCAATGGGCGGGCATTATGAAAGGAGATGAGTCCTATGCCGGAAGCCCCAGTTATTATGCTTTTAAAAAAGCAGTGCAGGATATTATGCAAATGCCCGAAGTAATTCCCACTCACCAGGGAAGGGCGGCAGAAAAAATCCTGTTCAGCATACTGGGCGGCAAGGGAAAATATTTTGTAAGCAATACACTTTTTGATACCACAAGGGCCAATATTGAATTTTCCGGCGCCGAAGGCATTGACCTTTTATGTGAAGAAGGAAAACGCCCAACTGTTCCGGCTTCCTTTAAAGGAAATATGGATACGGAGGCATTGAAAAAAATTATTGCCGAAAAAGGCGCTGCTAATATTCCGCTTTGTATTATAACTATAACAAATAATTCCGGCGGCGGCCAGCCGGTGAGTATGCAAAACCTTAAGGAAGTAAAAAATATTTGTGCGGAAAATAATATCCCTCTTTTTATTGATGCCTGCCGCTTTGCTGAAAATTCTTATTTTATAAAACTGCGGGAAGAAGGATATGCCGGAAAAACGGTAAGAGAAATTGCTAATGAAATTTTTTCTTATGCTGATGGCTGTACGATGAGTGCCAAGAAAGATGCGTTTGCAAACATTGGCGGCTTCCTGGCCATGCGTAATGAACAGTTGGCCCTGCAATGCCGTAATCTTTTAATTATTACAGAAGGGTTCCCTACCTATGGTGGACTTGCAGGAAGGGACCTTGAAGCAATTGCCATTGGATTAAATGAAGTACTGGATGAGCATTACCTGCAGTACAGGATACGGAGCATTGAATACCTCACCAATAAATTAATTGCTGCTGGTGTGCCAGTGATGCAGCCTGCCGGTGGACATGCTGTGTATATTGATGCAAAAGAATTTCTTTCACACATACCTGTTGAACAATATCCGGGACAGGCGCTTGTATGTGCATTGTACATTGAAGGGGGGATACGCAGTGTGGAAATTGGTTCACTGATGTTTGGGAAGTATAATGTAAGCGGAAAATTAATTCCTGCACAAATGGAGCTGGTGCGTTTGGCTATTCCGAGAAGAGTATATTCACAAAGTCATATTGACTATGTAGCTGAAGTGATTATTGAAGTATTTCAAAAAAGAAATTCAATTAAGGGATTACAGATAACCGAAGAAGCCCCGATGCTCAGGCATTTTACCGCCAAACTGAACCCATTTAATTAATAATAAAAATTAGAAATGAAACTGACTAAAAGAAGCTGGGCTGAGCCCTACAAAATGAAAATGGTAGAGTTGCTGAAAATGACAACAGCACAGCAACGGAAAAAAGCATTACTGGAAGCAGGTTATAATACTTTCCTGCTAAAATCAGAAGACGTGTACATTGATTTATTGACTGACAGTGGCACTTCTGCCATGAGTGACCGCCAGTGGGCCGGTATGATGCTGGGTGATGAAGCGTATGCAGGCAGCCGCAATTTTTACCATCTGGAAGAAGTGGTGAAAAATGTTTACGGTTATAAATATCTTATTCCCACGCACCAGGGACGTGGCGCAGAAAATATAATTTCAAAGATACTCATCAGCAAAGGCGATATCATTCCCGGTAATATGTATTTCACCACAACAAGACTTCACCAGGAATTGGCAGGCGGAAAATTTGAAGACATTATTATTGATGAAGCACATGACCCGGAAAATGAATTTTTATTTAAAGGCAATGTGGATTTGAATAAACTGGAAAGGCTTGTAAAAAAATATGGCGCTAAAAAAATCCCATACGTAAGTATTGCCACCAGTGTAAATATGGCCGGTGGCCAGCCCATCAGTATGAAAAATTTAAAAGAGCTGAGGGCTTATACAAAAAAACTGGGCATCCGCATTATACATGATATGACAAGGGTTGCTGAAAATGCTTACTTCATTCAGCAGAGGGAAAAAGGATATGCAAATAAATCAGTAAAAGAAATTGTGAAAGAAATTTGTTCTTATACAGATGGCGCCACCATGAGTGCTAAAAAAGATGCGCTGGTAAACATAGGTGGCTTTCTTGCTATTAATGATTGGGATGTTTTTGAAGAAGCAAGAAACATGGTAGTGGTGTATGAAGGATTGCATACGTATGGCGGACTTGCCGGAAGGGATATGGAAGCAATGGCGATAGGCATTGGTGAAAGTGTATGTGATGACCATATAAGGGCAAGAGTAGGGCAGGTAATTTACTTGGGTGAAAAAATGCTGGAGTATAAAATACCCATTGTAAAACCAATAGGCGGACATGGAATTTTTGTGGATGCCAAAAAATTTCTACCGCATATCCCACAAAACGATTTTCCTGCACAAACATTAGCTGCAGAAATTTATCTTGACTCCGGGGTGAGAACAATGGAGAGAGGAGTTGTATCAGCAGGAAGAAAAGCCAATGGAGAAAATTATTATCCTAAACTTGAGTTGGTCCGTTTTACTATTCCACGCCGGGTATATACACAGGCGCATATGGATGTAATAGCCGAATCAGCAGCAAGGGTATATGACCGCCGCAATAAAATAAATGGAATGAAAATGGTGTATGAACCAAAATACTTAAGGTTCTTCCAGGCAAAGTTTGAAAGACTGTAAATGGTTACCCAAACAGGTAAACTAAACCATCACTAACAGGTACACAGAGGTCGTTAATATTTTTATCCCTGCATAATTTTTCAAAGAGGTCCCTCACCGCTTTATAATCATCATGTATAGGGCAGGGATGTGCAGAGGAGCATTTGCTTAACCCTAATCCGCATTGCTTAAATACCTCTTTGCCATCTATTGCTTCTACAATAGTTATAACCGGTTGTTTTTTTTGTTTTGCTGTAATAAAAAAACCACCAGTAGGGCCTTTGGCGCTATTGATAACTTCTGCCTTTACCAGGGTTTGCAGTAATTTACCTACCGTGTGTTCACTGGCATCAATGAATTCAGCAATTTCTTTGATGCCGGTTTTTTCACCTGATTCAAATTTTGAAGCAAGATAAATAACTGCTTTAATGGCTGTTTTGCATGTGAGGCTCAGCATAATTACCGGTTTAAAAATTTTTGCCCTTCTTCTGAAATACGTTCATAATTCCAAGGCGGGTTAAAAGTTAAGTTTATCAGCACTTCTTCTTCGTGAAAGGTATTTTCAAATTTCCTTTTTACTGAATCTGTTATTGATTCACCCATCGGGCAAAATTGTGTTGTGAGTGTCATCGTTACATAAATCGTTTTTTGTGCCTCATCAAAATCAATTTGATAAATCAATCCCAGGTCTGTAACATTCAAACCAATTTCCGGGTCCAGTACATCCTCCAGAGCTGCCAGTGCAATAGTGCATTTAATTTTATTATTGCTTATCACATTCATTTTATTACCGGTTTATGCAATACCACTTTTATTACATTATAATTATACAGCAGCGCAGCTAGTATCAATAAAAGGGCTGCAAAATTCAGCATAAAAAAATTGGCAGTATACGCACCTGCAGTAAAAAGAATAAAACCAATAAGATAAACCAGCGCCATTACCGAGAATATCTTATTACTGAACAAATCTTTTGGATTGGGTGTTTTACCCATCCCTGCTTTTTTATGATACACTTTATTCCACACAATAAAAGGCAGGGTTTTAAACGTCATGCCAAAAATAATAGCGGTAATCCATCCAAAGAAAATAACAAAGCCATACATAAGCACCATCTTTACATTTATTTTTTCAGTTAGCAGCCACCCGGCAATACTTACCAAAAAAATGAGCGGTAATAACATCATCGCAACAGATAAAAGAGAAACTTTCATCTGCTCATCCACTTTCTTGCGGATGCGTTGCCGGTAGGCGCTGAGGCAATAAAATCCAAAAAACACCAATGCAAGAAGAAGCGCTGTAATGGGTACAGTAAAGGATGTATCGGGGAAATACAGGAAGCTGATTAAAAAAAATAACAACCCTCCATTAATCAGCACATATATCAGCCATAACAGTTTGCTGTTAGTATATTTTGAAATTAAAAACATGGGTATTAAACGAGAACTCACTCCCATAACCAATAACAGGAACCAGCCAATAACACCTAAATGCGCATGCAATGGTAAATATTTAATTGACTCTTTGGGCAAAAAAGGAATAGTAAAATTATATACCAGTGCTAATCCCAAAAATGCAGTTAGAAACAACCAAAGCGAAGCGGTAAGAATGAAAAAGGCATGTATGTTTTTTGCGTTGCTCTTCCACATACTTGCAATGAGGTTAATAACATAACAAAGCACAGAAAGTAATACCAACCGGCCTCCCCATTTAGCCGGCCAGCTCATGTTAAATACATAAAATCCATAAACCAGCAACGGGATGCCGGTAGCGGCTAAGACAAAAGAAGCATAGGCAAGCCGGTTACTGTATAAGTTTCCTTCAATTAATACCGGCACCAACTGGTGACTGGCGCCTAATATTATCATGGTGCTCCATCCAAGGGCAATGATATGGGTAACAGCTAATATATGCGGATGAAAGTAATGCTGCGTGAAAGCCGGCAGTGAGTAAAATAAAAGAATGGTACCTGCAAGAAAGGACAGGGCAGCGTACAGGTAAAAAGGAAGCACTACTTTATGCGTAGTGGTTTTAACCTGTATATCAGTGTTAATGCCGGTAAACATTTCAGGATTTGAAAATTAATAAATGCACTTCCCCATCACTGATTTCTTTTATACGGTAATCAAATTTCCGTTCTGCCAATTCGGGTAATAAAAACACCGGAATACGTTTATGATAAACAAACAATGCTTCATCATCAGGTAAATTATCCAGCGCTTCCAGTATAGTAAGCATTGGCCGTGGCATTTCCATTTGCCGTACATCTGTTGTTTGCAGTTTCCCTTCAAACCGCTTTATTATTTCATCCCATCCTGCTGCACTGTTTTCTTTACTGAATGTTTCAGCCGGCGCTGTATCATGCGTTTTGTAAAAATAAGTTTGTACAAGATTATCATTCACTGCTTCCGCATAAGATTCAAATCCCTGTTTTTTCAGCAGAAACATTAATGGAGTGGGTTCAAAACTGTTAATGATTTCCAGCACCTGGTTTGCCTGTAAACTTTTAATTTTTTCAAGAATCAAATTCAGCGGGTCTTTACCATTTTCTATTACGGGGCGTACATCCAGCATTACTATTTGCTCCGGGCTGATGTTCCTAAGGTATTGCGGTTTTTCATTTATAATTTCTTTTTCTGCTGATTCTTTTTCTTTATTTGCTGTAAACCCCAGTGGTTCCAGTTTGCTGAAAAAATCATCAATACTGCATCCGCCAATTTTTGATGCCATTGCAATACTGGCACGGCCAGCCATTAATTTTCTCAACACAGGGTTCCTCAATTTTTCAAATTTTGGGCTGATGCTTATGATGGCATCCAGTGCTCCGGGATGCTGTTTTAAAATAGTCCCGATTTTAGTATTTGCATTTATAGTAATCATTACTCAAAGTATTGTGAAAACAAGTTGATTTGCTTTTCAATTTCTCCAAAAATTGTTTTGGCATTTTCAATGTTGTTTGCCTTTTTAAGTTCTTTGGTTTTTTCCATCAGTGGTTCCAGCCAATGGTGCAGTGCTTCATGGTCGGCCCCCTTCATTTTACATTCGCTTATCATTTTATTCAAACCATCCTGCAATTCTATTGCTGTTTGGGAATAGTTTTGAAGGGTTTCTTTATTTGTACCGGAAATTATTTTTTTCAGTAACGCCACATTCAATGCTGTAGTTGAATCTGCTTTCCACTTAGCACCATTATTTAAAACAAGCCCCGTTGCCGGTTCCAAATGTTCAGTATCACTTTTGACTACAGGCTCTGTTGCGGAAGTTTTTTCTTTTTCATTTGCCACATTACAGGCCAGAAAAAGATTTGTTGCCAATAATATGCTTAGTATTTGTTTCATATAATCTGATTTCTTTTTTTTTCTCTGAAGGCTTTATAATTAAACGTAATGACTGGTCATAAGTGATGTACTGCCACATCCAGTTGATGAGTACAAACAACCTGTTTTTGATACCAATGATTGACATGAGGTGTACCAGCATCCATACAAACCATGCAACAAATCCTTTCAATTTTAGTTTACCAATTTCGGCCAAAGCGAGGTTTCTTCCTACTGTTGCCAGGCTGCCTTTATCTTTATATTGGAAAGCAATAAGCGGTTTACCTGATTCTATTCTCTGTAAATTCTTTGCTAAAAGCCCCGCCTGTTGAATAGCTACCTGCGCCACCTGCGGATGGCCCTTTGGATTCACTTCATCCTGCATCAGTGCAATATCTCCAATGGAATATACTCCCGGTAAATCTTTTACCATGTTATATTGATTTACCAATATTCTGTCATTTGCTGCAACCGAACCAGCAGGGATACCGGGCATAGAAATACCTTTTACTCCAGCCGCCCAAATAAGACAGCGGCTATGTATGGTGTTTCCATTGCTTAGTATTACCGTTTCACCATCATAATCATTTACTGCGGTATTTGTTTGTACTTCTACTCCCAATTGATTCAGATAAGCAACAACAGTATTACCTGATTGAGCACTCATACCATTTAGCAAACGGGGTGTAGCTTCCAGCAGGTAGATATGCATCTGCCCAAAATTTATCTCAGTATAATCTTTTGGCAGTATCTTCTTTTTCATCTCGGCAATTGCACCAGCTAACTCTACACCAGTTGGTCCGCCACCAACTATTACTACATTTAATAACGAAGACTGCTGCTGTTTACTTTCTGCGTTAAGTGCCTGCTCATAATTTTGCAATAACGTATTCCGTAGCAGCAAAGCTTCAGAAACCGATTTCATAGAATAGGCATTCTTCTGCAAATGGCTATTATTGAAATAATTTGTTGTTGCTCCCTGTGCCAGTACCAGGTAATCATATTCAACATCACCTATCTCTGTATGTACCGTTTTTGTTTCGGCACTTACAGCAGTTACCTGCGTCATGCGGATAAAAACATTCCTTTTTTGTTGAAATATTTTTCTGAGCGGAAAACTGATACTGCTTGGCTCCAGTCCGCTGGTAGCAACCTGGTAAAGTAATGGTTGAAACTGGTGATAATTATTTTTATCAATCAATATTACCTGGAAGTATTTTGCTGATAATTTTTTTGCCAATGTGAGGCCGGCAAACCCTGCACCTACAATTACCACTCTTTTTTGATTGCCATATTTATCCGGGATATCCATTTTATTATCTTTTAATTTCCCAAAAAATATCTTCCCATTTTTCGTCAGTTTCCTTGCTGCTGTTTGAAAAACGTTTTGCGATAACTGCTAAATCACTTGCGGTGATATTCTCCTGCAGGTGATTGAATAATTCCCGTTCTTCAAAACGTATGTGCTTTTCCAGTGCATCCGCCAATTGCTTGAGCAGTACTGCATCGTTTTTCTTTTCTCCAATGGCGGCCACCAGTTTGTCTATTGTCTGGTGATCTTTTTCAGCCTGTTTCCTTAGTACATCGTCAGGAGGTAGCTTACTGAAAAGTAATTGCTCTTCTTCTCTAAAATGTTTTTCAAGGTCTTCTTTAAAAAAGAACGTTACATAATTGCTTATCCGTTCAGGATTGACAGCCTGATTCAGGCCTTGTCTTATTTTCCAAACCAGCAATAATCCAAAATGATGGTCTTTGGAAAATGAGACAATAGCCTGATGTCTTTTTATGGGAGCCTGGTTTTTCATTTTTTTAGTTGTTTACTTGTTTTTCTATTTCCAAAGCTTTTGGAAACAGGATATTGTTTTCCAGGTGCACATGTAAATGCAAATCCTCTTCAAACTCATCCAGCATACGGTACAATAAACTGTAACTGGCACAGGCATCTTCAGGTAATGTATAATTGTTAGTAAGTTCTCTTATTTCTGCAAGATTTTTTCCCACCATTTCATGTTCCATCTCCATCATATTAATTGGGTTTTGCACCGTTCCAAAATGAGCAGCTTGCATGGGCTGTTTGTTTTTTTCTGCTGCAACCAAGTCTTTAATATAAGGAAACAGAACTCTTTCTTCTTTCACCATATGTGCCATCATCTCTGTATACACTTCTTCGACTAATTGGTAAATGGGCAATAACTCCGCATGCCTGTTACCATGCACTCTCATTACTTTTTCTGCATAAACTTTTATATCGGGTAAATTTTTCTTTACATAACTGTGATGGGTGTTTACAATATAGTCAGCCAGGAAATCAAGGTTCCATTCATTATAAGGTAATGGGCGGGTAGCGGGTAATTTATCAGCCTGCTGCAGCTCCTGTTCAATCTTTGTTACATCCAGTCCTTTTTCCTTGCAGGCTTCTTTAACGGTTTTCTTTCCGCCACAGCAAAAATCCAGTCCATATTTTTTAAATATCTGTGCTTTGCGCAAATCTTTGGCGGCAATTTGTCCCAGCGTTTCATCATTCTCTCCCGAAATGCGTTTACTTATTTTCACCTTCCACCATTCAGGACCTTGCTCTAAATATTCCCATTCAAATATATTTCCTCTTTCCCCCAGCAATTGATAGTATAATGGTTTAGGGTCATGGTCGTTGTGAATGGTTAAACTTTCGCCTTCTGCCAATTCATCAAAGCGGATAAAAATGGTGGGATGTTTTTGCCGGGGTTCCAGCAGTGTTACATTGAGTATGTTTTCTGTTACTGTTTGCATATTTAAATTTTTATGGCACAAAGATATCGTAAAAACTATAATAAAAGTATTTAATTACTTTTATTATTATAAAAATTACCCTTTCCTGACATTTCATTATTAAGACTATATAATAAGAATCCTGGGCAGTTGTGCCTGGGTTAAGAAATACTTCCAGTTGAATTTTTGGAGAAACCTAAATTATTTGGCAAACTTTGCAGCTTCCTCCGTTTCTGATAAAGAAAACCTGTAATTCAGGATATCAAGTTCCAAACCCGCATCTTTCAATGGTTTGATAAACCGCTCTTTTTTTGGTCCAGATATACCAGGTAATTTTTGATAATACGCAATGCCTGCCCTGAGATTGTTATAAAAAGAAATATAATATTTTTTCTTTTTTAAAAACTGGTCATTCAGCTTATCCTCTTCCAGTTGCTCCTTCAGGTAATCAATATATAAATGCAATTCGGCAATAAACATATGGGGTCTGTCGGTATTGCTAATAATATTTTTCCGCCCATAAATATGGTCAATCATTGTTGCCAGCGAAACTACTTTGGAGAAATTAGTAATATTAGGCCCGGGACAGATAGTTACCGCATTAAGTTTTTTTATAAATGTTTTTTTATAATTAATGGCAGCGGCATTGCTCAGCCCCACACATAAACATTCTTTATCCAATACCGCATTCAGTTGTTTTTCATATTCAGGTTCCGGCAGGTTAAGCGATTGCAATTGTGCAATTTTTAATTTTTGATATTTATGCGATGCTGTACAAATGGGTTCTGTTGTAAACTCGGTATTAAAAGCCAGGTGCTTTTCGGTACAGGGGCTGCCCGGCTTACCATTTTTAATACGCATTAATTTTTCAGTTGCGGAGCTGGTTCCTTTAAGGTAATGAAACCTTACGCCTAATGGAGAATTATGGCTCAATACCACATCTTTTTCTTTTGCAGCACACAACAACTTCAATGTATTTTCATCAACAGTAGTGGCTTCGGGTACCAGTAAAAAAGGTGTTCCCCATCCGGTACTTTCAATATTATAATACCGATGCAAAAAATCATCTTCTTCATAAGTGCCAATGCCACCTTGTGCAGAAAAAATCAGTTGGGGGGGATAAATAAATTTCCGGTTATGTTTTTTCAGCAGCGCCGCATTATAAATTTCAAAAAGGGTATCAATGAGTTCCTGTTTTTTTAATTTAAATTCTTCCAGTATCGGGCCCATCAAAAAACCTTCTGTTGCAAAAGCATGTCCACCACAATTTAAACCCGATTCAATCCTGAATTCACTAACCCAAATTCCCTTTTTCGCCAAATACTTCCCCTGGATTAATGCAGAACGGTAATCGCTTGCTTTTATACATATCTTTTTAGTAAAGCCCCCGTTTTCATTCACATTAAAGGCTTCGCATTTTTCCAGGTAATTATATAACCCCGGGTTCATGCCAGCTGAAAAAACAACAGAAGAATTAGTAAGGTTACTTTTGGCGTATCCCCTCAATGCGGCTATAGCATCCGAACAGTCTTCTATCAATTCGCCATTCTTATTATAAGTGTTCCGGTCTATTTTAGTCATAATGTTTACATCAATGCTGCCGGGGCGTATTTGTGACCGCAAATGAGGTCCTATTTTTTCTTTTACCTGCTTATCTCCGGATTTCATCATTTGCAGGTACAATTGTTTCAGGGTACTGTCATCCGGTAACAGTTCAAAATATTTTACAATTTCGGAACCGGCTTCAAATGCAGCCTTCTTTAGTTTTTCAACCTGGCCCTGCACAATTGTATTTACCAGGTTGAGGTAATCAGTAATTCTTTTGGCACGGTAATCTGTTTCATGTGCAGAGATGGGTTGATATTCCCGGTTTATAGATGGATAATAGTGCTGCCTCATTATTTCCACTAACCTGTCTTCAACAATAGAAATAACGGATGAGATACCGAACCTTGCTACTTTAACGGGACTGTCAATTGTATAAGCTAATCCCATTACCGGGATATGAAATTTGTGAATTGCGGAATAAGACATGAGATGTGTTAACTATGACTTTAATAAATAGATGTTGCAAAAAAGAAAAAACCAGGTAATTGTTGCGGATTAACTATGTTTTTGGGAGCGAAGGTAAGTTAATTAAGGATATAATTATCCTTAATTATTGTTAAGGCATTATCCTCTTACTCATTCCTGTTCCATGTAATTTTTTTTCCAAACCCCAGGGTGCTGTCAGTCATCTTTATACGGTTGAGTTGTAAGGTCCATGTTTCCCCGGGTATGGTTAATGCAATGGGGTGTTTTGAATGATAATATCCTGATGCCGGTTTAGATAATGGGTGATGTTCATTTAAAACAATGGCTTCAAACTGTATCCCTTTCACCGCTAATGCATTTAGTTTATCAGGCAGAATAGTGCCGGCAATAAATGGGTTCTTTTTCATTAATGCTGCATGATGTGAATCTGCCGATGATTTAAAGTAGAGTAACCCATCTTCACTGTTAAAAGCATAAAAGCAGTTGAAACAATAAGGTTTGTTCATTTCATCCACACAACAAATTGTAGCACAGGTTTGCTTCTGGATATACTGCTTTATAATTTCATTCATACAACTTTAATAATTTTTACAGGGCATGCTTTTGCTACTCCCAATGTTTGTTCTTTAACGATAGTATTGGCAGGCAATACAAACACTTCTTTTTTAGCAGTTGCGTTTAGCAGGGTTGCTTTCCCGTCTTTCTTTGACATTCGCCAGAGGCCTGGCTGTTGTTCATAACAAATACCACAGCCAATACATTTATTCCGGTAATGAATTATTTTAGGCACTCGTTACCTCCACAAGTTTATACAACTTATTACTGGTAGTTACTTTGGTAGGAAATGGAAAGCTTATAAAATCCCCTTTGCATGCGGTTTTATTTTTCTCTCCGTTCACTATTAATGTTTCCATTTTCTCTTTTATCATTCCGCATTTTGGTCCGGTAATCATTAAAGTGTCTCCGGCTTTAATGTTTCCTGCTTCAATTAAAAATTCTCCCACTCCAATTTTTGAAAAATAGTTGGTGCCTTTACCTAGATATATTTTTTTCTCTGTTGCTGCAGAGCCGGGATGTGGTGTCCATTCACCCAACTTTCTGCCGAGATAATAACCTTCCCAAAATCCACGGTTATATACTTTTTCCATTTCAGTTCTCCATGCATTCACTTTACGGGGTGTAAACGTTCCGTTCAATACTGCTTCCATTGCTTCCCGGTAACATTGTGTAACTACCTGTACATAATCTGCTCCCTTTGTTCTGCCTTCAATTTTTAATACATCCACACCACTCTCTATAACCTGGTTTAGAATATCTATTGTACACAAATCCTTTGGCGACATGATGTATTCATTTTCTATGCTCAACTCCTCACCTGTTTCTTTATCTTTCACTGAATAAGCTCTCCGGCAATTTTGAACGCAAGCACCCCGGTTGGCTGAAGCATTTTGTGTATGTAAACTCAAATAACATTTACCTGATACCGCCATGCACAAAGCACCATGCACAAATATTTCAATCTTCACCAGTTCACCGGACGGGCCTTTAATCTGCTTCCGGCTAATTTCACTGGTTATATGCTTTACCTGTTTTAACGTTAGCTCTCTTGCCAGCACAATTACATCGGCATACTTTGAAAAGAAATGTACTGACTCAATATTGCTAACATTGGCCTGCGTTGATATATGCAACGGAATTTTTAATTGATTACAATATTCAATCACAGCAAAGTCGGAAGCAATCACGGCATCAATCCCCTGCTTCTTCACTTCTTTTAAAATCAGTTTAAGCAACTGCATATCGTGTTCATACATCACGGTATTTAAGGTGATATATGCCTTCATACCATTCAACTTACATATGGCACTTACTTCTTTAATATCACTAATGGAAAATGGCCTGGAAGAACGGGTACGCATATTCAACTGCTCCACACCAAAATAAACAGCATCAGCACCTGCATTAATGGCAGCCTGCAAACTTTCGAAAGAACCTGCCGGTGATAATAGTTCTGTTTTTTTTATCATACTGCTTCTTTCCTCATTTTCCTTTTTACTGCTGAAACATCTACCTTACTGTTATTTCTGGTAAACCTGCTATTTTGTGCATAGATAATTTTTCTGTGATTAAAGCAAATACTTCTCTTGCCTTTTCCATATCAAAATCTTCATGCAGTTTTTTGCTAACTCCCCAACCTGTTAATTCAAAATGTTCATCCGGAGCAATGTTATGATTTCTCAAACATGCTTTGGAGCAAGCAAGCGGGCAGCCGTCAATGGCAATGATTTTTCTGCCTGATAGTGCTGTGTGCACCAGTTTTTTTACATTGCCGCCAACACCGGCAATGCAGGACATCTCGGCAAAACCCATTCTGTCGAAACATAAAGCAAGATAGTTCGCCATTTGCGCAGCACTGGAACAGCCGGAACAGGAATACACGAGTGGTTTTTTATCAACGGTTCCCTTTACCATACAATTTTGTCTTTAGCCTTAAAGAAAAATACCAGGCAATGCTTTATTAAGTCATTACCAGTATTTGAAATATCGTATTTACTTCAAAAATAAATCTAATTAAGGACAAAGTTATCTTTAAATTTGGTGAACAACATAGTCAAGGTAGACAGGTATTATCTACTATTGTGATAACCCCGTGAAAACTTTGATTACTCCCTTGTCGAAGTATTCTTTATGCCGAAAATATCGAAATGGATATTGGTCACCGTCGTGGCATTTCTATCAGGCAAAGGCTGTCTTTGTGCCCAGGGAGAAGTTAACACCCCCAAAAAAAACAGTTTCAGTATTACCGGAAACTTTATAGTAGCGACAGATTTTGAGAGTCTTTACACCAATTACGGGGGCCCCGCAGTCAAGTTTTCATTTTCAAAAAACTTATATGTCTGTATTTCCATGTATCCCGGTTTAAGATGGAAAGCTGATGCCAAAAAACCCGGAGTTCTTCCCATTCTTGGTACAGGTATGCATGTAGGCTATAAATCATTTATACTGGCGTTGCCCTTTTATTATATGAGCAATAAGAACAAATGGAGAGCTGCAATTGGATTAGGTATCAGATTTCAAACCAGGTAGCATAAAATCTTTTTTTGCCATAAAATTAAATAAGGATAATTTTGTCCTTAATTAGAGTCTTCCCGACTTCGGCCTGCAAGACTTGAGCCAAAGTGGTTTTTCAACATCACTAAAAGTAACATTTGACATATGAGAATTCATTTATCCAAATTAATCGTAACAGTCGTGTTAATTATCTCATCCGGAATTACTGCATCAGCTCAGGACATTGCTTCCGGGAAAGAAATTTTCACACAAACTTGCGGCGCATGCCATTCTGTAGGACGGGGAAGGCTGGTCGGCCCGGACTTGGCCAATATTCATCAAAGAAGAACGGAAGATTGGGTAATACAGTTTGTCAAATCATCCCAATCAGTAATTAAAAGCGGTGATAAATATGCCGATTCACTGTTCCGGGCATTCAACCAGGCTGTGATGCCTGACCAACCCAACCTCAGTGACGACCAGATTAAAAATATAGTTTCCTATATCAAAACGAGTAGTTCGGCACCTGTTGCTGCAAGTACGGCTAACAATACGGAACAGAATAACCTGAATACAAACAATAACAAAGGAGAGTTATTTACCACTGCAAATATTTTTCTCTACGGTATTATTTTATTTATGCTGATAGTGATCTGGTCTTTATCCAGGATAAATAAAAATCTTGCTGACCAGATTAGAGATTATTACAGCAGCGATAGGTCTTTTTATTAATGAAGATGTAACCGGGATTAAAATCACCTGATAAAATGAAGCATAAAAGCATCATATTTCTTTTACAAAAAAATTTTTGATAAGGGAGATTAATTTAAAACATCGTATTATGAAAATGTATTTCTCCTTCTGCATGTTTATCACATTTTTATTACTGGCATTCTTCATGCCTGTATCGGCGCAAAGTCCTGGTGATGCACAAAAAGGAAAGGACCTGTTTGTCGGTAACATCCGGTTTATAAATAACGGCCCCACCTGCAACTCCTGCCACAATGTTAATATAAAAGGCTTTGTAAGCGGTGGCGCCCTGGCAAAAGACCTGACGCAAACCGTTTCAAGATTAACGGTTGACGGCGCAAAAGCATTTTTTGCCAGTTCACCTATGCCTATGCCTCAAATGCAGCAATCCTATGCCGGAAAACCATTGACAGCACAAGAAGTAGCAGATATTGCCGCCTTTTTAAAATATGCAGATGAATTATCCAAAACACAACCGTCAAATACTATCGGAAAAAAAATGCTCATCGGAGGTGTAGGAGGAGTGGTTTTTCTATTGGTATTATTTTCCTTATTCTGGTTTAAAAGAAAACAGCGGACAGTAAATTATTCGATTTACAAAAGGCAAATCAAATCAACATAATATGAATCAGGAATAAACAATTTCAATTACCTAATCTCTAATACTATTTTATGAGCTGGATCGAAGATATCATCTCACCCAAAACCCGCCAGTGGGAAGAGTTTTACCGCAACCGCTTTCAGCATGATCGTATTGTGCGCAGCACACACGGAGTAAACTGCACCGGCGGATGCTCATGGCAAATACATGTAAAGGATGGAATAGTAGTGTGGGAAACCCAGCAACTTGATTATCCTTTGCTGGAAGATTCACTTCCTCCCTATGAACCAAGGGGGTGCCAGCGGGGAATATCTTATTCCTGGTATTTATATAGCCCGCTGAGGATTAAATATCCGCTCATTCGTGGTACGCTTCTTGATTTTTTCAGGGAAGAAAAAGAAAAAGCCGGCGGCAACCCTTTGAAAGCATGGGAGAATCTTCAGAACAATAAAGAAAAACGTAGCCGTTATCAACGTTCTAGAGGCAAGGGCGGATTTCGCAGGGCTACCTGGGATGAAGTGTTGGAAATAATGGCGGCAGCAAATATTTACACAGCAAAAAAACATGGACCTGATCGTGTTGCGGGGTTTTCTCCAATTCCCGCCATGTCCATGTTAAGCTATGCAGCAGGTGCAAGATTTCTTCAGCTCTTTGGTGGTTTCAATTTAAGTTTTTACGATTGGTATTGCGACCTGCCTACTCATTTTCCTGAAATGTGGGGTGAGCAAACTGATGTTTGCGAAAGCGCCGATTGGTATAATTCCAAACTGATTGCGGATATGGGTGCCTGCCTGAATATGACCCGCACTCCTGATTGTCATTTCTTTGCTGAATCACGCCACAATGGAACAAAAGCTGTAGTATTCTCTCCTGACTTTAGTCAGGTATGTAAATATGCCGATCAATGGGTTCCGGTTCACCCGGGTACAGATAATGCCTTTTGGATGGCTGTTACTCATATTATCCTGAAAGAATATCACCACGAAAAAAAGACTCCTTACTTTATTGAATATACCAAACGATATACTGACAGTCCATTTTTAGTTCATCTCGAAAAAGAGGGGAATCATTACAAACCCGGCAGATTGGTTCGTGCAAATGAAATATCAAAATGGAAAGATATTGAAAATGGAGACTGGAAGTTTTTAAATATCGATGAAAATACAGGAGACCTCATTGTACCAAAAGGTACCATGGGCTACCGCTGGGATAAAGCTGGCGGAAAATGGAATATGAAATTTGAATGTGGTGAAACAGAAAAAAAATATGACCCGCTACTAACCCAACTAAATAAAAATGACGGTGTGCTTCAAACAGAATTTATTGAGTATGGACTGAATAATACATTCCTCCGTGGCATCCCCGTTAAATATCTGGACACTGTGAACGGAAAAGTTCCTGTTGTTACGATTTATGACCTGTTGATGGGGCAATATGGAATTGACCGTGGTTTAGGAGGTCAGTATCCTAAAGACTATACTGATAAAGAGGCTTCTTACACACCAGCCTGGCAGGAACTTTTTACCGGTATCGATGCAAAAACAGTTATCCAGTTTGCGCATGAGTGGGCAAAAACAGCCGATACTACCAAAGGAAAATGCATGGTGATTATTGGTGCAGGAATCAATCACTGGTATCATGCTAATCTGATTTATCGTTCTGCGGCTATGGCTCTTGCTCTTTGCGGATGCGTGGGAAAAAATGGAGGAGGGCTTAATCATTATGTTGGCCAGGAAAAGCTGGCGCCGGTGGATTCATGGGGAGCCATCACATTTGCAAAAGACTGGGTACCCACTGCCCGGCTGCAACAAGCGCCGCTCTGGCATTATATCAATACCTGCCAGTGGAGATATGATGGATACCATTATCACTATAATCCGGTTCCGGAAAATAAATGGAGTAAAAAACATACGGCAGACAGCATCTTCACTGCAGTACGTAATGGTTGGATGCCTTATTATCCCCAGTTCAATAAAAATCCACTTGAGCTAACAAAAGAAGCGGCAGCTAATGGAGCAAAGACAGATGAAGAAGTTATTAAATTTACTGTTGAACAACTGAAATCAAAAAAACTGGAATTCGCCATTAATGACCCCGATGCCGATGAAAATTTTCCAAGAGTATGGTATATCTGGCGTGGAAATGCAATACATGGAAGCATGAAAGGCACTGAGTATGCATTAAAACATTACCTGGGTACTCACAATAATGTAATTGCAAAAGATGCTGAAGATAAAACTGAAGAAGTTAAATGGCATGAGATTGCACCTGTTGGAAAAATGGATTTAGTTGTTGATTTGAACTTCCGCATGGATTCATCAGCGCTTTATTCTGATATTGTACTTCCCGCTGCATCATGGTATGAAAAAAATGACCTGAACAGCACCGACCTCCACTCGTTCATCCATCCGCTTGGCCAGGCGATTGCACCTGTATGGGAATCAAAAACAGACTGGGATATTTTCAAGCACCTGGCAAAAGCTACCAGTGAGATAGCAAAAAAATATTTTGCTGAAATGCAAAAAGATATTGTGATGACACCGCTTTCTCATGATACGGCGGATGAAATAACACAACCAACCATCAAAGATTGGTTCAAAGGTGAATGCGAACCCGTTCCCGGAAAGTCAATGCCGAAGTTCTCCATTGTCACCAGAGACTATACTCAACTTTATGAAAAATTCATTACTCTCGGAGAAGGCATCCGTGAAAGAGGGTTAGGGGCACATGGCAATCATTATTTCTGTAAAGAGGAATATGACGAAATGTGTGTTTCCAATCATTTCCCGAAACGAAAATATGAAGGCAAAATACTTCCCTCCATTCAGGAAGATGAGTGGGCTGCCAATGCAGTGCTGAATCTTTCTACACTTACAAACGGAAAACTCAATGTGCAGGCCTATAAAAATATGGAGAAGAAGACCGGGCTTGTATTGGCTGATTTAGGCGAAGGAAGCAAAGATGTAAAACTCCGTTACCAAGACCTGGTTTCTCAACCAAGAAGATATAATACTTCGCCACTTTGGTCAGGACTTATGAATGATGGAAGAGCTTATGCTCCGTACACATATAATGTTGACAGGCTGGTGCCGTGGAGAACACTTACCGGCCGTCAGCATTTTTATCTTGACCAGGAATTATACATTGCACACGGCGAACACCTTCCTACTTATAAGCCTGCTCCAAGACCTGAAGTGTATGGCGATCTGAGGGAAACATGGAAGAGTGGAAAAGCGTTGGCGCTAAATTATCTCACTCCACATGGTAAGTGGCATATTCATTCAACCTATATGGAAAATCTGAGGATGCTTACACTTTCCCGTGGATGCGAACCCTGCTGGCTAAGTGAGAAAGATGCAGAAACACTCGGAATAAAAGATAATGACTGGGTAGAAGTTCATAACGATCATGGTGTGTATGTAACAAGAGCCGTAGTAAGTTCCAGAATTGCTCCAGGAAGTTGTATTGTATATCATGTGCCTGAAAGAACAGTAGGAATTCCGAAGTCGCAACTAAGAGGTAACCGGCGTGGCGGCGGACACAACAGCGTAACCCGCACTCACCTGAAACCAAATTACCTCAGTGGCGGATATGGACAGTTTTCTTATCACTTTAATTACTGGGGGCCAATTGCTCCGCAAAGAGATACACATGTAATTGTTAAGAAAATGGAGAAATTAGTTTGGTAGATAAACTTTAATCTTAAATTTTTTAGTATGGATGTCCGCTCACAAATATCAATGGTCTTTCACCTCGATAAATGTATTGGGTGCCACACTTGCTCTATTGCCTGCAAAAATATCTGGACAGACAGGAAAGGCGCAGAGTATATGTGGTGGAATAACGTAGAAACAAAACCCGGAACAGGTTATCCCACTAAATGGGAAGACCAGGATATATACAGAGGTGGTTGGCAAAAAACAAATGGAAAAGTTACGCTGAAAGGAGCCGGTAAGAGACGTGGGCTGACTAATATCTTCTACAACCCCAATCTTCCCGTTATTGATGACTATTACGAACCCTTCACCTATAAATATCTCGACCTTATTGAATCGCCTGAAGGAGATGATCAGCCAACTGCAAGGCCGGTATCACTCATAACAGGAAAACCCATTGATATAAAGATGGGGCCCAACTGGGATGATGACCTTAGCGGAACTCCTGACTTTGCCCGTAATGACCCGAATTTAAAAAATCTTTCTGCCGCTGAACAGGAAGTTATGTTTCAACTGGAGAGAATGGCATTTTTTTATCTGCCCAGAATTTGCAACCATTGCCTGAATCCCGCCTGCGTGGCAGCTTGTCCGTCAGGAGCAATTTACAAACGGGGTGAAGATGGTGTGGTGCTCATTAACCAGGAAGTTTGCCGTGCATGGAGAATGTGTGTAACTGCATGTCCTTACAAAAAATCATACTACAACTGGCATACCGGTAAATCTGAAAAGTGCATTCTCTGTTTCCCTCGCCTTGAAGCAGGTCTTGCGCCGGCATGTATGCACTCATGCGTTGGAAGAATTCGTTACCTCGGTGTTCTTCTTTATGATGCTGATAAAATAGAAGCAGCTGTGCATGAAGAAGAAAAAAATCTCATAGACCGTCATCTTGATATTATACTGGATCCCTTTGATGAAAAAGTAATACGGGCAGCAAAAATGAGTGGTATTGCAGATTCAACCATTCATGCGGCTCAGTTTTCACCAGTGTATAAATATGTAAAGGAATGGAAACTGGCATTGCCGCTTCACGCCGAGTTCCGGACACTACCCATGTTGTTTTATGTACCACCGCTACTCCCGGTCATGGCTACTGTAAAACAGGTGGATAACACCGATGGTGAAAAAAAGATGAACCCCATTGCAAAATACTGGGATGATAACTGGTTGTATGATACCAGCACCAAAGAATTATGGGGAACTCTTGATCAGGTCCGTTTTCCATTGAAATATCTCGCCAGCCTGCTCAGCGCCGGCAATGAAGATATGATAAAGGATAAATGGAAGAAATTAATGGCAGTTCGTATTCACCGCAGAAGAGTCACAGTAGGTGATGTAAGCAATGAAAAAGCTGATGAATCATTGCGGGATGCCGGGATAACTGCTGAAATGGCTGATGGAATTTTCTATCTCACTGCACTGGCAAAATTTGAAGACCGTTTTGTAATTCCTCCGGCACACCGTGAACAGGCCATTGAAATGCTTGATTTCACCGGTGATACAAAAGGAGAAATCGGATTCGGGATTAAAAGTAAAATAAGAAGAGGATTGTAAAAATAAAGGAGTCGTAAAAATTACATTATGGAAACAATAACAGACAGAAAGGAAGAAATAAAAATATTACCCGGTCATTCAATAACGGATTATGAATTGCTTTCAGGTCTCTTCATCTATCCTGAAGACGAATCCTATGTAGAAAAAATAAAAGACGCCTATACTTACCTTTCAGACACTCTTCCTGAATCAGCTGAGGCGATGAATCTGTTTATGAATTTTATTGCTGATGTTACCGTGCAGGAAATGCAGGAGCTTTTTCTCCGTTCATTCGATGTGCAGGCTATCACTACACTTGATATTGGTTTCACACTTTTTGGAGAAGATTACAAGCGGGGTCAGTTGCTGGTAAACCTGAACCGTGAACACCGTGAAGCAGGTAATGATTGTCATACTGAACTGTCTGATCATTTACCAAATGTGCTGTGCTTACTGCCCAAAATGAAAGATGAACTGATGCGCAATGAAATTGCCCTGCGGCTGGTGATTCCGGCAGTAGAGAAAATGATCGGCGAATTCGATTCCAAAAAAATTGAAAAGAAAGATGAAATCTATAAAAAGAACCTGAAGACCATTATAGATTATTCACAGCAGTACAGAACGGTATATCAAACATTGCTGCAGGCATTATTTATTGCATTGAAAAAAGATTTTGGTTATGAACCCGGAAGTTTAGAAACACCCTCCGGTATTGAAGAACAGGAGATCAGCAGTATGGCCTGTGGCGGTAAAACTTCATGCTCTTCCTGCGGTCCTGTATCAAATGATTTTAGCCGGAACATAGAAACAGAGATGAACATTGAAAAATATTAACACAAATCAGAACTATCATGAACGCCTTTAATAATTTTTTCCTTGTAGCGCTGCCTTATATTGCGCTGGTTGTATTCCTGGTGGGTTCCATCTACCGGTTTACCTATAAGGGGTTCCAGTTTTCATCGCTGTCTTCCCAGTTTCTGGAAGGAAGAAAATTATTTTATGGTTCAGTTCCTTTTCACTGGGGTGTCATCTTTCTTTTCCTGGGTCACCTGGTTGCATTTCTTTTTCCCCGCAGTGTACTGGCATGGAACAGTCAGCCTGTACGTCTGATGATTCTTGAAATTACTGCATTCATTTTTGGTATCGCCATGCTTGTGGGCCTTGTCAATCTTTTGATCAGGCGGTACACAACGCCCCGTTTGAAATTTGTTACAAACAAAATGGATCTCGTGGTCTACCTGCTGCTGATACTTCAGACTATAACCGGTCTTTGGATTGCTTATAATTTCCGCTGGGGCTCGTCTTGGTTCTCTTCATTGCTTTCACCATACCTGAATTCCATTTTCACACTGCAGCCTGATACCACAGCCGTTTCACTGCTTCCCTGGACCGTGAAACTGCATATTATCGGAGCTTTTGTCATTATAGGTCTTATTCCGTTTTCACGGCTTGTGCATTTTTTGGTTCCGCCGTTAGATTACATCTGGAGACCCTATCAGCAGGTAAGATGGTATTGGGGCAGAAGAAAGATCCGCAGCCCACGAACACCCTGGTCGGTACAGCGTCCTAAAAATAATTAATCATGTTATTGAACATAGTTACCGATGAAGAATTACTCACCAGTCAGATTGTAAAAACTATACTGTTTTTTCTTCTTGGCGCAGGAATTATTTATAATATTCTCAGGATTATTCGTGCCGAATCTAAGACAAATAAAATAATCAACATCGCTATTCTCACTATCCTTTCTGTTTTGCTCTTCTTTGTTGCTAAAGAATATCAAGTTGAGGCAGAGTTACTGAAAGGCCCTGAATATGTTCAGGGAACCACTATTGGGTATTGCAATGTATTTGCACGGGGCCAGGGAATTGAGTTCGAGTATGAAGTAAACGGTCAAAAATTCCGTAACTGCAATACATTTCATCCGGTTTCAAAAGAAAGTATCATTATTACGGGAGGAAAGTATATGGTTAGATACTCTCTGAAATTTCCGGGGTCGGGAAGAATGAACTTCAGGTTAAAAGCAGAATAAAAAAATTATGCATGTCATGGAACAAAACACTTCAGCAAACCCTAACCGGATTTTATTCCTTAATACTTTTGCTTTTCTTGTTTGTTTTGCTGCATGGATGATAAATGGTGTGTTAGTTACTTTCCTTGTTAATAATGGCGTTTTTAAGTGGAGCCCTGTACAAATTGGATTACTATTGGGTGTACCGGTATTGGTAGGGTCTGTTTTTCGATTACCCATAGGAGTACTTACAGATAAATATGGCGGCAAATGGATAATGCTTTCAATCTTGATATTCAGCGCTGTTCCCATGTTTTTATTGTCTCAGGCAAACAATTTTACAGCCTTTCTCATTCTGAGTTTTGGGTTTGGATTAGCCGGATCTTCTTTCGCAGCGGGAGTAGCATATACTTGCTTATGGTTCCCTAAAGAAAAACAAGGTACTGCTTTGGGGATTTTCGGGACGGGTAATATTGGAGCTGCTCTTACTACATTATTGGCACCATCTATTCTTACTAAGCTCACAAATCATGGAACAAATCTCGATGCGTGGAGAAATTTGCCAAAATTATATGCCCTCCTGCTTGTTATAGTTGGTATTATTTTCCTGTGGGGTACTCAAAATAAAAAGCCAACAGAATCTAAATCGATAATTCAGCGATTATTGCCTTTAAAAGAAATCAGAGTCTGGCGATTCGGGTTATATTATTTTTTCGCTTTTGGAAGTTTTGTTGCCTTAACACAATGGCTCATTCCATATTATGTCAACGTTTATTCTATGTCCATTGTCACTGCGGGGTTTATGGTTTCTGCCTTTAACTTACCGGCTGCATTGATGAGAGCTTTTGGCGGATGGCTTGCAGATAAAGTGGGTGCCCGTATCGTTCTTTTATGGGTGTTTGGTGTATCCATTGTATGTTTATTTTTTCTGTCTGTACCCCGAATGGAAATTCAGGCTCCTGGCCAGGGAATTATGGCTCAGAAAAATGGAACTGTGACTTCCGTATTTGAAAAAGAAATAATTATAGGTGAGGATACCTATTTTTTACAATCCAGCTTAGCAGACTCCTCGCAAGTTAGCATCCGGTTCGGTATTCATCACGATAATGAAGGATTCTTATTTTTACCTACTTCTTCTTTACACCAGGAACCAATAGTAAAAGTCGGCGAGACAATTGTAAAAGGTCAACTGGTAGCTAAGGGTGTAACCTCTATTTACTTTCAGGCTAACAAATGGATTTTTACTGGTTTAATTTTTATTATGGGAATAATGATGGGTATTGGAAGTGCCGCTGTATATAAACATACTTCAGATTACTACCCTTCAAATATAGGAACAGTGGGAGGGATTGTAGGTGTGTTGGGGGGATTGGGGGGATTCTTCGGACCCATTCTTTTTAGTTTTTTGCTTAAAAGCACCCAGGTCTGGACTACCTGCTGGATGATTCTGGTAGTTATAGCTGCATTTTGTATTGTTTTCCAGCGGTTAGCTATAAAAGCGATTCAACGGTCAAATGCACATAAACAATCTATTCATCCTTAAATATTTTATCGACATATAAGAAAAAACAACCAAATTAATCAGATCGAAAAAGAATAAAACAAAAAAATATTGCTTTTCTTGACTCAGCTAAAGCAGGGCGTTTGATGTTGCGTTTAAATAAATTCATTTTATACCCTTTTGATTTTTTAAAATCTTCTAAATTTAATAACAAACTTTGGAACATTTGACAAATATAGATTCCAGGAGAACTGGCAGAAGCGTTAGGGCTGAACTAAAGACACAGATAAAGAATCTTTCTCCTGCCTATTTTGCCCTGGTGATGGCAACTGGTATTATTTCCCTTGCTGCTTATTTAACGGAAATGAAATTTATTGCCAACGCTTTGTTCATACTTAATAATACTTTCTTTATCCTCTTATGGATTCTGACTATCCTGCGTTTGGTTTGGTTTCCAAGAGAAGTTATTAGTGATATGACCAGTCATTTAAAATGCCCCGGCTTTTTTACAACAGTTGCCGGAACCTGTGTACTGGGAAGCCAGTACATACTCATGTTTGAAACTTTTAATGTGGCATTGTCGCTGCTGATACTTGGAATTTTGCTGTGGGTTTTTTTGACTTATCTGATTTTTACAACACTTACAATAAAGCAAGATAAGCCAACGCTTGATAAAGGTATAACGGGAGGATGGCTTACAGCCATTGTAGCCACACAGTCAGTAGCGATACTTAGTGCCTTAATAGCTTCCCATATAAAACAGCCCCACCGGATTGAAGTAAATTTTTTCGCCCTTTCCATGTGGCTTTGGGGAGGGATGTTTTATATCTGGATGATTTCACTTATTTTTTACCGTTATACTTTCTTTAAATTTTCACCTGATGATCTGGCTCCTCCCTATTGGATAAATATGGGAGCTATGGCTATTTCAACATTGGCAGGTTCAGTATTAATTCTCAATTCACCAGATGCTCCATTTCTTCAGTCGCTGCTTCCCTTCATGAAAGGCTTTACAATATTCTACTGGGCAACAGGAACCTGGTGGATACCTATGCTCATTATTTTAGCGATCTGGAGACATGTTTACAAAAAGTATCCATTGAAGTATGACCCATTATACTGGGGAGCTGTCTTTCCGCAAGGTATGTATACTGTTTGTACATTCCGGATGGCCCAAGCTTTGAATGTTCCTTTTCTGCATCGGGTTTCTGATGTATTTATCTACATCGCTCTGTCTGCCTGGGCACTGGCCTTTATCGGGTTGCTGCGTAACATCTTTTCAAAAACCCGGCAAATAACAAAGTGGTCCATGCATTAAAGCAACCTGCATTAACTATGATAAAAAAAGGATATAATTATAAATGCTTCCGTAAAAGAGACTGACACAATTCATAAGAAAATATGACCCTTATCATAACACAACCATCAATAAAATTCGATTTTTAAAAATTGTACTATAACCTAATTCTTATACAATGAATAACATTTTTTCAGAAACGGATTACATTAGAAGAAGTGCAGAAAAAGATACAAACGGGCAGCCCGAATATTCACCCATGGATCCGCCCGATGCATACAAGCCTCCGTCTATTGTTCCCGTACCTTATGATAAACTGGCTCCTTTTCTCCGACATCTTTGCGATGAGCATAAAATTATTTTATCAGAACTGAAAAAATTCGAGTCGGCACTTGCAGAAATAAGAAAAGAGGGTATCAACAAAGGGCTGAATAAAATGCTGGCAGATTTTTTTCAGTTCCTGGATGATGGTATTGTACTTCATCATCTGAAGGAAGAAAGAGTTTTATTCCCGCTGCTTCACGACCGGTTACTGGATAAGGGTGAACATTCCCCCGGCCCCGTTCCGGAAACAGCTGTGGATATACTGGAAAATGACCACATAAAAACCATGCAACTGGCAACACTTGTTTTCAGTTTGATGGGAGCTTCTTCCAGGCTTACTGATACTGCATCCCGTGCCACCCTAATTGATATGGCGGTTGAACAGGGAAATTCACTCGTTGAATTGCTCCGGCTGCATATTTTCAGAGAAGATAATGTTGTCTTTGCTCTGGCACATAAACATCTTACAACAAAAGAATTCAAAGAAATGGAAGGGAAGATGAAAAAATATTTTTCTGAATCGCTGTAATCATTAAACTTATTTACTTGTCTTTTAACTATAAATAGTTTAAAAGGCAAAACATTTTTAAAAAAAGAATTTAACCGGAAACAAAAACAGTACTGTTGACAAATAATTATGCTCAAAGATAATTTTGGACGCATTCATGACTACCTGAGAATTTCACTCACAGACAAGTGCAATCTCCGCTGCACTTACTGCAATCCTGTTGATTTACCCAAAGGTTTTTTTGCCGGTGCCCTAAGAATGTCTGCAGATGAAATTGAAAAAATTGTTGCTGTATTTGTGCAGGAAGGAGTGAAAAAAATCCGCCTAACAGGTGGTGAGCCATTGGTAAGAAAAGATGCGAAGGAAATTATTGAACGCTTAGCAAAATATCCTGTTGAACTTGCCATTACCACCAACGGTGTTTTTGTTCATGAGTTTATTGGAACATTTCAGAAAGCAGGATTGCATTCAGTAAATGTAAGCCTCGATTCACTGGATAAGCAAAGAAATTTTTTCATTTCGGGGCGGGATGAATTTGAAAGGGTAATTCACAACATCAATCTGCTGCTCAACAAAAACTTTCATGTTAAAGTGAATATGGTGGTCATGAAAAATGTAAATCATGACGAAATTCCGGATTTTGTAGAATGGACAAGGCATCAACCGGTGCATGTTAGGTTTATTGAATTCATGCCTTTTGCCGGAAATCAATGGACTAATGAAAAAGTTTTCACTTATCAGCAAATGCTGGAATTAATTTCTTCCAGGTACTCCTTCAGCCAGTTGCAAAACGACAAGAATGATACAGCAAAAAAATATCTTGTACCCTCTCATAAAGGCACATTTGCCATTATCAGTTCAATGAGCCAGCCATTTTGCAGCGGCTGTAACAGAATCAGGCTAACTACTGACGGCAAAATGAAAAATTGCCTCTTTTCACACAATGAAATAGATATTTTGAAAAGTTTACGCAGTGGCCATGACATACTCCCTTTAATCAGGCAGTGTTTGTCGGAAAAAGAAGAAACACAGGGAGGTCAGTTTACCACTATGTATGAGAGCATGGACGCTTCGAAAATCAATAACAGGAGTATGATTAATATAGGGGGCTGAATAAAATGATAAGTTATGCGAATCTTACTTACCGGCGCCAATGGTTATATCGGAAGACGACTTTTACCGGTATTGGTTGAAGCCGGACATGAAGTGACCTGTGTAGTAAGGGATAAGAGACGCTTCAAACTGACCACGAACCTCGAAAGCCGAATCAGCATTATTGAATACGATTTTCTTTACCCCGAAAATGCTGTTCAACATTTCAATAAAAAGCAATTTGATGCAGCCTATTATCTGATTCATTCACTGGGTGACACTTCCACCACATTAAAGGAATATGAAAAAAGGGCGGCGGGCTGTTTTGTACTGGTCGCCATACTGACACAGGTAAAGCAAGTTATCTATCTCAGCGGTATTAGCAATGAAATAAATCTTTCTAAACACCTGCTGGCGAGAAAAGAAGTGAAAAACATCTTTATGAACTCCGGCATTCCATACACCATTTTTGAAGCAGGGATCATAGTTGGCTCAGGAAGTATTTCATTTGAAATCATCCGGGACCTTACGGAAAAACTTCCCTTTATGATAGTGCCCCGTTGGCTAAAATCGAAATGCCAACCTATTGCAATCCGTAATGTAATTTACTACCTGCAATATTGTCTTCTTAATGAAAAGACATTTAACCGGTCGTTTGAAATCGGCGGACCCGATATTCTCACCTACAAAAAAATGCTGCTGGAGTTTGCAGCAGTGCGGGGGTATAAGAGATATATTATTATGGTTCCCTTTGTATTTTCCAAACTCTCGGCCATTTGGGTTTTTCTGAGTACTTCAGCCAATTATACGATTGCAAAACAATTAGTAGAGAGCATGAAGAATGACGTTGTTTGTAAAGATTTTTCCATTAGGCATATAATGCCGCAGGGACTAATCACTTACCGGGATGCAATAAAAATGGCTTTCGAGCGGATTGAACAAAACATGGTTGTTTCCAGTTGGAAAGACGCGGCTTCCAGCAGCCTGACTGACCTGAATGTAAGCCAGTATATTGAAGTGCCGTCGCATGGTTGCTACAAGGATCGAAAATGGATTGAAATTGGCAAGGAAAAAATTCAGGAAATTTCTGAACGAATTTTTGGAATTGGCGGCAACCAGGGCTGGTATTATGCAGATAAGCTTTGGCGCATAAGGGGACTGTTGGATAAACTGATAGGCGGCGTTGGAATTAGCCGCGGAAGAAGGAGTGATGTGGATATTCAACCCGGCGACACAATTGATTTTTGGAGGGTGCTGGTAGCTGACCGGAAGAATCACCGTCTGCTACTGTTTGCAGAAATGAAATTGCCCGGCGAAGCCTGGCTGGAGTTCTCCATTGTTCGGAACAAGAACCGTTGTATTTTAAAACAAACTGCCACCTTCAGGCCGAAAGGAATTATGGGCCGCAATTACTGGTATGCCATGCTTCCTTTTCATTATTTTATTTTCAGAAATATGATAAAAAGAATAGCCGGGAGAAAAAGATTCACTAAACCTGAAAAAGAATAAAAGATGCTGTCAGTGCCGGAAGCTAGATCCATTATTTTGAAACATTGCTTGTTTTCAAAAACAATTCAGTCACAACTTCTGGATGCGGCAGGTTTTGTTTTGGCTGAGCCGGTCTTTTCACCCATTGACACACCCCCGTTCAACCAGGCGGCAATGGATGGGTTTGCTTTTTCATTTGAAACCTGGGATGGGGAAAGTACATTGAAATTAAGAGGCGAAGTACAAACCGGAAATTTTTTATCAGAAAGAATAAATTCATTGGAAGCAGTCCGCATTTTTACCGGAGCGCCGGTGCCACCAGGTGCTGACACAGTGGTGATGCAGGAAAAAGTAATAGTGACAGATGAAATAATTCAAATCAAAGATGAAAACCTGTGCAAGGGAAATAATGTCAGGCCACAGTGCTCCCAGTCGAAAAAAGGAGAGTTGATATTAAATGCTGGTCATTTGCTTACACCCGGCGCAATATCATTTCTGGCCGGAACAGGTATTAATAAAGTAACTGTTTATGCCAGGCCTTCAGTAAGCATCATTGTCACCGGAAAAGAACTAGTGAAGCCGGGAACTTCACTTCCGGAAGGAAAAATTTATGAATCCAATTCATTCGGGCTTACTGCAACATTGAAACAACTTGGCATCATGCCTGTATCCGTTGAAACAACAGATGATAATGAAGAAGCTATTACGAATGCTTTTGAAAAATGCAAACAATCGGATATTATAATAACTACGGGAGGAGTTTCGGTAGGCAATTATGATTTTGTTGCAGCAGCCCTGGAAAAATGCGGCGTAAAAAAAATATTTCATAAAGTAAAACAAAAACCGGGTAAACCATTTTATTTCGGCACTTGTAACCATTCCATTGTTTTTGCACTTCCCGGAAACCCTGCAGCGGCACTCACCTGTTTTTATGAATACATTGTACCTGCCATCGGACAGATTACAAAAAGAAATTATTTCACAAAGCTTGACCTGCCCCTGGAAAACAGTTACCAAAAGAAAAATGGATTGACATACCTGATGAAAGGGAAAACCGGAAACGGCGCTGTGATGGTTCTGGAAAACCAGGAAAGCTACCTGATGAATTCATTTGCCCTGGCCGACTGCCTCATTGAACTGGATGAAGACAAAGAATATTTTGAAAAAGGAGAAATTGTGAAGGTCCAAATGATTATCTGATTAAAAACAACTCTCCTAAAACGGAGAAAACAGCAAATGGAAATTTCAATACTCATATTTTATTTTCTTTTGATGCTGGTGGCATTCCTGTATGCTTGTGTCGGTCATGGCGGCGCCAGCGGTTACCTGGCCTTAATGGCTTTCTTTTCTTATACTCCGGAAACGATGCGGCCCACTGCATTGCTCTTAAACATTTTTGTATCGCTGATTGCTTTTTTTCAATATTACCGTTCGGGTTATTTCCGATGGAAAATCTTCTGGCCTTTTGCCGTCACTTCAATACCTGCTGCTTATGTCGGCGGCCATATTACGATTCATTCAGAAATATACAAACCCATGCTGGGCATATTATTGCTGTTTCCGGTTATTCGCTTGGCGGGTTTTCGATTTACCAATAGTTCAACAAACAAATCACCTTATAAAATAGCTGCCCTGCTTATTGGTGCAGTTATTGGTCTTTTATCCGGTATAATTGGCATTGGCGGCGGCATCATACTTAGTCCGGTTATACTATTACTTCATTGGGCTAACATGAAAGAAACTGCTGCTGTTTCTGCCTTGTTTATTTTTGTTAACTCTATCGCAGGAATTGCAGGGCTCTTTACAAACAGCTTTGAATTCCGGCAGGAAATGGTAATCATGGTTGCTATTGCATTTGTAGGCGGCCTTGCAGGTTCTTACTTTGGTGCAAAGTACTTTCAAAATATTTTTTTAAGAAAACTGCTGGCTGTTGTTTTGCTCATTGCTTCAGTAAAACTGATTTTTACCTGATATGCCCCGAAATAAACATATAGTTAATGGCTATCTACTGGCTGGTGGCAAAAGCTCCCGCATGGGTGCTGATAAAGGACTGCTGATGCTTAATAACAAACCTGTAATTCAGCATATCATTGAGCAGGTCAGGCCTGTAGTAAAAAAAACTGTGATTGTATCAGCAAATCCGGAATATGAAAGATTTGGCGTTGAAGTGATAGCAGACAGGATAATGAATATTGGTCCGGCAGGTGGCATTCATGCCGCATTAAATCATTCGGATACAGAAAAAATTTTTATCATTAGCTGTGATATGCCACTGGCAACTTCCGATGCCATAAAATTTATTATCAGGCATTCAGCCAATAGTCAAATCACATTGCCCTGTTATAACGAAAGAACAGAACCTCTTTTTGGAGTTTATTCTAAAAACTGCTTTCCAAAATGGCAGGAACTCATTGACTGTGGATTTACTAAATTGCTGGATATGATAACTCATTTTGATTTCAGGAAATTACGGGTCGATGATAACAGCCTTTTTAATGAACTACTGTTTACCAACATTAATACGAAAAGTGACTTTGAAAAATTAAAATACCTTTTTCATCATGAAAATTAATCTGCTTGCATTCGGTCAGGTAGCGGAAATTACCGGCAAACAAAACCGGAAAGTTTCTGGTGTAAAGACAACGGATGAATTGAAACAAAAGCTGGAAGCGGAATATGCTGCGTTGAAATTGGTGAGTTATTCCATCGCAGTTAATAAAGTTATCATCAGAAACAATACATCACTTTCCAACGAAGACACAGTGGCATTATTACCCCCTTTTTCAGGAGGATAACCAGAAGATGAACAAGGATACATCATATTACAGGTACCATCGCCAGCTTCTTCTGAAAGAATTCGGAGAAGAAGCACAGGATAAATTACTGAATGCAAAAGTGCTGGTGATAGGAGCCGGCGGACTTGGTTGCCCTGTACTGCTATACCTTACCGCTGCCGGCGTAGGAACAATCGGTATTGTTGATTTTGATATTGTGGATATAACCAACCTGCACCGGCAGGTACTTTATACAACGGATGATATCGGAAAACCCAAAGCCATTATTGCTGCTGAAAAACTGAAACCACTAAATCCGGACGTAAATATTATATCTTTTCAGCAACAGCTCCAAAACAACAACGCACTGGAAATAATCGGGGAATTTGATATTGTCATTGACGGTACAGATAATTTTGCAACCCGCTACCTGGTTAATGATGCCTGTGTGCTGCTTGATAAACCACTGGTGTATGGAGCTATACTACGTTTTGAAGGACAGGTGGGAGTTTTTAATCTAACTGATAAGGTGATGAAAGTTAAAACCAACTACCGTGACCTGTTTCCTTCTGCCCCTATGCCCGATTCGGTGCATTCCTGTTCAGAAGCCGGCGTACTGGGAGTTTTGCCCGGTATTATCGGAACTATGCAGGCCAATGAATGCATAAAAATTATTACAGGCACAGGAGACCCTTTATACAATACTATTCTGTCATATAACAGTCTGACTAATCAATTTTATGATTTTAAAATTACACCTGAAAGAAATTTAAAACACCCGGCGCCTGCTACTGCGTCTGAATTTCGGAATTTTGATTACAACTGGTTTTGCAGAACAGGAAATCACAATAACGAGATTAGCATACCGGATTTTAATAACCTGCTCAAAGATGAAAATATTAAAACGGTAGACGTAAGAGAAAAAGATGAATTGCCTTTCGTTACGGAATTCAGTCATATGCAAATGCCGCTTAGTAAATTTGAAGAATTGATTAATGGTTTTTCGGTTGAAGATAAAGTTATCCTGTTTTGCCAGACGGGCAAGCGCAGCCTGAAAGCAATACAAATGCTGAATGAAAAATTTCCCGGTATTGCTGCCCGGAGCCTGCAGGGAGGTATAGAGGCATGGAAAAAACAATCACTCCAAAAAAACCGGCAAACATGAAAGAAAAAAAAATAAAAAAAGTGTTTGTGGAGGGAGCTGTCTCTCCCGCTTTTGTAAGCGATTCTATTGCCAAACACAGTACTAAGAAAGAAATCGGCGCACACAGCATTTTCCTGGGACAGGTTCGCAATGACCGGATGAATGACCGTGAAGTGATGGCAATTGAGTATTCTGCATACCAGGAGATGGCCGAGGAAAAATTTCATGAAATCCGGGAAGCTATGTTTGAAAAATATTCTCTTACCTGCCTGCATGTTTTTCACAGCCTGGGCCGGGTAAATGCTGGAGAAATATGTCTGTTCGTCTTTACTTCCTCTGTTCACCGAAAAGATGCAATGGATGCATGCAGTGAAATTGTTGAAAAAGTTAAAAAAGAAGTGCCGGTTTGGGGGAAGGAAATATTCACAAATGAAGAGCATCAGTGGAAAAAAAATATCTAAAACAATTATATGATTGATATTACCAATAAAATAAAATCGCACCGTATAGCCACAGCCCAGGCAATTGTTAAAGTAAGCAGACAGGAAACTATTGATGCGATAAAGGGCAAAACTGTTCCGAAAGGGGATGTTTTTGAAGCAAGCCGTGTAGCAGGACTGTTTGGCATAAAAAGAACCAGCGATATGATTCCCGATTGTCACCCCCTGCCGGTGGAATTTGCATCTGTAACACATAAAATAGAAGCGCTGGAAATAATTATTGAAACCGAAGTACATACTATTTACAGGACAGGCGTGGAAGTGGAGGCCATGCATGGTGCTTCCATAGCTGCCCTCACCATTTATGATATGCTGAAACCGATTGACAAGGAAATAGAGATTGCCGGTATCAAACTGATAAAGAAAAAAGGCGGCAAATCGCAGTATGCAGATAAACTTTCAAGGCCATTAAAGGTTGCTGTAATTGTTTGTTCAGACAGTATTTCAGCTGGTACCAAGCATGACATGGCCGGTAAATCCATTATCAGTAAACTTGAAAAGCTAACTATTCCAACCGATGATTACATCATCATTCCTGATGAAATTAAAGCCATACAGGAAAAGGTAATTGCATTCTGCGACAACAAAACGGATTTGATTATACTAACAGGCGGCACCGGTTTATCGGCACGGGATGTGACACCTGAAGCCATCCGTCCGTTGCTGGAAAGGGAAATCCCCGGAATCGCGGAAGCAGCCCGAAATTATGGTCAGGAATTGATGCCTTATTCCATGTTATCGAGAAGTCTGGCGGGATTAAAGGGAAACACATTGATACTGGCGCTGCCAGGCTCAACAAGAGGGGCACAGGAAAGTATGGATGCGTTGTTTCCATACCTGCTTCATGTGTTTAAAATTAGGGAGCATTCATCACATGACTAAATGTTGTACGAAACTCTAAAACGACATCCTGTTCACCTTCATGTGGCAGCACATTGCAACGCATTTACAGGGCACACAAAACGATAAAATGTGCCTTCAGTACTTTTAAAATAAATACAATGAAGAAATTTATTGTAGCGGTTTTATGTATTGTAATAAGCTTTACAACATCTGCTCAAAAGAAAAATATAAAAACTGAAACCTTCAGGGTGTCAGGCACTTGTATACAATGCAAAAATAGAATTGAAACTACTTTAAAAGACATAGGTACTTACAAAGCAAATTGGGTAATAGAAACTAACATGCTTACGGTGAGTTATGACAGTATCAAACTTTCAAAAGAAAAAATTCAGCAGCAGTTAGCAGCCGCAGGGTATGATACCGAGGCTTTTCAGACAGACGACAAAACTTATAAAAGTTTACCTAAATGTTGTTATTACGTCAGATACAAACAACCAAGCTCGATGTCATCTACAGATACCATAAAGACAAAAACAGAATCCCAAAGATTAATGCATACTTTTACAGGCATTGTTTTAGAAGAGGACAAAAAAGGAAAACTGCTTCCCCTTGTTGGGGCAAATGTGCGGTGCTTAAATACAAACCCTGGCACCAGTACAGATAGTTCTGGCGTTTTTCAATTAACTTGCAATCTTCCAGTTCAGGTAGAGGTTAGTTACATTGGCTACCAAAAAGACACTTTACATGTTACTTCGTATAGTGAAATAAAAGTGATTTTAAAAAATTCCTCAACAGCAAATTTGGGAGAGGTAATTGTCAGGGCAAAAAATCAATCAACGTATGTTTCTTCGTTAAGCACATTTAATACGCTTAGCATTGGCTCAAAAGAATTAACGAAAGCCGCCTGCTGCAACTTGTCTGAAAGTTTTGAAACCAGCCCGTCAGTTGATGTGAACTATGCCGATGCCGTTACAGGTATTAAGCAAATTCAGTTGTTGGGTTTATCAGGTAACTATACACAATTACTTACCGAAAACACACCAGAAATAAAAGGGCTTGCAGGTAGCTACGGGCTTACATTTATTCCCGGTCCGTGGATTGAAGGCATACAGGTTACAAAAGGCACAGGTTCTGTAGCCAATGGTTACGAAAGCATTGCAGGGCAAATAAATATCGAAGAAAAAAAACCTGACAAAATGGATAAGCTTTTTGTAAATACTTATGCAAACAATTTGGGAAGGCTTGAAACAACGGTAACCTTTTCTCATAAAATAAATAATAAATGGAGTGCAGCTTTGCTAACCCATGCAAATGGGGTGGCTGCGAAAAATGATAATAACAGAGACGGATTTTTAGATTTACCAATCGGCAGACAGTTCAACATAATAAACCGTTGGCGGTATGCAGACACAAAAGGAGTGATTGCTCAGTTTGCTATCAAAGCACTAAACGACCACAGGCAGGCAGGCGAAACTGATTTTAATCCTTCAACAGATAAATTAACAACCAATAAATATGGTGTAGGTATTGATGTACAGCAATATGCTTTTACCGGCAAACTGGGATATGTATTTCCGCAACAGAAGTATAAAAGCATTGGATTTATATTTTCTGCCAATACATACAACAATAATTCCTATTACGGTTTAACCGAATATCACGGCAAACAAAACTCCATTTATGTTAATCTTATTTATCAATCAATACTTGGCACTACGGCCCATAAATTTCGGACAGGAGTTAGTTTTACAAACGACAATTACAACGAAACCTGCAACATTATAAATTTTAAAAGAAGGGAAATTGTGCCAGGTTCATTTTTTGAATATACATACACAGCCAACAAAAAATTGACGTTGATAGCGGGTTTGCGTTTGGACTATCATAATGAATATGGATTGATGGCAACACCAAGGCTACATTTGAAATATGACTTTAATCCTAAAACAAATCTTCGCTTTTCAGCAGGCTCAGGATTTAGAACTGCAAATATTTTTGCGGAAAATGCAGGACTTTTTGTGAGTGCAAGGCAATACAATATTTTAAATCCAACTCTAAATTATGCGTATGGACTTGACCCTGAAAGAGCATGGGATTACGGTATAAACTTTATCCATAATTTTAAATTACACAATCGGTCAGGTTCTTTCAGCATTGATGCTTACCGTACAACTTTTAATAATCAGGTTGTGGTTGATATTGATGCAAGTCCACAAAAAATAAATTTTTACAACCTCAACGGGAAATCATTTAGCAATAGTATTCAGGCAGAGCTGAATTGTGAACTTATTGAAAAATTCGATATTCGTTTGGCATATCGTTGGTTAGATGTGCAGACAAATTACAACGGCTCGTTGCTTGAAAAGCCATTTGTAGCCAAGCATAGGGCATTTATAAACTTAGCGTATGAAACACAAAATAAATGGAAATTTGATTTAACCACACAATGGTTGAGTAAAAAAAGATTGCCGAATACAAGCACCAACCCTGCCGACAAACAAATGGATTCTTATTCGCCATCGTTTATACAAATTAGCGGGCAGGTAACCAAACAATTTGGCATTAAGTGGGATGTTTACATTGGTGGTGAAAACCTTACAGGCTATACACAAGACAATTTATTTATTAGCGGAAACCAACCATTCAGCTCTTACTTTGATGGTTCTATCGTTTGGGGGCCAGTAAATGGACGGATAATTTATTCTGGACTAAGATTTAAAATGAAATAATTTTCGCAAGTCGGGTAGTTAGACCCCACTAATAATGCAAATCTTACTACCTGACTTTAAGTTCTGTTGGGCGGCATATCCAGCTTGACCTTATCTATTTGGCCATGTGCAATCAATATCTTTTTTTATCTTTACCAGCAAGGTTAGTAGGTGCGGATGGAATTCTAGATAACCAGCTCTTTCGATTTATGATGATTCAGCAGTTCCCTTGCTTCATCATTAACCACATTTACGTTCAGCAGACATCCGAATTTTCTGCATTCATCAAGACGGCATGAATTAACCAATTTACCTTCATAAACACACATGTCCGGACAATCATCACACATGTCAATCCTGCCATCCGGCAATACATCCGGTGCTTGTATACAGCCGATGCCGATAGCCTTAACGGGCATGAAGAAACGGAAGGGGTTTTTCAGGCAGTAAACAATAAACTTTCCAAATGCTTTTCTTACAGTTTTGTCAAACAGACTCATGAAAAAAATTCTTTTTCCCATTTTTATTTTGGGATATACCAGGTACTTGCCATACCATAAATGGTGAAAGGTCTGAACAAATTCCATCGTTCTGCTTCCATAAGCTCCAAAAATTTTTCCTTTTTTGTTGGTAATGAAATTTCCAATCAGCCATTTAAATGAAGTATGATCAACCGTACCCCCCAAATATGATGTTGCTTCATAACCCGGAAATGCCTTTTTTATTACTGCATACACTTCTTTAGAGGTCACATTTGCAATTTCCATCTCCTCTGGTAAAACTGAATAGCCCAGACTGCCGGGCAATACGGGAATTTTCTGACCAGCTGTATTCCTGAACTCTAGTCCCTCATGTACTGGAACACCTCTGTATGTAATCAGTGAAATACCTCCTACAACGTCCATATTGTTTATAGCCCACTTCAATAAATCCGGCACCTCACTTAAATTCTTCCGTGTGACCGTAATTCCAAAATGGGCATACAAACCAACAGTTTTGCGGAGCATTTTGGCGCATCTAAGCCTTAGTTCATTCAAGTCAGTTTCTTTTTGTGGCTTTATCTTTTTAAACTCAGGTCTTGTTTGTGTCACATCAATATGGAAGCTCAGGCCGGTAAGACCTGCCTTTTTTAATCTGATTAGTATGTCCTCCTTTAATGCATATCCGTTAGTCAGCATCAGGCTTTTCATCCTGTTTTCTGTTATAAACTGGACTATTTCCACAATTTGAGGGTGAGTCAATGGTTCTCCTCCTGCGATCGAAATGCCGTCGCAATTCCTCCATTTTTTCAAAAAAAGTATTTCTTCTTTTACCTTTTCCAGCGGTTTATGACCCTCTCCCATAACCAGACGATAGCAACCATCGCAATGGATATTGCAGATATCTGTGATTTCAACCCAGCCAATCGGGTTGTCGTTTGATGACCATGGTAAGCGATAAAGTCTTCGCTTATCTAGAATTTGATTTACTTGCATATAAAAGAGAATTTAATATTAACAGAATAGTTTTGCTTTTATGAGTCAACAGAATTTGTTGCCTTAAGAGTTTTTTGCCTGAATATTGCCCATAAAACTGTCAATCACCTCATTAAACTTATCGGGAGTCTCAAGCATAGGTACATGCCCGCATTTATCAATCCAATGAAGACTTGCATGAGGAATTAGCCGCTTAAAATCCTCTGCCACCTCTAAGGGAGTTACAATATCCTGACGTCCCCATACCAGGCAGCAGGGAACCTTGATCTTACATAACTCTTTTTCCAGGTTATTTCGGATGGTTGATTTAGCCAGTGACAAAATATGAAGTGCCTTCCGGCTGTTTACAATTTCATATATTTCATCAATCAACTCTTTTGAAGCGATCCCCGGATTATAGAAAGTAAGCTCTGTTTTTGATTTGATATAATCGTATTCCTTTCTTTTTGGAAAGCTGTACCCCATTCCATTCTCAAAAAGACCTGAACTGCCACTCAAAATAATAGATTCTACTTTTTCCTGATGCTTCAATGTGTACAGTAAAGCAATATGACCTCCCATTGAGTTGCCAAGTAAGTGGAACTTTTCAAGCTTCAGTTCCTCAACTAAATCGTTTAGGAATTCTGCTAGACAAAATATGGTAACTGAATACCCTAAACTGTAAAAAGGGAGTATCGGAATAATTACCCGGTAAGTTTTTTTAAGATGATCCGCCAGATATCTGAAATTCCTGGCTGAACCAAATAACCCATACAAAAGAATGAAGACTTCCCCACCGCCTTCATCTATATATTTTTGCCCGCTTTGTTCAACACTATGAACCTGCATATAGGTGTCTATTATTATTAACTACATATTTTGTTGCTTAATACAAATTCAGTTTCCGGATAATCCCAATTACAAACAGCTTGCAAAACACATGCGAAATTATCTGGAGACCAGCTTATACGTTTCCTAATTCTTCTGAATTCAAACTATGTTTCAGGGTCAACAATTAACCTTGCCTTTTTTTTCAGGTAATTTCATTTTTGCATGCTGATAAGTCATCCAGAATATCATTTTGAAACCCTATTTGTCAAAATACTATAGGCAAATATAATAAATACGGATATTTTTATCCTTATTTATTGTACCGCCATTCAAGGGGTTTTTTTTGTCTAGACTTCCATTTGGGAAGTTTTATAATTGTATGTTTAATAATATGTTATCTCCTGCCAAAATATTTCATTTTGAAATGGCTCATGCAATTTTTAGCTACCAGGGTGCATGTAAAAATATACATGGTAATTCGGATGCATTGAATGTAAGTATGTCACATGGCTTCATCCTTAATGACTATAGATACCTGTCACGGGGTTTGTTTTGGACTTTAAAGAACTAAATGAAATGGGGAACTCCGGCATTATTGAACTGATGAGGTTCCGGCTCTTTCCCATTGCAGTTTCCTGCCAAAGCCCAACGAATTGTCAATAAATTTAACTATGTCCAGTCGTATAGCCCATACTTCACCTGGAATTACCAGGGAAAATGGGAATTGTCGATGATAAGCATTATGACCTCGTTGGGCAAGAGGATTGCCAACGTTCAATACCTCTCCTTTAAATTGCACTCCTTTTATTTGTAACCGATTGAATTTATCCGGCAAAATTGTTCCGGCTACCTGCGGCCGGGTGCATATCATTAAAGAATGTTTTGCGCTACCTGACGACTTATAGTATAATAAGTAATCATCTCTGTCAAAAGAATAGAAAAACTAAAACACCATGGGGAGCCGGAAGCATCAACATAGCAAAGGCTGCAACAGGTTTGTTTGCTTAAGAACTCAACTATTTTATTATGCATACTTTTTAGTTATGTGTATACAAGAAACCTTTCTTTCGTCACAAAAAAATAAAAAAACGAAAAGGGCTAAATACATGATTAATCATTACTCAATTCTTTTTATATAGGTAATATGTACGGTTGGTTGAAATGCCCGTTTGCTGGGTTGGAAAGAAAAAACGGGAGGTATTAGCAGGATGATAGTAATTTTGAACAAATAGTTTATTTCCACACCAAAAATTTACGGAACCACCTCCCAACCATACCGGCCCACCGGGATGAGCAGATAAAATTGTATTGGCAGCTGGATTAAACTTTGTGATTAACTGTGTGAAAGGGTTGTATCGCCAATACTCTGTACCCGTCCACGCATAATTTTCTCCGGAATTGATAGCATCAAGCCCTGCATTTAGTGCAGACCAGCTATTTGTTAACGGATTGTACTTAAAACCCGAACTGCCAAATAAAAACATCTCTGTTCCATTCCAGTGAGAATAATGTATTGAAAATGTTATTAAAGAATTAGATGTTATAGGGGTCCAGGTAAGACTGGAAAGGTTTAGTTTTGCGCCATCCGTATAATAAGTTCCACTGTTTTCACCACCAAAAATGATTACTTCGCTGCCTGTCCAAACAGCGACAGCGCTTCTCCTTGCAGACAACACCGGGCTGTTTGGAACGGAAGACCATGTGCCAGACGGTATATCATACAAAAGCCCGTCGTTAAAATAAGTATTAGTATTATTATCCCACCCGCCCCAATACAGAATTTTATTTCCTGCCATTACAGATGCATAGGATCTTCTACCAGTATGACTTGGAGTTACTGGAAAATAAATTACATTATTGCTGCCCGGATTAAATCTGAATCCGGCGTAATAGGCGCAGGGAGGTATGCAATTAATCGGAATCCGTGTATGTGACGGAATACTATAAACATAAGCACTATCGGTTAACAAATTATCGCCAGCTTGTATATCATTGGCTACGTTCATATCCAGATTATTTTGAACGTACGTCTTTGACCAGGTGTTGGTTGAAATTCTGTAGGAGTAAATTTCCAGAATAATAGAAGAGTTTTTTACCATCACAATATAATCACCTGCTCTTACTGATATAAAAGATGATTCATCGTCGGGAGGGCTACCATTCGTACTAATTTCGGTCCAGGTACTTGCCGGGATGGTTGCGTTAGTTAAAGTTATCTGTGCAGCAGCATTTAGCTCAAACCCTGCATTTTGTAATGCTGAATTTAGCTGCGATTCACTTAATACAATAGCTGATGATGGTAAAACATTATCGCCCATAATTTTCCATATTGGAGAATTTGCAGTTCCGCTATTGTAATAAAAACCGCTTTGTCCGTCTGTTTGATAAATTACAAGACCTGTTGCCGGTTTGTTTATGGCATCTCTTTGTGTGCGATTCATTCTGGGAATTAACAATCCCTTGGAAGAACTCTTTACGTCGAGTATGGCACTTGAGTCAGGGGGTGTTCCGTCGGTATTAATGGATACCGATTGTGCAAACAAATAGCCACAAAAAAACAGCATCATCAACAGAGAGAATAATACTCTTTTCATAACAAAAAGATAAATAGGTTAAAAGATGCGTCGTTGCTGATTCCATAGGATGTACTGTCAAACTGCTTTTTCATGCTGAAATGTATTTTGTTGAAAATTTACCTTTGCAACTGCTTTTTTTCTGTTAAGTGCAGCTGAATATTGCCGTTTTTCTGCTGCCGTTACCGGTTTAAGATTTATAACAGGTATTGCGTTTCTCTTATCATCAATGGCAACAAAAATGAAATAGGCCTGGCTAACTAAAATTTTCTTACGACTGGATACTTTTCTGGCAAATGTAAGAACCATGATTTCCATAGAAGTGGTAAAAGCTCTTGTAATCTTGGCAGTAATGGTAATAATATCACCGGTTTGTGCAGAATTCAAAAAATCAATATGATTGACAGATGCGGTAACACATATCTTACCTGCATGGGTCTGCGCACAAACGGCAGCAGCCATGTCCATCCATTCCACTAATCGGCCGCCTTTCAACAAGCCCAGGGGATTGGTATCAGCAGAACATACCACTTCTGTTTTTACCGTAACTGATTCGGAAGGTCGTTTAAACGATTTAATACTATATCGTTGTTGATTCATGTGAAGCGGGGTTTTTATTTATTGATGATTTCCGCCTGCTCATTGCTAAAATGCCAGTTGTCTTTACTATAATTCAAAATCCATATGCTGATTTTTATATATGCTCCACTTGATTAAGTCAAAATAAAAAAGCAGAACGGGATTATAATTAGCACGACATGGCTTGCAACAAACCATCATAATACCATCTATCGAAATTATTTTGCGACCCAATTTGGCAGTTTGTTCAATGGTCTTTACGTTTCTCACAACGTCAGCCATACAGCACTTTTCACCGGTACCTTTTCTGCATAGTTAAGGGCCAGGATAATTGGCCATTTGTGTAGAGCTGCTGCTTCCGAAACAGTAATAAACGAATGACTTTGTTTTAACTGTAATTGTTGTCATGTATCTTATTTTGTGCTATAGTGTTCTTTAGCATAGAAATATAAAATTCAATCCGCCAAATTGTATGAACTTTAATGTTAAACCAGAGATTGTGCAACTTTTTCATCATTAATAATCTTTTGCTCGTTTGAAAAACTACTTTTTACCTTAAGTTTTCGAATTCTTGTTGATATAAACCAAACAAGTGGAATTACTCCTCCCAGTGTAAACAGTGATCCGCCTACTATACGCAACCAGGTAAGTGTTTGGAACCCCGTACTCGCAATAAACTGATGACTTCGGGCATACCAAAGACCATTATCGGCGACTGCTTTAAATTGCCAGATACCTGCTGGGAACAAATCAAGAAATACCATTAGCAACAAACCGGTATTAATAGACCAAAAGGCTATTTTTATAATGCGGGGCCTCCACCATTCAGATTTTATTAATAACTGGCTGCAAAACAATACAGCTGTGAGAGCCAGATTACCATACACACCCATTAATGCGGCATGACCATGATTTACGGTTAAGTATGTTCCATGTTCATAATAATTGGCGATAGGCAAGTTGATGATAAAACCCATTACACCGGCTCCAAAAAAGTTCCAAAAGTTTACTGCTATCAGGAACATAAATACTTCTGAAAAACCAAAACGGCGTCCTGTATTACCATTACCAATTCTGCCGTTTTCTAGCACCTGCGGTAACTTGCTGAACCGCCATGCTTCCACCGTAAGCAACACCAGTGGCACCACCTGCAGTGTGGAAAAAACAGATCCTAATGCCATGGTGAAAACCGGTTTTGCATTCCAGTAAAAATTGTGTGAAATACCTAACAATCCGGAACCAAGAAACAAAAGTGTAGCCAGGTAAATGACTCTTGTAGCCGCTTGTTTGCTTACCAGTCCCATAACTACCATAAAGTACCCAATGAGTACAGTAGTGAATACTTCAAAAAAGGCTTCGGCCCACATGTGCACTACCATCCATCGCCAGAAGTCCGCAATCACGAAGTTGGTTTTCGGAGTGGCTATGAATCCAGACAAAAGCAATATGATAATGCTAAAAGTGGCATACACCAACCAGTTCGGTAAAGCCCAGGGTTGTTTCAACTTCATTACTGGTTTAATGCCCCGATAAAGTGTAATTGCCCAAATGATGAATACGAGACCCAAAATTATTTGCCAAATTTTCCCAGGTTCCACATATTCCCAACCCTGATGACCGAACCAATACCAGTTTTTACCTATGATACCTTTGGGACCTAGTAAAATACCAGCCATTGAACCAGCAACAAGCAGTACGGTCAGCCAGAAGATAATATTGACCAGTTTAAGCTGTGACTTTGATTGTTTAGGCGAAACTAACGACATCATGAAAAAAGAACCCCCTATCCAGCAAGCTGAAATCCAGAGAATGGATAACTGAACATGCCAGCTCCTTGTAACGGTAATGGGCAGGTGTTCAGAAATATTGACACCAAAGAAATTTACAAATCCTACAAAATCATGAACTGTTAAAATACCAGCCAGTACTTGCACGGCAAAAAGTAAAATGGCTGTAAAGAAAAATTTGTAAGTAGCACTCTGTACAGCATCCGGTCTGAATTTTTCGATTTCCTCCTTTGTCATAAACGGTTTTGCCTTGTTAGTGTAAGCTGAATCGTCCAATTTATCCAGTTTACCGTGATAGTACAACACCAAACCAAGACCAAATACAAGTCCCAGTGAGCCGATAATGCTCCAGAGTATAATGGCCGGGCTTGGTGTATTACCTGCTTCGATATCGAAGGGCCAGTTGTGAGTATAACTGTAATTTCTTCCGGGTCTTTCTACGCTACAAACCCAAGCTCCCCAGAAGAAAAATGCAGAGAGTGATTTTATTTCTTCCGTATTAGTAAGATAACCAGCGGGTAAAAAAGCGCCGGGGGCTGCTGGGTTGGTAAATTTTTGAAGATAAAATTTTACCAGCTCAGAGGCAGCAAACTGCTGTGCATCGGTAAGCGTTACACTATTGTCGCCCTTTTTGTACTGGTTAGTTTTTAATTCAGTCTTCACCTGTTCGGCTACTCCCTTTTTCAGCAATCCGATATTTTCGCCGGATGTAAGTCGGCTTTGATAAAATTCATTCATATACTGCGATGCCTGGTGAAGCGCCTCAGCCGTATAATCAGGACCACGGTTCGCTCCGTCGCCAAACATACTACCATACTCCATTAGAGCATACTTCTGAAATACTGCTTGCCCCCTCAGTATATCTTCTTTTGAGAATACTGTTTCATTTTTGGACGAAATATAATTTGGAATGGGTGGGGCTTCGGTATAAGTATGCACTGCAATAAATGTAACACCAGAAGCGCTGATGATAAAAATAATTAACAATGGCAGCCACCAGTTCTTAGGATTAAGCAGATAACTGATGAAGTTTTTTTTCTCCATACCCAAAAATTTTCTGTAAATATAATAAATAAGGATAAATTTGTCCTTGTTTATTTAAAAACGGTTTATGCGTTCTGAAACCAATAAAATTCTCATGGCTTTGCTTTTAGTTTCGCTCTTTCTTATATATTCTATTTTTCTTTATGTAACACTTCCGATAGAAAAAAGAGAAATAAGTAAAGAAGTGGCGGAAGGTAAATTGATTTGGCAGCAAAGTAATTGCAATGCTTGTCACCAGCTTTATGGCCTGGGAGGCTACCTGGGGCCAGACCTGACCAATGTTTACTCGCAAAAAGGGCCAGCTTATATCCGTGCCTTTCTGGCAAATGGTACAGCTATTATGCCTGATTTTAAGTTTAATGAAAGAGAGGTGAATGCGGTAATTGGGTACTTGCGCAATACTGACGCATCAGGCAATGCAGACCCAAGAACTTTTACAATCAATATTGATGGAACAATTGAACAAGCAAAAAAATACTGTAAATAAGGCATTTATTTTCGCAGGCCTTCTTTTGTTGCTCGCCGGAATGATTTGGGGAATAACAGGCGCATTACAATACTTGTTTCCCGGGTTGCTGAAAGAAACTCTCTCGTTTGAAAAAGTAAGGCCCTTGCATGTTTCATCCATGATATTTTGGATAATCATGGCAGCAAGTGGTAGTGTTATTACTTACCTTCAGCAACATACCGGCAGAGGGATGTATGCACCATTGCTTTTAAGAATTCAGTTCTTGGTTTTTGCAATTTCTATCGTTGCGATACTAGTTTCGTATTTTCTGGGAATTTTTGGTGGCAGAGAGTATTGGGAATTTCACCCTTTACTGGCCATTCCTGTCGTTTCAGGATGGATACTGTTTCTATATAATTTTTTTAGAACCGTTGGCTTTTTAAAAAATCAGCCGGTTTATGTATGGATGTGGCTTACGGGTATTGTATTCTTTTTATTTACTTTTTTGGAATCGTATGCATGGTTGATTCCCGGCTTCAGAAACAATATAGTCCGTGATATGACAGTGCAGTGGAAAGCTTATGGCTCAATGGTAGGCTCTTGGAATATGCTTATTTATGGAAGCAGTATTTTTTTGATGGATAAAATTACCGGCAGGAAAACCTATAGCTACTCCGCAATAGCTTTCGCACTATATTTTACAGGTTTGTTTAACCTGATGTTCAACTGGGGGCATCATATTTACACATTGCCTACGCCGGGTTATGTAAAGCATATAAGTTATGTAGTAAGTATGACTGAACTTGCTATTTTAGGCTGGATTATTTTCAAGTGGCGTTCTTCTTTGGAATTTGCAAAGAAGAACTTTCACGACATAAGCTGCCGTTTTCTGACAGCGGCAGACGGTTGGGTTTTTTTAACACTCATATTGGCCATTTTCATGTCAATTCCCGGTATAAATATTTACACACATGGCACTCATATCACTGTTGCACACACCATGGGCGCAACCATTGGAATCAATACATTTATTTTGCTTGCTATTTCCTGGGATGTACTCGGCGACACTTGTATGCCTTACACAGGCTTTGCTAAAATGCTGAACCGTGGCTACTGGATGGTTAATATTTCCTTATTGTTTTTTTGGATAAGTCTTATTGCGGCAGGGATACTAAAAGCAAAATGGCAAATGAATCCGCTGCGTATTCCATTTAGCTCAATGATGCTTCAGTTGCGGCCCTGGTTTTGGGTCTTTTTTGCCGCAGGTACTGCAATGACTGTCGGGTTTTTTATGATACTTTATCCATTGTTAAAAAATTATATAGTCTGTTATTGGAAGCAGAAAGCAACGGGGCGGGAAAAAGTAAACAGTAATCAAATCGTCCGGGTACCCAATACTAAGGCTATCATCAAACCCCTTTCCTGATGATTACGGTAACAAAAATATTTCACTTTGAAATGGCACATGCCCTTAATAATTATGAAGGTGATTGCAGGCATATTCATGGGCATTCTTACGAATTGCATGTTACAGTTACTGCTGCAGTATCTGGTGATAATTATATTTCACCACCAGGAGTTTTAATTGATTTCAAGAATTTAAAAAAACTCGTAAATGAGTCTATTGTTAAAAAGTTTGACCACAGGATTATCCTGTCCCGTTCTTATGCGGTCAAAAATCCCTCTATTGGTCACCTTGAAAATGTTTTCTTAATAGAGGCCGAACCATCGGCTGAAAACCTGCTTATCTATTCAAAAAGCGCAATTAGCGAAGCACTTCCCGCAGGTATTCGCCTTTATGCCTTACGGCTGTTCGAAACAAAAGGAAGCTATGCAGAGTGGATAGCGAATCCGTCTGACTTAATCATTTGATTTTATTCTTAACTTGCATTATATCCAGTTTTAAAATGACTTAAATTAAAGTAATGTTTTCAAAAGCAACCGAATATGCTCTCAGAGCTACCATTTATATTGCTCAAAAAAGTTCAAAAGACACAAAACTTGGCCTTGCCGAAATTGCAAAAGCTATTGATTCTCCTCAATCATTTACTGCAAAAATACTTCAGCAGCTGGCGAGAAATAACAAAATTATCATTTCAACTCATGGACCCAACGGAGGTTTTTACATCACCGAAAAAGCAAAGAAACTACCTGTACGAGAAGTTCTCAAGGCTGTTGATGATGACGATATTCTCACGAAATGTATTTTAGGACTTAAAGAGTGTTCAGAGCATAAGCCTTGCCCCATGCATGCTCAGTATAAGAATATTAAGCAGCAACTAACCCAACTTTTTGAAACTAAGAGTATTAACGACTTGGCAGATGAAATCAATAAGGGAAGTTTGTTCATTAATAATAGAAAGAAGTCGTGAACAATTTCAACTGGTATTATGTGAAAGTTTTACGTTTCACATTTTTTGAAAGCGAAACATACAAGAGTTGATTGGTGTTATTTTTTCAAATTCTCACCCTTTGCTGCTACAAATATTGAAAAGTTTCCAGCAACTACCCTTGCGAAAAAATAAGATAAGTAGCTCTCAAATCTGTGATAACTTAAAATGACTTCCCAGTCTTGATAGTCGGATTAACATGTGGTTCCTATTTGTAAGTGAAGCACACATTTCGATTTTGCTTTTAAGTAGCTAATACCTTTTATGATTTTTTTTGCAGATATTTCACTTGTCAATTCACTATATCCAATCAGTATTTTAAATACGATTACATTAGGGATTAATTAAATTATTTGGCTGCCATCTTCATTACTGCTATTTACCATCGGTTGCGACGCTCCGTTCATCGTTCTGTTCTTCCATCATCAAAGAACCGGTGCAATCCTTTCGCCGTTTATATAAATCGTTACTCCTTCGTCATAACGAAACGGTGAAACCATTGCATCGGATAAAGATGATTGGGAATTGAGATTGGCTTCTCAGTCAGATTTTGAAAACCGCTCCTGCCAAACACAACTCCAGACATTCAAGTATTCAAGATACTTTAAAGAATACTCCTCTTATTTCCCAAATAAGAATCTATAAATATTAGTAATCACGTTTTGTAAGAAAATGGGCAAAAGCGAAAGCGAAGCTATGCGGCTGCGATAATGATTTGTCAAAGTGCAAAAAGACTACGGCATAAACAAGAATATACCACACTGCTTACGATTTTATTTATTCCGTTTCCTTTTTGCCTCCATGCAGCCGCTTTACTGTAGTGCTTTCTTTTTTTCCATTTTTTCTTTTACAAAACATTTTTTTCAACATCAGAACACAATTAAACAATCATTTATTAAACATTTAAAATTTCAGTTATGGAAATCATCGGAAGAATTACAGCAGATGCTGCCGTTAACGAAACAAAAGCTGGGAAAAAAGTGGTGAACTTTTCTATTGCTATTAATGACACCTACAAATCAAAAGGCAGTACCGAGGTACAAAAAATTGTAACCTATGTAAACTGTGCTTACTGGATTAATCCGGGTGTAGCACCGTATTTAACCAAAGGAACATTGGTGGAATGTGCAGGCCGCATTGGTGCAAACGCATGGACAAACAAAGAAGGGGAAGTAAAAGCCAGTCTTACATTCCATGTAAATACCATAAAACTGCATGGCCGTGCCATTGGTGGCAATACAGCACCTGCGCCGGTAGTGCCAAAAAACACAAAACCTGCAGCCCTTTCAGAAGTTGCAGAGGATTTACCATTTTAGCTTTCATGGCATTCCGTCAAACGGCGGGATGCTTTTCATTTTTTAATTAATTAAACTAAATTTTACAACTATGGCACACAATATCAATTTTACCGAGCAAACAGGTAAACACAGTTTTTTTCTGTAAAAGAAAAAGCATGGCACGGGTTGGGTCAAATTGTACAGGACTATCCCAGCAGCAAGGAAGCATTGCAATTTGCAGGGCTTGTTTTTGAAGTATGCAAAAGACCTAATATTCACCGGCTGGATGATGGTGTTTCTGGCAGTTCCTTCTATACTTACCGTCCTGATACGGGTGCAGTAATAGGCGACCGCTTAGGCAAGGATTATGAAGTGGTGCAAAATGCAGATGCTTTTAATTTCTTTGATGCTATTGTGGATGGTGATGGCATACAATACGAAACAGCCGGAGCATTGGGCAAGGAGAAAAGGTTTTTATAACAGCAAAACTTCCCGGTTATATCAAAGTGGGTAGTATAATATGATTGAAAAGTATTTGTTCCTTACCACTTCACATGATGGGTTTGGCAGTATCATGGCGGCTTTTACTACTATTCATATTGTTTGTAACAATAGTCTCAACGTCGCATTAAGAAACTGTAGTAGTTCTATAAAAATACACCATAGAGTGACTAACATATCCTAATGGGGACCGGTAACAGTATAATTTATTTGAATTTGATTAATTACCAGGCTGGCATTAGTCCAGGTTCCTGTTGATGATTCTGCTGTTATAAAATAAAAATTCCCGATATTGTTAACCTGGTTAAATAAAATTGTATTGTCAGATAAAATAGTACTACCCGGCGTTCCGGAACTGATAATCTCAGCCATCAACTCAGATATACTTGTTAAACCGTGACCTACCCTGAGTCGTACAATAAGGTTTTGCGATGCATGGGAATCGGCGAAGTAAACGATAAAGCTGGTAATAACTGCGTCTTGTGGAAGATGTACTGCGGCAAGAATTGGATTTGTTCCATTATTCATCCAGCAATAACCCTGAAGAGATGCCAATTGTATATTATCTGCAATTGAAGTCGTTCTGAAATCCACTCCGCTTAATGAATAATAATTGGTCACGGGGGAGTTGTACAAAAAATTGCTGCCTTTTATATTACCACTCACTTCCAGTTTTTCGGACTGGTTTGTAGTTCCAATACCTACATTTCCGTTTCTTGCATTAAAATTAAATGCCCATCCTGCACCGGGAGTGCCTTCACCCCAAATTCCAAGACGGATACTGTCCTGCATACCGAAGAATATCCGGTTGCTTCCTTCACGGTAATCATCAAACCAGATACCGGGAGTGGTAAAAATATTTCCGATAGTGCCCGTTTGTATCTTCATTCTTCCTTTGATGTCTAGTTTAAACTGGGGATTGATATTTCCAATACCGACATTGCCATTTTGCAAGAGGGTAAATTGAGCTCCCCCATTATTAGTGTATAAATGAAAGGGGTTATTGGTTACTGTACCTATCCAACCTCCGTTGGCATCTATATAAGTTGATAATTTAATTCCACCTGCTTCATGTGATATACCATGACCAAACCCGGATACAACACTCAGTTTTTCCAGCGGTGTGGTAGTGCCGATGCCAACATTCTGGGCATTTATGCTCCCAGTCATGCTTAATAAAAAATAGAATAAAATCTTAACTGGTTTCATAATATAAAAATGTTGTTTTTAAAAAATGTTATTTTTATTGTACTACTACTTTATATATAGTTGAATTTGCCTTTAATAAATACATTCCTTTTGCATACCGGCTTACATCAATGGTTTTTGTGCCGGCATTTACATTTTCCTGCCACAGCAATTTTCCATCGGCCGTGTATAAAGCAAGAGCTACAGCGGTATTTACCTGCACTGTAAGCACATCATTGGTGACCGGGTTGCCGATGATGATAAAAAGTTCGTCTTTTGTATCAAACCTCAGTGAAACTATGGGGCTGTAGCTGCTGCGGCTGTCCATATCCGCTTGTAAAATGCGGTAATAGTTAACGCCGGTTACAGGGAAGCGGTGTATATAATTATAATTGCTGGTTATAGTGCTATAGCCTGCGGCTTGTTGCAATCCAATGTCAGCCCAGTTGAACCCATTGGTGCTGTGCTGCACCGTAAAGTCCCGTGTGTTCTGTTCCTGCGAGGTAGCCCATTTTAGCAGTGCCGTTTGGTCTTGTTTGGTGGCAGTAAACGACAGCCAACTCAGCGGAAGCGGAGATGATAAATTGCCAAGGGTAAGTTCGTTGAGTACACTGTTTACACCGTTTGTGAGTACAAAATTATTAGTTGCGTCACGGGTAGTGGTGGTATAAGCCGTCCAGGCTGTACCGTTATGGATATTAAGTGTAAGTTGATTTTCAGGAATACTGTTCAGTTCGGCCCCGTCGGTATAATTGATTTGTACCGAACCGCTGAAAGGGTTGCTATTGCCGGTAAACCGATAAACCCGTGCAATATAAGGATTGGCAGATGTGTGTGTAATAGTAGTGAATCTATTCAGCGTATTATTCGTAATGGTAAAATCGGCGGAAGGAATAAGTGTAAGTCCGTCTGCATGAAATACTGTTCCGCTGAGGATAGTGAGATTGACGCCGGCATCAACTTTTACAAGCTGTGCACAGGCCATGCCGGAGATAACCAGGCAGGTAAATAACATTACAGAGAAAAAAAAATTCGTTTTCATGTTAATATTTTTAATGACGATTTGTAAAAATTATTTTTCGATATATCGGTTTATACTTTATTTATCATATATACCCCCGGTACAGAGTTCAGCACTATGGTTATGTAGTCATCTTGCATTGCTCTGAAATCGGCGCCGCTTAGTGAAATAAAATCTGTTTTGGGCGAAGAATATTTGTAATCATTTGCTGTTACTTCTCCGTTTCTTGCATTAAGATTAAATGCCCATCCTGCACCGGGAGTGCCTTCACCCCAAATTCCGAGGCGGATACTGTCCTGCATTCCGAAAAATATCCGGTTGTTTCCATCACGGTAATCATCAAACCAGATTCCGGGAGTAGTAAAAATATTTCCGATAGTGCCGGTTTGTATCTTCATTCTTCCCTTGATATCGAGTTTAAACTGGGGATTGGTAATTCCAATACCGACATTGCCATTTTGCAAGAGGGTAAATTGAGCTAATCCATTATTTGTGTATAAATGAAAGGGGTTATTGGTTACCGTACCGAAATAACCACCGCTCCCATCAATATAGGTTGAGAGTTTGATGGCGGTGAATTCATGCGAAATACCATGCCCGCTAACAGAAACCACACTAAGTTTTTCTAACGGAGTAGTGGTGCCAATGCCGACATTCTGCGCTATGGATGTATTTATAAAAATAACACCATGTACAATAAAAAAAATTTTTTTCATAGCTGCAGCATTTTGATTTGCTATCATTCAGTTTTCTTTTTTTATTAATAATTCGCAGCGGCGGTTCAGGATTTTAATCTCCTCATTCATTCTGCTGATTTGCTGTTGTTGTTCTTTTATAGCTTCTATCAGGAATGGTATTAATCCTGAATAATTAATTGACTTCATTCCTTCAGGATTTTCTTTTACCAATTCCGGTAATAAATTTTCTATTTCCTGTGCCAGCAATCCGATTTGAGGTTCTCTGTCTTTTAAAAGGTTTTTCCAGTTGTAGCGGTAACCATTTATTTTCAATAGTAATGGCAGAGAATTTTTCAACCGGCTGATATTGGTTTTTTCACGGGCATCAGAAAGCTGGGTAAGCGTACCCATTAAAGTTGCATTGCCATCTCCTTTAAGTGTAAGCACTACGCCGGAGTTATTGTAATAAAAATTCATTACAGCATCGGTATTGCCTGTCTTGGGAAGAGAACCAATCTCCCAATACCGGTCATCAACAGTATTTTTAAACCGTAACCGGGCATAATCCTCTTCGGTCTCTTCCAGCTGTAATTGAACAAGCCCGGCATGTGCACTGTTTGCCCGTATATGCAGACGTTGATTCGGGTATCCCCCAATTCCAAAATTTCCGGCTTCGGTCAGCGTTATTTTACCGATACCATTATAGCCAAGATTGAATGTGGTGTTTACATTAAGAGGATCATGTCTTCCTTCCAGGTACCAATAATCGCTGCCGCCGATATCGGCAAAATACTGGTAGCTCCTGCTTTGCACTCCCGTGCCTCTGAGCATAAGCTGGGGTATGGGTTCATTCTGAAAATTGGAGGCTATATCAAGCCATGCTAATGGTATAAAGGATTCACCCATGGCTATTCTGCCATTGCCATCAATTGTTATCATATCAGAAAGGCTGTCTGTGCCTATTGTCAATGTATTGTATTTACTGTGGTTGAAAATACCTGAACCGGCACCATAAACACGGCTCCGGATTTGCCAGTACCGGTTTTCCGTTTCGTCTGTAAATCGGGTGGCTGTGTTGTATAGTCCTGAATTCAGATAGTTGGTGCCTTTCAGAACAAGGTGGCGGTAATCGTTACCCTCATTAATAATCTGAAGCTGACCATAGTTTTTTGTTTTGCTGCCAACCATTACTTCTCCGGCATTTGTAATCCGGAAAAGAGAGTCATTGCTGTTGTTTTTAACCATCAGAGCATAGAATGAAGCAAGATTATTGGCACCTTTAATCTCCAGCCTTGACTGAGGTGTTGTTTCACCGATGCCTACATTTTGTGCAAAAATTGTATTTATGAAAATGGCGCCGGTAATACTTAAAAAAAATTGTTTCATACTCGTAGTTTGATATTTTCTTGGTTCTGTCATAAATGAATGAAAAAAGAAAAAATAAATTAATCAGGCTCAGTCATTGTATATGCAATGCGTACAGACTTAATTCTTGTTAAATAACCTTCACTGCCCGGGGGGCAGACTACATATATTGTATAGTTATAATCATTGTTAGCAATTCCGGAAAAATTAATAACAGGATTATTAGCAGTGAAATCTCCCGGATTCCCTGAACTTGACGCTTGATTTAATACTTCATATACATTTCCAAAATGTAAACGCCGCCGAAGACTAAACTGCAAGTTCCCGGTTGCAGAATTATCTATACCCCAATACGTAACTGAAGTTATATTAGCACCATCTGGTAAATTTACCGGGGCAACAAATTCGTTAATATTCATATTGCTATGGATAGTTGAAGTTGGAGACATGGTGGAACTTTCAACCCATAGGTCACCGGACTCTCCCAGAGCGATTCTCGAGGCGGAGAAAGAAGCAGGCGGAACAGCATAATAATATGTTTTGGGATTGCTGAACTTAAAATTTACCGCTGATATATCTCCATTTACTTCCAGTTTATTGACAGGGTCAGTAACACCAATACCCACATTCCCGTTTCTTGCATTAAAATTAAATGCCCATCCTGCACCGGGGGTTCCTTCACCCCAGATACCAATCCTTATGCTGTCCTGCATGCCGAAAAATACCCGGTTGCTTCCATCACGGTAGTCATCAAACCAGATTCCGGGAGTGGTAAAAATATTTCCGATAGTGCCCGTTTGTATCTTCATTCTTCCTTTGATGTCTAGTTTAAACTGGGGATTGATATTTCCAATGCCGACATTGCCATTTTGCAAGAGGGTAAATTGAGCTCCCCCATTATTAGTGTATAAATGAAAGGGGTTATTGGTTACTGTACCTATCCAGCCTCCGTTGGCATCTATATAGGTTGATAATTTAATTCCACCTGCTTCATGTGAAATACCATGACCAAACCCGGATACAACACTCAGTTTTTCCAGCGGTGTGGTAGTGCCGATGCCTACATTTTGTGCAGTCGCCGCGGTTAAACACAATATCAGAGCAGAAAAGCTTATTATATATTTCATAGCAATTCTTTTGAAATATAAAGTTCAACAGATTCATTTTACTGGTCAATAACATAAATGGGGGACAATGATGCAATCAGTTCTTATATCAGTCTTTTCTTGATTGCAATGCTTATTGCTTCACGGCTGTTGTGTACATGCAGTTTTTCGTAGATGCGTTTGATATGTGTGCGAATGGTTTCTACTGAAAGGTTCAGTTCTGTAGCAGCAGTTTTGTATGTATGACCTTTTACCAGCAGGCTAAGTATTTCCTGTTCCCGCGGAGAAAGGTTTTCTGTATCAGTTTTGGATGCATCAAACCGGGGAAACATTTCCAGAACCTTTCTTGCAATACTTGCTGTCATCGGACCACCGCCGGATGCCAATTCAAAAACAGCTTCTATGATTTTTACCGGAGGTGTTCTTTTCAGCAAATAGCCGCTGGCTCCGGCGCAGATAGATTGAAATACTTTCTCATTATCATCAAACACTGTCAGCATCAAAACCTGGATGGCGGGATTATGCTGTTTCAATTTCCACACGGCTTCAATTCCGTTTATGCCGGGCATATCAATATCCATAATTACCACATCGGGTTCTGTGGCAGCAATATCTTCCAGCAACCGTGAACAATCGGGCCACGCACCGGTAAAAGTTATGCCGTCAGTTCCTTTAAACAGAATAGAAAGGCTTTCACGCAAATCATCGTTGTCTTCAAAAATGAGCAGTCTTATTTTTTTGGCGGCAATACTCATAATATAAGTTCAAATTTAATCCCGGTTTGTCAGATATTTTGTCCCCCATTTATGTTACAGGGGCAATTTTATATATATAGCAGTTCCCTTTCCGGCGCCGGAGTTTACTAACAGTTCCGCATTCATTTCAGTTGCCCTAGTTTTCATATTCTGCAGACCGTTTCCTTTAAGAACGCCGTCAACGGTAAAACCCACACCTTCATCTTTAATCTGCAGTTGCAACCGGTTGTTGGAATACGTAAAATGAATGGCAGCCGTTGGTGATTGCGAATATTTTGCCAGGTTATTCACGGCTTCTTTTATTATCAGGTACATGTTTTTCTTTTGCTCCATATTTAATCTTATGGGCGGCATATTTTCCTGCACAATTATTTCATATTGTATACCCGCAGCTTCCAGTACTTCGCCTGTGTATTCTCTTGTACGGATGATTAAACTTTCCAGTGCATCATTATCCGGTTTGGTGCTCCAGATAATATCATCCATTGCATCGAGCATCTTTTGACTGCGTTGCTGAATTTTTTTCATTGTATTCGAACCATCGTTTTCAGCTCCCGCAGTGCGGGCCAGGATATTGATGCTGCTGAGTGTGGAACCAATATCATCATGCAAATCCCTGGAAAACCGCTGGCGCATCTTTTCTATGGCCAGTAGTTTATTGATTCGCATGCGGTGAAAGGCAAATGCAATAGCTGAAACAACTGCAATGCATATTGCAATAAACCATGCAGTGCTCCAAAACGGTTTCCGGATTGTAAAATTAAAAGAAGCTGTTTCACTTCGCCATTGACCGCCACTAATGCCGGCTTTTACAATGAATGTATATTTGCCCGGAGGAATACCATAATAAGAAGCTTGGTTTCGGCTTCCGCTATACACCCAGTCCTTATCAAGTCCTTCCACTTTATAGGCATATTGATTTTTATGACCGTCAACAAGATTGACAGCAGTAAACTCAAAATCAAAATGATTTTGATTGTAAGAAAAACCATGTTCCTTATCGCTGTCAATTCTTTTATTGTCAACAAGTATTTTTTTTATTAACGGAGGCGACAGATTGAGTTGCTCACTTGTCACTTCATCCGGATTGAAACTGACGATATTTCCCTGTACCGGAAGAAAAATCCGGTTTATCTCTTTATCAAAATAGCCGCCGGTAAAGAACGGGGCATAAACAAGGCCGTCCGACTCTGAGAAATTCTGAAACTGTTTTGTCGCAGTATCAAAACGGGAAAGTCCATTGGCTGTACTAAGCCAAAGGTTGCCTTTGTTGTCGGGAGTAATATCAATTACAGCGTTATTGCATAATCCTTCTGTTTTGATGTATTGAAGCCATTCATTGGTTGTAATATTATAACGAACCAATCCTTTGTTTAAAGTGCCAATCCACAGAATATCATTGTTTGATATTTCCATATCCCAAATACCGCTGTTGAAAGGCGCAGGTTTATCTGTGAAAGAATAAAAACGGTTGGATGTCCGAACCCATTTTACCAATGGCGATGAAATACCCACATGCCCCATCCAGAGGTTTCCGTTTTTATCTTCTGCTATGCTTGTAGGATGCCGGAACGGGAGATACCCGTCAGCATCTTTGATTATGTTGTAATGGTTATAGTAGAAAGCCCGGCCTGTTGCCGGAATAAAATGCAGCAATCCTTTTCCCACAAAACTTATCCAGTATTCACCCCGGCTGTCTTTATAGGCAAGGTAGGTATAGGCTTGTTTCAAGCTGTCGGGAATAAATGCAGGCTGTGTGATTGTTTTTTGTAATTCATTAAAAATGTAGAGTCCTTTATAAGTACAAATCCAGAATTCACCAGGCATATTTTCGTAAACACTAATGGTTGCTTTAAATTTTTCTGTTAACAGTTCCGAAAAACTGAAAGTTTGTGATTTGTCCAGATTCACCAGTTGTAGGCCATGCAGCCATGAGCCTATCCAAAACCTGTCTTTTTTGTCTTTGAAAATCTTTCCAGGCTCAAGTAATACCGGGGGTTTATATGCCGGAACCAGCGATGATAATGATGTAAAACGGGATTGATTGGGAGGAATCTTAATGATCCCCTTCTCTCCGGCGATCCATTTGTTGCCGGCTCTATCTTCTATTAAATGGCGGCAGAAACTTTCTACGGGGTTTTCTTTTCCATCAGGCGAATCGAAAACATATTTTTCATGCTTCAATGTAACAGGATCAAAATATAACAAGCCCGAACCGGTAGCAGCCCAATACTGCTTGTTCCTGTCGCAGATAATTTTTTTTACTGTTTTATGTTCCGGGTCTGCTATGATCCCGGAAACAGGGACAATTATTTTTTTCAGTGAACGGTTAGTAAGATTGTAAATAAAGAGGCCTTCTGCATAAATGGTAGTGATGAGGTTGTGTTCATCCAGAAAATAAACTTTGTCCGGCCCTTTCTTATTTATTTCTATTTTTACAACAGAGTCAATTACCGGTGTTCCGTTTTTTTCCGTCAGGAATACGAGTTCTTGCGAAGCAGCCAGAACAATACCCCCGGATTTTGTGTAAGCACCCGGACTGGTAAGATTAAAAACCTCTTTGTATCTGTGAAATGATGGTTCTTTAGTTAAAATTTTTTCTGTTTTTAATTCCTTACCAAGCAGGTATATTTTATCATTACAGGTTACCCATGTTTTTTGATGACGATCGGTCCACAACATTTGAATGGGTAAGCCGGATCCAACTTTTATTTCCGGCTGAGTGATAAGTGAATTGTTGAACCGGTTTTTTTCAAGATCAAATACATTCAGTCCGTTGGCGGTTCCTATGAGTATATTATTTCCTGACTGGGCCAGGCAATGTATAAAACCATTGCTAAGACTGTGTGCAGAATCAGAAACCCCGGCGTCAAAAACATCAAAAGTTTTTCCGTCAAAACGGTTGAGGCCGTCCTCAGTACCAATCCATAAATAACCATGAGAGTCCTGCATCAGCCAGGTGGTTCTGTTGCTGCTAAGCCCATCTCTTACAGTATATTTTTCATAAAACATTGTTTTATGCTGGGGCCATACTATTTGCGGGCAGAGAAAACACAAAAAGATTATGCAGTTACGAACTGTCATAAAGCTGGCAATTTATCAGCAATTAAGTTACAGATAATTTGTTGATTTGATTTTTATTACCACTGGTGTATATTTTGTTTCCGTCACAACAAAAGAAGTTTGACAAAGTGCTTATACTTGAAATCAACAGTGCCCGGCTGATAAAAATTATCCAGGATATTTTTTTCCTAAATGCAATTGGCTACAATAAAATTATGGGAATACCCATCACCAAAACTGAACTGGTGATGAAGATGGAAGAAATGCCGGGCGGGAAGAAATAAAAATTATTTTTCGATATACCGGTTTATACTTTATTTATCAATTAATCTTGGCCGTTAATTGTATAATTAATCTGCATTCTGGTAACACGCAGATTAAAATCTGTCCAGGAGGTGCCGGTTGACGAGTTAGCAAAAACATAGCAATATTCAGAGGTGTTTTCAATCAAGGCATTCGTTATCGTATTGTCTGTATAGAATGTGTTACCCGGCGTGCCTGACGAACACACATTTGCCATACCAGTTGCAATACCTATATGACCCCCCCGAAAATAAACTTACGTTCAGATTTTCGCCAGCTGAATTATCAAAGACATAAACAATAAATGAAGTAACAGCTGCGCCATGTGGCAGATGAACCGGCGCAACTACTCCTGCAACTCCATTTATGATATATCCCCGGAACAGAGTTCAGTATTATGGTTATGTTGTCATCTTGCATTGCTCTGAAATCGGCGCCGCTTAGTGAAATAAAATCTGTTTTGGACGAAGAGTATTTATAATTATTTGCTATTACTCCTCCGTTTCTTGCATTAAAATTAAATGCCCATCCTGCACCGTGGGTTCCTTCACCCCAAATTCCGAGGCGGATACTGTCTTGCATGCCGAAAAATACCCGGTTGCTTCCATTCCGGTAATCATCAAATCATATACCGGGAGTAGTAAAAATACTTCCGATAGTGCCGGTTTGTATCTTCATTCTTCCCTTGATATCGAGTTTAAACTGAGGATTGGTATTTCCAATACCGACATTACCATTTTGCAACAGGGTAAATTGTGCTGCCCCATTATTGGGATATAAGTGAAAGGGTTGTTAGTTACTGTGCCTATGCAGCCTCCGTTGGCATCTATATAAGTTGATAATTTAATTCCACCTGCTTCATGTGAAATACCATGACCAACCCTGGATATAATCTTTGTTTTTCCAGCGGTGTGGTAGTGCCGATGCCTACATTCTGGGCATCAGGCTTCAACCACAACTGAAAAATGACGAATGACAAAAATTTTTTTCTCATATGTAAAGGTTAAGTTCAATAATGTAGGTAAGTCGGGGCTCTTTGCATATGATTCTGGTCACCTAGTTGGCCGACCATGTAAGGTTTTTGACATAATTATTCCCAGTTTTCTTTATACTACTGGTAGAATTTGCATTTTCAAGAGCTTAAACTCTTATTGCTTTTACACAACTGAGCTCAAAGGCAAGTTTGAAGCATTATTGAATTGAAAGATATAAACAAAACAAACCTTTTTCAGTCGGAGCAGTTTGAAAAAAGCACACATCCGGTTAATATGAAATGACCGGCAGTCACTCTTTCAATTAAAAATGCCATGCACACCGTGATGAAGCAACATTATATTACCCAGAACCGGTATTTACCTGTACTGATACATTTAATAGATGGAATTGGGGAAAGATTTTAACCGGCGAGACCTGGTAAAGAATATGCAAATTAAAAAGAGAACCATCAGTTTTTACAATTCTCTCTCAAAACCTGACGAATGTCATTGGTAATTAAATTACTATTCAATAATTTCGTTGAATAGTTGAAAAGATGCTATGTTTGCACCTGAAAACTATTTCAGCATGGCAACATCGTCTATTAAAGAACAAGTTTACCAAGAGCTTTCAAGGGTTACACATGCCATTTCCAATCCAAAGCGGATAGAACTGATTGACGTCCTTTCCCAAAAAGGTTATTCAGTAGAAGAACTTTCCAAAGAGATTGCAATGTCCATTGCCAGCACCTCACAGCATTTACAGGTACTTAAATCGGTAAAGCTGGTGGAAGCGCAGCGCCAAGGCAACTTTATTATTTACAGCATTACCGATGACAGCGTACTTCGGCTTGTTTCCGCAGTTAAAGAACTGGGGTTTCGCAAGATTGCCGAAATAGAAAGGCTTATCGGCGATTTTAAAACCGATAAAAATATTCTGGAATCCATTACTCTTGATGATTTGCTGGCAAGGAGCAAAAAAGAAAAAGTAATGCTGATTGACGTAAGACCGGAGGAAGAATACAATTCAGGTCATATACCCAATGCTGTTTCCATCCCTCTTTCACAACTAAAAAAAAGACTGAACGAATTACCGAAAAATAAAACCATAATCGCTTATTGCCGTGGGCCTTTATGTGTGATGTCGGCAGATGCAGTAAAAATTCTCAACGACAAGAAATTTAAAGCCATCCGCATGGAAGAAGGCTATGTGGAATGGAAATTAATACTTCAGGAAAAACTTTAAAACTCGTTTTATGAGCACAACAATATTAGTACTGGGAGCCGGAACGGGTGGCATAATCACTGCCAGGGAATTGTGTAAGAATGTTTGTAATGACGGTGAAATAAATCCTGTAAGAATTATTGTTTTTGAAAAAGAAGAAAAGAATGTTTTTGCACCTTCTTTGCTATGGTTAATGGTGGGAAAAAGAAAACCAGAACAGGTTTACAGAAACACCAGCAAAGTTGCAGGCAATGGTGTAGAAGTGGTTCTTGGTGAAATCGAAAAAGTAAATCCGCAGGAGAAAACAGTTACTGTAAATGGCAAAGAATACAAAGGCGATTACATGGTTATTTCCCTGGGTGTGCAACAGGTGACTGAACACGACCTGGATAAATACGGTTACGATTTTTACACATTGGCAGGTGCAACCAAATTTTACGAACAGCTTAAAAATTTTAAGGGCGGCAAGATTGCTGTACTCATTCCTTCGCTTCCCTTTAAATGTCCTGCTGCGCCTTATGAAGCCGCAATGCTTATTGAGAGTTTCATCCGAAAAAAAGGACTGAGCAATAAAACAGAGATTTCACTTTACACTCCCGAACCTGCGCCGATGCCTGTTGCAGGAAAAGATTTGGGAAATGCAGTTGCGACTATGCTGAGAGAGAAGGGTATCAATTATTTTCCGCAACACCAGTTAACGGTTGCTGCTGAAAATATACTGACTTTCATTTCTACCGGTGGGAGTAACGTTGCTGAATTTGATTTGCTTACATATACTCCAAAACATCAATGTCCAAAAGTAATTAAAGAAACTGCGTTGGTTGGTAAATCAGGCTGGATAGAAGTTGACAGAAATACAATGGAAACAAATTTTCAGGATGTATATGCCATTGGCGACATCACTTTTATTGCCCTTGAAATGGGCAAGCCATTACCGAAAGCAGGAGTATTTGCACACTACCAGGCAGAAGTTGTTGCCCATAATATAGAAAAGAAAATTGAAGGTAAAATACCCGATAAAACTTTTGATGGGAAAGGACAATGTTTTCTTGAAATGGGCAGCGGTAAAGCAGGTTATGCAGGTGGTAATTTTTATCGTTCACCATTGCCGCTTGTAAAAATGAAAACACCCGGTTACAAATGGCATTGGGCAAAAGTATTATTTGAAAAATACTGGTTCTTTAAATATTTCTGATGCTAACAGCTATTAAATAAAACTTCAGGTATGAAAATAAAAGCATTCATCTTATCGGTCTTTGTTTTAGGCATTGCAGCATTTAGTACAATAATGAGGCAGCAGTCTTCTTATCATCCCGAGTTCAGTGAAAGTTCTTCCACATCCCGGTTTGGGATAAATGCTGCATATGCTTATCCTCCGGCTGTCGGTATTTTAAGTAGCTCAAAAAACTGTATGAGTTGTCATGTGAATAATGGTCCATGGAAAGAAGAAAATAATTTGATTATTGATGTGCTGGATATGGAAACAAAAAAATCATTAAAGCAATCTAATGGCTCATTCCTGATTGAAGCAAAAAGATGGCAACAAAAAACAGTCCTGACCGTAATCGGGCAGAAAAAGACTAACACGGTTTCAGCGCCATACCGCAATGCCTGGCTTTACATTGACACCGCAACTATCGGCACACATTCACTTTCAAAATTTGCACCTGATTGGGATGTGAACCTTCCCATGTCCTGTCGTTTAGTTGGCGATAAACTTCCGGGCTATGAAGATGCGGACATCACCAGCTTACCTATGACCATTCAGCCATTAGGCAATGCAAAAAATGTTGAACTGCAATTACAGGTAATGCTTACTAAAGGCGAGAGTGTTAAAGGCAAAGCGAAGGAAGGAATGTTGGGGAATTACTTTGAGAAAAAAGTAATACTGAAAATAAAATGAGAATCTTAATTATAATAAATGATGCTCCTTATGGAAGCGAGAAAGCCTATAATGCTTTACGAATAGCCAATCAGCTTAATAAAGAACACACCGATGTAGAAGTTAGAATCTTTCTGATGGCAGACGGGGCTAATTGTGCAATTGCTAATCAAACAACCCCCAATGGCTACTACAACATTGAACGAATGATGAAGCTGTCCTTAAATAAAGGGGCTAAAGTAAAAATCTGCGGAAGCTGCGCTGAAGCAAGAGGTTTGAAAAATATACCATTGGTAGAAGGTGCGGAAATCAGCAACCTTGCAGAGCTAACCAATTGGGTGGTTGACAGCGAGAAGGTATTAACATTTTAAAACTTTGTAAACTAAAATAATGCAACAATGATAAGTGTAAGAGAAATAGATACCAATACTCTCAGAACCTGGTTAGAGACAGGTAAAGAAGTTTCAATCCTTGATATTAGACCTATTCAGGAAAGAACGGAATGGTTTATTCCCGGCAGCGTTTACTATAATGCTTATGATAAACTAAAAGCAAACAATCCAAATGCGTTGCAGGGTCTGCATCTTGACAAAACAATTCCAATAGTAACAATTTGTGCCGGGGGCAAAACGAGTTTGATAGCAGCAGAACAACTGAGTGAACAAGGTTTTGAAGCCTACTCACTGCAAGGAGGTATGAAAGGATGGAGCTTGTCATGGAACACTGCGAAGCTTTCATTTCATGGTTTTGACATAATACAATTCAGAAGAACAGGCAAAGGTTGCCTTTCATATTTAGTAGCATCAAACAATGAAGCAGTAATAATAGATGCTTCGGTTCCGGTGGAAGCCTACGAAGAATTTTTAGTAAAAGAAAAACTTTTACTGAAGCATGTAATAGAAACTCATATTCATGCTGACCATCTTTCAAGGTCAAAACAATTAGCTAAAAGCAATAAGGCAACATTACATCTTCCTGCACCTAACAAAGTAAACTTTGATTTTGTGCCGGTAACCGACACAACTGTTTTTCAAATTGGCAGTATCAGTATTAAGGCTATTCAATCACCCGGTCATACAACAGAAAGTACCAGTTATCTGATTGATGATAAAGTATTGCTTACAGGCGATACGCTTTTTATAAATGGAGTTGGAAGACCGGATTTGAAGGCAAGTAATGACGAAGCTATACAGAAATCAAAAATGCTTTATCAATCCTTACAGAAATTATTGGCATTAGATGAAAATATAATTGTAATGCCAGCCCATACAAGTCAGCCGGTAGAGTTTGATAATACTCCGATTCAAGCTACAATTGGAAGCATAAAGCAAAATGTTGCCATGTTGAAACTGAGTGAGGAAGGTTTTATAAATACTATTCTGCAACGTATTCCACCAACGCCGGCAAATTACTTGTCTATTGTTGAAAAGAATATCAAAGACGATTTCAGCGATATAAATCCGGTTGATTTGGAAGCAGGGGCAAACAGGTGTGCAGTTTCTTAAAATTGAAAAATAGCCGAATGAATTTATTAGAGTATAAATACTACCAGGAGGAAAGTGTATTCAAGCCGGAAAACCTTCTTCGTGAGGCAAAGCGCCAAAAAGGAAAATATGATTGTAAGGTTCCTTCGGTCTGTCTTCTTGATCCGGACGGCGATTTAGCCGATTATTTACTAAAAACGAATCAGGCATCTTTAAATGAATGTTGGGCCTGTTATCATTCCAAAATGTACAACTTTAAAATTGATGGTATTGAAATGGGTATTGTTCCCTGTATAGTAGGCTCTTCTTATGCCGTGCTGGTGGCAGAACAATTATTTGTCTCAGGCGGCACACATCTTATCAGTGTTACCTCATCAGGCATTATAAATCATCCAAAATCAGAGAAAAGATTTGCATTGATTACAGAAGCCATAAGGGATGAAGGCACAAGTTATCATTACCTGCAGCCCAATGCAGCTTCACAACTATCGCAGGGACTAAATGAGAAACTGACTGTTGGCCCGATAGCTGCTAATTGTCCCTGGTTTGAAGCAAAAAGCTGGACAACCGATGCACCATACAGGGAAACTCAGTCCGCAATTTCAGCAATGGAAAAAGAAGGTGTTTGTTGTGTGGAAATGGAGGCAGCAGCCTTGTATGCTTTTGCCACTGCTAAACAAAAGAATGTAGTCTGTTTTGCTCATCTCACCAATACAATGGCTCAAACGGAAGGTGACTTTGAAAAAGGAGAACATTCCGGAAGCATTGATACATTGAACCTGTTGTCTTATTTATTGAAACGAATCTTATAAAAATGGAAGTACGATTAGGATTAAAAGAAAATTGGAAACAGTTTGTATTGCTTGTTATAATCAATGGATTTGTGGGTGGTATGGTAGGTTTGGAAAGAAGCATTCTACCGCAGATTGCCGAAAAGGAATTTGCCATAGCGGCAAAAACAGCGATTCTTTCTTTCATCATTGTATTTGGTATTGTAAAAGCAATCACTAATTATTATACGGGAGCCTTAGCCAATAAATTCGGAAGAAAAAAATTATTAGTGGCAGGTTGGATAATTGGTATTCCAATTCCATTTATTTTGATGTTTGCTCCAAGTTGGAGTTGGATAATAGCAGCCAATGTATTATTGGGCATCAACCAGGGATTAACATGGTCGAGTACAGTAGTAATGAAGATTGACCTTGTTGGTGAAAAGCAAAGAGGTTTTGCAATGGGTTTAAATGAATTTGCAGGATACATTGCTGTCGCTATCGTTGCTTTTTTGACCGGCTGGATAGCCAGCGAATACGGGATAAGACCTTATCCTTTCTATTTGGGGATCGGTTTAGTTTTTTTAGGATTAGTTGGAAGCATCTTTTTTATAAAAGACACTAAGCATCATGTTGCCAAAGAAACAATCAACAATACCATTCCGAGGTTGAAGAATATATTTTGGGACACGACATGGAAAAACAAAAACTTAGGTTCAGTAACACAGGCAGGTTTAATCAATAACCTGAATGATGGAATGGCATGGGGCATTTTTCCAATCTTACTTGCAACCAAAGGTTTCACAATTGGAGAAATAGGAATTGTTACAGCAATATATCCGGCCGTTTGGGGCATCGGTCAATTATTTACCGGAAGAATGGCTGATAAGTTTTGTAAAAAAGATATGTTATACATCGGCATGTTTTTACAGGCAATTGCTTTGATTGTATTGGTTTGGGCAAATACGCTGTTACATTTTATTATTCTGTCTTCTGTTTTAGGATGGGGTACGGCAATGGTGTATCCAACATTTCTTGCAACCGTTGCTGAAAACACAAATCCGCAGGACAGGGCAAAGAGTATCGGCATCTTTCGATTGTGGAGAGATTTAGGTTATGCTATTGGCGCAATACTTACAGGAATTATAGCCGACTTAATAAGTATCAATGCTTCAATCATTTTCATTGGTTCATTGACGATGGTATCTGCTTTTATAATTCGTTACCGGATGAAATGCAGGGTCGATGATTCATTGAAAATATGGGATTGGATAACGAATAAACATAAGCAACATGCAGCGACAGCAAATGTGGAACTATTTTACAATACAAACCTTCAATAGTAACAAGGGCAATTGCCTGCCAAACTTATAATCTGACGAAATAGCTATTCAAGTTTCATTGCTGCCTTTATGTTAGCTGGAATTATTTTCAGTAAATAATACTGACTTATTACTTCTTTTGATGTTTTTTAGAATTTCTTTTCTCCATTAATTCTCCCACAAAGTTCGCCTTTTGTCTCCGTGGCGGCAATGAAATTCCGGCATAAAGAAAGCTGCTCACACATTGCCATAGATACTATTTATTCCGTTGCTTCATTGCCTTGGTCGCCAAAAGGCGGGTAAGGTTCCATAATTAATTTATAAATCTTTAAAATGAAATGTTATGGAACAGTTAGCAATGAATTTTCCGGAATGGACAAGAGTAGCAGAAGTAGAACTGGTTTATAAGACTAAAGTAAAACCTTCAGAAAGACCGAAGGTTGGAACAGTTAAAGAATGTTATGAACTGCTGAAAGAATTATGGAATGAAAATACCATTGAAATGCAGGAAGAATTTAAGGTGATGCTGCTAAACAGAAGCAACAGGGTAATTGGTATTTATGAAGCATCGGCAGGCGGCTTAACAGGCACAGTGGCAGACCCAAGATTGATATTAGCTGCTGCAATCAAATCACTTTCCGTAAGTATTATTTTATCCCACAACCACCCTTCAGGTAATTTAAAACCAAGCCGGGCCGATGAAGAATTAACACAGAAAATAAAAGTGGCTGCAAGTTACCATGACATCAGGGTGATTGACCATATTATTATTACCAGCGAAGGGTATTACAGTTTTGCAGATGAGGGGCTGCTGTAGCCCCTTTTTAATTAATAAGTGGTAAGAAAATAATTGTAAAAAAATCATTTTTAGAAAATAACCTTTCTCATTTCTGAGCATGACCTGCATCATTCTTTTTTCTTTTATACTATAATAACTTCATTAATTAAAGTTTTCTACAATGGAAGCCATTAACCAGATTAAACCTGCTTTCAATGCTCCGCTATACATTGCCTGGGAGGTTTCTCTTATATGCAATGCCCAATGTGTGCACTGCTATTCTGCATCGGGCCCCACCGCTAAAAGTACAGGGGAATTAAATACTGAAGAAGCGTTGAATATGATTGATGACCTGGCCGAATCTGGTTTGCTGATTTTGGCTTTTTCAGGTGGGGAACCACTCCTTAGAAAAGATATTTTTGAACTTATAGAAAGGGCTGTTGAAAGAAACCTGGTTGTAAACATTGCCAGCAATGGTTATCTGATTAATGAAAGGATGGCAAAAAAAATAGCTGCTTCAGGTGTACGGAGTGTTACTATTAGTCTTGATGCTACCACGGAAGCACTTCATGATAAATTCCGGCAGCGGAAAGGATTATTCAAAAAAGCAATTGAGGCAGTTGGTTTTCTGGAAAAGGAAGGAGTAAGAGTAGTGGTAAGTTTTACACCTACATTAATGAATTATCATGAAAGCAGAGCAGTAGTAGAATTGGCTTATAGTTTGGGTGCAAGTGCGGTTAATATGTCTGAGTATGTGCCGGCTGGCAGGGGCACACAACTATTGGCACTGCCGCCAGATTTATTACGCCAGGTGATTCAGGAATGGATTGATATGCGAAAAGAATATGCTGGCCGGATGCAGATAATCTGGCATGATTGCAGGGCAGCTTTGCTTGTGGCAGAAGAAGACAGGGATAAATATTCTGGTTGCGGTGCTGGTAAACTCACGGCCCGTATTATGGTTGATGGCACGTTAACACCTTGCGTATTTCTTTCTACACCTGCCGGAAATTTAAAACAAACTTCTTTCAAAGAAATGTGGCAACATTCGGAGTTGTTGCAATCCATCCGTAGCCGGGATTTGAAGGGTGGAAATTGTTCTACCTGTTCATACAAATCTAAATGTGGCGGTTGCCGGGCTGTATCCATGTCTTATTTTGGTGACCCTTTAATGGGTGACCCTTCCTGTTGGTTGTATAAAGAATGTGTAACTGCATAAAAAGTTTGCTATATGAAACATGCTGTTGATGCAATACCAATTTTGTCAAGAGATGTTATTAAAAGAGAAGACGCTAACGGAGTGTTACTTTTCCAGGTGTACAGTGATGAAATGTATTTTATCAGCTTTGCGGCCTATAATTCATTTTTATCCCAATGTGATGGTTCAGCTACTTTAGGAAGTATTGTAGAAAATATGGGAGAAATATGCCGAATGAAAGAGGGAGAAAATAAAGTCGAAAATTTCATTGATGAATTGCTCAACAGGAAGATTATACAATTATGGTAAAAAATATTTTTTAATACCATGACGGGTCAAAGTCATACCAACGGTTTTATTCCTGCCTATCCTTATCATCTGGTATGGATAGCAACCAATTCCTGCAATGCCCGGTGTGTACATTGTTCTACTGCAGCGGCTAAACGGCTTCCTGACGAATTATCTACAGAAGAAGTAAAAGAAATGTTTAATGAGTTAGCAGGTTTAGGTGTATTCGATATTGCAATTTCAGGTGGTGAGCCATTGACCCGTCCTGATATTTTCGAAATCATTGAACATATTACTTCATTGGGATTGAAAGCAGGTATAGGTTCAAATGGGTCTACTATTACAGCCGATAAAGTAAAACGGTTAAAAGACCTAAATATAAGCCGTCTGCAAATCAGTATTGATGGAACAGAAGCAATTCATGATTTTGCAAGAAGATGGATTGGGTTGTTTGAAAAAGCAAAAAATGCTATCCGGTTAGGAATTGAAGGAGGACTACCTGTGCATGTGTGCATGACCCTTCACAAGTTGAATTACCGGGTTATGGAAGAAGTAATAGAGTTGTGTGCATCATGGGGAGTAACACGGTTTAATCTTTCCCGTTTCATTCCTACTGGCAGAGGTGATGGTTCACTTGATTTACCAAAAGAAGTTTGGAAAGAGATGATATACCTGCTGGAAGAAAAAAGGAAAGAATATAAAAACAGGATGGAAATTACCACTCACCTTAGTCAGTCTGCATTGGTTAATTCCGAATTGGAATGTTATGATGGCTTTATTGGTTGCCAGGCAGGTATTGGGCAGGGTTGTATTGGCCCAACGGGGAATATAAGCCCCTGTGTAATGCTGCCTGTAATGATTGGGAATGTAAGAGAAGAATCATTTGCAAATATTTGGAAAAATTCAGCAGTCATAAATTCTTTTAAGTCGAGAAATGAATTAAAGGGGCCATGCAATTCCTGTATGCACAGAAGCAAATGCGGTGGATGCAGAGCAGTAGCTTATTCCTATACAGGCGACTTTATGGAAACAGACAGCAGGTGCTGGTTAGTGAATTAAGCAACTTTTATTTTTAACCTTAAATTAAATAGTTATGGATACACCAACATTAAAAAGTAAAAATGGGCAGATGGTAAACGATTATTTTAAATTAATCAACAAACTGCGTAAGGGAGATGAATCCTCGGTGGAATTATTGATGAATCTATGGCACCCGGAAGGTATATTTGAATTTGCAGGCACGCCCCCTGTTATTGGCACTTATAAAGGTGCAGTGGCTATCCGCACCCTGTATAAAAATAGACTTAACAGCAGCGGTATGAAGTTAAAACTGGATATGGGTAAGCAAAAGTTAAGGGAAGTAAGTTTAGGAATTGTTGAAACAGAAGTAACCCATTTAAGGGAAAAAGATAATCAGATAATTGCCGGATGGCGAACTACCATCGGAACAGAAGATGGCAGGGGCTTTGATGTTGCGGGTTCTCACATGTTCACAATTGAAGATGGAAAAATAAAAAACCTGCGGTTGAACATTTCCCCGAAAGCGGATACCAGCCAGATGAAAAGCCTTTCCCTGAATGATTTGTCTGTACAGGACATCGGAAGATTGTCGCTTGCAGCATGGCCGGTGGTTTAATGTTTTATGTAAGCCCTTTTTTATAACGGCTCCCATAGGAGCCGTTATCTGTTATATCCTTTGTGCAAAAGCAACAATATGACCATCAGGGTCTGCAAAATAACAAGCCTTATCACCCCAATCCCTTACGGATGCTTCGTCTATAATTGTTGCGTTCATTTGCTTTGCTGTTGAATAGTATTCATCAATATTATCAACATAGAGATACAATTCGCAACGTGGTATGCCGTTACCCGATGCCGGGTGCGGTGTTTTAGGTAATAAGATTTTGGCTATACTCTGCTCTGGCATTAAACCCAATTTGCAGGTATCTGATAATGCAAATTCAGTCATACCTGGTACATCTAAAACAGGTTTCAGCCCAAGCAATTGTTCATAGAATATTTTGCTTCTTTCCTGGTTAGCTACATACAAAATTATTTCGGTGGCAATAAACATAATCAGGATGTTTAAGGCAAAAGTAATTCTTATTAATTTCCTTTATATCCGTTCAATATTCAATTATGTTATTCAAATAACAACTTAAGGCCAGGCAGGGCAATAAAGAACCATAAAGAAAAAGCAACTGGAAAGTTCTTAAATATTCAGGTGTTAGGCCACATTATTATTACCAGCGAAGGGTATTACGGCTTTGCTGATGAAGGGCTGCTATAAACCCCTCTAAATCATTCTATTTCATTCTCTTAACTAAAAGAGCTATTTTCGGGATATGACCTTTGAGGAAATTCTATTACAATTTAAAACAGCCAAACCATTACTGCTCTTAAGAGCTAAAAATGCTGCGTTTATTATTTCCTTTTTTCAAAAGGTGTTTTCAGATGCCAATGTAACTACCATTACAAACAGCGAATTGCGAAATAAGCTGGAAGGTTATATGGAAGAGCTTTCGTATGAAGAAAAGGATGATGAACTGGAGGCTGGGACACTATTTGATGATTTTTCAGTGAGGGCAGCTCAATATATTGATAGATGGAGCAATAGCGGATTCCTAAGAAAATATCCTAACGATGAAGGAGAAGACCTGCATGAATTAACACCTGACACTCTTAAAGCTTTAAAATGGATTGCTGATTTAGAACGAAGAGAACATGTAGGGACTAACAGCCGCTTCAAAGATATTTTCTTTAAACTACAGAAAATAATTGAGCAAACTAACGAAGATGTTGAAGCAAGAGTTGAAGAACTACAAAAGAAAAAATGGGAAATAGAAAATGAAATAAACCTTCTGAAATCTGGAAAGAAGCCATCTGTATTTGATGAAACGGAAATTAAGGAGCAGTTCTACGATTTAAATAAAATGGCAAGAGAACTGCTGGCAGATTTTAGCGAGGTAGAACAAAATTTTGAACAAATCCGAAAAGATATACAACGAAAGTACACAGAAAAAGATGTGGCTAAAGGTACATTGCTGGTGTTTGCTCTTGATGCACTTGATGAAATAGAACAAAAGCCTCAGGGAAAAAGTTTTAAAGCTTTCTGGGAGTTTTTGATGGATGAAAGAAGGCAGCAGGAATTTACACAACTTACAGAAAGACTTTATCACTTATTATATGAACAAGGTATTGACTATAATAACGACAGGTTTCTAAAACACCTGAAGCGTTACCAGCATGTATCAGGAAGAAAAGTAATTGACTCAAACCGCAAGTTGAGTGAAAAAATAAGCAGGGTGCTTTCTGAGAAAAATCTTTTGGAAAGAAGAAGGGCTATGGAGCTTATTGGCAACATAAGGCAAATGGCATATACACTCATAGAAATGAAAATTAAGGAAGATGATTTTATAGTTATTGAGGACGAACCATACATTAATCTTTTTGACAGATGGGAACCAGGAGAAGAGAAAGACGATATTACAGGTATATTATTTCCTGATGGCACTGGCGAAGATGGGGATGCCGATTTTAAATTACTCTTTGACCAGTTTACAATTGACAGAAAGAAGTTATTGCAAAGAATTGATGCGATGCTGGAGGAAAGGACTCAGGTTACTTTAAAAGAAATTATTGATGAATATGGAATTGAAAATGGATTGAGTGAAATTGTTGGCTATTTTTCAATAGCCACTTCAAGCACACATCATATAATAATAGAAGAAGCAAAAGAACCGATTTTAATTGGTGAACGAAAAGTAAATGTGCCAATGGTAATTTATACACAACCAATAACAAACTAATATGGAAACAAAAATATCAAGAGCTCCATTTGCAGCAGTAATTATTAAATTATTGCAAGGTCCAGTTTATGCCGATGAAAAAAACATTTGGCGGGAGTTACTGGGTTGGCAATCAGCCATACAGGAATATTTTGGTAAAATAGGCATGGAACTTATCATTACTGAGCAAGATGGTTTTGCAAGGGTTTTGCAACCAGAAACTGATGAATACGATGACAACCCATTACCCCGACTTATGAAAAAACAGACTTTGAATTATGAGGCAACATTGCTTGCTGTTATTCTAAGGGAAGGGCTTGAAGAATTTGATGTTAAAAGCGACGGAACAAAATTTTATCTTACACAAAAAGAAATAAAAGAGAGGATAGAGTTATTTTCTAAAGAACAAACTAATAAAAGTAAATTATGGAAAGATTTGTCAAAGCCGATAACCAATTTAATAAATATTGGCATCCTGAAACTCAACCGGGAAGATAGTGTCAATAAGGATAATAACCAATATGAAATAAAAAGAATTATCAAAGCCTTCATCAGTAATGATAAGCTTGAAGAAATAAAGAATAAGTTACGCAACTATGTCAACCCTGTTCAGTAATAATAATTTAGATAATGGCTATCGGCTTAGATACCTGGAAGTGTTTAACTGGGGTACATTCAATGGCAAGGTATATAAACTGCAGCCCGATGGCCGTACTTCGCTACTTACCGGTGCAAACGGTAGTGGCAAAACAACGTTAATTGATGCGTTGCTTACTATACTTGTACCTACTAATAAAAGATTTTATAACCAGTCTTCGGGTGCAGAATCAAAAAAAGAACGGGATGAAAATTCTTATTTCTGGGGTTACTATGGCAAAACATTTTCGGAAGCTGAGGAGAAATCTAAGACGGAACAGTTGCGTATCAAAACAGATAATCCATATTCAGTTTTACTAGCCTGTTTTCAAAATTCAAGTACACAACATACGATTACGTTGGTGCAGGTGAGATGGTTTGGCAATGGCGGTCTGCAAAAGGTATTTATTGTTTCACCATATCCTCTAAATATAAATGAACATTTTGGTAAAGACCATTTTGACCTTAGAGGAGACTGGAAGAAAAAACTGGTAAAGCAATATGCAAAAACTGAAGTGTATAACAGCTTTAAGGAATACGCAGCCAGGTTCAGTGAATTGTTTGGATTACGAGACAAAGCCCTTTCACTTTTTAGCCAAACGGTGGGTATTAAAGTATTGGGTGATTTAACCAATTTCATTCGTCAGGAAATGCTGGAGGAGGCAGATGCGGAGGAGCAATTTAAAAGCCTTTACAACCACTACAGCGATTTATTAATCAGCCATAAGGCTATACAAAAAGATGAAAAGCAACTTGAATTACTCGAACCTGTGATACAAAACAAATTCAAGTTAACAGAATTGCGTAGTAAAAAAGAAAAGCTGGAATTTATAGAAGAACAAATGCCCTTCTATCTTGGTAAAATTGAATATGGCTTACTGGAAAAAGATGTTATCAGACTTGAACTTGACATTGAAATTGCTACTAAAGATAAAGAGATAGTTTCGGCTTCTGTGGATACTCTTGATAAAGAAAAGGAGCAACTTATTACCCAAAGGGCTGCACTCAATATAGATAGCCAAATTTCTTTGCTGAATAAAGATATTGATAGTGAAACGGAAAAAAGAAATCGCAAGAGTGCTGAGAACACCCGGTATGTAAAATTCTGTGAACAGCTAAAACTGGATAACGATATTGATGCAGTTGTATTCAGAAATAATTATAATAAAATAGTTGAGTTAAACGCATCAGTTCCTGCGGAAGTGGATAAACTTGCAGAAAAGAAATTGAGATTAAAAATTGAGCAAGAAAGTGTAAATAGTAAAATTGATAATCTGCAACAGCAAATCACATCTCTTTTGTCCAGAAAAAACAGGATTCCGGAAGAACTTATAAATGCAAGAAAAAGATTGGTTGATATTTTGGAAACGACGGAAGATGAAATTCCTTTTGCAGGTGAATTAATTAAAGTGAAAGCATCGGAGCAGCTTTGGGAAGATTCAATTGAAAAACTATTGCACAATTTTTCAATGCAGCTTTTAGTTCCTGAAAAATTCAGCAAAGCAGCAAACCAGTTTATTTACAATAATGATATGCGTACAAAACTGGTATATTATAAAATTGAACGAAGACCTTCCAACAGTATTGTACGATGGCCAACGGAGAATGATGCTCTGGTAAATAAACTTGAATTAAAAGAATCAGAACACACAAAATGGCTTGAAACCACATTGCTTGACAGGTTTAATTATTATTGTACGGATGATTTAGAAGTGTTTTATGGTTCACAAAAAGCCATAACTTCAAATGGTTTGATGCGGAATATTAACAGGCATGAAAAAGATGACAGACCGGGAAGGTGGAATAAATCAAGATACAGACTTGGGTGGGATAATAAAGCAACCATCCAGTACCTGCAACAACAAAAATATAATGAAGAAAAAATTCATACTAAATTATCTGATGAAATAAAAGAAGTAACACCGCTTATTGCTGCTTTGCAGTTTAAGGTACAAACAATTTCTAACCTCATACAGATAAAAAATTATGACGATATAAACTTCACTCAACATGCAGAAAAGATTAACGCATTAAATAAGCAAGTGCAGGAATTAAAAAAGTCGAATGATGCTTATGAACTAATCGTTAACCAAATAAAAGAAGTAGAAAAGCAACTACAGGTCAGAAAAGATAATAGAGATGCATTGATAACAAAGATTAGTAAACTGGACGATGAATACAACAGTAAGAATCTGCGTAAGCTAAAACTAATATTTGAAGAATTGCAGGAAGCAGGTGAACAGGCTATTATTGAATTTTTAAATGAAGAAGAAATTGCTTCATCCGGCATTGAAACATTAACACAGTTTGATAGTATGATGGCTCAGGCTGCCATTAAATTAAAAGCAAGACAAAAAACTGCTGGCAATGCTGTTAATAAACTCGAACTTGACACTACCACATTAATTGCTGCCTTTAAAAATCCGGGAGAAAAAATCACCAGTGAATTTGCAAACTGGAGCGGTGATGTACTGAACATAAAAGCAGACCTGACAGGGCTTGATGACTTGGAAGATTTGTATAAAACAATACAAACACAACGGTTGGTTGAGCACAAAAGAAGATTCCGGGATTATATGGATAAAAGTATGCTGGATGCACTTACCAGTTATAGAGCCTGGCTCAATAATGAACTAAGTAAAATAGAGGATATGATTGAAGAGTTAAATGTGCCACTAAAGAAAATAACATTCAACCGAAATCCTGATACTTATCTTCAATTAGAATGTCGTCAGCTAAGGGGTGAAAACGAAATAAATATTTTTAGGGGTCAGTTAAATAGTGCCATACCTAATACACTGGATTTCGCTATTCAAAAAGATGAAAATTACCGGCAGGAAGTATTCAATAAGATAAAAGAGCTAATAACTGAATTACAGAAGGAAGAAACCTGGCGAAGGAAAGTAACCGATGTGAGAAACTGGCTTTTATTTAGTGCAAGAGAGCATTCAGTAGTTGACAATAAACCTGGTCAATATCATGATAATACTGCCAGTTATTCCGGTGGACAAAAAGCACAATTTACCTATGCTATTTTAGGTGCGGCTATTGCCCACCAGTTTGGTATCTTTCAACAGGGTAAACAGCATAAGAGTCTCCGCTTTATTACGGTTGATGAAGCCTTTAGCAAATTAGACCCGGAAAAAAGCCGGTTCCTGATGGAGTTTTGCTCCCAGCTAAACCTTCAAATTTTAGTGGTTACCCCATTGGATAAAATTAATATTGCTGAGCCCTATATTAGTGCCGTTCATTTTGTAGAAATTAAAAATAAGAAAAGCTCTGTCTTGTATAATCTCACTATGGAGCAGTATTACGAAAAGAAGGAAAGCTTTAAACAATTAGCCGAGATCAAAGAATGATTACACCAAAAGAACTTTTCGAAAAATCAGAAAAACAGTTTTTAAAAACTGTTAGTGCTATGCTGAAGGGTGAAAAAACATTTCCATTAATTATATCGTCTAATAAAAAAATTTCCGGCACGAATTTCAGTGAATTGAAGGATGCCATTCTGCCATTGTATCAGTATTCAAAAGAAGTAAAGGGCAAAGGGTATTCCGTAGATTGGAAAGAGAAAGCAATCGATGGTACTAAACAAAAAATACCTGCGAAAATATATTTTGAAAGCTTTCCTGATTTTCTTTTTTATACTAAGAGGACTGCTGATTATTCAGCAATTAATAATGCTTTTAATCTACTTACTGCATCCTTTCCAACACTATCAGACTGGGCAAAGAATAATGTGCCATTTTTATTAAATGAAGCAGATAATTTATCCGATTTGATAAAAGTCTGTAACTATTTTAGCAAGAATAAGCCACCTCATAATTTGTATTTAAGAGAACTGCCCATAGAAGTTCATTCTAAATTTATTGAAGATAATACAACTGCTTTGAAGAAGTTATTAGACATACTATTATTACCAGATTGGATAAATAAAACTGAAACTGATTTTTCAGGACGCTACTTCATCAAAAAGCCTAATGTGTATGCCCAAATAAGAATATTAGATGAAAGTCTGAAACATGCAGTTGGGTTTCATGAGTTAGCTTTAACTATAGACGATTCTGCATTGCTTAACTGGCAACCAGAGAAGGTATTTATTATTGAAAACAGGGCTTGTTTTCTTTCCTTCCCCAAAGTAAAAAACGCAGTAGCGATTTTTGGTGAAGGTTTCAAAAGCCGGGTAAGCAAACATATCCCTTGGTTGGCTAAAGCGGAGCTTTACTGCTGGTTCGACCTTGATGCAGCAGGCTTTGAAATGTTAAATATAATACGGCAGTATTATCCTTCTGCAATAAGCTTATTGATGGACAAAGCAACTTATGAGCAGTTCAAGTATTTTGCAGTTACATCTACCTACAGAAAGCTCCAGCTTGGGATGCTTAATGAAGACGAAGTGTGGCTGTATAATTTCTTACAAATAAATAATAAGAGATTAGAACAAGAAAGAATAACGAACAGCTACATTTTGAAAAGACTTGGTTTAACAAACCTGTAATTAAGAGTTTATATAGAATCAATTCCTAATTTTAAAGCAAGCAAAACACTCTTATCAACCTCTTCATTTATTTCTGTCAAATCATACCAATTACCCTCATTTGTCTTATATAATTTGTAATTTTCACCAGCAGTACTTGTAATAGAATACTCATCTAAAACTGCACCCGCAGCACCCAAAATATTAGTGATTTCTATCTGTTTTATTGTGTAAGAAAACCGGCTGTTATCGCCTAAAATAATCTGCTTACTTTCTTCGGTTTTTATATCCATTTCCATGTAGCGAAAATAATCATTTCAGAATTAATGAAATTTTTATGCTGCCTGACTAAATATTAGCCAAGCAAACAGCAATACTGGTACAGATTTTACACTTGTATTATCATGAATTTACAAGTGTATAAAATATTCTTAACGGATAGATTTTGTAAAGGCATAATGTGCTCGGTCTTGCACATGGCAAGATGTACAAACGTTATACGTTTGGGACATCTTGCCCTTCACTCCGAAGTCGTTTCGGGGAATTGAAACAGAAAACGTAAAATCATGAAGAAGTTAGAAAGTGAAGTGAGGAGAAAAATGGTGGTGGTAAGGATGAATGAATTTGAAATAAATCAGCTTACAAAACTGCAAGGAAAAACTACCGAAAAAGATACCAGTGCTTACCTGCGGAAAGTGGCATTGCAAAAACCTGTTACTGTAAAGTATAGAAATGCAAGTGCCGATGATTTTTTATTAGACATGCTGAACCTGAAAAAAGAACTCAATGCCATCGGCAACAATTTTAATCAGGCTGTACACAAATTACACTTGCTTGATAAGATACCGGAGTTCAGGGTTTGGGTACAGCAGTATGACGCTTTACAAAAAATATTACTCAGCAAAGTGGAAGAAATAAAATTACGGATGAATCAACTCTATGAGCAATGGTTGCAAAAATAACTACACCGAAAAGTATTGAAGCCGCACTCAACTACAACGAAAAGAAAGTGCAGAAAGGAAATGCCGTTTGTCTTCATGCAGCTAATTATTTGAAAGAGGCAAAGGAGATGAACTTTTATCAAAAGCTGGCTGGTTTTGAAAGGCTGAACAGTTTGAACGAAAGAGCAACTACTAAAACCCTGCATGTATCACTCAACTTTGACCCATCTGAAAAACTGGCTGATAAGAAACTGCTACAGGTTGCATCTGATTACATGGACAAGATTGGATTTGGTAACCAACCTTACCTGGTTTACAAACATGAAGACGCCGGGCATCCGCATATTCACATTGTAAGCACCACTATCAAACAAGATGGCGGTAGGATTAACACCCACAACATTGGCAGAAACCAAAGTGAAAAAGCAAGAAAAGAAATTGAACAAACTTATGGATTGATAAAAGCAGAACGGCAGCAGCAATTAAGAAGCCCCGGCATCAAATCAGTAGATGTTGAAAAAGCAATGTATGGGAAATCAGAAACCAAGAGAAGTATTTCAAATGTGGTGGGTGCAGTTTTCAATCAATACAAGTTTGCTTCCTTGCCGGAGTTTAATGCAGCATTAAAACAGTTTAATGTAGTTGCCGACAGAGGTAAAGAAGAAGGTAGGATTTACAAGAACCGTGGATTAGTATATCGTATTTTAGATGCTGATGGAAATAAAGCCGGTGTACCTATCAAAGCAAGTTCTATTTCTTGTAAGCCAATATTAGATAACCTAGAGAAGAGATTTACAGCTAATGAAACAGCAAAAGAATCTCTTAAACCATTCGTAAAAATCAAACTGGATGATTGCATTTCAAAATCGCCATCAACCATGAAGGAATTGGTAGAGTATTTAAAACAGAAAAACATTTATACCCTGCTTCGCCAAAATACTGAAGGTAGGTTGTACGGTATCACTTTTGTTGATAATCAAAACAAAGTTGTTTTTAATGGCAGTGATTTAGGAAAGGATTATAGTGCCGCAGCATTGCAAAGCAGGTTAACGACAGGCAATGAGAAATCACTTAAACAGGATGAAGCAAAAGACGGTGGTTCCAGTGGTGCCATACAAAAAGAAATGGGCCAGCAGAAACAACAGGAAAAAACTATTCCTTTCACAGCGAAAACTGTAAGTCCATTAGATGTGCTGCTATCTACCAAAGAACAATACGATAACATACCGAACAGCCTGCTTAAAAAGAAACGGAAAAAGAAGAAACCAAATTTGTAAAATGTAAAACGATGTTATGTCACACACAGGAGAGAATGAACAGGGGCTGCGGAAGATAGTTGACCTGACAAGATTTGCGAGCATCTTCATTTTGCTGCTGCATTTTTATTATTACTGTTATGTAGCATTTGAGCAGTGGGAAATTACAAGCACCATCACCGACAGGTTGATGAAAAATATTTCCAACACAGGGCTATTTCAAAATCAGCTTACTTCAAAATTTATGGCATTGGGGCTGCTTACAATTTCACTATTCGGAGCACAGGGCAAGAAAGATGAAAAGATAAACTGGAAAAGTATTACAGCCTATTTATTGATTGGATTGCTTCTCTATTTTTCAAGTCAGTTATTTTTTAAACTACAGTACGATGTGCAAACAGTTGCCATTGTTTACATCACTGTCACCGGTCTTGGCTTTTTATTGATACTTGCTGGTGGCAATTTACTCAGCCGTTTAATCAAATTAAATTTAGGTGACGATGTTTTCAATTCTCTCAATGAAACTTTTCCGCAAGAAGAACGGTTAATCAGCAACGAATATTCTATCAACCTGCCTGCCCGTTATAACCTGAAAGGCAGGGTAAGAAAAAGCTGGATAAATATCATCAACCCTTTTCGTGGCTTGCTGGTAATTGGCAGCCCCGGCGCCGGCAAAAGCTGGTTTGTAATCCAGCATGTAATTAAACAGCATATTGAAAAAGGCTTTGCCCTATTCGTTTACGATTTTAAGTACGATGATTTGAGCAGGATTGTTTACAACTGGCTGCAGCAAAATAGACACAACTATTCTGTAAAGCCTTCTTTCTATGTTATCAACTTTGACAACCTTTCTGTATCGCACCGCTGCAATCCGCTTGACCCAAACAGCATGAATGATATTACAGACGCAACAGAAAGTGCCAGAACAATTTTATTGGGATTGAACAGGGAATGGATAAATAAACAGGGAGATTTTTTTGTAGAATCACCCATCAATTTTGTTACGGCTGTTATTTGGTTTTTGAGAAAATATGCCGATGGAAAATATTGCACCCTGCCGCATGTAATAGAGCTGATGCAGGCAGAATATGATGAACTGTTTCCGGTACTCAACACACAGCCAGAAATTGAAGTGCTGGTAAATCCATTTATCACGGCTTATCAAAATGATGCAATGGAGCAATTAGAAGGTCAGGTAGCTTCTGCAAAAATTGGTATGGCAAGGCTTGCTGCTCCGCAGTTGTATTGGGTACTGAGCGGTAATGATTTTACATTAGACATTAACAACCCTAAACATCCGAAAATCGTTTGTGTGGGCAACAACCCGGAGAAGCAACAGATTTATGGTGCTGTATTATCGTTGTATGTTTCCCGGTTGGTGCGGCAGGTAAATAAAAAGGGAATGCAGAAATGCAGTTTGGTATTTGATGAATTTCCCACTATCTACTTCAATAATATTGACAGCCTGATTGCCACTGCAAGAAGCAATAAAGTTGCTACTACATTAGCTATGCAGGATTTTAGTCAGCTTAAAAAAGATTATGGCCGGGAGCAAGCCGATGTGATTGTAAACATCACCGGCAATATCATCAGCGGCCAGGTAATGGGTGAAACTTCCAAACTGCTAAGTGAACGTTTCGGAAAAATTATGCAGGACCGGCAGAGTGTTTCCATCAACCGAATGGATACTTCAATAAGTCACAGCAAACAATTGGATGCTGCCATACCTGCCAGCAAAATTGCTGCCCTTTCTTCCGGTGAGTTCGTTGGTATGGTTGCCGATGACCCGTTAGAGAAAATCAAACTTAAAATGTTTCATTCCGAAATTATAAACGACCATGAAAAGCTAAATGCTGAAGTAAGTAACTACCGGGATATTCCAGCGGTCTCCAATGTTACCCAACAGCAGGTGCTGGATAATTACTACCAGGTGAAGATGGATATTAAGAGGTTGATTGGGGAGGAAGTGGGGAGGTTGAAGGCGGAGAAAGAAAGTGCCGACTAAAAAGCAAGAAAATATTTGTTTATAGTTAGGAATCCTTACTATATTTGTTCTTTCAATAAATTAAAATCATATACAATGTCAGAACAAATTAAGGGTTATGCCTACGGGCAAGTAGGGCAATCACCTGTAAGCATTGCCGACTTAGACCTTCTTAAAAAAACGGTTTTATTTACCGAAGAAGATGAAATAAATCTTCGCCTTGCAGGGGAAGTGTTAAAAGACCAAACCAATGAAGTGCTTGACTTGTGGTATGGTTTTGTAGGGGGTAACGAACATTTAGTTCATTATTTTACCAAAGATGGGCAACCCAATATGGATTACCTCACAGCAGTAAGAGCAAGGTTCGGACAATGGATTATGGACTTATGCAACAAGCCTTACGACCAGGATTGGCTTAACTACCAACAGGAAATTGCTTTGCGACATCATAGCCTAAAGAAAAACAAAACGGATAATGTGGACACGGTTCCTATTATTCACTATCGCTATTTGGTAGCATTTATTTTCCCTATCACTGCAACTATCAAAGGTTTTCTAGGCAAAAAAGGTCACGATACAGAAACGGTAGAAGCGATGTATGCTTCTTGGTTTAAAGCAGTAACCCTTACAGTCATTCTCTGGACGTATCCGTATATCAATAAAGGTGAATTCTAAAATAACATCATATTTTAAAAGAATAGGAATAGCCGGATTTATTTTCTTCCTGCTAAAGGGGTTAATCTGGCTATTCATCTTTTTATTTTTAAAATCTAAAACTTAGTAAAATGAGAGTTGCTGTTTGGGATACTTATATAACAAGGAAAGATGGCAGTATAATGCACTTCGACATTATTGCTCCAGATATTATAAAAGATGAAACATTAATTCATACATTTGGTAAGGATTACTTACAATCTAAAAATCAGGATGGACAACCATTAACGGCTAAAGAGTGTAGCTTTTGTCATATTGAAGCAGCTACTGTGGAAATGGAAGCCGCCATCAATGAAAAAGGTTATTTTATAATAGAAATGGAAAATTGTAGATAGCATGTCTGTCTTTAACTTAAAAGAACAAAACACAAATCTCGATAGCAAAATTGTTGCCGGACTGGAAAGACTGTCGCAGGTTTTCAGGGTTTTGCTTTGGGAAAAGGCAAAACAGCATGGCTTAAGTCCTATACAAATTCAGTTGCTGATTTTTATTCAGCATCACTCCTCAGATAAATCCACTATTAGCTACCTGGCGCAGGAGTTTAATGTAACCAAGCCAACCATAAGCGATGCTATAAAAGTGCTGGAACAAAAAGACATGATTAAGAAACTTACTGATGATGTGGATACAAGGAGTTACAGTATTCAGTTAACAGCATTGGGGAAAAAAATTGTTTCCGATACAGAACACTTTGTAAATCCCATCACTGAAATTATTACTGGTATAAAGCAGCCTGAGAAATTAGTATTATGGGAAATGATTGCAACCCTTATTACCCAACTTCATCAATCCGATGCTATCAATGTACAACGCACCTGCCATTACTGTAAACATTTTTCCACAAAAAACAAAGCTCCTTACTGTAAATTATTAGAACAAAAACTGCTGCCGCAGGACATAAGAATTGATTGTGCTGAGTTTGAGGTGGTTTAGTTATTTTTTAATACTTCTAATACTTTCCATGTTCAGCAACAGCAGGTGCTGGATAATTATTACCAGGTGAAGATGGATATTAAGAGGGTGATTGTGGTGGTTGAAGACGAGCATAACAGAATAACATTTTCGAATATAAATTTTGCAGAAAATGGTGACTTACTCCTGGCCTCTTTTCCCATGAAGGTAAACTACACTATTTGTAGTGCCCATTCTATAGCATTAAAGGGCTTTTGCTGACCAACGTCATGTTTATATGTAACAAAAGTTACAATAATGTGATAAAAGCCAGTTTTAAATTTGTGAGTGAATATTCACACACTTATCTTAAAAGCAGAAATCATGAACGGGAAAAACAACATTGCCATCGGGTTCCTTACCATGGGAGCTTTTATGGCCTACGGGTTCCTCTTAATTTATTTAAGGGACTTTGCATCAGGCAAAGAAGAATGGGTAAACTCATACAGCCTCGGAAAACATTTTGAAAGCCGATTGGCCCACGTTCACGGTAATCTCTTTGCATTTCTGAATATCCTTATCGGCTATTTATTACTGCACTTCAGAGATAAACTTAAAAATATCAAAGCCATTTCGTGGCTTGCTTTAACGGGCTTGCTGATGCCTATTGGCATTTTATCAGAAGTATATTTTGGTCTGCCACCTGCTTTAGTGTTAATTGGCGCTATTGCTATGACGAGTTCTGTAATATGGCTGGGTATTTCTTTTTATAAAATGAGACTTAGCAGTGCAGTTTAAAGTAATGTAAAAGAAAATAACAATCAATAGTAAAACTTAAAAATAAAAACATGAAAAATCTAAATGCAATAGGACTTGATAGTACAAAGGCGACACAATTAGCTGAAAAGCTCAATGAATTGCTGGCTAACTATTCCCTCTTTTATCAAAACACAAGAGGATACCATTGGAATATTAAAGGGGAGAAATTTTTTGAACTCCATTTAAAGTTTGAAGAACTGTATATCGATTTATTACTTAAAATTGACGAAGTGGCCGAAAGGATTTTGACATTGGGACATTCGCCCAATCACAATTATTCTGAGTATAAAAAAACTTCAAAAATTACAGAGAGCATAAAGGTATCGGATGGCATAATGGCGGTTAAAGAAATTTTAAATTCCTCTCAGACAGTTATTATGCTTCAGCGGGAATTACTTTCCTTATCGGCCGAAGCCGGCGACAAAGGTACCAACGCTTTAATGAGCGACTATATCAGGATGCAGGAAAAATTAGTCTGGATGTATTCGGCGTTCCTTAACAAGCAGTAAGTTGATATAGTAGCCGATTGAAATAATCGTTAAACCAAAATATTGTTATGGAAATTAAAGAACGTCAATTGGAAATTATTGAAGCGGCAGGTGAAATCCTTACTGAATCAGGGCTTGCAGGCCTTACTACAAAGAATCTTGCCGCTAAGATGGGATTTGCAGAGAGTGCACTGTACCGTCACTTTAAAAGTAAGGAGGAAGTTATCGTTACCATGCTTCAGTACCTGGCTGCTGATATGGATAAACGGCTTACCGGCTGTGTTGCTAAATTGAATGACCCGGAGGAAAAAATAAAGGCAGTATTTAATAACCAGTTTGATTTTTTTCAAAAACATCCTCATTTCTTAGTCGCTGTATTTTCGGAAGGCTTGCTGGAAGAAAGTAAACAAATCAATGCTGCTATTATGCAGATAATGGCAACGAAAAGAAAGCACCTTTTACCAATTATTAAGCTGGGGCAATTAGAAGGAGTGTTTGAAACCTCTACCCCTGAGGAAGACATGTTACACATCATCATGGGGAGTTTTCGGCTGCACATGCTTCAATGGAGAATGACAGATTTTTCTTTTGATGTAAAACAAAAGGGGAACAAACTAATGGGAAGTATTTTGACTTTGTTAAAAGTTTAAAGTAGTAAGAATGAAACAAAAAATCCTGAAAATAACAGCAACCGTATTACTGCTGTTTGCCCTGCTTACATTGTTTCTAAGCAGTTCCGTAATCTTCGACCTTTTTGGAATCAGAGAGAAAGAGGGCAATTACGTACCACTTGTTGTGTGGGCAAATTTTATTAGCAGTATTTTATACCTGGTAGCTGCGTATGGGTTACTTAAAATGAAAAAGTGGCCGGTTTGGTTATTGGTTATATCTGCAGTTATTCTTGTTGCAGCTTTTATAGGATTAAAGATACATATTAGCGAAGGTGGATTGTATGAAGCTAAAACCATAAACGCAATGATATTTCGTATGGGCTTAACAATACTATTAGCAGTTGCATCATATTTTTTATTAAATAACAATCAACTACCAAAAAATGAAAAAGTCTAATTTTTTACTGCCTGTTGTGCTTCTTGTATTAGTTGCCTGTAATAGCCAGAAAGAGGAAAAAAAAGTTAACCATGAGAATCATCAACAGGCAGTAATGAAGGATGAGCAAAAGGGCAACAAAGAGGAACATGAAGAATCTGTAGGCAAAGTGCAGTTTGACAATGGGAAAAAGTGGAAGGCGAATCCTGAAACCATTACAGGTATTAGCAATATGTCTTCTCTTGTTCAGGTGGGAATCAGTCGCAAAATGGATTCAGACAAGCTTTATGATTCGCTTCAAGTGGAATTTAAAACAATTTTTGACAAATGTACTATGACGGGTGAATCACATAATCAGTTACACAATTATTTAATCCCGCTGAAAGACGAATTAGAGAAATTAAAAACCGGTAAGAATGCCACTGAAACACTTGAAGAAATTCAGGAATATTTATTAACGTTCAAAAACTACTTCGAATGAACCTTAAGACCTTATTGAAGAGTGATAAACTTCTTCAAACAAAAAAATTATTTGATGCTACCGAAGGAGTTACCGTGATTCATCTCAATGCAGGAGGCAGTTTAAAAGAGCATATCACCGCCATACCTGCCCTTTTGGTGTGCATTGCAGGTGAGGTCTTCTTCGAGAATGAGAAGTCTTATTCTGAGCGGATGATTGTTGGAGATTTTATAAGTATTGAACCGAAAGTTAAACATTGGGTCCTTGCAGAATATGAAAGTACGCTGTTACTAATCAAATAAAAAATTTGACCAATGAAGTTAGTGAACATTCGCAAACAAGTTTTAATCCTGGGGCTTTTTATAATAGGGTTTAATTCAGTACAGGCACAGGTTTGGAGCTTACAACAGTGCATTGATACAGCACAGGTTTACAACAAAGCTTTGCAAATGAGCAGAAACAATGTTGCGATAAGCCAGAAAAGAAAAAAGGAAGCAAAAGCTAACCTGATTCCTAAAATTTCAGCCAATGCAGATTATAAATACTTTACCGATTTGCCAACACAGTTAATGCCTGCATCTATTTTTGGCGGCCCTGCAGGAACTTTTAAGGAAACACAATTTGGCGTACCGCATAATATCAATGCTAATTTACAATTAACTATGCCCTTGTATAATCCGCAGGTGTTTGGCGCTATACAAACGACTAAAATAGTAACAGAGCTAAACGATTTACAACTACAGAAAACGGAAGAACAAATTTATTTTGATATTTCTAATCTCTATTACAACGGGCAACTGTTACTCAGGCAGCTATCATTTATTGACAGCAACATAGTAAATACTTCTAAGCTTTTAAGAAATATGCAATTGCTTAAAGAGCAACTGATGGCAAAGGGAACGGATGTGGGTAAAGTGCAATTACAAAAGGAACAATTAGAAACACAAAGAGAATCAGTGAGCAGTAAATATGAGCAGGTTATGAATGCGTTGAAATTTGCAATGGGGATACCTCTTGACCAAAACATGCAAATTGAGCTGGAAATCCTATACAAAAAGAGTAATGAATATTCAGCCACTCCTGCAATAGATATTCGCCTGGCAAATACACAATCCAAATTGTTGCTGAGTGAGTTAAGTACATTGAAAAAGAGTAAACTTCCTTCGGTCTCACTTTTTGGTACCTATGGTAAAACAGGTTTTGGGTACGACAAGCAATCCAATGATTTTTTAAGATTCTATCCTATTGGTTTTGCAGGTATTCAATTAAACTATCCATTATTCAATGGTACTGTAACCCAACGAAAAATTAATCTGAAAAAATTAGAAATAAAAAACAGTGAATTGCAGGTGCAGTTGGCTACCGAACAAAATGCTATGCAAATAGAAAATGCAAAACGGCAAAGAACGGTTGCTCAAAAATCTATTGAAACTAACACCTCTCAAATTAAGCTGGCCCAGGCAATATATGAACAAACTGTACTGCAACAAAAACAAGGAACAGCTTCTTTAACAGATGTTTTGCTGGCAGATACGGCCTTACGGGAATCCCAGCAAAATTACCTGTCGGTAGTGGTGGATTATTTGAAGGCTGATTTGGAACTCAAAAAACTAACTAATCAAATAAAAATCGGGAATTAAAAATTACAAACTAATTATTACCGACATGAAAAAAAAGTCAATCAATTGGAGAAAGGTTTTATACATTTTAATTCCTTTGTTACTGGTAGCAGTTATTGCTATTCGTCTGAAAAAAAACAAGGACACTACTCAAAAAAAAGTGTATCAATACAGTAAGGAACAGGCTATCAATGTGCAAACTGATACGGTTCGTCTGGAAAATAGTAGTGCCGGACATATTTATACAGGCACATTTGAACCAAATAAAGAAACCAAACTCAGCGCCGAAGTACAGGGCAAAATAAATGCGATGTATGCAGATGCCGGAAGTATTGTGAGAAAAGGTCAGGCTCTGATAAAATTGGATGATGCATTATTGAACCAGCAATTGAACACAGTAAACGTACAGATACAAAATATAATTTCAGAAATTGACATTCAATTGCAGGCAAACCAAATACAAATAAATGGATTGGAGGATGATGTAAGGCGATATAAAATTCTTGTTGCTGCAGATGCCATCCAGGGAATTCAATTAGAAAAAGCTGAATTGCAATTACAAACTGCAAAGAATCAACGCAGCACAATTATGCAGAAATCATCGCTGAAAAATGCACAAGCTTTAAGGGCAAGTATTATAGAACAATTAAATAAAACCACTGTTTATGCACCTTTTAATGGTGTGGTAACTGCCAAACTAAGTGAAGTGGGTGCTTTTGCATCGCCGGGCATTCCATTGCTGCAGGTTACAGATATAAGCCAATTAAAGTTTACGGTGAATGTTCCTGAAAGCGATTTAAACCTGTTTAAATACAAAAATTCTTATGAAATTATTGCAGATGCAGCTCCTGAAATTATGCTACAGGGAAAAACATCTTTAATAGGTAGCAAAGCCAATGTTGGCAACTCGTTTCCAGTTCAGTTTACAGTGAGCAATGTTTCAAACCTGGCCATTAAATCGGGCATGTTTGGCAAGTTAAATTTAAGAAATAATACACCTGAACAAGGCATTGTAATTCCTGCCTCAGTTATTGTTGGCTCAGAAAATCAACCCCAGGTTTATCTTGTTAAAAACGGCAAGACTTTTTTGCAAAATATCACTATATCAAAAAAATATGAAAACAAGGTAGCTGTTTCAGCAGGATTAAAAGAAGGAGATGTAATTGTAACAAATGGATTTATAAATCTTTTTGATGGGGCTAATGTGACAGTAAAGAATTAGAAATTAAAAATTACTAATTATGAAGCATATCATTATTTATATCAGCATTCTGCAAATTGCATTATTTGTTGCCTGCAATAACAGCACTAAAAGTAATGATAACTTAAAATCTGAGTACACAATAATGGGAAATAGTATAGTAAAGAAAACATTTGATACCCTGCGAAATTCGTTGCAATCTGCAATCAGCCAATCTGGTGTTGAAGGCGCTGTGCCTTACTGTAAAACAGCGGCATATTCGCTTACAAATATTTATGCTTCCGATTCAGTAAAAATAAGAAGAACAGCTTTGAAATACAGAAACCCGGCGAATAAACCCGGTACATCAGAAGAGCGGATATTGAAAATGTTTGCTTCACTAAAAGAACAGGGAATAATAAATGATTCTATAAAACCCATAACTGAGAGAAGTAAAAATGGCGAAGTTCATTTTTATAAACCAATCATGTTACTGTCTATGTGTGCCTCATGTCATGGTGCTAAAGGCACCGATATACAACCACCAGTCTGGAAAGCCATCAATACGCTTTATCCCTTAGATATGGCTTACGATTTTAAAACCGGCGGTTTAAGGGGAATGTGGCATATCACTTTTGCGAATAAGAAAAATAACAAATGAAGAAAGGCAAACGCATTATAGATTTTGAATTAGCTTTTAGCATTTTGTTTTTAAAAAAGAGCAATTCTTAATTCTAAATTCTTAATTGAACAAAATGAATATTACAGAAATATCAATCAAACGCCCATCACTGATAATCGTTCTTTTCAGTGTGCTTACCTTATTAGGTATTATTGGATATAAAAACCTGAGTTATGAACTTATGCCAGATTTTAATCAGCCGGTTGTGGTTATTAAAACTGCGTACCCCGGAGCCGAGCCTGCTGAAGTGGAAACATCCGTATCAAGAAAAATTGAAGATGCTTTATCAAATATGGAAGGGGTAGATTATTTGGTTACAAAATCTTTACCAAACGCCTCTATCATTATTGCAAACCTGAAATACGGTACTAACCTGGATAAAGCAATGCAGGATGCCCAACGCTACATTGATAATATCCGCAAAGATTTGCCGGCAGGCATTTTAAGTCCCGTAATGAGTAAGGTGTCGCCGAATGATTTACCGATAATGTCTATCAGTGCCACAAGCGATTTGCCTTCGACAGCATTTTATCAAAAAATGAAAGATGAATACCTTCCGCAAATACAACAGTTGAGAGGTGTGGCCGAGATTACTATTTTAGGTGGTGAAGAACGGGAAGTACAGGTAAAAGTGAATCAGGATAACTTGAAACTTTTCAAACTATCTCTTTCGCAGGTGGTTGATGCTGTTAACCGCTCAGGACTTGACTTACCGGCCGGTAAGGTGCAAACAGACAAAGAAAATAGTTCAGTAAGGCTTACCGGAAAATTCACATCAATAGAAGATATTAAAAATGTACAAGTGGCAATGCCTGTTCCTGGTAGTCCGGTATATTTAAAAGATGTAGCTACTGTAGTTGATGGAATTAAAGAAACGATATCCATCAGCCGGTATAATGGTAAAAATGGGATTGGGTTAATGTTGAAAAAACAGGGGGATGCCAATGCGGTTGATGTTTCGAAATTGGTTCGTAATAAATTCAAAGCCATTGAAGGGCAAAATACAAATGCAGGTGTAAAGTTTATCATTGCAGATGACAGTACTGATAATACTATTGCTGCTGTAAATTCAGTTGTTTTCGATTTGATATTAGCAGTGCTATTGGTTTCATTGGTAATGCTCTTATTTCTGCGGAGTTTCAGAAACTCCTTAATTGTAATTGTCGCCATTCCCACCTCATTGGTTACTGCTTTCGCAATGATGTGGTTATTGGGTTATACACTTAACCTGATGACTTTGCTGGCCATGTCATTAATTATCGGTATCCTGGTAGATGATGCTGTTGTGGTATTGGAAAATATTCAAAAGCATTTGGATAAAGGAAAGGAAAAACGGGTTGCTGCAATGGATGGCCGAATGGAAATAGGGTTTGCCGCTTTGTCCATCACTTTGGTTGATGTAGTGGTGTTTTTACCAATCCTGTTTTTACAGGTTTTTGTAGCTGATATGCTCAAACAATTTTCAGTAGTGGTGGTAACCTCTACACTCACCAGTTTGCTGGTGGGTTTTACATTAACTCCCTGGCTGGCATCTCGAATTGGCAAGAAAGAAGATTTAAAACCTGCTAATTTTTTCAATCGCTTTCTGCTTTGGTTTGAACATCAGTTAGATAAAGTTATCAATTGGTATGGCAAACAATTAGAATGGGTGTTAAGCCATAAGTTGATTTTTACCGGAATAGTAGTGCTGCTTTTTGCAATGACTTTAGGTATAATGAGGCAGGGAATTATTGGTAAGGAATTAATATCAACCGGCGACCAGGGTAAGTTTCGGATGAGTTTAGAATTTGATAGGTCCACATCTATCCAGCAAAATAATTTAGTATCTCAACAGGTAGAAACCTATATTCTGCAACAAAAAGAAGTGGCAACAGTATTCAGTAATGTAGGCGGCCCGAGTACAGGTATAGGAAGTCTGGGTGTAGGCTCGGCAAATAAGACTGAATTTACCATTCAATTAAAATCTAAAAAGGAACTTAATAATTTGGCAACTGAAGAGTTTATGAAAACACTTCGGGAAGAGTTGAAATTAAAGTATCCTGCAATAAATTATTCGATGGCAGCATTGGGTTTAGTGCCACGTTCTGCGCCAATAGAAATTACTTTAAGCGGAAATGATTTGAATTTGGTAATGAAATCAGGTAATGAATTAAAATCTATTGTAGAAAAAATACCAGGTGCAGATAATGTCCGTTTATCAGTAGAGGCCGGAAGCCCTGAATATAAAATAGTTCCCGATAAAGATAAGATGCAGCGATTGGGATTAACAACTGCTTATACCGGGTTGAATTTAAGGACAGCATTTACCGGTAATGATGATGCAACACTTACAGAAAACGGAACAGAGTATCCTGTAAGAATTTGGTTAGATGAGTTTGAACGAAAAAACTATGACGATGTAAAACGGTTATCTATTGTTAATCCAATGGGTTTGCCAATAGAAGTTTCGCAGTTTGCAAAAGTGGAGAGAGATAACTCTCCGTCACTGTTAGAAAGAAAAGACCGCCAGCCTGCTGTAACACTCACTGCCGATGCTTTAGGCCGTCCGTCAGGAACGGTTGCGGATGAAGTAGTGGCGTATCTCCAAAAAAATCCTCTGGCAAGTGGAATAGATATGACATGGGGAAGTGATATAAAACGACAGAATGATAGTTTTGGTGCTTTGGGTTCTGTTTTAATGATTTCGTTTTTGCTCATTTATTTAATTATGGTTGCCTTATACGACAATTTCGTTTATCCCTTTGTTGCTTTGTTTTCTATTTTAGTAGCAGCCATTGGTGCTTTCCTTGCATTGAATTTAGCATTAAGTAACTTAAGTTTATTTGCTCTGCTTGGTTTGATAATGCTGATGGGATTGGTAGTAAAAAATGCTATTCTGATTGTTGATTTTACCAATCAGTTAAAGGCACAGGGCATGCACTACAAAGAGGCATTAATTAAAGCCGGTAAGGAACGTATGCGTCCAATATTAATGACCACTTTGGCAATGGTATTTGGTATGCTGCCTATTGCGCTGGCAAAAGGAACAGCCAGCGAATGGAAAAATGGGTTGGCCTGGGTTATTATTGGCGGGCTTTTGTCTTCTTTAATACTGACTGTTTATTTAGTGCCGATGCTGTATTATTTGGTAGATAGATTGAAAGAAAGATTCGGAAGAAAAACTGCACAAAGTAAAATACCTCATATCATCACTAATGGAACTGTCAGCTAAATATTTTTTACTTCTTTTTTTTGGCTGGGCTTTATCGGTAATTAATGACAGCAATGCAAAAGCGCAGCCAGTGAATAATAAACATTCATTACGCATCCTGTGGGATAACGATTTTATCAATGTTCGGGGAGATGGTACAGACAGGTATTATACCAACGGCATCAGGATAGATTATTTTTATACAAAAAAACACAAGGCAAAATTCCCTTCATCACTCTTGCTTAATATTTCAGATGATAATAATAACATCTACGGATGGGGAGTAGCGCAATTTATGTTTACACCCAAAAATATTGATGTACCGGATATTCAGTATAATGACCGGCCCTATGCAGGTGCATTGTACAACATACATTCTCTTCAGTCAATTGACAATATAAAAAAAATAAAAATTATCTCTGAAATTCGTTTGGGTGTAATAGGACCGCTGAGTTTTGCCAAAGAAACCCAAACTTGGGCACACAGGGTAATCAGTTATACAAAACCACTCGGCTGGCACAACCAGGTACCAAACGATATAATCCTGAATTATAACATCAGTATCGAAAAGCAAATGCTACTGGCCTCAAATAAGGTTTTACTGGTTGGTATTATTGAAACATTCAGTGGTACAACTTATAATGCGGCAAGTGCAGGGTTTATGCTAAGAGTAGGCAAATTCAATAATTATTTTGACGAAATTTCTGTGGCACAAACAAAAAAAAATATATCACAGTTATATGTATTTATGAAACCCGCTGCAAGGGTTGTACTAAGTAATGCTCTATTACAGGGAGGTCTGTTAAATCAAATCAGTCCTCAGAGTAATGGCTATGTTTTAAGTAAAGACCAAATAGAGAGAGTAGTTGTATTATATGATGTTGGTATAACATTTGAAAAACCGAAATACAGTATCACTATTAGTCAAAAATCTATTGGAGCAGAGTTTAAAGGACAATACACACAGGAATATGGAAGCCTTATGATGCAATTTAAATTATAGAGTTAGATAGTTGAACTAAAGCAGATAATATTCCAGGATATTTCTGATACTGCCGACAACGAAAACTAAAAACAGTACCAAACACTAAGGCAACTTCACAAATAATACGACCCTTTTATTTACTCGGAAAAGTATTACTTGAAATTGTATTTACATTAACATTTATCACTTGCTTATGTAACACTTGTTATTAAAAAGCAATAACAACTGAAATACCTTTATCACATAAAACAAACTAATCACAATAAAACATTTTATCGTGAAAAAAGTATTAAAAGCCGGAAGTTTCTTGTTGATTGCAGCTGCATTAATTGTTTCAGTGGCATCGTGCAGTAAAGATGACACTCCTGCTAATAATGGCAATAACAATGGAAATATTAACATTGCTAATCTGCAGGCTCAAATTACCAGTTTGCCAAAAGAGCCATTAAACTCTACAGAATTATCCAGCCTTTCTTTTATGAGAGAGGAAGAAAAATTGGCCCTGGATGTTTACATTACTTTGTACAATAAATGGGGTGTAAATATATTCACTAATATTTCCAGCAGCGAGCAAACTCATATGGAATCTGTATTACTGTTGCTTAATAAGTACAGTTTAACAGACCCCGTAGGTACAAACCCGGTTGGCGTATTTAATAATACCATATTACAGGGGCTTTATAACCAACTGGTGGCACAAGGCAATACAAGTGTACTTGAAGCCTACAAAGTGGGGGCAACCATTGAAGACCTTGACATATTCGATTTGAAGAACGCATTGGTCAATATTGACAACCAGGACATTCGTTTAGTGTATGATATGCTGACTAAAGGAAGCCGTAACCACCTTCGGTCATTCTATAGAAATGTACTAAATGCAGGTGGTACTTATACCCCTCAGTATATTACCCAGGCTGAGTTTGATGTTATTATTAACAGTGCGATGGAAACTGGTTTTTAAGATATATAAAACTTAAGATTATGAAATAATCATTTTTTCTTTAACATCTGTCATATTATCAATTGCTGGTTTTAGCCGCAGGCCATTACCTTAAATCAACAGAGAAAAGATGCCATTCTTTACATGAGGCAAGAAGAGAAACTTGCAAGAGATATTTATGAGTTTTTATGTGCAAAGTTGAACGCAAAGCTATTTGGAAATATACGACGCAGTGAACAAACTCACATGGACAGAATGAAAATATTTATTACTTCCTTCAGGCTAAATGACACTACTCCGCTGAGTTTTTGTAGTTTGTAATGTCAGCCTTGATAAAAACAGCCTAAACCTGATTCACTCCGAAGTCATCAACGACCATGAAAAAGTGAATGCAGAAGTGAGTAACTACCGGGATATTCCTGCGGTCTCCAATGTTACCCAACAGCAGGTGCTGGATAATTATTACCAGGTGAAGATGGATATAAAACGGTTGATTGGGGAGGAAGTGGGGAGGTTAAAGGCGGAGAAGGGTGATAAATAGTTGAAAAATTGATACTAGCTGTCCATTTAATTGACCTCTAAACCCTTGTAATCCATTATTTTTGACCAAAGAATGATGAAATACTAATTATTTTAGTATTTTTGGGCTAAACCAATTACCCTCAGGCTTATAAACTTATGACTCCAAAGGAATTCTATATTGATTTTGATTTCACAGAGATTCAAAATGTGCGTAAAGAAAACCTCTCTTCCGATTTGGAAGAAATAAGTTATTTAGGGGTTGATAAGGTTTATTTGTCCGGTGATTATCCTGCTATTTTATTTAAAGAAATAAATCATTTCGATGAAGGTACATTAAAAGACATTGCCCGGATTCAACACCTATGTTGGAACTATCGAAAAGTTATTTTTTTATTTATTTTATCCAAAACAGAAATTAGAATTTATAACTGCTCTAAAAGACCGTTCAATTACGAAAATACAAGCCTTAAATTATCTGATGAATTAGAAAAGTTAGAAATCATTCGTTCTGATTTTGATAATTTGAAAGCACTTCATAACATCAAAGAACTATTTTCCAGGGTTGCTGTTGATTGCGGCCTTCTATGGACTACGGAAAACAAACTAAGAGATAAGATTTCATTACAGGAAAGAATTGATAAATATTTGGTTAAATCACTTTTGAATGCTGCAAAGCAGCTTAAGAAATTAGAATTATCAGACGAAGTCATTCATAGTTTATTGATGCGTTCTATTTTCATTATGTATTTGGAAGATAAGGGGGCAGCAAAAGAAACCAATTTATATAAAAAAATATTGCCTGGTGCTATCAGCTATATTGATATTCTTGCAGACAAAGATTCCACCTATTCAATTTTTGAAAAAGTGGAAGACCACTTTAATGGTAATGTATTTCCATTAATACCTGGAGAAAAGAAGACGGTTACAGAAAAACATCTTGATGTAATAAAAAAATGCCTTTTTGATGGTGATTTAACTGGTACACCAAAATTGTTTAATGAATGGAGACTCTTCCGGTTTGATATAATTCAAATTGAATTACTAAGTGAAATCTATGAGCATTTTCTGGAAGAGTTTAAAGAAAGTCAAAAAGAAAAAGCAGGGCAGTATTACACTCCACCATCTTTAGTGGAATTAATACTGAATGAAAAACTAAAATTTAAAAACGAAACTCAGTGGCAATTTAAAATCCTTGACCCAGCTTGCGGTTCAGGAATTTTCTTGGTTGAAAGCTTCAAGCGGTTAGTTAAACGATGGAAGAATGCTCACCCTGGTCAACAAATAAGTTTTGGTGATTTAAGAGAAATTCTTGAGAAAAATATTTTTGGGATTGAATATGACCGATTGGCAATCAGGGTTACAGCTTTCAGTTTATATCTGGCAATGCTGGAACATTTAAACCCGAGAACTCTATGGATTGATAAGCGATATAGATTTCCTTATTTAATTTTCGACCCGAAAGATAAGGCCCTAAAGAAGCAAGGTGCCAATCTACTTCGGCAAGATAGTATTGGTGAAGTAGCTGTAGATTACTTTGGAAGTATTGATTTGGTGGTTGGGAATCCACCTTTCGGCTCAAAAATTGATTTGCCCTCAATTAAAAAGTACTGTGAACAGCATGATTTTGGTAAAGACATGGTTATACCTTTTTTACACAAATCTGCTTCCTTTACAACTACCGGCTCAGTAGCATTAATTTTCAATACTAAGGTTTTAACAAACACAGAAACTCCATTTCAAAATTTCCGCCAGTGGTTATTTAATGAAACCTATGTAGAAAAAATTTATAATTTTTCAATTTTTAGAAAAACTCCTAAATCTTTTGGCGGACAGCTTTTTTCCTCAGCTGTAGGTCCTGTTAGCATTGTTTTTTATCAAAAGCAAATCCCAGAGAAAAAAAGTTCCACAATCGAATATTGGGCACCGAAGAGTTATGTAAAAAATAGTTTGGTAGAAGGAGTTGTAATTGATTCTACTGATGTTAAATTTCTACCCCGTGAAGAATGCCATAATCCATCAACTACAATTTGGAAAATTGCTATGTGGGGTACTTTGGAAGATTATAACTTAATAAAAAAGGTTGAGCAATTACCAAAATTATCTGAAGTCCTTAAAGAAAGAAGTATTAAGAAAGCTGTTGGATTACAATTTCTGTATCGTTCAACTGAACAACCCATTATCAATAATGAATTACCTAAAATGCCTTATATAAATCCAGAGGCAGTGCATCGTTATTACTCTCCGGAAGAATCATCTATCAAACTGCATCAGGGTTTAAGTAAAGATTTAAAAAAGGTTTATCGTAAATATTATCGCATATCTGAATCTGAGGAAATTAAAAAAATAAATGCCTTTAGGAGAATAGGAAAGCATCAAGAGGTTTACAAAGCCCCTCACTTACTAATAAAATCTGGCCTCAGTGATAAAAAACTATGTGCATCATACCTTGATTATGATTGTACTTTTAATGATATGGTCTTGGGATTGTCGGGCGGTTCTTCAGTTTTTTTAAAAGCCTTATCTGCTTTAATTAATTCAAAATTTGCAACTTACTACTCATTTCTGATTTCTGCTTCAACCGGAATAGAAAGAGAAGTAATACAGCCCAATGAAATACTGAAACTCCCAATGAATTTGAACGATATTGTTTTTGAAAACTTATCGACCCAAATTGAAAAAATTAAGAAAAGAATAATAGCGAACTATCCTCTTGTATCAGACATTTCTGACATTGAACAGGAAATCAATAACGCCATCTTTAAGCTTTTTGGATTTAGTCAAAATGAAAGGATTTTAATTGATGATTTTATCAATATAAGTTTGAGTCTGCTTTTTGAAGGACACAAATCGATGGCTCTAAAAAGTATCACACAGTCTGAAAACAAATCTTTTTCTTTGCTTATTTCTAAAGAGCTAAATGAGTATTTATCTTCTGAAAAATATTTTGTCAATGCGGCCTTCTTTGAAACTTCTAAGGCTGCACCTTTGAATATTGTAAAGATATCGTTTGCAAAAAAGGAAAAAGAAGTAGAGTCGTTTGATTCAATAGAGTATAATAAATATTTAGAAGAAATAAATAAATACTCACTTAAAACTCTGGCAAAAAATATCTACATCCAAAAGCAAATAAAATATTATGATGGGAATGACATTTACATAATCAAACCAAATCAAAAAAGATTTTGGAGCCGTTCAATGGCCATAAATGATGCCAGGGAATTAGTGAGTGAAATCTTGAAAATGTCATAAATGAACGGCAAGCTAAACCAAGATATAATAAATCAATTCAAACTAAAATTCGAAGGTAATTGCATTTACCTTCTATTGGACGCCTATAATTCTCTCCGAAACTCAAATCGTAAAGTAAGTGAAGAAAGTGAAAATAATATAACGGCACAGTTGATTGGATTTGTGATGGAAAGCCAACTCAGGTTAGATTTGCAAATCACTTTAACAAGGGAAAACTATCTTGATACAGATGAAACTTATGATGGCCTGAAAGATGCAGACAAATCTCCACGAATTGATTTTAAATATTCTGTATGGAGTTCAAACGCTGAATTCGAATATTATATGGAAGCTAAAAATTTAGCGGAAAATAACTGGACTAAAAACTCAACAGGAGCAATTGTGGATGCCTATAAACTCAGGAAAAGATATATTGAAACGGGAATAGATAATTTTACCAGTGGCAGATATCCTAATGGTTGCCTTCTTGGTTATGTATTAGAAGGTAAGAGTCATAAAATAGTTGAGCTACTAAATCGAATACTTATTACTGAAAAGAGAGCTAAAGAGATATTGGTTAATAATAAGGCTCACAATGTTAGTTACAGTTACTACTCAAAACATGACGGAACTTCAAGCCCTTTGTTGAAACATTTCATGCTTGATTTATCCTGATGCCATTCTAACCAACCGATGAAAGGATTGCGACGCAACGATGATGCCATGAAATACTGAAGCTGGTATAACAAAATCATTCCAACAATTTCCCCAACTCATCCGTATCCGGCAATATCCCTTTCATTTGCACCGGCGTTTGTTTAGAGGTTTTATAGGTAGCAACTCCCATGGCTTTATCAAAACTCTTAATAGCAAACTCAACCACGGTATTATTTTTTTCTTTGCAAAGCACAATGCCAATGCTGCTGTTTTCCTGCTGTATTTTTACTTTTTCATCCAGTACATTCAGGTAAAAATTAAGCTGCCCTGCATCGGCTGGTTTAAATTTCCCTTTCTTCAATTCAAAAGCCACCAGGCATTGCAGGTGGCGGTTAAAAAACAGCAGGTCAATAAAAAATTCATCGCCATCCACTTCAAGCCGGTATTGGTTGCCAATAAAGCAAAAGCCTTTACCCATTTGCAAAATAAAATTCCGGATGTTTAAAACCACCTGCTGTTCAATATGGCGTTCATCGTCTAGTTCATCACCGGCAATAAAATCAAGCAGGTATTCGTCTTTAAACATTTTTAGTGCAGAAGGCTTTAAGGTTTCAGCCAAAGTACCCTCAAAATTGTTTGGCAGTTTACCTTCCTTACCAAACAGGTTATTCTCAATATGGTGTTCCAGCACGGTCAGCGACCAGAAATTAGCTGCCGCAGAGTGGATATAGAAAATCCGGGATTCCCAGCCTTTTATTTTGGTAATAATGGTAAAATGATGGGAGAAGCTGATGCCTGTAAAAGCCTCATAAAAGGCGTTCTTTTCAATTTGGTTCGAAAGTGTCGAACTAATTGAAAAACCCTCTCCGGCACCGGCCAGTCCGAATTGGTTCGACGGTGTCGAACCAATTACCAAATGAGGTGCATAAGCCTCGGCGAAAAGCCTTATTTTCTTCAAGTTGCCCGGCGAAAAGCCCTTTAGTCCGGGCAATTCTTTTTGCAGGTCTGCCGAAATTTGGTCAAGTACTTTGGCTCCCCATTTCTGGGCCTTTATTTTTTCTGAAATCATCAACCCTGTTTTAAAGTAAAGCATAAGTTGCTCCCTGTTGGCCAGCCTGACAGCCACATACCGGCTTTGTAAAATTTGTTTCTTTATGGATTGAATAAATTCAACATAGCTTTTATCTGCTTTCATTATTTAAAATTTTATCATAACAAATCACCTTGCAATTCCGGTTCCTTAAAAGCCGTTAACCGTTTTGCAAAATCCTTTTTTACTTCTTTATCAAAACTGTCAAGATAATTTTCTGTAGTCTTAATATTACTATGGCCCAACGCTTCCTGTATATATTCTGTGCTGGCGCCGGAACGTTTCAACACAGTGGAGAATGTATGCCTTGCCACATAAGTGGTTGCTTTTTTATCAATGCCCAGGCTATTGAGTATGTGTTTCATCCAGTCGTTTATAAAGTGAACAAAAAGCTGCATCAATTCATACTGCCGCAATGGTGAAATACCCTGCTCCATGATTGGGAAAATATAATTATTGGGCGATGAGTCTTTATTACCAAGGCGTTTAATTATAGCCTTCATATCATCGTTGATGAAGACTGTAATAGGTTTGGGGTCGCTACGCATTGCCCTTTCAGTTTTACTGCGTTCAAAAATTAAATATTCACCTTGTATGTTTTTATATTTCAGGCAGGCAATGTCTTTAGGATTCATGCCATTGCCAAAATAGCTGAACAGCCAGTAATCTTTTGCCCGTTGCTCACTTTCATTTTTTGGGTCGCACTGATAGTAGTAAATCTTTTTAATGTCAGTCAAGTCAAGTGCTTTCTTTGTATTTTTTGATGCAGGTATTTTGTATTTACGCCTGCCAAAGGGATAATGCTTTTCTCTTTTGATAACACCATCTTCTATGGCTTCATTAAAAATGGTACGGAGTGGCCGCAGGTACATACCGATAGTAGTGCTGGAAATATTTTGCCCTCTTAACCAACTTTCATACTCATGCAGAAAAGAAACGGTTATTTCTTCCAGTCGAACATTACCTCTGAATTTTCTTAACGAGACATAGCTGCAATGGTAATACATACCGGAACTGATACGGCCTTCACTCAACGTTTTTTTGATAAATGCCTTGTATGAAATTGTAATTGTTCCGGGCTTCAAATCAGTCTCCAGTAGAATCGGGAATTTTTTATGAAAGGGGGTGTAGTCGAATTCAGACTTACTTTCAACAGGCAAATCCTGTTTTAATTTTCGTTGCCGGAAATAAGCACCATTATTTTGAATGTAGTCTTTTTCAAAATCTTTAAAACTAAATGTGCTTAATTCTTTAAGTGCATTTTCAGCAGTTCGTTCAATGTCCTTTAGTTTATCCCGGATAGACTGCAGTTCAATACTGATTCTCGGGGCAGAAAGTTTGGCATAATCATCCTTTGATAAATCAAAGATGGTTTGGTAATATACCGTTACCCTTTCAAAAGTAACCCTTAGCTTAACAGGGTACTTGCTTGTTTGTTTTATCCTTCTGGTGTCGAGGATAACTCCTATTTTTACTTGCATAACAAATGATTTTCATTTTCACATCATCCTTTCCCTTCGAAAATTTGCAAACAGTTTGCAAACAAATCATAGTTAAACAGCACTACAACATGATTAAAGCAAAAAAGCAATAATCATGCAAAGATTTGAAAAACAGTTCTTTAGATAAAATAGGTTAAACCAAGTAAAGGCAAATAAAGAGTTTAATCTTTCTTACAAGCAGAGGGTCGGCGGTTCGATCCCGTCAACTCCCACTAAAAGCCTCAGTCGAGGCTTTTTTTACGACCCTTTGGAGATAAAGTTTATTATAAAAAAAACTGCCCGATATAATTATATCAGGCAGCTTCATTATTTGGATATGTAAGCTTACTACTGTTTGATCAGTTTATGAGTCAAACCATCTTCCATTTTTAGCCAGTAAATGCCCGGAGATAATGCAGATACTGAAACGGGCTGCTGTATAGCAGAAATAGCTATTTGCCTGATTAATCTTCCCTGTTGGTCTGTCAGATATGCAACAGAGCCGATCAGCCTTGAATCAGGTAATTCAATAATCACCTGATCTTTAGCAGGGTTTGGATAAACCAATGTTTTGTCTAAAGCGAAAGTCACTGTTTTTATCTCACTTATTTTTCCTTTATTATCAAAGTCTACCTGTTTAAGGCGATAGTAATTAACACCTTTCGCAGGGGCTATATCAGTAAAGGAGTAAGAAGTTTCAACATTGCTGTTGCCGGCACCTGCTACAAAGCCAATGACTGACCAGTTTGTTCCGTTATTTGAGCGTTGAATCTCAAATCCCAAATTGTTAGCCTCTGTTACAGTTGTCCAGTTTAATAGCGAATGCATAGCGTCCTTTCTTGCAGTAAACGATTTAAGATTTACAGGAAGGGTGAAGAATGCCGCAGCTATATCATAGTTATATACAGTCTCATCTCCATCATCAGTAGTAATATTAATAACAGCTGACTTTGTTCCATTTGATGCGGGAGTGAAAGTGATAGTAAAAGTAGTTGATCCGGCAGCAGCTACTGAGGAAGCGGGAGCTGAGGTTACACTGAATTCAGAAGCATTTGTTCCGGTAATGGTTACACTGGTAATGTTTAAAGTAGCGCTACCAGTATTTTCAATTGTGAATATCCTGGTAAGGTTAGATTCAAAATCTGTAAAATCTGTGGTGGAGGGTGTTGCATCGCCATCAGTAATGCAAATTGAATTACCAGTTACATTGATATTAGGATATGTTCCACTGCAGGAACCACTCACTCCGGAACCGGGTGCAACCCAGTTGGAAGTAGCACCGGTCAAATTAAAACCGGTAAGTGTACCATTATTTGGAACGCATTTATCAGAAACATCTGTCAAAGTTGTAACAGCACCATTACTTCCGCCAGCAATTCCCTGGTTAAAATTATAATAAGCCAGTAATCCCGGCTCATCACCTGTTAAAATACAGCTTTGATTGCCTGAAATTTCTGCCCCTGACCGTACTACATTCCATATGCGAACTTCATCTATCTGGCCATCCCAAACGAAATAACTGGCCCCATTGTAATAAGCACCGACATGCAATAATGTCTCGGTTATAGGGGTAACTGCAACAGGCGTTCCAACCACTGCACCGTTTTTATAGAGGGTCATTACATTAGTACCCCCATCATAAGTTACTGCTACATGGTACCATACACCTGTTGACATTGCTGCGGGATCCTGTACATCTGCAAAGCTGAAATTATGCCCGCTGCTTAATTGTCCTCCCGGAGCCCAAAAGGCATGTTGGTATCCAGAAACAATATTGCCGCCGTTAACAAAACTTCTTGCATTAACCCATGCTTCAATTGTATACGAACCGGTTGCAACAAGATTTGGTAGTGCAACATAATTAGTTAATGCCCCATCAAAATCCAGTGCTTCCCCTGCCTGAGACTTAGCAGAAGAATGAATACTAATAGCAGCAATCAAAACAAATAAATGTTTTGTAACAAGGCTGAAAAGAGGAGTGTTTCTTTGTTTGTTCGCCTCTTTTCTGCCCGGCTGGTTCTTAATGTAAAGAATTTTCATGCAAATCAATTTTTGTTGTTTTTGAATAGTGTAAGGAAGAATATCGGATTTAGATAGTTTTTACAGGAAGGATATTGGAACTAAAATTATTAAAATTAAATATATTCTACAACTTAATTTTTCAAGTAAATATCTTTGCGAGGACAACCCAGAACAGGGTTTTAGTAAAATCCCATCCTTAACTTCAGTATTATGGCAATTACCTATTGTGATTTTGTACAAAACAAGGGGAAAGAAACCGTACACCGGGATTATCATGATAGCGAATACGGGTTTCCAATTAATGACGACAACCTGCTTTTTGCCCGTCTCATCCTTGAAATTAACCAGGCGGGCCTTAGCTGGGAAACGATTCTTAAGAAAAAGGATAATTTCTTCAGGGCTTTTGATGAATTTGACATCAATAAAGTGTCCCGGTACAGTGAAAAGAAAAGGGAAAAGTTGCTGCAGGATGCCGGAATAATCCGCAACAGGTTAAAAGTAGAAGCTACAATTCATAATGCTAAGCGCATTAAACTAATTCAAAAGGAACATGGTTCATTTAAGAAATGGCTTGATAAAAATCATCCGAAAACAAAGGAAGAATGGGTGAAGCTTTTTAGACAGACGTTCCGGTTTACCGGCGGTGAAATTGTAAATGAATTTCTGATGAGTACCGGTTACCTGCCTGGCGCACATATAGATAGTTGTCCTGTGTATAAGCGAGTGATGAAGCAAAAACCAAAGTGGTTGGAGAAGTAAAAAGTCAAAAATCAAAATTTAAAAGGATCTCTTTTTTGACTTTTCATTTTGAATTTTATTTAATTCGGGTTTACCTCAGGTAGCCGGTAATGCTGACCATCAAGCACAAACAATTCATCTGTTTCAAATGTCCAGAATTTGAAGAGAGGAGATTTTTTCAAGATTTTTTCAACTTCTTTCTTACTTCCAGCATTTAATGTAATCCAGGCTCGCTGTGTTTCCATGCTAACTGCATAATGGTCGATAGTTCCTTTATTGATCAGGAAGTTGATATACGTTCTATGGGATGGCACCAGGTCCATGAATTCATCACTCATTTCAAAACGTATGGTAACCTGGTACTTCTGCATCTGTATTAATGACAATATAAATTTAGGAAAGTTGCATAGCCGATGGAATGAATGTTGAAAACTCTTAATTTTATCGTTCCAAGAGGTTAACACTCCCGGTAGTTATTGAAAGGTTCAGTTCATGGAACGTTAGCTCAGTTGGTTCAGAGCATTACTTTGACAGAGTAGGGGTCACTGGTTCGAGTCCAGTACGTTCCACATACACTTTCTGGTCTTTCTTGATGACAATCACTGCTCCCGATGACGGGCTTCAGTAATTAATTCCCTGCATTTCATTAAAATTTGTCTAAGAATAGCATGTATGCCATTACCTCAATTATGGAGGCGGTTCCTTAGTGAAACCGGTGAGATGAGCCGGTTTACCGGAAGGTTTTTTGTACAGGGATTTAAACCACGGTATGAGTTTTCAGAATTATTGCATCAGTGCTTTATTATCGGTTATAAATCGCTGCCGCTTGTTGGGCTAACCGGTTTTATAATGGGTCTGGTGTTAACAATGCAATTGCGACCTTCCCTGGTCAGTTATGGTGTAGAAAGCGAATTGCCAATGATGGTGGGTATTGCAGTAGTAAGAGAAATTGGTCCTGTTATTACAGCATTGATTTTTGCAGGTAAAATAGGCAGCAGTATTGGAGCAGAACTGGGTAGTATGAAAGTTACGGAGCAGATCGATGCTATGGAAGTGAGTGGTACTAACCCTTTTAAATACCTGGTGGTGACAAGGGTACTGGCTGCTACTTTGATGTTACCCGTTCTGGTGATTCTGAGTGATGCTATTTCATTATTTGGTTCTTTTATAGGGGTGAATATCCGGGGCGTCACAAGTTTCAATTTATTCTTTAAACAGGTGTTCGATGCCCTTTCTTTTGAAGACTTTATTCCTGCTTTCATCAAATCCTATTTCTTTGGTTTTGCAGTGGGAATTGTGGGTTGTTTCAAAGGATTTAATTCAAGCAAAGGAACAGAAGGAGTGGGCCGTTCGGCCAATTCTGCGGTAGTGGTGAGCTCGGTTTTGATATTCATTCTGGATTTGCTGGCAGTTCAGGTCACAGATATTTTAGGGCTTAATTAATAATTATGCAGGCAGTGTTTACGATAGAGAGAAAAGCGGAGACCGGAGTTGAACCGGAGGATGTACTGACAATTAAGAACCTGTACAAATCATTCGGAAGTAATCATGTACTTATTGATTTTAATTTGGAATTATATAAAGGCGAAAATGTGGCGGTATTAGGTAAGTCAGGTTCCGGGAAATCAGTTTTGATCAAGTGCATCATTGGTTTATTAACACCTGATCAGGGAACAATTAATGTACTTGGTCAGAATATCGGTGAGTTGAATATACATGAGCTGGATGAAATAAGGACTAAAGTAGGTTTCCTGTTTCAGAGCAATGCATTGTATGATTCGATGACAGTAAGAGAGAATCTCGAATTTCCGTTGAGGCGACACTGGATAAAACTGACAACAGCAGAAAGAACCGGTAAAGTAAAGGAAGTTTTGAATAATGTTGGGTTGGCTCACACAATAGATATGATGCCAGCAGAACTGTCCGGCGGTATGCGAAAAAGAATAGCATTAGCCAGGACCCTGATTCTGGATCCCGAAATAATTCTTTACGATGAACCCACAACCGGTCTGGATCCCATAACCGGTAAAGGGATAAGCATCCTGATCAAAGAAATGGGGGAGAAGTATAACACATCCGCCCTGCTCATTTCGCATGATATGAAGTGTATCAGTATGACGGCAGACCGTATCATTATGCTGATTGACGGGAAATGTTATGCACAGGGTACTTATGAAGAACTGAAGAAAAATAATGACGAAAAGGTTAAACAATTTTTTGAATAATGGCAAAGAAATCAATTAATAATATTAAGCTGGGAATTTTTGTATTGGCAGGCCTGGTGGTGATAATATTTGCGTTGTATATGATTGGCCGGGATACCAATATGTTTGGGAGTAATTATACCCTGAAGGTGAGGTTTGAGAATGTGCAGGGCCTAACATCGGGCAACAATGTCCGTTACGCCGGTATACAGGTAGGAACAGTAAAGAGAGTGAAAATACTGAGCGATACCCTGATTGAGGTTTCTATGCTGATAGATACGAAGATGAAAAAATATATTCACAAAACAGATGTGGTAAGCATGAGTACTGACGGTTTAATGGGCAACCGGATATTGAATATTACTCCGGCAAAAGATGGCTCTCCCCTGGCAGAGAACGGAAATGTTCTTATTGCAAAAAGAAGTATCAGTACCGATGATATGCTGGAAACATTGGATAAAACGAACAGGAATATTAAAGATGTTTCGGAAGAACTTAAAATGACTTTTCTCCGGATCAATAGCAGTTCAGCATTTTGGAAACTTTTAAGTGATGAAACATTGCCCAACAACCTCAGGGCTTCTGCTGTAAGCATCAGGCATGCCGCAGTCAATGCGGATAAAATGATAGCAGATATTCATTTAATAATTAATGATGTTAAAGCAGGTAAAGGCTCGTTGGGAGCAATACTCACAGACACCGCTATCGCTTATAATCTGAACGAAGCAGTAGTCAAGATTCAGCAAGTTGGTGATCATGCTGATGAATTGGCTAAACAACTCACAAGCATTGCAGAGACTATTAAACAAGATGTAAATACAGGCAAAGGGCCTGCCCATGCTATTTTGAAAGACTCTTCGATTGTAGTAAACCTGAACAATAGTCTTTCTAATATTGAAAAAGGTACAGCTTCATTTAACCAGGTAATGGAGGCATTAAAGCATAATTTCTTGTTGCGGGGCTATTTCAGAAAGCTGGAGAAGAAGCAAAAAGAAGAGCAACAATAAGCTGGTTATTGAATGTTGAATCAGATTTCCCAATCTACAATTTCATTCACCCATTCTTCCCTGTAAGGAGTGTTGATGCGGATATAGTTATCTGTATATCCTTCAATCATACCTGTCTTATCATGCCCTTCAAACAATACTTTGCGGTTTTGCCCTGCATGCTGCTCTGTAAAATACTGCATTTTCATATATGAAAGATTACGCAGGGTTTTATTCCTTTCATTCCGGATATGCATGGGTACGACTGGTTTTATACTTAATGCATGAGTATTGTCTCTTTCAGAGTAAGTAAATACATGCAGGTAAGAAACATCTAACGAATGTAAAAATTCAAAAGTTTCCTTGAAATCTTCCTCCGTTTCTCCCGGAAAACCAACGATCACATCTACACCTATGGCACAATGAGGCATTAGTGTTTTTATCAGCGCTACTCTCTCAGCATATAATTCTCTTTTATACCGACGGCGCATTGCTGCCAGTGTCTTATTACTTCCGCTTTGCAGTGGTATATGAAAATGAGGCATGAACTTGTCGCTGTTGGCTACAAACTCTATGATCTCGTTGGTCAGCAAATTCGGTTCTATAGAGGAGATGCGATAGCGCTGTATGCCTTTTACCTGATCAAGCTCTTTTACCAGTTCAAAAAAATTTTCTTCTCTTTCATTTATACTTACCGATGCGCCGGCTCCATCAGGACCTTTGCCAAAATCACCCAAATTCACACCGGTCAGTACAATTTCCTTTACGCCATTGGCAGCTAACTGTTCAGCATTTTTTATCACATTGGCGATACTATCGCTTCTGCTTTTCCCTCTTGCCATCGGGATAGTACAGAAAGAACAGGTGTAATCACAGCCATCCTGTACTTTTAAGAAAGTCCTGGTACGGTCATTTACCGACCAGGAGGAATGGAACCCGGACACTTCTTCGATATCACAACTGCAAATTTTTGCTGAGTCGCCTTTGGCCAGTTCACGGATATGCTGAGCGATATTGAATTTTTCCGCAGCGCCAAGTACTAAGTGTACTCCGGGTATAGCAGAAATCTCTTTGGGTTTCAACTGGGCATAGCAACCGGTGATAACCACAAAACTTTCCGGAGCTTTTCGTTGTATCCGGCGTACCAGTTGACGGCATTCTTTATCGGCATTATCGGTTACAGAACAGGTATTGATGACATACACGTCTGCCAGGTCATCAAACTCTTTTTTCTCAAACCCTTCCTGCTCCAGCATACGGGAAAGGGAAGATGTTTCGGAGAAATTGAGCTTGCAGCCGAGAGTATGAAACGCCACTGTTCTTGATTCTGCCATAGAGTCTGCAAAAATATGTTTTAATGTTTAAGGTTTAAAGTTTAAAGTTGGCGAATCAGTTTGCTCTGCTCTGCATTCTGTATTTTTATCCAAATATTTGATAGTGAACAGAAAATGGCTTCCTTATGTTTTGATGGCATTGATGGTAATTGCCATCATACTCATCAGGCAGTGCAATAACAGCAACGAACCGGCGCCAAAGCCAAAGGTGACGGACAATGAAAAGCCAAAAGACCCCGCCAGTAATCCTACTGACAGGGATAAAGGCTTTGACCGTCGGACTTCTTATCTCGATTACAGCAACCATGCAAAATGCCGGATGCAATGCCGGAAGATTTCACAGGCAGAAGTAGAAGAGATCATGCTGGACGGAAAGATCAATTACAATAAAAGCGATTTGCAAAATGCAAGATGCCCCCGTTATGCAGTAGAAGGAGTTACAAAGGACGACCAGCGGGTACGTATAGTTTTTGCACAATGCAATGATAAAACGGTGGTAGTAACGGTAATTGATCTTGAAACAGATTTCAAATGTGATTGCCCGGGTGATGACGATAAATACAAAAACCGTAATTGATGAAGGCATTACTTGCACCACTGAAATGGCTTTATAGTATTTATGCTGCCGTCACCTTTATTGCTGTCATGTTTATCATTTTCCCTTTTGCTATCATCAGTAGTTTTTTTGGTAGGATAAAAGGTGGCAATATGGTGATGAGGCTTTGTATGTTGTGGGCCGATCTATGGTTTTTCCTGGTTTTTATCTGGCATAAGAAAATGTATGAAGCGCCACATGACAAGTCAAAGTCGTACATCTTTGTCAGTAATCATATTTCCTATATTGATGCAGCCATTATCCCAAAAGCTTACCGGCAACCCATCAGGCCATTGGGCAAAGTTGAAATGAGCAAGGTTCCGGTTTTTGGGTTCATTTACCGTAATGCCATCGTAACAGTTGACCGCAGCAGCGCTTCCAACAGGGCCAATAGTGTACGGATATTAAAATCACTGATCAATAAAGGTATTTCTGTACTGGTTTTTCCAGAAGGCACATTTAATATGACAACGCAACCGCTGAAAGATTTCTATGACGGAGCTTTCAGGGTGGCGATTGAAACACAGACACCAGTTAAACCGGTTTTATTCCTCGATGCATACCGGAGAATGCCCTATGAGAGTTTGTTTTCAATGACACCGGGCCGGAGCCGGATTGTTTACCTCGATGAAATTCAGGTAACCGGTTATACACTTTCAGATGTTGCCTTACTGAAAGAAGAAGTATTTGCATTGATGGAAAGAAAATTGGTTGAGTACGGCGCCGCCTGGCGCAGGGAGTAGTATCCTTTTTTCAGCTAAATTGAGCCTCCAAATTCATCTTTTTTGTTTGCAGAAATCATCATACCCGCCGCTTTACCTAAAAATTACACATGGTCAGTTCCTGCGCATTTACTGGAGTTGATCAAAGTGGGCTGCCGGGTGGAAGTAAACCTTGGCAAAAGCAAGAAATATGCTGGGGTGGTTAAAAGATTGCATGAAGAGAAACCTGAATTCTTCGAGACAAAGGATGTTCTGAATGTACTGGATGCGGAGCCTGTTGTATTTGAAGAACAATTGAAATTGTGGGATTGGATCGCATCATACTATATGTGCAGTGAGGGAGAAGTGATGGCTGCCGCATTACCTGCGCATTTCAAATTGTCAAGTGAAACGATACTGGTTTACAATGAGGAATATGGAGATGATTTTTCCTCCCTTAATCATGATGAATATATTGTTGGAGAAGCATTGCTGATAAAAAAAGAACTAACCCTATCCGAAGTTCAGGGATTACTCGACTCTCACAACGTATATCCTGTTATCAACAGGATGATCCAAAAAAAAGTTTGTTATGTATGGGAAGCATTAAAGCAAACTTATGTACCCAAAAAGGAAACCTATATACTGCTGAACCCGGAATATGATAATGAAGATAAACTTTCTGATTTGCTGAACAACTGGACAAGGGCGCCGAAACAAATGGAGTTGCTGTTAAGTTACCTTCACCTGCTAAAGACCGAAGGCGAAGTAATAAAATCTTCTTTACTTAAAAAGTCAGGAGCTTCAGAAGCCCAGTTGAAAGGGTTGGTGGAAAAGAATATACTTCGCACCGAGAAAAGAAATGTTGACCGTATCCAATACCTGCCAAAGAATGTGACCATCGACTTTGAGCTGACCGAAATCCAGCAACTTGCTTTTGAACAGGTAAGAGAGCAACTTCAGGGAAAAGCTGTCTGCCTGTTGCATGGTGTTACATCAAGTGGCAAAACGAATATTTACATCAGGCTGATTGAAGAATACATCAAACAGGGAAAACAGGTATTGTATATGCTGCCGGAGATTGCATTGACTTCGCAGGTAATCCGCCGGCTGCAAAAACATTTTGGCGGTTATATCGGTATCTACCATTCCAAATTTTCGCAAAATGAAAGGATAGAAATATGGAATAAGGTAAAGAATGGCGAGCTGAGGGTGATACTTGGGGCAAGATCATCTGTTTTTTTGCCCTATCAGAATTTAGGTTTGATAATCTGTGATGAAGAACATGATACCTCTTTTAAGCAACAGGAGCCGGCGCCAAGGTACAATGGCAGGGATGCGGCGATATATTTTGCTTCGCTGTTTGGAGCAAAGACCTTACTCGGCAGCGGTACGCCGTCTATTGAGAGTTATTATAATGCTGTAACCAGCAAATATGGCTTGGTGGAACTGCTGCAACGCTATGGCGATCTGAAACTGCCGCCAATCCAGTTTGTGGATACAAGAAGTATTATCCAGAAAGACAAATCAAAGATCATATTATCACCGGCATTGATTGAAGCCGTGAAGGAAGTGATAGAAAGAGGGAAACAGGTTATACTCTTTCAGAACCGTCGTGGCTATGCACCTTACCAGGTGTGCAGTGTTTGTGGCTGGATACCACAATGCAAGTATTGTGATGTATCACTGACCTATCACAAACTCAGTAATAAATTAGTTTGCCACTATTGCGGCACTACTTATCCTCCGGTTCACACCTGTGCTGCTTGTGGCAGTGATAAATTTGTGCAACGGAATTTTGGTACGGAAAAGATTGAGGAACAATTACAGGAAATTTTCCCCGAAGCCAAAGTAGCGAGAATGGATATTGATACCGTGAAAGGGAAAAATGCCCATGATGTACTGATACAGCAGTTTGAACAGAAAAGAATTGATATACTTGTCGGCACACAAATGGTAGTGAAAGGACTGGATTTTGATAATGTAGATCTTGTTGGCATTTTGGATGCAGACGGGTTATTGCATTTTGCCGATTTCCGGGTGCATGAAAGAGCCTTTCAACTGATGGAGCAGGTGAGTGGCCGTGCCGGACGAAAGGAAGAAACAGGAAAGGTGCTGGTTCAAACATCGCAGCCGCAGCATCCCTTGCTGCAGATTGTGCAACAGCATGATTATAAGATGATGTTTGCAGAAGAGCTGAAGAAACGAAAGGAGTTTGCTTACCCGCCTTTTTCCCGCATCATTCATCTCACTTTTAAGCATAAGATAAAAGAGGTAGTGGAACGGGCTGCTGTTCATTATGCCAATACATTGAAGAACAAATATGGTAATTACATTGTAGGCCCTGCCGAACCAGTTATCGGCCGTATCCGCAACCAGTACTTAATGGAACTGCTGCTGAAACTGCCCCGTGACAGTAAAACTATTAATCAATGTAAGAAAGACCTGCTGGAACAAATAGCCATCCTGCACCAGGATAAAAGCTTTAGGAGTGTGACAGTGGTGGCGGATGTTGATGCGGTGTAGAGGGTATTTTGTTTAAAGGTTGCAATTTGTTACATCCTCAATTAAAACCAGATACCTACACCGAATCGGAGATTATTTCTTTTTCCGTCATTAATATCAAATGATTCATCCTTGAATTGCTTTGACAATCCAATAGAATAACGTCCCTCAGCAAATATTCGCTTCGTAAAATTAAACTGTGCACCTGTTTCTATGGATACGCTACAGAAACCTGATTTATTTGCTTTTCTGCCATCAAATTTATCAGCGGCGAAATCCAGTTTGGGTCCCAGGAAAACACTCAATTTCGAATTCAGCATTTGCTTTATATGAATGGGGGCTTCGATAAAATGCCAGTCGTTCACCCAGGCAAATAGTAATTCATTTACTAAAAAAGTAGTAGATCCAATGTGGGTTTCTGTAAATAGTGCACCATAGACTGAGGTGCCGGTAAAACCGGTCTTATCGCCATCGGTTTCAACACCGTTGATAACAGTATGGTTCAATCCACCCTTGATGCCGAAACGGATTTTCTTTTGGGTTTGTGCTGAAAGCTGGCTTACAATGCATAAGCTCACTAAAACGGGGACAAATATATTTTTCATTTTTGCTTAAGATTTATTCAATAAATAAAAGAGTAGTTCCTGAATGCCATTTTAACGGAGTTTACTTGCTTCTATTGTGTTAGAAGAAATTTTATAACTATATTACTTCAATGTTAGGTATTGTCATTCAACTGGCTATCTCCTGGCTGGTAGTATGGTTATTTGAAAAAGGTAATTTGAATTGCCTTGGATTACTTCCTGCCAAAAAAAGATTGGCCGACTTTGGTTTATTTTTTATTATCACAGCAGCTTGCTCCGCTCTCGGTTTTTTGTTGCAAATACTTATTGCTAAACAAAGCTGGCAGCTAAACCCTGATATAAGTTTTTTACTTATTCTGAAAGGAATTTGGTTTGTTGTTAAGGCAGTTTTATTTGAAGAGCTGATATTCAGGGGAGTGCTATTGTATGTATTAATAAAGAAAATAGGGGCAACAAAGGCAATTGTAATTTCGGCTGCAGCTTTTGGTATCTATCACTGGTTTTCTCATGAACTTTGGGGCAACCCGGTTCAAATGGCAATCGAGTTTTTTACTTCCGGCGCTATGGGATTGGTGCTGGCTTATGGTTATGCTAAAACAAAATCTTTGTATGTGCCTGTAGCTATTCATTTTGGCTGGAATATTGTCCAGATGGTTGTCTTTTCCGGGAATACGATCGGTGAACAAGTTTTTATCGAAGTACGGCCCCGGCCTTTTGTTACGGTTTCTTATTTCAGCTATTTTATTATGCTGTTACTACCGATTGTGAGTTGTTTGGTGATTAATTGGTGGATGCTTAAGAAATATAAGTAACCCGTACTCACTGATGCATGAAAATGATTAGTTATCCGGATGATTTGCATAAATAGCTTATTTAACTTCCAGCGCCACTGTTCCGAAGTTTTCCTTATTTTTTCTTTATACTCTGTAGGGTTCTTCCGGGCTTATCAACAGTAATAATGTATTTATTCCCTTCATCTGGTCAGTTCGGTCATTTTTTTGCAGCATTTATCATCATCTCAGCTACCTTTCTTGCATGTATTGGTCTGTATTTTTTTGGAATCAAAAACGAAATCACCGGTATTACCCACTGGGCTATCTTTTCACCTAACCTGGACTCCTTCCTATCGCCCAATAGTAGCGAAGGCTGCATGATATGTACATGTCTCAGGCCAACAGCCCTTACTGCATCTTCAATCTCACCTTTTAGCTTCAGGTAGAAATTATTGCTCTTACTGTTGGCTCCTACAGAAGAGACAAATACAAAAGTTTCGCAACCATTCAGTTTGCAAAACCGGGCAGCATTTACTGTTATGTCATAATCAATCTTTCGGTAAGCTTCTTTATCTCCTTTTACTTTTTTCTGTGTGGTGCCAATACAGCAAAATACGACATCACTTCCCTCCAATGCCAGCCTGAAGCTTTCTGCATCTGTAAAATCCACCAGTTTCTTTTCCAGTTTGGGATGATCAGGCTCAAAGGGCCGTCTCACCAATACTCTTACGGAATCAAAACGATCATCTTTCAACAGCAACTCCAGCAGGTAACTGCCGATCAAACCCGTAGCGCCGATAACTGTTGCTTTCATGTAAGATCATTTGTTTAATAAGCCAGGGAGTGGTTCAATAATTTAGTTTGCACTGGCAACAGGATATTCATACACAAAATAACTCCATGGTGGCAAGCTTCTTCTTTTCTCACTTAATTGCTCATTCACCCCCGTGAAAATATTGTAAGCGACACTCAGCAAGCTCTTATCGGTGATTTTTATATCCTGTTCTTTTTTTGTCAGATTCAGGATTACCAATATTTTATGATTTCCTTTTTCCCTTACGTATGCATATACAGTTGTGTCATTACCAAGGTTTACTTTTCTGAAAGATGCATCAGCAGCAAGGGCAGGGTTCTTTTTACGAAGATCCTGCAAGCTTTTATAAAATTTAGCCCTTTCAAATTTTCCAAATACGATTGGGTCTTTCTCAAAGAATTTTAATGGTCGCAGCAAAGGTTCTTCCTGTCCGCTGTATACTAGCGGTATTGTTCCGCACATCGTTTGGCTGAATACTGCAAAAGGAGCATGAACAATGCCGGGGAAAGTGCCATAGTCAGATTTATTCCAGCTGTTCTCATCATGATTGCTGGTAAAATACATTGGGATAGCCTCTTTCGGGTAAACAGTATCATATTTTGCTTTCACACTGTCGAGTGCAAATGCAGGTCTTTCGCCTGCTGCCACTTTCACCATCATATGAAACATTTCCCAGGGATAATAGGCATCAAAGCCGCTGGTCATTAAATATGGTTTATCTCCTTCGGCTAGAAAGAACATATCAATTTTTACGGATTTCAGCTGAGGAATACATTTTGTCCAGAATTCACCCGGCACATTCCAGGCTACATCCACCCGGTAGCCGTCAATGCCCGTATTGATTACCCAGTATTTCATCGCAGCAATCATACTGTCCTGCATCTCGTTGTTTTTAAAATCCAGTACCCGGGTATCGGTCCAGTCGAACATGGTAGCAGCTTTACCGGTGCTGTCTTTTACAAAAAAGTCAGGGTGAGTGGTTAGCCAGGGGTGATCGGCTCCGGTATGATTGGGCACCCAGTCGATCAAAACCTTCATTCCTTTTTCGTGAATGGTATTGACGAGTTTTTTCCAGTCATCCATCGTGCCATATTCCGTGTTAATGGCTGTATAGTCAGCTACTGCGTAATAACTGCCCAGTGTGCCTTTGCGATCCACTTTGCTGATAGGATTGATTGGCATGAACCACACGGTTTGTACGCCCATGTCTTTCAACCTGTCGAGGTGTTGGGCAAAGGCATTAAATGTGCCTTCAGGAGTATATTGGCGGACATTTACTTCATAGATGTTACCCTGCATGATCCATTCAGGATGTGCGGCAACAGCAGTTTTGGTAGTAGTCTCTATTTTTGGGGCTTTGCTTTTGCAGGAAAAAATGAATGCAGGGACAAGCAACAATAAAAAAACCTTTTTCATATTTTTTGATTTAAGGCGAAAGACAATCTTTAACTCGTATGAAGTTAGTTCATCTGTTTATTACGAAAAAAACAGGACTTTTGCAGTATGCTGTTACAGGAAAATATCTCACTGAAGCCGTATAATACCTTCGGGATTGATGCGAAGGCAAGATATTTCGCAACGTTTACTGATACTGATGAACTTGCGGAAACATTAAACCTGCCTACCGGACAGGCAGGCATCAAACATCAAACCTCAAACCTCATCCTCGGCGGAGGTAGCAATATTTTGTTCACCAAAGACTATGGCGGGCTAGTATTAAAAAATGAGATAAAAGGAATTACTGAATTGCATGAAGACAGTGAGTATGTATATGTGAAAGCCGGGGCAGGAGAGAACTGGCACCAGTTTGTATTGCATTGTATTGAAAGAAACTGGGCAGGAGTAGAAAATTTGTCCCTGATACCGGGTAATGTTGGAGCATCACCTATGCAGAATATCGGCGCTTATGGAGTGGAGATCGAAGATGTATTCTGGGACCTTGAGGCATGGCATATCAGGGACCAGAAAAAAGTTACGTTCACTAAAAGCGATTGTGAATTCGGATACCGTGAAAGTGTTTTTAAAAGAAAGTTCAAAGACGAGTTTGTGATCCTTAATGTTACTTACCAGCTTCATAAAAAGCCAAGGTTCAACACAAGTTACGGTGCCATTGAACAGGAACTGGAAAGAATGGGAACAAAGACGCTTTCCATCAAAGCTATTTCTGATGCCGTCATCAATATTCGTTCTTCCAAACTGCCCGATCCGAAAGAGACCGGCAATGCCGGTAGTTTCTTTAAAAACCCATCAGTGCCTTTAACACAATATGAAAGGCTGAAATCAAATTTTTCCAATATAGTCGGTTATACTAATATTGATGGTTCTGTAAAACTGGCTGCTGGCTGGCTGATTGAGCAGTGCGGTCCTGCTTCCGGCGGGACGAGCTGGAAAGGCTACCGTAAAGGTGATGCAGGCTGTCATGCAAAGCAAGCCCTTGTATTGGTGAATTATGGTCAGGCTGATGGCAATGAGATATTAAACCTCAGCGAGGAGATTTTACAAAGTGTGAAAGAAAAGTTTGGCGTTACACTGGAAAGGGAGGTGAATATAATATAGCCATATTCCCAATTCCAAATTAACCAATTACCAATCTACGCTTCTTCATCAAACTCAAAATCTTTCTCATTAAAATCCATCATACTGCCGACAAGGTCTTTAAACTCAACCTTACTTTCAAACATTTTTTTGCTGATAAGTGAGTAGGAGGCAAGGCCGTGCAATACAAATTCCATTAACAAAGCAGCCTGTTCATCATTAGCGCCGGGGAAGAATTTTTTTACCAGGCTATGCAGGCCATCTACTTTATAGAGCAGGAGTATTTTGTCTTTGTCAGAAGTATTGAAAGAAATGTTCAGGTTATTGCCTTTGTCGAACCAACCGGTGATGGGACGATACGGATTATCATCTTTCTGTTCCTCCTGCGATGGCTTACCAGTATTGCGTCTTTTCTTTAATTGCTCCGGGTTGGGAAAATATTGAACGAACTGGGACCGGATCGCTTTATCCACCAGGTTCATTGCCACCTGGAACGGTCCTTCCTGTTCACCTTCATATACCAATTCTACCTTACCGGTAATAGAAGGAATGATACCTGCGAGGTCGCTGACCCAGACCTGTGTCTGCTTTTCCTTGTTGATTATAGCTCTTCGTTCAGCCGTACTTACTGCATTTTCGAAAGCGGAGATAGTAAGCCTTGCACTGACGCCGCTTTTTTTGTCTACAAACTCGCTGCTTCTTGCTTCAAAAGCCACTTGTTCGATAAGCCGCTTGATCAGATCACTCACTTTCACTTTAGCCTTTTGTTCGTCACTTACTTCAGCTTCCTGTTCGGTTATTTCGAGAGCATTTTCCAAAGACTTGGGATAGTGGGTTAGTATCTGGCTTTCGATACGGTCTTTCAACGGGGTAACAATAGAGCCCCGGTTAGTATAATCTTCTGGATTGGCTGTAAATACAAACAGAATATCCAATGGTAAACGCAGCTTAAAGCCTCTTATCTGTACGTCACCTTCTTCTAAGATATTAAACAAAGCAACCTGTATCCGGGCTTGTAAATCAGGCAGTTCATTTATTACAAATATTCCCCTGTTACTTCTTGGGATGATGCCATAATGTATAACTCTGTCGTCTGCAAAACTCAGTTTCAGGTTGGCTGCTTTAATTGGGTCAACATCGCCTATCAGGTCGGCTACGCTTACATCGGGAGTAGCAAGTTTTTCTCCGTATCGTTCACTGCGGTGTATCCAATGTATAGCGGTTTCATCACCATGTGTGGCAATCTCTTCCTGGGCAAATCTAGAGATGGGGTTTAGCGGGTCATCGTTGATATCACTACCCGCAACACTGGGAATGTATTCATCAAGCAGTTCTGTCATCTGCCGGGCCATTCTTGTTTTAGCCTGTCCTCTCAGTCCGAGAAAAAGAATATTGTGTTTGCTGAGCAATGCTCTTTCTACATCTGGTATCACGGTATCTTCATAACCCACTATGCCGGAAAAAGTTGGTTCATTAGTCTTCAGTTTTGCGATCAGGTTTTGCCTTATCTCTTCTTTGATGCTTTTCGGCTGATAGCCGGAAGCTTTCAGTTCGCCTAAAGTCTTTATTGTCTGAACCATGATTTGGGTGGATTTAATGATTTTCATGAGTAATTGGAGGTTTAAATTTTTGATTTTCCAGTCTCTTGAACTCAAGACTAATACTTCCGAAGTTTATTAATACGCCAACCTGTACGTTATAAGCTTCAAGATAGTTCTTAGCTTGTGCCAGATGGACTTTTTCAAGTTGTATGATTGCCTTTAGCTCAACCATAATTTTTTCTTCGACAAAAAAATCAACTCTTCTTTCGCCAATATTTTTTCCTTTGTAATAGATTGGCATGCTTAGTTCCCTGGTAAACCGAAGGCCTGCTTCTTCCATCTCTAATTCTAAAGCCCTTTGATAAATTACTTCCTGGAAACCATTGCCAAGCACTGCATGAACCCTCATCGCAGAACCAATAATTTTCTCAGTGATATCTTTGTATTTGTAATCTGTCATACTCTTTTTAATCTTAATAATCTCCCCAAATCATGGTTCAGACTAATACACTGTTTTTCTTTTTCCGCTCTCAAAATCCTTAAATATAAATGCTCCTAACTTATCCAATGATGCAAAAAATGCTTTACCGTGATTCATTTCGGTGAATTCCTGTACAAAACGTTGCAGGTAGGGATCAGTGGCGATCATAAATGTAGTGATGGGTATTTTCAATTTTTTACATTGTGCTGCCAGGTTCAAACAACGGTTTATCACTTTTCTGTCCAGTCCAAAACTGTTCTTGTAATATCGTTTGCCGATTTTCAAGCAGGTAGGTTTCCCATCGGTGATCATGAATATCTGCTTGTTCGGGTTCTTTCTTCTTCTTAAAATATCCATTGCTAATTCCAACCCAGCCACTGTGTTGGTGTGATAAGGACCTACTTGCAAATAAGGGAGGTCTTTTACTTCAATCGGCCAGGCATCATTGCCAAACACTACAATGTCCAATGTATCCTTCGGGTATTTTGTTTTGATCAGCTCACTCAGCGCCATTGCTACTTTTTTAGCCGGGGTGATCCTGTCTTCTCCATATAAGATCATGGAGTGGGAAATGTCGATCATCAGCACTGTAGATGTTTGTGCTTTAAAATCTGTTTCCCGGATACTCAGGTCATCTTCTTTCATGTGAAAGCTCTCGATGCCATGATTTATTTGCGCATTGCGGATGCTTTCTGTAAAATCTATCTGCTCCAGCATATCGCCAAACTGGAATTGTCTTGTCTCAGGATTCTGTTCATCACCCTGCCCGGGTTTGAAACTATGATGATCTCCCTGCTTTGTTTTTTTGAGTTTACCAAAAATCTCTTCCAGGCTGCGTTTTCTTATTCCCTGTTCTGTTTTGGGAGTGATCTTTATTTCACCTTGTTCATTGTTTTCCGTGATGTATCCTTTCTCTCTCAGTTCCTCAATAAAATCACCGATTCCATATTCGTCATCGGTGAGTTGATACTTCTTATCCAGTTCATTCATCCATTGCATGGCTTCACTTACATCGCCGCTGGTGTAGGTGAGCAGTTGCATGAAGAGGTCAAGCAATTGCTCAAAGCGGCTTTTGCCATCACTGTTGGGGTCAAATTTGGTGAAATGAAATCCTTTCATGAATATACAATTTACGACAAATACCTTGCCGCCGGTTCACCTTAACAACAACTTAAATCAACAGATGTTCATCAATGAAAAAACCCTCCGCATGGAGGGTTTTTTCATTGTATGGTAAGACAGGAATACTACTTATTTGTATCCTTTGTCGTATTACTGTCAGGTTTTGCAGTAGTCTGAATAGTGGTCGGACCTTCTGTATTAGTTTTAGGCTGAGTTTGCGGAGCATATTTTGCTTCAATGTCGCTTAATACTCTCAGCAATCTTTCGTTGATAGGTGCTTCAGTTCTCTCAAAGCCACCCCAGAATGAAGGTTTTTCAGTTCTGATGTAATCATAATAACGGGCTTGCTGCTCAAGGTCTTTTCGAACATCCTTTCTTACTTTTTCTGCCAATTCTGTTTTTCCGGCTTTATAACATGCTTCCAGGTAAACAAGAGCTGTCTGATTATGGCTGTTGTAACGGCTGGTCATAGCATACGGAAGATTCTCTGGTAAAATACCTGCCTCAACTTTATCAATCAGTTTTTTCGCATCTTCTTTGCGGCCAGCATCAGCGAGATTACCTGCTGCTTCACCAAAAATACCTCTGAGGCTAAGGATATGCCTGCGGTTTTCTTCATCAAAATAAACTCCTTTCTTATTTGCGCCACCAAACTCATATTTAGTCATCAGGTTTTTAAAGATTGCATCGTTGTTGTCTTCCCGGATTTGCGTTCCACCCAATCCATTCTGACGGAGTGATTGATCTACTGTCCAGTTCATCTGTGTGAATTTGGGGGCCACGGGAACGAGGCGATATGCAATTCCATCTTTCCTGTAGAATTGGGAAAATCCTAATTCTCCCATTGGGGAGGTAAAATAAATTGGTCGTTTCCATTTGTTGGCTGCAATGATATTTAAAATGATCAGGTCATTCTTCATCAATGCTCTTTGTGGTAAATCAAAACGAAACTCAGTCAGAATGCTATCTGTCGCATTGACTGTACCATTTTTAAGAACAAGATCCTTTTCAACAGGTACAGTCACTTTTGTAACCGGGAATGTATTTAACGGTTCGCCTCTTGTATTATCAATTTTAGAAGGGTCATCGCTACCCACATAATTCTTCATCATGTCGTACAGATCGTAGTAAGCATTCTGTGAAATACCCTGTTTGGGTGCATACACCACATAGTTGCGGTTGTTGCCCATGATTTTATCGGGACTCCAGATAATGTCAACGGAATCAGCATCATTTACTTTATAGCGTAGCTGGTTAATATACCAGTCAATACCGAGTAAGCTGTTATTGATCACACGAACATCGGTACGGATTCCTTCCACTTCCTGTGCATACCAAAGAGGATAAGTATCATTATCTCCAAAAGAGAAAATAATAGCATTGGGAGCACAGCTTTCCAGGTAAGCTTTTGCAATATCCGGTGCTGTTGTTTTATTACTCCGGTCATGGTCATCCCAAATCTGTTGTGCCATTAGCAGAGGTACTGCAAGACAGATTACAGTTGCGCTCAGGTTTACTATCCGTTCGTTCTTACCGGCAGATGAGACGTTTCTGACCAGGTAAGTAACTCCGGCTGTAACCGCTGCGTATAATGCAGTTGCAAAAATGGATGTCATTAATGCGGCATCACCGCTGCCAGGGAAGCAACTCATAAATGTTACTAGGAATGTAAGCACACTTCCGTATAGCAACATATTCTGGAAAGTCTGTTGGTCAGCTTTTTCACGGGCCATTTTTATAAGCGCCACTACAGCGAGGCCAATCCAAATAGCAAAAGCATAGAATGAACCTACGTACGCATAATCCCTTTCACGGGGTTGGTTACCCGGTTGATTCAGGTAGAGAACTACAGCAATGCCCGTAAAAAAGAAAAGCAGGAAGGTGACAATCCAGTCATTCTTTCTCTTGAAGAATTGGTACACACAACCAATAATGCCAAGGATAAATGGCAGCATGAATAAATTATTATGGGCTTTATTATCCTTAATACTGTCCGGTAATTTAGACTGGTCACCCAATCTTTTGTTGTCAATGAAAGAGAAACCGCTTATCCAGTTTCCGTCTCTTTTGTTGCCGAAGCCCTGAATATCATTTTGTTTACCAGAAAAGTTCCACATAAAATACCGCCAATACATATGGCTCATCTGGTAGCCGAAAAACCAGTTAATATTATCGCCATAAGAAGGAGCTTCATATTTTCCGGTTTGAGGGTCCTGGGCCAAACCAAGCCATTCTGCATAAAAATCCGCATGGTACTGGTCATTGCTGGAATCCCAAATACGGGGGAATAATTGTTTTACATCACTCTTAAAATTATATTCTCTTGTTCTGCCAATGGGAATGTATTTGCCATCACCTTTTACATATTTCATTTCACTTTCGGTCAGGGGCTTTTCCTCATTCAAGTCTTCCGGGGCAGATGCTGCAAAGTGAGGACCATAGACTAAGGGTGCACTTCCATACTGCTCACGGCTGAGGTAGTAAACAAGGCTGATCGGGTTGTCCACGTTGTTCATATCCACCGTAGGATTGGCATTGGAACGAATGATGGCCGTGAAATACATAAAATATCCCAACATTATAAAAGCATAGCACCAGAGCGAAAGTTTGATGACTTTTAATGCGGAAGGTTTCAAAAAATAACCAACGGTCACTGCCACAGCAATTATTAATAAGAACGGAAATATTTTAAGCCCGTCTCCCGGTACAAAAACAAATGGCAGGGCGGAAAGGAAAAGAAATAATACAAACCAGATGATGAGCTTGGTATGAGAAAGCGTTTTCTCTTTGAAGCTCAGAGCCCAGAGGATCAACCCGGCTAAAGCAACAAAATAAATAGCAAAGCCGGAGAAGAAAGGCATTCCGAGTGAGTTAACGAAGAACACATCAAACTGGCCGGCCGCTTTCATGGAATATTGTATTACGGCTACCTGTACTAACCCGGTGATAAGACAACCTATGATAAAAGCAAAGACAGCTCCCTTGGTTGTTACCTCGTAACGGCGATAATAATAAATCATCACAATAGCAGGTATTGTCAACAAGTTCAATAAGTGTACACCGATTGAAAGCCCCATCATAAAGAAAAGGAAAACAATCCAGCGGTCGCTTCTTGCCCTTGCACCGGGATCATTGCCTGCATGTTCATCTGCATGTTCCCATTTCAGCATAGACCAGAATACAAGTGCGGTAAAAAATGAAGAAAGGGCATATACCTCACCTTCCACTGCACTAAACCAGAAGGAATCACTAAATGCATAAGCAAGGGCACCCACAGCACCTGCTGCCATGGTGGTAAAAGTTTGCTGTGCAGTTAATTCTTCACCCACAGTAACAAACATTTTGCGTGCAAAGTGGGTAACACTCCAGAAAAGAAATAAAATAGTAGCGGCACTGGCCAGGGCACTCATAAAATTTACTGCACTAGCTGCTGTTTGTGGATTATCACCAAACAGGATTATAAAAAAGCGTCCTAACAATACGAATAGTGGAGCACCAGGGGGGTGGGGTAGTTGCACACCTTTTGCGCAAGCAATAAATTCGCCGGTGTCCCATAAACTTCCTCTTGCTTCACGGGTAAGAAAATAGGTTGCCATTGCAATAAGAAAAATGACCCAGCCTGTAATGTTATTGACTTTTCTGAAGTTCATAAATGGTTGATTTTGATAGTGCCCTTACTCCACGATACTTTTCGTGGCATGGCGAAAGCAAAAATAGGGTTTCAGAGGAAGATTTCAGTTCCTGAAACCCAGTTTTAGCATTTTGGGAATGAACACAGGAAGGAAAAAGAAATTTTGGGAGGTTACGGGTTCTTGTGATATTATTACCCGGCTGCTTTTTATTCAAAATATACCCTGATTGTTTGGTAGGAGAGTTGCCCCTGCATTATTTTTTCGGAGAATCCTTTCAAGCCAAACAATCCGGCTGCATTACCTTTATTAATAGCGATTTCCAGGTAGCCGGCACTATTGAACAGGGCCAGTTTTTCTCCTTCCGGTACATCGGCATAGCTTTCACTGATTCGGTCTATCATTTCATCCCTTTTGAAAATAATTTTAAAGCCCCTTCCTTTTCGTTGTTCTTCAAATTGTTCACGGGTAATGTTGACGATTACATTTTCAAAACTGTCAATGAAAATAATCTGACCTTCAATCGAGTTATTGTCGAGTATTGGCCTCAGGTGTCTTTTTTCCTGGTATTGCACATCTGGTATGCCGATATTCTGAACTGATTCTCCGTTTACCAGTTGATGAACTGCTTTGCCCATTACAGAAGTAAGATAAATGGTATTCTTAATGGCCGCTTTATCAAGAGGCAGACCAATAATGATTTCAGGTCTTTCTTCCAGTATCATTGTAAGCAGGCCATTATCTGCGCAAATAAAATACTGGTTGTTATGAAAGGCCAGTAATAACTGTTCTGGTTTTCTTTCAAACAGGTTTACCAGTATCAGGTGATAGGTGTATTCGGGAAAATTCCGGATGGCACTTCTGCATACATAGGCTGCCTGCGGGTAATTAAAGGGGGGGATATTATGCGAAATATCAATAATCTGGAATTCAGGGTTGATTTGCAAAAGTTGTGCCTTTACTGCACCCACCAGGTAGTCCGGGTTACCTATATCTGATGTCAGGGTTAGTAAAGGCATGAATAGACTATAAAAGGGATGAAAAACTACGAGAATTAAGTTCGAAGCCGTACAGGCGGTACAAATTATTTTACAAGTTTACCATCTTTAAAGAAAAACTTATATACCATTTTATCAGTCAGCTTCGGGAAAAATTTATTCATAAATACAGTTCGTTGACCTGTAAATGTCAGAACAAGTGTTCTCTTTTTTTTGCGGATCGCTTTCAGAATGTGAGCAGCACATTCGTCAGCAGGCATCATCTTACTTTCATCCATTGGCGTTTCACCATGAGAGTCAGCATCTTTATTCAGGGCGGCGTTGCGAATATTGGAAGTAGTGAAGCCGGGACATACCCACATAACATGTACCCCATCGTACATTAGTTCAGTTCTGATTGCCTCCAGCCAGCCCTGCAAGGCATGTTTACTGGCAGAATAGCCACTTCTTCCGGGCAGGCCGCGGTAACCTGCGATAGAAGATACACCTACAATAGTTCCTTTTCTTTCAATGATAGAATTAAGAGCATGCCGGGTGCAGTACACAACACCATAATAATTGATGTCCATTACTTTTTTATATACATCTATTCCGGCATCTTTTAACAAGGCCCTCATGGATATGCCGGCATTGTTGACCAGTATGTCAATACCCCCAAAGATTTTGATGGTAGTTTCCATAAAGCGGCGGCAATCATTCTCAGTACTGACATCGGCTACCATGGTATGCAGTGCGGCTGAAGGATGCTGGGCCTGCAATTGGTATAATTTATCATGATTCCGTCCGCAGGTAGCCACTTTTGCTCCCATATCCAATAATGATTCAACAAGGGCCTTGCCGATACCGTCTGTTCCCCCGGTAACTACAACAACTTTATCTTTAAAATAGGCTGACATGATTTATTATTATACCACAAACCTACTTTAAAATCAGCCAACAAGGAAATGATGATCTGGAAAACCGGCCCGGCTCAGGGTATAAATTTTATCAGATATAAGCAGCAGCTACATTTTTTTGAGAATGAAATGGACAAAAAGTGAATATCCTTTAAAAAAACCCCGCCAAAGCGGGGCAACGGACCTTAACCACTCTATAAAACCATTTGATATGATATTTTAAAGTTAGATCAGCAATTTCATACTATATTCTCATTTTATTCCAAAGCAGTCAAAATTTGCCCTGAATGGACAGATGATAAGCTGAACATGAATAGTGATTGATTATTGGTTCAATTTTTCAACCAGCCCAGGAATTCAGGCACTTTATTCTTACTGATGATAATTTCGTGTTTACCTTCCACTTTTAATTTCAGTACCAGTTTCCTGGCATAAAACTGCAATGCTTCCTGAACAGATTCTTTATTTACGAGGTATTGCCGGTTTGCCCTGTAAAAATTGCTGCCGCAGATATCTTCCAGTTCATCCAGTGTATGGTTGATGTAATACTTCTGATTTCCGAAGGTGATGAGTTGAGTCATTTTATATTCAATATTGAATAGAGCGATATCGGTAACTTTAACAGGTATGATTTTGTCTTTCCAGTTAACCAGTAAGGAGGAATTTTTTTTATGACCGGCTGACCGGCTTACTGTTTTAAAAAAATCACTATAACTGTCTGAGGAGAAACTCATTTTAGATCGGAGCGTATTATATTTATCAATAGCGATTTTTATTGATTTCTTTGAAAATGGCTTCAGAATATAATCGATACCATTATTCCTGAATGCTTCTAATGCAAATTCATCGAAGGCAGTACAGAAAATTACAGGAGTTTCTATCCGTACGGATTTAAATATTTCAAAACTATGGCCATCGCCCAGATGAATATCACAAAAAATCAGGTCGGGCTGTTCATTCTCCCTGAAATACTGAACTGCATCACTTACGGAGCTGAGCATTTTACTAACTTCAATTTTTTCCGGCAGTTGCATCAGCATTTCTGCCAGGTCTTCTGCGGTTAAACGTTCATCTTCAATTATCACTACTTTCATTGTTCAGCACTTTAATGGTAACTGTAAATTTTCCGTTTTCTTTATTCATATCTATGGATTTGTAGCCCAGTAACCTGTATCGTTCAGATAAGTTTGAAAGCCCAACACCATTTCCATCTTCAATTGTAATCTTGGGCTGAAGGTTATTGCTGACAGATATGGTACTGTTTTCTTTACTGCCTGTTATTTTGATGTGCAAGGGTTGTTGCGTCGTTAATGAATTATGTTTTATGGCGTTTTCCACCAGCAACTGAATAGAGTACACTGGCACAGTCCCTGTCTGCAGGAGTATTTGCGGAATATCTGTTTCTACATTCAGTGCATCATTGAACCGTACCTTCTGCATGTTGAGATAATTAATGCAAAGCTCAAGTTCTTTTTCCAGGCTTACCACATCTTGCCTGTTGGCATAAATTGAGAATCGTAACAGGTCGGAAAGTTTAACCAGGTATTCTTCTGCCTGCAACGGACTTTTCTTAATCAGCGATTTGAGTGTATTCAGTGAGTTGAATAAAAAATGCGGATGCAGTTGTTGTTTGAGCTGGTTATGTTTTGCTTCGAGGTTGGCAAGATGTAATTGTGTATTCTCGGTTTCAATTTTTTGTTTACGGTCTTTCAGTATAATCAACTCTGTCAGCACCAGTATGATAATATTTATTGACAGGGATTGGATTACCGGCATCATAAATCTGCCTGCGGGAAAAGGACGGAATGGTACTGGGGGATTCAATTGTTTAGGCGCCGGAGGTCTGTTATTGGGTAAGATGTATTGAAATAATATAAATACAAGAACAACCCCCAGCAAGATACTTAGCGAATATCTTATCCAGTTTTTTTCTTTGAATGTCAAACCCGATGAAAGACGTAAGAGGAGAATATTTAACAGCCAGAAGAGAAATGTAATCAGCGTTACAGTAAGAAAACTGTTTGTAATTCTTGAAAACTCAGTTCTATTCATTGCGAAAGCAGGAGCGGCGCCAAGTATTCCAAAGAGAGGAGCGGTAATGATTGCCAGCTTCATCAGTTTGTAATAAGGAATTTCCTCTTTCATTCGGTAAATATAAAAGTGATAATGAAAAATGAATATTTCAGGGGATGAAAAGGGCAAATGTAGCGGTGAACCAGGCAAAATATCATTGTGAAAAGGAATACTCTGAAAATAATTTGTTAAAGTGTTTAACAAATAGCTATGCTGGATTTCTGTACCATTTGATGATTACATCAAGAAACATCATTCGTTTTAATCTTAATCTGAGTGTTTCATTGTTGCCTTTTATATATTTAACAGTAACTGTAGTACTCAAATCATCATCCGAAGCATAAATGATACCTCTGTACTTAGTTCCCTTTTTGTTTAGCTTGCCTAAAACGATTTTTATTTTTCCGGTTTTATCGTAAGGTCTGTTTGATATGACCATTACAGCTTCCAGAAAATCATTATTTTCTGTAATATCATAAGCTCTTGCGCCGTCTTTTGAATACCAGATTCCCGTGATCTGCTGTGCACCTGCTGAAATTGTCAGCAGTAGTATAAAGAGTAATAATTGACTTTTCAGTTTCATATTTGCCTTCATTGTAATTTGACCAAAATTCATTTTCCTCATGCTGATATTTTGATTGAAAGGGGCAAATTATTACCTGGACTGATGAAACAAGGAATTGGCAGCGACAAGATTAATTATACCGTCCAAATTTATTTGTTCCAATCCAAATGTCTTTAATAGTAATACCCAAAATGAATTGTGTATACTTTTCCTGAATCTGTCCTGCATTTTTTTGTCCTTTAATCCCCAACTCCACACCTGAATAAACAGATATACTTCTTAGCGGATTTATTCCTCCACCAAATGAAACAGAGTAATCCCACAACTTCTGGTCATTAATTCTGAAGTATGAGTTTTCGGCATTAACTCCAAAACCTACAAATGATTTTTCAACTAAACCCTGCCATGCATTTCTTTTAAATGAATATTCCATGCCTGCGGACACCCTCATGGAAGGGTGGGTATAAGAGTTTTTATAATCAACTTTCTGGTATTTCCAACTGTAATAATTTCCTTCCAGAGAAAGGGTAAGTTTATTGTTTTTTGAGGCGGAATAGCCAAAACCGGCAGAGAACGGCAGTTTAAATGTTCGGTTATTCGTTATTTCTTTGGTGATAGATGTCCCATCTTCAAAATATTCTGAACTAAGCTGACCTGATAACCCGGTGCTTACGGAAGAAGTGATACCTAACACATGTGTCCATTTTTTCCCGGGGAGTGAATAATATTGTATCCCCCCCTGGAAGTTAGCTCCGTTATAGAAATCATAATCCTGTTTTAAAAGATTAAGGGAAATGGCAGAACTGTAATATTGTGTTGACCTCTGCAAGGAACCAAAAAGAAATGAGGCCGTAAAACCTGCTGACAAATGTTTTCCCAATACTTTTCCTGCGGAAGCATAAACCTGATTAATACCACCATTGCCATCTGTATATTTTGTGTATGAAGTGTTGCCATCAAGTATACTTTCTTCATCGTTAAACTGATAATTAGCCGAACTGTAAGGTTTTATTCCAAACGCAATCCCTGTTTTCTGGTTTAACTTGAATGCAAGGGTAGCTCTTTTAATCACGAAATCTTTGGTAATATCTGAACTGGTTTCTTCGTCCGGTTGAGAGAAAATACTGCTTCTTCCCCGCATGGCAATGTCAAAATGTATTGTTTTATAAGGAAGTGATGTTAAGGAAGCCGGGTTGGAGAAATTATAAGCACTTTCATCCCGCCTGGCTATCGCTGCATTTCCTGTAATAAAATACCGGCCAAAATCTTTTGTGTCCACATCGCCTATTCCCAGAATTGAGTAAGGAGAAGTTACATTCTGAGAAATACCGGGAGTTCTAAGCTGCATGCAGTATATGAGAAAGAGTAAGGAGAATTTACTGACTTGTTTCATTGTTATTTTTTTCAAAGGCCTAGTACATATAATTTAAGTTGTATGCCATTGCCAAGCACCTGGTCGTTTACCACTAAGCGATCTAGGGTACTTTCAGTGGTTCCGGATGGCGAAACAAGCAGTAAAGCTGAGTTACTGAAGATGCCTTCCGCTATCAAAGCTTTAATGTAAGTTGTAATATCATAGGTGTATTTTGTATTTACTCCATAAAGCTTATCAATACTCAGGTCTCCTGTTAACGCAGTTTGCCCTGTTACATCTGTTAATACACTTATCGGGCTGTTTCCGTCATCAGTTACATAGAGATTTAGCTCCGGTGGTAACTGGTATGGGTAACTGTAGGTGCCGGAAGACGGTTTTATTAGTAATTCAGCTTTCATTATTTGTACATAGGGATATAACTCTTTGAGAGAAAAGAGGGATGGGAAACTAATTTTAATAGTACTGCCAAGGTTACTGTTCAGGTAAGCCATATTTGCTGTCAACTTACTTTCTTTAAGTTGTTTTTTGTAAGGTGTAAATACAGACAACGCAGTATTCAGGTGATTAAACCGTATGAAATTGCACTGTTTTTGTGTATTTATTTTGAAATCAAAAGTTTTTTCCTGGTAGAAAGTGGCGTTCTGACGGTAGTGAAGCTGCATCACCAGACTATCAGCAGCAACAGTAAAGTAATAAAGTGTATTAGTTGTAGCAGTGTCAACACTGATACGGAGTCCCTTAAGGTATTTTAAAAAACTTGTTTCATTCTGTATATCAGTAGCATTAGTTTTGAATTTTTGAAAAAGCTCTTGTCCAAATGTATCAGATAGCCGTATACATATTGATGTATCTTTTCCCGGTCTTACCAGAACGTTTTTTTCACCTGCAGGTACAGGATCCGTTGCAAATGTTCTGGTATTGTAAAAGTTTATATTTTCTTCATCAGTATTTTTTATGTTTTCTGACAGTTTATTTACGATAAAATGTACGGGTACTGTAGTATCTCCATAATAATCGCCTTGTGGTTTTAGCAGGATTACTAACGAATCAAAGATCACATCCTGGTTTTTTAAGGGATTTTCAGCCGGAAAGCTTATTTCTGCATAGCCTGAAGCATGGATGCTGCCAAACGATGCATCATTATGATACCCGATCGTGAGAGCATTATGACCAGAGGTGATAAAGGAATCAATTTTATAAGTAGCTATATCCACAGGATAGTTCTCATAATAAATAATGTTTGGGTCATTGGCAGAGGAATTATCAGCGAACCTAACATCTGTTTTAGTACAACCTGTGAGAAGCAGCAGAGTAGCAAAAAGAAGGGAAATATATTTTTCTTTCATAAAGTTGTTCGGTTGTTGCCGGTTTCAATTTTAAAATAGGAGGTAACTGAGGATGTCAGTTACCTCCGGTGATATACCGGCTGGTTTAACCCTGACCAATAAAGATTGTCTGTATAAATCTTTAAGCCGGTATTTCTTTAAAGGCCCTCCTTAGCCTGCTTTAATTATCACTGTCTTCCTGTTCTTCATCGGGGAAAAATTCCCAAAGATCATCAAAGCGGTAACTGCTGCTGTTGCCAGTAACTATGTATCCCCGGCTGTCAATTGTGAAAGCGATCAGTCCTTCCCTGGCACTTCCTTCAAGACCTGTTTTTTCTGTCCATGTGTCATTACTAATGTCATATTCCCAGGTAGTACCAATTACGCTGCTTCTGATACCTGAAGAAAGGTAGGCTTTGTCACCTATTACAAAAATGGCAGCGTTACTTCTCTTTATATATTCGTCATAATCATCATCATAAGTATCGTCACTTATATCGGCGATCTTTCTTTTTTCTGTCCATGAGTTGGAAGAAGGATTGTAAGCCCAAAAGTCGTTAAGATAGCTGCCATTATTTAAGCCTGTTACAACGTATGCAATATTGTTATGAACAAAAGCGACGGCTTCACTTCTTTTAGAGCCTGTTAAGCTTGCTACCTGTGTCCAGCTGTCTGTAGCGGTATTGTATTGCCACATATCTTTCAGGTAATTTCCATCATAACCTGTGCCGATGTAGCCCTTATTATTAATGGAGAAGCCAACTGCATTATATCTTGCAGTGCCACCGAAATCAGCCTTTCTTGTCCATATATTAGCTGTGGGATCATACTCCCAAAAATCTTTCAGCTTGTTATCATTTTCATCGTATCCTGTTCCGAAATATCCTTTTCCGTTTGCTGAAAAAGCTACTGCGGAGTTCCTGGCTGTACCAGGAAAATCAGCAATACGCAACCAAGTTCCTGTTGTCTGATCAAATGCCCAGAAATCATTCAACCTGTTGCTGCCGTCATATCCGCTGCCGACATATACTTTGCTGCCAATTGTAAAGCTTACTGCTTCTGTGCGACCCACACCTTCAAATTCTGATCTCTTTTTCCAGTTGCCGATAAGTTCATCATCTGATGTAGTTTCTTTTTCGCAACCGGATAAACTAAAAATGGCGATGCATCCGGATAAAATGGAGGCGAGAAATTTTTGTCGGAATGAAAATGCAGTCTGGGTTAATCCTCTCATAATAAATTCGATTTAATAAAGGGTTACTAATTTGAGACTGCAATGTGCAAACCCAGTGACGCAAAAAAATGTTAAGGGCTTTAATATGGGCAAATCTGTAGTTGAAACGACCGAAATAAAAGTTGGGGGAGAAATAGTGATACACCTTTAGCCGGGTAATTGTTTTTTTTGATATGGTCATCAATGGGAGCAAATAAAAAAGCCTCCTTAGGAGGCTTTGGTGATCCCGCTGGGACTCGAACCCAGGGCCCCAACATTAAAAGTGTTGTGCTCTACCAACTGAGCTACGAGATCAACCTTTTTAACCCGGTTATTACCGGAATTTGGAGTGCAAAAATACAGTTCTGGAGCTTTTGCGCCAAAACTTTTTAGGTTAATTATCAACAGTTTTTTTCAGATTAGTGACCTGGAGAAGGGATAGGGACTGTTCTTTTTTTTCAACGGCCAGAATAGCCTGTAATTTTTCAAACATTTCTCTGTATTGTTCTATTTTGCCATGTTCTGTTTCTATGTTTATATAACGGCGGCTTTTTTCTCCATAGTGAATACTTAATGATCCGTCTTTCCTTGCCCTTTCATTATCCTGCCAGATACTATTGTACCCGGAATCAGCCATTTTCTGGAACAGAAGACTGTCTGTTGTCAATACAATATCATCTATATCCTGCAGGTCGCTGGCGTACACAGCCTTTGCGTCTTTTTGCCTGTTGCCGCCACTCATATAACTTTTAATAGAGAAAGCTTCATTTGTATTATTGTGCAAAGCAATGACACAAGAAGTGGTATCAGGAATCAGAGCAAGAATATTTTTTCCAAATTTTTCAATTTCATCTATAGCCGCCTTACTGCTCCTTTTATTATCCCGGAGTGTTTGTTCAATTCCAATTCTGGAGTAGATTCTGTTAGGGTCAAAGCCGTAACTAACACCTTTTAGTTTAAACCGGATAACCCTTTGCCTGTAATTTTCAATTTTAATTAGTGTGCCACCGATTAACTCCAATACAGCACTGGCACCAGCAACTGAAGCTCCTTCATTATCATGAACATTTATACAAACAATTCCATTGGGTGGCCCGTATTGCAGAACTGTGACCGGGATTGTATTGCTTCCAACTTTGAACGCTATGCTCAGGCGGTAAGGAATTAGCTTAGTTTCGGGTGTTATGGCCGTATTATCTCCGGCCTGTGAAAAAACAACAGAAGTAAAAAAAAGGCAAATCAATAATATGAATGACGTACGCATCAAGGTCCGAATTTGACTTAAAGATACTCAGGCTTTTGAACTATTCACTACCGGGAAAAGGGTATTTCTTATGCAGGGTTAAGTAATTGGGACTCAACTAAGTTCTTCTTTCATTTTGTGCATTACATTTTTCTCTATCATCTGCTGGGCGAGGTAAATCATATTCATAAAAGCTTTTGCGCCAGAAATACCATGGCCGATTATCACTGGTTTTGCAACACCTAAAACAGGTGTTCCGCCATAGTTCTCGAAATTAAAACGATCAAAGTATTGGTTATTTAATGCCTGGTGTTGTGCAATCTCATACAGCGACTCAGCCAGTTTGAGAATAATATTGCCCGTAAATCCTTCACAAACCATTACATCTGCTTTATCAGTCAGTACATCCCGGCCTTCTATATTTCCTATGAAGTTTATGTGTTTGTTTTCCTTCAACAATGGATAAGTAGCTTGCGCAAGCAAGTTGCCTTTTCCTTCTTCTTCCCCCACATTCATTAATCCAACTTTTGGATTGTCTATGCCAAGTATTAATTGGGCATAGACAGAACCCATGATGGCAAACTGGTTAAGTTGTTCAGGCTTGCAGTCTGCATTCAGTCCCACGTCCAGGAGCAACCCAGTTCCTCCATTCATTTTTGGGATGATAGTAGAAATTGTTGGGCGAATTACTCCTTCAATAGCTTTGATGCTAAACAAAGCACCTACAAGCATAGCACCGGTATTACCAGCACTGATAAAGGCATCCATTTTACCTGTTGCCAGCAGGTGAAAGCCAATTGCAATAGAAGATTTTTGTTTTTCTTTTAGTGCCCGGGTAGGATGTTCATGCATATCAATGATCTGCTCAGCATGAATGATCCTGATATTTTCTGATGGCACTGAATGTTCTGTCAGTAATTGATCGATCTGTGTTTTGTCGCCGATCAGGAACAGGGCAGGAGGGATATTGTGGTTTGACAAATAAAGTTTGATGCCCTTCACTGCTTCCAGCGGGGCAAAATCACCACCCATCATGTCAATACCAATAGTCATATCAGGCAAATTACTAAACAACAAATTCCAAATGCCATCCTAACTGCAAGATGAATGGATTTGGAATTAAGATTTATACCAGCAGCTTATTATTGTGCCTTGAGCGGAGCTTTTTCTGCTACTACTTTCCCTTTGTAATACAACTTTCCTTCACTTACATGTGCACGGTGACGGAGATGTGTTTCTCCTGTTGTTGTATCTGTTGTCAATGTTGCACCAGCAGCTTTATAATGTGTTCTGCGTTTTGCACTTCTTTGCTGACTGTGTCTGCGTTTCGGATTTGGCATAACTAAATATTAAAACGTTAATCTAAATCTTTAAATTTTTCCAATCCTTTCCAGATTGGGTTTTCTTTTTTTTGTTTCTCTTCGGATTTCATTTTCTTAAGCATTTCAAGGGCGGCTTTGTTGCAATGAGGGCCATCCATTTTTTCGTACTCACAGGTTTTCTGCATGGGAAGGCTCAGGTTAATGAATTCGTAAATCCATTCTGCCACATCAATATGGCTTTCGCCACGGCTGATGTAGTACACATCAGGATCATCCTCCTGGTCATTCATCAGTTCTGGTTCTTCCACCATTTTTACAGTGATGTTGAATTCATCCCATAATTCAAGGGGAAGATTGTTGTTGCAGCGGTCGCAGGTAACTTCCAGCGTACCACCGATTTCAAATTTTAAAAGTATGAAACTGCTATTTTTATCAAGCAATAGCTTTACATTGGCTTTACAGTTTCTGAAATCCTGCTGTTGAAATGCATCAAAGAACTTATCATTAATCAGATAGTTGTACTCATGAACCCCGGGTTTCAACCCTACAAAAGCTATTTCAAACTCCCGGCGGCGGCTCATTTGTCAACTTTTTAAAGAGTGTGCAAAGGTAGGGGAATAATTGGAAATTAAATGGTAGTTTTTCGATTATTTTTGCCTTTTCGATGCATCTAACAGGCTGGTTTGAAGGTATTTAAAATTTTATAGCTTGCAACAATTTTTGACCCGATTATTCAACCGTCTTATGAAAAGCTGGAGTTGGGTACTCCTTATTGTGTTGACCATCCTTATTAAGTGGGCATCCTGGTATCCTGATTGGGTGGAGAGAAATTATAGCCTTGGTGTTTATCCTGTTATTTCTAAAATACAGCGTTTTCTTTTTGGCTGGATCCCCTTTAGTATTGGCGACTTGTTTTATGCCTTTCTCATCCTGGTGGTGATTTTCCGGACATGGAAGTTTTTCAAATTCCTTTTTCAACGGAGACTTACCAGAAAATTCTTTGTTATTGCTATGCAACAAGGTATTTTTTTCCTTCTTTTTGTGTATGTTTTTTTCAATCTTCTCTGGGGGCTAAATTATAACCGGAAAGGGATTGCAGACCAGTTGGGTTTGCAGGTTAACCGTTACACCCTTTCAGATCTTGATACGCTGACCACTATACTTCAGAGTCATGCCAACAGTTATGCACCCTTTGTAAGCGATGCACAACGAGATTCGTTCGACAGGAAAAGAACTTTGTTCACTAATGCAGCGCAGGCTTACAAAAAAGCTGAAAAACAATTTTCTTTTTTGGCTTATAATCCCAAATCTGTAAAGCCTTCAATATTCAGCTACCTGGGAAACTATCTTGGATTTCAAGGCTACTACAATCCTTTTTCAGGAGAAGGGCAAGTCAATACAACCATCCCAAGGTTTCTGGAGCCGTTTGTTACGACACATGAAATTGCACATCAGGTTGGATATGCTAAAGAAAATGAAGCCAATTTTGTTGCCTTTCTTGCCTGCCGCTCATATGAGTCGAATGTCTTCCGCTATTCCATGTACCTGGATATGTACAATTATGCTTTAGTGGAAGTAATTAGAAGGGATACGGCTCTGGCAAGATATTTCCAGGAAAAAGCTCATCCGCAGATTATTAAAGACCAGAAGGAATTCCGGGATTTTTATAAACGGTATAATAATCCAGTGGAGGACCTCATCATGTGGGGTTATGGTCATTTTCTGAAAGCCAATAACCAGCCAGCAGGAAAAAGAAGTTACAATGAAGTGGTAGCCTGGTTGATTGCCTATTACAAAAAATATGGCAAGGAAGCTATTTAAACAAAATTTTTTTTGAGTTGTTACAGTAGCATGAATAATGTGATAAAATTTATTGTTGCTGTAGCTATTCCATTAATAGTTGGCGGGGCAAGCGGGTTTTTTACGGTAACAGATGTGGATAGTTGGTATCAAACGATTAACAAACCGGTATGGAACCCTCCCAACTGGATATTCGGACCCGTTTGGACTACACTTTATGTACTAATGGGAATAGCGCTGTTTATTATCTGGAAATCGGATACAAGTACCGAATTGAAAAAAATCGCTTTTGTTCTGTTTGCCATACAATTAGTGTTTAACTTCTTCTGGTCATTTATTTTTTTCAATCAACACCTCGTAGGTTGGGCTCTTATTGAAATGACTGTACTGTGGGTCTTTATTTTACTAACTATTTTCTCATTCGCCCAGGTAGATAAAATAGCTGCCTGGTTGCTGGTCCCTTATATCAGTTGGGTAAGTTTTGCACTGATATTAAATTTTGCTATCTGGAAACTGAATTGATAACGTTGTCCTTTTATGAAGGAAAATAAGTCAACGTTTATGGGGCGTAATCAGTAATCAGAATTTATTCTTCCACATCATACTTTCAACCGGCTTATCCGGTTGATTACTGTACTTGGAGTTTTTCTTTTGGTTGTATTTTATTTCAATAGCGCCATCTACCGGGAAGTAGATAAGTTGTCCGATTGGCATTCCTTTGTACACTTTCACGGGCTGTTTTACAGAAATTTCAAGTGTCCAGTTGCCACAAAAACCAACATCGCCTTTGCCCGCAGTAGCATGAATGTCGATACCCAGCCGTCCCGTTGATGATTTGCCTTCGAGGAAAGGAACATGGGCATGGGTTTCGGTATATTCTTCTGTTACGCCGAGGTAGAAAATATGGGGATATAACACGATGCCGTCATCCGGAATCTCGAAATACTCGATCTGGTTATGCTTTTTAGCATCGATCATATGCTCTTTGTAAGTGGCCAGTGTTTTTCCGAGATGCACATCATATGAATTACTGCCAAGGCAATCCCTGTTATAAGGAACTATTTTAATTGTTCCTTTTTCCATTTCTTCCAGTATCCGGGTATCAGAAAGTATCATTTTATATCTTCGGTTTTATTTAACAAGCAAAGTAAACAGGAAAGTATAACTAATGCCGGTTTTTTTTCAACAACAAATCAACGACGACACCCGGCTGGGTGTTTGGAAAATTGAGGAAACGGAAGATTTTTTTAAAAAAAATGTACCAGTTCACCGGGATGTTACTCATCCGCATAAACGGTTGCAACATCTTGCAGGCCGCTTTTTACTTCAATACCTTTTTCCTGATTTCCATTATGAGCTGATACAGATTGCAGATACAAAAAAACCGTATTTGGCTGGTGAACAGTATCATTTTTCAATTTCACATTGTAACGATTATGCAGCTGCCATAGTCAGCAGAGGCAGAAGGGTGGGTATTGATGTGGAAATGACCACCGCTAAAATCATCACTATAAAAGACAAATATCTTAATAAACAGGAGCAGAAAATTTTTATACCTGATGTTGAACTTCCCGACTTCCGCCTGCTGACATTATTATGGGCTGCTAAGGAATCGGTGTTTAAATGGTATGGAAAGGGCAATGTTGATTTTAAAAAAAATATTAAGTTATCAGGAAGAAACGAAGAAAAGGAAACAATTGATTGTTTCTTTTTGAAGAATGATGCTGAGTTAATTATAAGGTATCGTTATTTTGATAATCTGGTATTAAGTTGGGTAGTAAGCTGATTTAATCTAACTGTAGATCATCTGTTCCATCTTCCAGTAAATTCAGATTAACGTCAGTTCCTGAAATACCTTCAATAGAACCACGAACATGAGCTGCATTCAGCAGTACTTTCTCCAGCTGCTTTTCCCGTTGCTTCCATAATTTTTCCATCGCATCCCTTTCTTTTTGAATAGAGAGTTTCATACTCATAAAGCCTTCCCGGATGGCCTGCCATTGGTCTGCAAATTCACGGCTGGTGAGATAATTATATAGCAAGTGCATTTTATCACCTTTATTCTCCTGGCTTTTTGTAGCAGTATAAATCTTAACAATGCCCTCTCTTAACATGAATGCTACGGCTTTTAAATCGGCAAAAGAGCATATCCAAACTCCATCTTTTTGACCGAATTTTTCAATATCCTTTGGCAGAGTCTTTGTTACGATGACGCCGACATCAGTTCCTAACCGGCGCATATCTATTTTGAATTTTTCAATCCAGTCGCCACCGAACTTCTCAGCTCTCTTGCTTTCGTAATAAATTTTTCCGCATTCTTGTCCGACATTATTTCTGACAACCTGGATACAATCGGCTCCTCTTTGCCCTTTACTAATTTCTTCAATAATATCAAAGGGAAATGTTTGTTGCAGTGTTTCTTGGATCAGTAGCTCCTGCGCTTCACCCTGCAATTGCATCGAGCCCTGCTCAGCTTTTCGCTTCATCTCTTCTGCCAACTTCTTTTGGGCTTCCAGCTTTTCTTCCATTTCTTTCAGACGAAGCTGAAATTCTGTTTCTTTGGCAGCAATTCTTTGTTCCTCCAGTTTGCGAATTTCGCTTGCCAGTTTTTCTCTTTCTTCCTGCAGTTTCTTTTGTACGGAAAGTTCCAGTTCTGCTTCTTTGTTTTTTAATTCCTGTTCTTTCTTCAAAAAATCAAGTTGTTGCTGACGGGCTTGCTTAAGTTTTTCTTCATTATCTTTATTATTCTGCTCCGCCAGCTTTAATTTATTTTCAAAATCAGCTGTAATGTTTTTACGGATATTTTCTTCAAGCTGAATTTGAAACCTCTCCTTCTCAAAAACAAGTTGCTCTTCAAATGCTTTTTCCTTTTGTTTTTGCCAGTCAAGCATTTTGATTCGAAGTTCTCTTTCTACTTCTTCTCTAATTGAATCATTTGGTTCAAATTGATGCCCACAATTGGGACATTTTATTAATTCTATCATAGTACACTATTTTGATATTGACGAAAATAACTCTGTAAATGTCCGTCAACCATTTCAAGGTTTAGTAGACGTCCATTTCTTTCAGAATTTATTTTTGCTTTGCTGAAAAGTTTTTTCATCTTCCTATTTGTTTTTTTCGTTTTTGGTCTAGTAATTTAATATAATGCAAATCAGATGTTTTTGATCTAAGTAGTTTAAAGCTGTCTGTCCAACAAAAATATCCAATATCTTCTACATTGTTAATTTTGCCTACCGACATGGCGATAAGCTTTTTCTTTAACCGAAATTCTACAGATTTCGGCGAACGTTTTGCTCATTTCTCTATTTCAAATACTCTTGCACTCCCTTTTTTCTTTGTAAGAGAGAAAATTAGTTTATCAACATTACCACAAACCTGAATTTGACCGCAACAAAAAACTGATACTGCACTGCGCTTCCGGTGGCCGGTCAGCCCTTGCAGCAGTTGCACTGAAGCAAATGGGGTACACCAATATCTGCCATTTGGATGGCGGTATCAAAGCATGGAAAGAAGCGGGGTTGCCTGTGCTGGCTGATTAATATTGTTTATTCACGCCGTGGTTGGCGTACCGAGCTTGTCGAAATATCTTCATCACCCACATGAAGTAAGTACTAACTTTATCTTACTATAAAACCTGGTTGATAGCTTTCTCGAATTCTTCCAAAGAGAAAGGTTTTTCCAAAAAAATATCAGCTCCGTTTTCCAAAGCCACATCCCGGGCAGTAGCAAGACCTGAAATCATGATTATCTTAATAGCAGGATGCTTTTTCTTTATATAGCTGATGAAATCAACCCCAAATCCATCGGGAAGTTTATTGTCCAATATGATCAGTGAAGGTTCGTGTTGCTGAAGATATTCTTCAGCGGACAAAAGGGTATTAACATAATCAAGCTGGAATTGGTTGTCGCTAAAAATCATGTTCAACACTAATCCCATTTCGCCTTCATCTTCAACAACGAGAACTTTTTTCTCCAGTTTGTCTTTTACTGTTGCTGTGTTTGGCATAATGCTTTTTTTAGGGTTAATAGTATTGTTTCTTTTATTACAGGCTCACGGATACACTAAATCGAAGAATAGCAAATTGCCTGCCCAATTTCTCCGCCTTGCTTCGTGTCGGTAATAAATAAGTGTTTATTCACCCCCTATGCGTAGCTTTTCCCGATTGTTTCGGATCACCACGCATCAATCCAGCGCTGCCAGGCTTTTACCAATTATCTCCACAGATTCGTCTATTTGTTCCTCAGTAATAGTAAGCGGCGGTGCAAAACGGATTTTATCTCCGTGGGTAGGCTTGGCCAGTAAACCCGGTCTGTCTGGCAGGCAGGCGTTTTCTTTGAGTTGCAGGCAGAGATCCCATGCAGCTTCTTTGTTGTGATGTTGTATAACAATGGCATTGAGTAATCCTTTGCCCCGGATAATAGTGATATGTTTAGAGTGAAGATCAGCAAGTCCTTTGCGCAATTGTTCGCCGCGGGCGGCAGCATTTTCTGCCATCTTTTCTTCTCTTAATACCTGCAGTGCAGCAATGGCTGTTTTACAAGCCAGGGGATTACCTCCGTAAGTGGAGCCATGTTCACCTGGTTTGATGGTCATCATGATTTCATTATCGGCAAGTACAGCACTTACCGGCATCATACCACCGCTTAATGCTTTGCCGAGCAGGAGGATATCTGGTCTTACATTTTCATGATCACAGGCCAGCATCTTTCCTGTTCTGGCAAGACCGGTTTGTATTTCATCTGCAATGAACAGCACATTTGCATCTTCACACAGTTGTTTGGCATGGGTGAGGTAACCCTCATCCGGAACTAATACCCCCGCTTCACCCTGTATGGGCTCCACTAAGAAGCCGGCTGTATTTTTATCTTCCAGCGCTGCGGCCAGAGCCTGTACATCATTGTAGGGAATGCGCCTGAAGCCGGGCATGTAAGGACCAAAGTTGTTCTTTGCAGAAGGATCACTGCTGAAAGAAATAACGGTGGAGGTGCGGCCATGAAAATTTCCTTCACAAACAATGATGACCGCTTTTCCCTCTTCGATACCTTTTACTTCGTAAGCCCATTTGCGGCAGAGTTTGATGGCTGTTTCAACTGCTTCCACACCGGTGTTCATCGGTAATACCTTTTCATAACCAAAATAATCGGTGATGTACTGCGCATATTCGCCCAGCATATCGCTGTGAAAGGCCCGGCTGGTCAGCGTAAGTTGCTGCGCCTGTTCCATAAATGCCCGCAGGATTTTGGGATGACAATGTCCCTGGTTGACGGCAGAATAACCACTAAGAAAGTCATAATATTTTTTGCCATCCACATCCCATACATAAACACCTTTTCCCTTGTTGAGCACAACGGGAATGGGATGATAATTGTGTGCCCCGAATTGATCTTCCATTTGCAGGTAGTGCTGAGATTTTTCAGACATAGATATTGTTGAATACATAATCTTGATATTAAATGAGTGGAGAAAAAAGGGAATACGGAACAGGCCGGTTAGTAACCGGCAGCAATTTGTTTAACCTCGGTGATTGAGCAGATCGAGGTTGGAAGTAAGAAAATCTCTTTCAATTATGTTGTTGATGAACAGCATTGGGTGCAAGATACAAAAGTATCGGCGTAAATCAGCATCCGTCGTAGATAACCCCGGTGCTGGGAGTTTCTTTGAGTTCAAGCTTGCTAAGATTGGAGAGTTGGGGCTTTAGCTGATCCCAGAACCAGATGGTAATATTTTCTGCAGTGGGGTTTTCGAGCCCGGGCACATTATTAATGAGTTGATGATCTACTTTCTCGATGATGGGAGAGATGATGTCTTTCAATTCTTTGAAATCCATGATCCAGCCCAGGTTAACTTCAGGAGTTCCTTTGATGTACACCCGGATATGATAAGTATGCCCATGGATTTGTTTGCATTTATGGCCCTCAGGTACGTTTGGAAGAAAATGTGCAGCATCGAAAGCGAATTCCTTGTAGATTTCCATGAAAAAAATTTAGGGCGCAAAAATAGAAGTCTTTGACTGATGACTGTATGAGCAAGGTCAGGCGGGTATTTCTTTTACAAAATAATGGCCGGGAAAATCCAGGTTTAGCTGCAGGGTATCCGGAAACAGGCCAAAAACAGTACTGCCGCTTCCACTCATGGAAGCGTAAGTGACTCCGGCATCATACAGGTAATTTTTTATCCCGGCAATTTCTTTGTGTTCGGGAAAAATGACAGCTTCAAAATCATTCATTAATTCATCTTTCCAGGTAGAAATGGGTTGTGCGATAATTTGTTTTAGTGATTTTACAGGGGAACCGGGAATGATATTTAAAAAAGCTTTGCCGGTTTCAATATGAATTCCCGGATTGATAATAACAATTTTATAGCCAGCCAGGTTAACCGGTACCTCTTCCAGTTTTTCACCTCTTCCTCCGGCAAAACAGGGTTTATTGATAATGAAAAAGGGACAATCACTTCCCAGCCGGGCGGCATAGCTGATCAATTGCTCCCGGGAAATATGCAAGTGGAATAAATCATTCAGCAGTGTTAAAGTATAGGTTGCGTCTGCACTGCCACCGCCCAGGCCTGCACCGGTTGGAATTACTTTATGCAGGTGTATCTGTATGTGCGGCAGATTGGGAAAATCTTTTTTTAATAATTTATAAGCCCTGATGCAAAGATTAGACGCTGCTGCACCGTTTACTTCCAGGCCGGTAATAGAAATAGGAATCGTAGGAGATCGCTTGCTTTTTTTGTATGGAACTATTTCAAGAATATCGGTAATGTTAACGGGATAAAAAACCGTTTCCAGGTCGTGATAGCCATCTGCTCTTTTGTGCAGAATATTGAGGCCAAGGTTGATCTTGCAGTTGGGGTAAACTAGCATAGGTTAAAGGATATTGGTAAGTTTTATCGGGTTTAGGATAGATTATTTGCCTTTTCGCCGGCTGTTTATTTCATCCCGGATGGCAATGGCACGGATATAATCTTCATTATCGAGTACTTCGGTTAAAAGATGATTTAACTCTTCTAATGTCATCGTTTTCAAATCTTCGTTTCCGGTTGGCCGGTCTTCTTCCACCAGCACTTCCTGTTTGGCTTTTTTCTTTTTTCCCTGTGCGCCGGTATCTTCCATCAGGATGCCCGCACTTTCCAGAATGTTTTCATAGGTGTAAATAGGGCAACCAAATCTTACGGCAAGGGCTATTGCATCAGAGGTTCTTGAATCTATTTCTACTGTGTCATTTTCACCGGAACAAACCAGTTTGGAATAAAAAATGCCTTCCTGCAGGTCGCATATTATTATTTCGTGAAGGTCGATGGCAAAGGCGTTCAAAAAATTTTTCATCAGGTCGTGGGTAAGGGGGCGGCTTGGTGCCATTTTCTCAAGAGCCACAGCAATAGCCTGAGCTTCAAATCCACCAATAACAATGGGCAAACGTCTTAATCCGTTTACTTCGCCCAAAACCACAGCATAAGAATGAGTTTGTGTAATGCTATGTGAAAGGGCCACTATTTCCAATTCTATCTTCTTCATAAGATGCCACGAAACTACACATTTTCGACTAAAATAGTAAGTGATGATAACCTGTTTTAATCCTGTTTTCTCAGGGATGATTTTGTATTAGTTACCGGTTTTACTGGTTTTTTTGCCGGAGCTTTTTGTGAAGCCGCCGGTTTCTTTTCAGGTGCTGGTTTTACCAGAATTGTATCTGCGATCCAGGCGGTGGAATCGGGCATAGTAACAAAGGTATCAACTGCAGGAGTTGATGTTGTATAACCGGCCGGAATAACAAAATCAGACGGATTAATGTTGCCATGTATAACTTCTGAGACAATAAGGCTGATTTCCTTACTGTTGTCTGCCGGAATAGTATCCTCCTCCTCTGACTGGTTGTAGCGGGGGTAATCGTTTATTTTTATAATTGCTTTCAGTAATATCCGGTTGTTATTAACCATCAACAGTTCTTCATTCCCTTCATACTTAGCGGGTACATGAAAGAACAGACTGTCTGCAAACCATAAAGTAGCATTTGCGCCCAGCATCATTTGCAGGTTGTTGTTTACCTGTAACGGGCTGCCGGAATAACCTGCGATGATTTCTTTTACTGCTGGTTCCATTGGCCTGTTAGTTAGTAATCTTTTAACCCGGTAAGTTTTATTATACTTGTTCAATGTGTACACTTTTGCAGAATCTATCAGTATAAGTATATTCTCTTCAGACATATTGCCGCCTTTATCGGTCCGGATCAATATTTTGCCGGGTATAAAGGCAATAGTGATTTTTACCGAATCCTTTTTGGGATGGTCGTTCGAATCATTCGAGTCAAAAGAGCTTTCTTCGGGAGAGGCAGTATACCTTATTATTCCTTCAAAATCTTTTTGGGCAGCAGCATTGATAGTTGCGGATAATGTAAGCAGCCAAAATAATAGTAGTCTCATAATTCAAAAAAAAAATGGAACCGGCGATAATGCCGGTTCCAAAGTAAAAAAAAACGAACAGAATTTTATGCAACTCCTTTAAGTTTCTTTATGGCCGCTGTAAATTTTGGTATTACTTCAAATGCATCACCAACAATTCCATAATCTGCCGCTTTGAAGAAGGGAGCTTCAGGGTCTTTATTGATTACTACAATTACTTTACTCCTGTTGACACCCGCCAGGTGCTGAATGGCGCCTGAAATGCCGATGGCGATGTACAAATTGGGAGCAATAGCAAAGCCTGTTTGTCCCACATGTTCATTGTGCGGACGCCAGTGAGCATCAGCTACGGGGCGGCTGCAGGCAGTAGCGGCATGCAGTGTTTTGGCCAGTTCTTCCACCATACCCCAGTTCTCAGGACCTTTTAATCCACGACCGGCACTTACCACCACTTCCGCCTCAGTCAGTACTATCTCTCCGCTGGTTTTATTGACTGCGGTAACTTTCACTTTAGGAGTATCAGCACTGCTGTTGAAAGGAACCACCTCTGCAACTCCTTCACCGGCGATTACCTGGTAAGCATTAGGGTTGAGTGCAATAATTTTTACATCAGTGCTAACAGCTATGTTAGCAAAAGCTTTTCCTGAAAAAACATTTTTCTTAACCACAAATCCATTGCTGGTATCGGGTAATGCTACTGCACCAGAAACCAGGCCTGCCTTCAGCCGAACAGAAAGGCGGGGTGCAATAGCTTTGCCACTGAGGTTGTTAGAAAATACAATCACTTTTGCAGCAGTTGCTTCAGCTACCTGTGCTATTACTTTTGTAAAGACCTGGGCATCGAAATGATTTAAGGCCTCGTTTGTTACCTGGTGTATCTTTTTCACAGCATATTTTCCTAATAAACTGAGATCATCTGTAACGGTACCTATTACAACGGCTTCAGCAGAAGTGCCGAGCTGTTCTGCTATTTTAGCGCCATAGGTAAGGGCTTCGAGGGAAGTTTTTTTAACATGGCCTTCGGCGGTATCTATAAATACGAGTACTGACATATCAAGAATTTGTATATTAATGTTTTTTGTTTGTAATTAGATAGCTTTTGCTTCTTCATGCAGGAGACGAACCAGTTCATCCACATTTTCTGCATCTACCAGTTTGACACCGGCCTTTGCAGGAGGCAGATTAAACCCTGTTACAGAAGTCAATGAATCAACCACTACAGGTTCCACCACTTTCAATGGTTTGGTTCTGGCGGCCATAATACCTCTCATATTGGGTATTCTTGCTTCGGCCATTCCCTTTTGGGTACTTACTACTACCGGAAGTTCCACTTCATCTACTTCCTCACCACCTTCAATCTCCCTCGTAATCGTTGCTTTGTTACCGGAAAGTTCAAATTTAGTAGCAAGTGAAACATAGGGGAGGTCCAAAAGTTCGGCAACCATACCACCAATAGAAGAACCGTTATAGTCAATGGTTTCTTTACCGGAAAAAATCAAATCATAGCCGCCTTGTTTGGCCACTTCGGCAATTTGCGAAGCGATGTAGTAGCTGTCATGGCTGTCGGCATTAACACGAATAGCTTCATCACCACCCAAAGCCAGCGCTTTGCGGATGATAGGTTCAGTATCGGCGACAGCCACTGTTACCAGGTGAATAATTGTGGAGGCATCGGCTTCTTTGAGTTCGATGGCCCGGACCAGCGAATACCACTCATCGTAGGGATTGATGATCCATTGCACACCGCTGACATCGAATTTCGTGTTGTTATCGGTGAAGGCTATTTTTGCCGTAGTATCCGGCGTTTTACTGATACATACCAGAATTTTCATTTTGAGAAGTTAAATTGTGTAACAATTAGTTGTTTATGCAACTAAAGCAAAGATAAGTGCTGCAAAGGTAATTCCAGGCAAATCCAGGTAAAATTTTTATATCAACATGAGCAGGATAGAAAAATTAAAAGAATTTCTGGCCAGCAGCCCTTCGGATAGTTTCCTGCTGCATGCATTGGCTCTTGAATATATTAAACTGGGAGATGACGGGCATGCTAAAGGATTATTTGAAGAAATCCTGCACAGAGATCCGGGCTATATAGGTAGTTATTACCACCTGGCGAAACTACTGGAGCGGGTTGATAAAACAGATGAAGCAATAAAAGTATATGAAAGGGGAATGGAACAGGCGAAGAAAGCAGGAGATAACCATGCCTTGGGCGAGTTGAGAAGTGCTTACGAGGAACTAACTTTTTAAGATGAGTTTGCTGATAAAATTTCAACAGTCAATTAAAGAACAAAATCTTTTCTCTGCAAAAGATAAACTGCTGCTAGCCGTCAGCGGTGGGGTGGATTCTGTTGTGCTGTGCGAACTGTGCAAGCAGGCTGGTTATGATTTCATTATTGTCCATTGCAATTTTAAACTGAGAGGAGATGAGAGTGAGGGAGATGAGAGTTTTGTAAAACAACTGGGAGAAAAATATTGCGTTGAAGTAAAAGTAAAGGGTTTTGATACGGAGAAATATGCTACTAAAAACAAATTGTCGGTACAGGAAGCTGCCAGGGCTTTGCGGTATGAATGGTTTGAGATGCTGGTAAATGAAGAACTGGCTAAAGACTCTGTTCAACATTCACCAGATACCATTCACCTGCTTACGGCCCATCATGCAGATGATAATAACGAAACCTTGCTGATGAATTTTTTCAGAGGCACCGGGTTGCATGGATTGACAGGTATTCCCGTTTCCTTTGGTCATATCAAAAGACCTTTGCTTTCTTTCTCTAAAGAAGAATTGATTCAATTTGCAAAAGAGTTTAAGCTTGATTATGTGGAGGACTCTTCTAATTTGTCTTCAAAATATACCCGGAATTTTTTCCGGAATGAAATCATCCCGGCCATCAGCAAAGTGTATCCGCAAGTAAAAGAAAACCTGCAGGACAATATTGACCGTTTCAAGGAAATTGAGAAACTCTATCAGTTTTCGGTGGGAGAACTAAAGAAAAAAATCTGCAAGATAATAGGCGGGGAAGTGCATATACCGGTTAACCTGCTGATGAGGTATAAGAACAGGGCATTAATCTATGAGATAATAAGGGGTTATGGTTTTAATGAAAAACAAGTAGATGAACTGATCAAATTGGCAGGTAGCGAATCTGGGAAATTTATTGAATCACCTGTCTTTCAGTACCGCATCATCAAACACAGGCATTGGTTCATCATCAGCCCGGTGCAGCCTGCATCATCTGCTAACATTATTATTGAGGAGAAGGACAGAAGTATTGGTTTTGAAAATGGAATTCTGCATATTAAAAGGCCTGCAACACTTCAACCGGGCGGCAATACGAACATAGCCTGTCTTGACGATAAGAAAATTGTATTTCCCCTTCTTCTCCGCAAGTGGAAAACCGGAGATTATTTTTACCCTTTGGGGATGAAGAAGAAAAAAAAGCTATCCCGCTTTTTCATTGATTTGAAGCTTTCTAAAATAGAAAAAGAAAATGCCTGGGTAATTGAAAGTAACAAACGGATCATCTGGGTGGTGGGCTACCGGATTGATGATCGGGTTAAGGTTACTGATCACACAGAACAAATGCTGCAGTTGTTTGTGGAGGGTTAACCACCGCCAAATTGAATAAGATCAGAAGGATCCATGTTCCGTATTTGCTCAATAAACAACTGAACCACCGGATAATTGGAAAGTATTTTGCATAGCACAATTGTAAACCCTATTCCAAAAATTGCCCCGAAAATATGAGCCGAATGATTAATGTTATCGCCACCCCGTTTATCAAGCATGCTGGATACAACCAGATAAATTATTCCAAATAAAAATCCGGCAATAAAAACGGGGATAAAAAATAACCCCATGCCCATAAGGGGATTAAAAAGGATGCTTGCAAATACCACTGCTGAAACAGCACCCGATGCACCAAGGCTCCGGTAATGATAGTTGTTTATATTTTTAGAATAAGTGGGCATAAGGCTTGCCGCTAAAGCAAGTATGTACATTCCGAGATAGATGAGATTTCCATATTTGCCAAAAATCTCTATGAACTTATATTCAACGCCGGTATAAATGGGGCCAATGGGTGTATTAACACGGCCAATGCCAAAGATGTAAAGAGCAAGCATATTAAATATCAGGTGGCCCATATCACCGTGAATAAGACCACAACTGAAGAAACGGTACCACTGACCTCTCTTTACAGAAGGGGGGTAAAAAATCAGTTCATCCATCATTTTCTGATTGCTGAAGGCGCTGAAAGAAACAATACTGGTGATGATAATAATGATAAGTGTGATTGATAATTGCATGCTGTTAAATTCTAAGGCCGAAAGTAAAATTATTTGTGATGATATTTTTCATTTTTTAAAATGGTACAGGCCCTGTACACTTGTTCTGCCAGTATCAGCCTTACCAGTTGATGCGGAAACACCAGTTGTGAGAGGCTCCATTTGTAGTTAGCTCTCTTAAGAACTGTTTCATCTATTCCAAAAGCACCGCCAATTAAAAAGACCAGGTGTTTTACACTTTCGTTTGCTCTTGCCTGGATAAATGTGGCCAACCCTTCAGAGTTGAGTTGCTTTCCTCTTTCATCCAGGGCCACGAGGTAATCATCTTTTTCGAGCCATTCCATTATTATTTCACCCTCTTTTTTTTTCAGGTCCATCTCACTCATCATACCGGCATTTTTGGGTACGGGTATTATACTCCATTCCACTTTGTAATATCTTGAGATGCGGCGGGTAAATTCTTCCACACCCTCTTTTACATAAGCTTCATTGGCTTTCCCGATTGACCAGAAAGAAATCTTCATGCTGCAAGATTAGCAATTTCGCCAGTACTTTTTAATAGTAATGATTTTGAGAACAATAATCCCTTTGCTTCAAGTGAAATAAAGTTGGTTTCGCTGTAAGAACAGGGTAGCGAAATCGTAAACAGAGTTGAGAAGTTAATATGGTAAATATCCGATACACTTGCCATAAAATAATTCAAAATAATTTTGCAATTCTTATCATTGTTGCAATTTCCCTGCGGCATTGGATATCAGCCTGTATAAATTTGGTTTTGCATAATTCAAGACTGCAATCTTAAATTTTTGGGTTTAGTTTCGATTTTTAAAATTTCTATTTGAATTATTGAAAAAGTCTTTTAATTTGCATCCTAATTCCGTTTTACCGTCCTGTGTAAAAACCCGTATTTTCTTAACTTTAATCATTACGGGTATGAGCAAAAATCAAACTTTCGCTTTCGTTCTCATTTTATTTTTTTCTATTGGTTTTCAAGGTGTTAATTCTCAGGGAATTTATAATTTCTGGGGCATGACTCCCAAGGGAGGCACCAATAATGTTGGAGTTCTTTTTAGATGGGACCCCCATACCAACAACTTTTCAAAGAAATATAATTTTAGTGCCAGTAATGGAAGTACTCCTTATGGTAGTTTGATGTATGTCGCAGGCAAAATGTATGGGATGACACATCACGGAGGAGCTAATAACCTTGGGGTTATTTTTGAATGGAATCCCACTTCCAATACATATACAAAGAAAATCGATTTTAATGGGGTTAACGGAGCTAATCCGTCCGGTGACTTGGTTCTGCAGGCAGGTAAATTTTATGGTATGACGCAATTGGGCGGGGGGTATAATGTGGGAGTTATTTTTGAATGGGATCCTGCTACTAATGCTTATACTAAAAAAATAGATTTTGATTATAGCAATGGTAGCGAACCATTTGGTAATCTTTTGTTTACCGGAAATAAATTTTATGGAATGACATCTGCCGGTGGACTAAATTATTATGGAGCTATTTTTGAATGGGATCCCGGGTCAAATATACTGACTAAGAAAGTTGACATAAACTGGGCAGATGGTGTTCAATCTTATACCGGCCTATCTCAATATGGAGATAAATTCTATGGGCCAATACATACCGGCGGCCCTTTGGGTAATGGTACCCTGTTTGAATGGGACCCAGCCAGCAATGTATTTACAAAGAAAGTGGACTTTGACTATACCAACGGGGCAGATTTGCATAGTGATCTGGTTTTATATAATGGCAAATTTTATGGAACTACAGAATGGGGAGGCGTAAACGGTGCAGGGGTTATATTTGAATGGGATCCGGTTACAAATATTCTTACAAAGAAAGTGGATTTTAATATTACAAACGGGAAACTCCCTTATGGTACTTTAAAACTATACCGGGATAAGTTTTATGGAATGACCAGTGAAGGGGGAGCAAATGGCAAAGGGGTTATCTATGAATGGGACCCGGCTACAAATATACTTACAAAAAAAATCGACTTTAATGGTACTAACGGCGCCAATCCGCTTTATAACTACAAATTGCTTGATGTTGAGGCTGCAATAGCCAATGGTACACCTGGCAGTTGTGTTGCGGTAGCATCAGTGACAATTAACAGTAGTAATAACAACAAGTGGGTACCCATTGTAGACAATACTGGCAATGCAGTCGCTGAAATAAAGGCGAATGGCAATAATTTAGGTGTCGTAGCGGTATCTTTTTATAAACACAATGGAAGTGTAAGAGAAGATGTAAGTCAAAAATTATATCTTGACCGGAATATTACAATAACACCGGCAGTACAACCTTCTTCTCCTGTTGATATTCGCCTGTACATTAAGGGCACTGAGTTTAACGCCTTAAAAACCGCAGTAAACTCCGGCAATCAGCCTTCTGGTGTTAATACAATTAATGACCTGGCGGTCTTTAAAAATTCAAATGCATGCAGTGGTACTATGAGTGGTACAGCAAATCCCTTAGTTACTATAGGCAGTACATGGGGAGAGAGTGATTATGTGTTGTCGACAAGTATTACTTCATTTTCAACATTTTATTTTGCAAAAAATACCGGCACTTTACCCGTTATCTACAATTCATTCGTGGTTAAACGTAAAGAGAAAATGGTGGACCTTACCTGGACTACTGCAACAGAGCAAAATAACCGGGGCTTTCATATACAAAGAAGTGCTGATGGGATAAATTTTGTGGATATTGATTTTGTAGCTGGAGCCGGCAATAGTAATGTCGTTAACCAATACAAATATCTTGATGCACAGCCGTTAAAAGGCCGTAATTATTACCGCCTACAGCAGGAAGATCTGGATGGCAGACAAAAAGCCAGCGAAATACACAGTGTACTGTTTTCTGTAACAGGTGTGCAATCAATTTTTCCTAATCCTGCACGAAATCTATTAGCGATTCAGTTTGATGACTCAGAAATACAACGGGAATTAAAAGTGATCGGCATGGATGGTAAATTGTGGATAAGCCAAACAGCCAGATTTAGCTCAAATGCTGACATTAACATCAGCAATTTGCCTGCCGGCATCTATCTGCTTCGTGTAGCCGACAGCTACGGGAATGAAGAAAACCTGCAATTTGTAAAACAATAAGATTAACACCTTCTTTTACCGGAAGACAAAAAACGAGGCTATTTCAAACTTTTGAACAGCCTCGTTTTTATTTTGTAAAAGCAGAAAAGTAATTTGCCCATATCCATATCACTTATCATACCAGCATTGTTAGGTAGGGTATAATGCTTATTTCACCTTGAAGTAACTTGCAATGCGGCAGGTAACTTCATCCACACCCTTTTTTACATAAGTATCGTTGGCTTCCCTGATTGTCCCCAGAGAAACCTTTACCCTGCAAGACTAACGATTGCCTATTAAAGTGGGACTTTCTTTTCCACCGCTGATAATTTAAAAACTCTTTTTGGATTCTTCCTTTATCTGTACTTCCGTTACTTTACCGTATTTCTCGGCTATTTTTTTTATGTCTGCTGATTTACCCACCAGCACAAACTGCAGTTTATCTTTTGGAAAATATTTTTTTACGATGTCCCTTGCTTTTTCAAGATTTAGCCCATCCACATTCTTTTCAAAATTGTTGATGAATGACTCATCAAAATTGTACCAAAACATCTGCGTTAATAATCCGGAAAGCTGGCCCGCTGTTTCATATCGGGGAGGGAACTGGCCTTTCACATAGTTTTTGGCAGAAAGCAGAGATTTTTCATCGATACCATTTACATGCAGCCTGTTTAATACTTCAAGTGCTTTATCTATTGCAGGCTCAGTTGTTTTACTTGCAGTGAAAGTGCTGATGATAAAACTGCCGCCATTTTTCAATGCACTGAAGCGGCTGTTTGCACCATAAGTTAAACCTGTATTCACTCTCAGTTCATCATTCAACATCGAAGTAAAACGGCCGCCGAAAAGTGTATTCACCACGTCAATCGCAATAAAGTCAGGGTTGTTACGGCTGATGCCGGGAGCGCCGATATAAAAAGTTGTCTCTTTTGCGTCGTCTTTATTTACTAGCAAAACACGGTTTTCTGACTGTTTGCCGATAGATGCAGCAGCAAGATTAGCCTGTGGCATTGCTCCCTTTTTCCAACCGGAAAATAATGAAATGAGTTTTGCTTTGATTTCTTTTGTGGAAAAATCGCCGGCAATACTTATAGCGGACCCATCTGGACGGTAATTTTCTTTGTGGAATTTTTTTAGATCATCGGTGGTAAGATGCGTCACCGATGCAATCTTTCCCTGTATTACATTTCCGTATACATGGTCACCATATAAAAATTTGTCGAAGTAGGAATCAATTACTGAACGGGGGCTTTCCTTTTGCTGTTCAAGCCTGATCACTAAACGTTTCTTTTCTTTTTCAAATTCTCCCGAATCAAAAACAGGTTCCAGCAGTACCTCTTTTATTATTGCGAGAACTTTATCCTTGTCTTTAGAAGCAAACTTTGCAGACAGACCTGCAGATTCCTTTGAGGCGAATGTATTGATGTTTGCACCTGTGAAATCCAGTTCTTCATCCAGTTTTGCTTTTGGGTAGTTCTTTGTACCATGTTTCAGTGCTGTGGCAGTAAGTGATGCCAGCCCCGATTTTTCTCCATCATAAATAGCGCCGGCTGGTAAAACTGCAGATACACTTATCACCGGAACTTCATGCTGTTCCATCATGTAAACGGTTAATCCGTTTGGCAATTTAAATTTTTCGTAAGCAGGTAATTTATATCCCTGGGCTGAAATAGTAAGAGTAATCATCAGCAGCAGGTATGCTAGTATAGTTTGTTTCATGAGTTTCATACTTTTTAGTCCTCCACATTTGTTTTAGAAACACCCACAGTACGGTTACTTTTAGTGAAATATTTTTTAGCCATATTTTGCACATCTGCCACTGTTACTTTATTGTAACTGGCCGGAGCATCAAACATTTTCCGGTAATCACCGAAAAAGACTTCGTAGGTGCCGATATTATTTGATTTACCATCGATGGTTTCTACCTGCTCATAAAATTCCATAAGCTTCTGGTTCTTTATCTTTTGCAGTTCAGTTTCGCTGATTCCTTCAGTTTTTATTTTTTCTAATTCTTCATAGATGGCTTTTTCCAGATCCGTTTCCAGCACATTTTTACCGGTAACTGCATACACGGTAAAAAGTGTGGGGTCAAAACTCTCACCATAGTTAGTGAATATCTGTGTGGCCAGTTGTTTCTTATCTACCAGTGATGCATATAACCGTGATGATTTACCACTTGAAAGGACTGAGCTAAGAATATTCAATGCATAATAGTCTCCGTGTTTTGCTTCCGGAACATGATAACCAATCATCAGGTAGGGGGTAGCTACATCTTTCTGAACTGTTACTCTTCTTTCGCCTGTCTGCGGAGGTTCCACTATGTTTACTTCAGGCGGTATGGGTTGTGCAGGGATGGGTTCCAGGAATTTTTCTGCTAGTCGTTTTACTTCCTCTGTTTTAATATTTCCGGAAACGACTACCACGCAATTGTTAGGTGCATAGTAGGTTTTAAAATACCGTTCAAGATCCTTTTGTTTCCAATTTTTCATATCATCCTCATAACCAATAACAGGCCAGTGATAGGGGTGCTCAAGAAATGCGGCGCCTTGCATCGTTTGGGATAATAATGACCAGGGGGAGTTTTCAAGTCCTGTGCTTCTTTCACTCAGCACCACACCTCTTTCACTTTCCACCATCTGAGGATCGATGCTTAGGCTGGAAATTCTGTCGCCTTCCAGGTCAAAGATCACTTCGGCGGCAGATGCAGGGAACCAGTTGGTATATACAGTTACATTTTCAGTAGTATAAGCATTATTGGCGCCACCATTGAACTCCATGGTCTGATCAAATAATTTTGGTCCATATTTTTTTGCTCCGTTGAACATCATGTGTTCAAAAAAATGTGAAAGACCGGTGATACCCTGATACTCATTGCGGCTGCCTACCCGGTAGAATAAATACATGTTTGCATTTGGAATTGAAAAATCTTCCACCACCAGAAACTTCATCCCGTTTTTCAGCGTAAAAGTTTTTACGTCATCTGCTTTCATTTGCGGATGCGCTATATGCATCAACAGCAATAAAGCAGGGAGAAACATTTTTTTCATAAATAAGTTGGTATTTAAAGATGTGCAAGGCAAAGAAAAGGAATAATTCAACCATTCCTGATCCGTGGTCACTAATTGGATATGATTTTGCCTCTACCATTTTTTCCTTTATTTTTGCTGCCCAATCAAAAAATGGCCCCGTAGCTCAACTGAATAGAGCATCTGACTACGGATCAGAAGGTTTCAGGTTTGAATCCTGACGGGGTCACAAAAAAAAGAGGTAGCAATACCTCTTTTTTTATTATGTAACGGAAATTTTAATTCCTGTTGAATTTCGATAACAGCCGAAGTAATTCAAGGTACAGCCAAACAACTGTAACCAGTAAACCGAACGCACTGTACCATTCCATATATCTTGGGGCTCTCATATCCACTCCTTTTTCAATTGTGTCAAAATTGAGCAGGAGGTTAAAGGCTGCAAGACCTGTTACCAGAATAGAAAAACCGATGCTGAGGGGAGTGTTTGAATTCGTCAGAGAATAGCCAACCGCTGAACCAGAAAAGGCGTATGTGATCCATTGGATAAGATAGAACAAAGCGATTGCTGCTGTAGCAACTACAATAATTGTTCTTAATTTCTGTGTCACTCTGATGATACGATACCTGTAAATCAGGAACATGATCAGCGTTACCAATAAAGTCAGTGCAACCGCCTGAGTGGGCAGCCCGGGGTACATATAATCGTACATAGCAGAAACAGATCCAACAAACAAACCTTCAAGTATAGCGTATGCTGGGGCCAGAAAAGCGGACCATTTCATTTTGAATGCCATTATTAAGGCTAGAGCTAATCCTCCGAATACACCTACCATCATCAAGGGCATTGGGTTACTTCCTTTATAGAACTGACTCCAGGCAAATAAGGTGGAACCAATCATCAGCATTATCAGAACACCGAATTTATTCATGGTGCCTTTCAATGTCATTTCTTCACCGGTACTGATTCCTTCAAGGATAGTGCCCTGGTAAGTTTTTTCCTGCAAGGCAGGATTACTCGATTTGAAAAAAGCCATAGTTAATGTTTTTGTTATTTATAAAAGTAAGGGAAAATAGCAAAATCACATAGTTAATAATGCCATCTTACAAAAGCTTCCATAGCAGCATAGTGGGTAAGTCCCAGGTCGGCATAGAGATTGGCCGTAGCAGCATTACGTTCTTCTGCCCGTTGCCAGAATTCTCTTGAATCACTTCCCTGGAAAGGCACCATGTCTTTTTGCGACTGGTGGATGAATATTCCAAAGCGTTTTTTCAATACCTGGTCGGGGCTCATGGGTATGGCCATTTCTATTTCTTCAATGTTCCATTCCTGCCATGCGCCTTTATACAGCCAGAGCCAGCAGTCGCTGATCCATTCATCACCAGCTGTTTTTATTCTTTTTAATGCTTCGAGTACTACATTAAAACAAACAATATGAGTACCATGCGGATCAGCAAAATCACCGGCGCAATACACCTGCTGGGGTTTTATTTTTCGCAGCAATTCCATTGTTACTTTTACATCTTTTTCACTCATCGGTTTTTTCTCAATGGTTCCTGTTTCGTAGAAGGGCAGGTTCTGGAAATGTATGTTTTGTTCTTTGATGCCTACATATCGGCAGGTGGCTTTTGCTTCACCACGACGTATCAGGCCTTTGATGGCACGGATAGTTTGGGTATCTACCTGGTTTGATTTTTTCCGTTGCAAAAACTTCCGTGCATCGGCTAAAATTTTACCGGATTTCTTAGTGTCAATACCGGCTATTTCCTCAAAGCCTACAGCAAAATCAAGGAACCTGGTTACGAATTCATCGGTTACGGCAATATTCCCGCTGGTTTGGTAGCCTACATGTACATCATGTCCCTGGTCATGAAGCCGCTGAAAAGTTCCACCCATGCTGATAATGTCATCATCGGGATGTGGAGAGAAAATGATGATCCTTTTTGGGTAAGGTGTCGAACGTTCCGGATGAGCGGGGATATGTGAATTAGGTTTGCCGCCGGGCCAGCCGGTAATGGAATCACGCAGTAAATAATATACCTGCAGGTTGATCTCATACGCATCTCCCTTTTCTACGAGCAGATCACTTAATCCATATTCATTATAATCACTGTTGGTCAAACTGAGCACTGGTTTTTTCAGTTTCAATGCCATATTTACCACAGCTTTTTTGATCATCTTCGGTGTCCATTCGCAATCACCGGTAAGCCAGGGTGATTTATTCCTGGTCAGTTCTGCTGCAGCAGCTTCGTCCACCATGAATGTTACATCATCGTGATTTTGCAGTAATGATGCAGGTACCTGCTCACTGTCATCGTCTTCCACGGCTTTTTTAATAACAGGAGCTTTGGCGCTGCCCCATGCCATCAGGATAATCTTTTTTGATTTTAGTATGGTACTGATGCCCATCGTGATGGCAAGACGGGGCACTTCTGATATATTGGCAAACTCATACGCATTGGCTATGCGGGTTGAATTATCCAATGTAATTAATCTTGTTTTGGAATAAATACCCGAGCCGGGTTCGTTGAAACCGATATGGCCATTGTTTCCGATACCAAGAATTTGTAAATCTATACCACCGGCATCTTCAATCATTTTCTCGTACTGTTTGCAATGTTCTTTGATCTCTTCTTTCTTTATTTCACCGTTTGGGATATAAATATTTTTGGGGTTGATATCCACATGGTCAAACAAATGAGTTTTCATAAAACGATTGTAACTCTGCAAGGCATTATTAGCAATCGGGTAATATTCATCCAGGTTGAATGTGATCACATTTTTAAAACTCAGTTTTTCTTCCCGGTGAAGGCGGACCAGCTCTGCATATAATGTTTTGGGAGTGGAGCCTGTGGCAAGACCCAGCACACATTTTTCTTTATTTTTTTGTTTTTCCCTGATAAAACCGGCAATCAACCGGGCTGTGTATATAGAACCCTCTTCCTGGTTCGTAAATACATTTACAGGGATTTTTTCAAAGCTGTCGGCAAAGTTGTAGCGGGATGTTTTTTTTGGCATTGAATGGGGTTGAAACGTAAAGATAATTATTTGACCTGAAGGTTTATGCTACTTATTGCTGGTTAATGCGTTAATTAATTTCAATCTCATCTACAAATAACCATGCTTTATTACCTGCACCGGGGTTACCTGCAGGTATTTCGCCCCAGTTCTTTATCACCACTTTTACCTGTTGGGTTTTTACTGGCTGGCAACTAATAGTCATTATACCGTTGGGTTTACCAACAAAATCGTCAGTAAGCCCCAGTGATTGCCACTCGTCTTTTTCGTTCAAGGCAAAAGCCTCAGCAGCCTGCGGTCGCCAAATCCAGCTACTTTCCTGATGCAGGCCATGCACAAGCAATTTGTTGATGGTTTCGGGTTTTATTAAATCAATTATTACTTCACAATCATTACCGTTAAAGCCGAGAAACTCTTTGTTTTTTCCCATTCCTTTTTCATTAATCACCCCATTTACCAAAGTAAATGCTCCATCACCGGGATATTTATTGGATGGCGAGGTAGTGAGGGTAATTTTTTTACCGGTGGCTTTGGAGAAGTAAAAATTTTGTTTGAGCATCACAGTTGTATAATCATTGTATTCAGGATGAAAAGAAGCAATCATTGTACAGGATTTCTGAATTAATTCCCCGTCAGGCGAAGAATCGTGGGCAACTTGTTTAGTTTTAGGAAAAACTTCCTCTGCCACACGAATTTCCCCTTTACTTTTAGCTGATATCTTCCAGATAACGCCGTTGAAATCCGAACTTGGTATTACAGAAGTATTAAGTTCAAAGAAAGCCGGGCTGTAATTCACACCCCATAATTTGTAACGAAACAGGATAGGAATAAATCTTTTTTGAAAATCATCCCAGTTCCTGTTCTCTTTCGGGCTCCACAAAACTTCACTCAATGCAGCCATGCGGGGGAAAAGCATATATTCCACCTTTTTGGTGTTCTTCATATATTCTGTCCACATATTGGCCTGTGCACCGAGTACATATTTTCCTTCTTCTTCGTTCAGCTCTTTTGGTATCGGTTCATACGCATATACTTTTTCAACCGGGTTATAGCCGCCAATTGTAATGCTGTCTTCATTCTCACTTTGTGAATGATCAAAATACACAGGATTGCCCGGTGTCATTATCACATGGTGTTTTTGTTTGGCAGCTTCAATGCCTCCGGCTTCTCCTCTCCAACTCATTACTACTGCATTAGGGGCAAGACCACCTTCCAGTATCTCATCCCAGCCAATCAATGTTCTTCCTTTGCTGTTCAAATATTTTTCCATCCGCTGAATGAAATAACTCTGCAGCTCATGCTCATCTTTCAGGTTGTTATCTTTTATTCTTTTCTGGCAATACGGGCAGCGTTTCCAGTTTTCCTTAGGGCACTCATCACCGCCCACATGTATGTACTTCGATGGGAAGAGGCCCAGCACTTCATCCATCACATCTTTTAAGAACTCAAATGTTTTTTCCTGCCCGGCACAAAACACATCATCAAACACTCCCCATGTTTGCTGCACCTGCTTTCCGGTGCTGTCGCCACTCCATGCACATTGTTTGGGAAAATATTGTTTTGTCGGTTCACCGGGAAAGCAACTGAGTTCAGGGTAAGCTGCAATAGCAGCAGAGGAATGACCGGGCATCTCTATTTCCGGTATTACATCAATGTAGCGGTCGGCCGCATATTGTACAATTTCTTTTATTTGCTCCTGTGTATAATAGCCGCCATATTTTATGCCATCATTGCCTGTACCCGGGTAGCGGCCGATGATGGTGCCGTTTCTCCAGCCCCCAACAGTACTAAGCTTTGGGTATTTTTTTATTTCAATGCGCCAGCCCTGGTCATCAGTTAAGTGCCAATGAAATTTATTGAACTTATGCAGGGCGAGATAATCAATATATTGTTTTACAAAATCAACAGGCCAGAAATGACGGCTACAGTCGAGGTGCATGCCGCGGTACTCGAAGCGGGGGTAATCTGTTATTTGTAACTCGGGTATAGTTAGTTTGTAGTTTGAAGTTTGAGGTTTGAGGTTGGTTGGTGGAACTGGGAACAGTTGGATGAGGGTTTGAATGCCGTAGAAAGTTCCTTTGCCTTTTGAAGAAATTTCAATCTTATTGTTTTGAACAGCTAACCTGTATCCCTCGCTTGGGAACCCACTTTCTGCATGTATGCTTGAAAAGACAATTAGCTTTGTTGACTTTTTAGGATTACTTGTAACGGGTAAAGCGAAGCCGTAAAAATTTTTAAGAAAATGATTGAGAATGTTTGCTGCTGCTTTGTGCTGGTCCAGATATGCTAATATATATGTATTGTCATCTATAATAAAGCTGCCTTTTCCCACTCTCATCTCCACTGGCTTTGGAATAATATTCACTTCCTGCCCAACTGATACAGAAGCAAGCAACAAAAGACAAACCGTTTTAAGAAACCGCATGAGATTAGTTTTAATAAACTAATTTAGCCAATCTTCACCAGTAATAAATTGTTTTATGGAAACGAATACAGCCGTTATCACAAAGTTCTATACCGCTTTTCAAAAACTGGATTACAAGACAATGAATGATTGTTACAGCGATGATATTGTGTTCAGCGATCCTGCTTTTGGTTTGCTGCGGGGAGATGAAGCCAAAAGTATGTGGGAAATGCTTTGTAAGAATGCCAAAGACTTTTCTTTAACCTTTTCCAATATTCAATTACTGGATGAGGAATATGCTACCTGCAACTGGACGGCCACCTATACTTTCTCCAAAACAGGCAGAGGGGTAGTGAATCATATTAAAGCCTTTATGAAATTGAAAGATGGTAAGATCATTGAGCATAGCGATGCTTTCAAACTTAGTAAATGGGCTGCCCAGGCATTGGGCTGGAAAGGGGCCTTGTTCGGCTGGACAGGATTTATGAAGAAAAAGATACAGAACAATGCAAGAAAGAGTCTGGTAGCGTTTATCGAAAAAAGAAATCTCCCACAAAGCCACTAAGTGCACAAAGGCTATATTTTATTTTCTTAGCGGCCTTTGTGGTGTCTTAGTGGGAAATATTATTCTTCCAGGATTCCAAACTTTCCCGCATTCACATCTTGTATAGCCTGCTCTACTTCCGGCCATGTATTCATCAGGAAGGGGCCGTAGGCCGCAATAGGCTCATCAATAGGTTCGCCTGACAGCACCAGCATGACAGCATCTTCTGTTGCGTTAATATCTATTTCCTCCCTGTCGTTCTTAAACAATACGAAATTATCTTTTGGTGCAGCCTTGTCATTGATCGTAACGTTTCCTTTAATAATCAGCATTCCTGTATTATAGGAAGCAGGAAAATTCAGGGTAGTAGTTGCTCCTTTTTTCAGTTTTACATTATAAACATGCATAGGAGTAAAAGTGGAAGCAGGTCCTTTTGTCCCGTTATACTCACCGGCGATCACTTCAATAAAACTTTCTTCATCAGCCAAATAGTGTCGGCCCATCATCGTGTTAGTAATTTCCTGGTATTTGGGCTTTGTCTTTTTGTATTTGGAAGGAAGGTTTACCCATAGCTGTACCATCTGGAAGGGCCCGCCTGTTTTGCTGAATTCTTTTTCATGATACTCTTTATGCAACAAACCGGCGCCGGCTGTCATCCATTGCACATCACCTTCACCTATGATGCCGCTGTTTCCTGCACTGTCGTGATGGGCTATTTTCCCATGATAGGCGATAGTCACTGTTTCAAAACCTGCATGCGGATGCACACCCACACCTCTTGGTTCATCAGAGGGAGCAAATTCAATTTTAGCTCCGTAGTCCATCAAAAAGAAGGGACTCATTCTTTTTTTATCTATCAGTTTCGCACCGGGAAAGAAACTATGCACCCGGAACCCATCACCTACCATATGTGGTGGAGGCGGGGCTATGATATATTCGATTGATTTCTTGTTGCTCATAATTTTTTTTAAACAGGTACTTCCATCAGTAGTAATTCGGCAGCACTATCTGCTAGTATATTCAGCTGTTCTGTCTCTGTGATACCAAGACCGTCTCTTCTGCTTAGTTTTTCCCCATTAATAGTTACTTCACCTTCAATCACAAAAGCATAAACACCGTTGTTTTTATTTTTCAACTGGTAACTGACCGCAAAGTCTTTATCTAATTTACCTAAGCTGAACCATGCATCCTGATGAATTTGTACGCCTCCATCTGCAGAGCCAAGCGGTGAAACCACTGTCAATAGTTTGTTATGCTTGTCAGCAGCTGAAAAATTCTTCTGGTCGTAACGGGGCGCCACATTCTTTTTATTGGGAAATACCCATATCTGGAAGAATTTTACTTCTTTATCATGGTTCTTATTTTTTTCAGAGTGTGTAATACCAGTTCCGGCACTCATTACCTGTACATCCCCTTGTTTTATTACTTGCTTGTTGCCCATACTGTCCTGGTGTTCCAGGTCGCCACTGGTAGGGATGGAAATGATCTCCATATTATCATGTGGATGGGCACCAAAGCCCATGCCTCCTGCAACGGTATCATCGTTCAATACCCTTAATACACCGAAATGAGTTCTTTGCGGATCATAATAGCCGGCAAAACTAAATGTGTGATAAGAATTCAACCATCCATGGGTAGCATGACCTCTTGTATTGGCTTTGTGAAGTATGGTTTTCATATATGCTCCTTATATTTAGGCAGTAACTTTTTCTGTTACAAGTTTTTCAGACAGCCACAGGAATTCGGTTATAAATGTATGTACTGCATTTTGGAAACTTTCATCCAGCAGATCTCCGTCCGGGCTGAATTTTTTATCTACAGCCGGAGTGATCAGCATATTGGGTGATGCAATACCAAACAGAGCAGGAACCAATAATAATAATTGCTGTGAAGCCCTCATGCCACCCATCGCACCCGGCGAAGCTGTTACAATACCAAAAGGCTTATGTAACTGCTTGGGAAAATGATCCAGCAGGTTCTTCATCGCAGGTGAATAGCTGCCGTTGTATTCAGGAGTAACAAGAATAAAAGCATCAGCATCAAAAATTCTTTTAGCAAGGGATTGTAATTCATGTGGGGCTTTATCCACTGTTGTCCAAACGGATTGAACCGGGGGAACCGACCAGTCTTTCATATCAATTATATCCACATCATGTGAGGTATTTTGCCTGATCCAGTTCTTCAGGTGAAGTGCGGCCCGTTTGGTAACACTGGCACTGCGTGGGCTTCCTGAAACAATTTCGATTTTCATTTTTGGTGTATTTAGGATGTAAAAGTACAAATTCAATGTTTGAACATCAAATTTTATTTCTTATGGTTTCGTTAAATCAATTTTTTCATTTATTGAGGCCGAAACCATTAATTTCGACACCCTAACGATGTAAACAATGGTCAACAGAAGAAAGTTCATTCATGCATCCGCATTTGGTTCCCTGGGAATTTTATTCAGTAAAATTGTAGCAGGCAATCAGGTTCCCTTTACTATAAAAGGAAAACCTGTGGTAATATCTACCTGGAATGCCGGGCTGGAAGCAAATAAAGCAGCCTGGGAAATTTTACATAAGGGCGGCAGAGCAGTAGATGCGGTGGAGAAAGGTGTAATGGTGACAGAAGCTTCTCAAAACTGTTGTGTCGGGCTCGGGGCTAATCCTGACAGGGATGGATTTGTTACACTGGATTCCTGCATCATGGATGAGTTTTCCAATTGCGGCAGTGTGGCTTTCCTGGAAAGAATCAAGCATCCTGTAGCAGTGGCAAGAAGAGTGATGGACAAAACACCTCATGTGATGCTTGTAGGAAGCGGTGCTCAACAATTTGCCATAGCAGAAGGATTTCCGCTGGAAGAAAAAAAGCTTTCCTCTCAGGCACAAGCTGCATACGAGGAGTGGTTGAAGAATTCTCAATACAAACCACCGGTAATTAATATAGAGAATCTGCCTGTACGACCGGCAGACAAACAAGGTCATGGGCCTTTTGCACCGCTTAAGCTTAGTAATGGTGAGTGGAATCATGATACTATAGGTATGGTGGCGATGGATACTCATGGAAATATGGGTGGCAGTTGTACTACCAGTGGAGCTGGTTTTAAAATGCGGGGACGTATCGGAGATTCTCCCATTATCGGTGCGGGGTTATTTGTGGATAATGAAGTTGGTGCTTGTACTGCTACTGGCCAGGGTGAGGATGTGATAAGGGTAGCCGGTTCACATTCAGTTGTGGAATTAATGCGGCAGGGTTTATCTCCTGAAGCGGCCTGTAAAAAGGTAATTGAACGAATTGTAAAGATTAAGAAAGCTAAGGCAAAAGATATACAAGTGGCTTTCCTTGCATTAAACAAAAAAGGCCAGGCAGGTGCGTTTGCATTACACCCTGGTTTCAGGTATGCAATTAAAAGCGGCGATAAAGAAACCCTGGTAACTTCTAAAAGCTGGTTCAATGAGTGAGATAAAGTACATAATCGAGATAGCTACTTCTGATTTTATAACAACTCAATCGGCAGTACAGGGTGGTGCGGACAGAATTGAACTATGTGCTAACCTCGCTGAAGGAGGAACAACCCCTTCGTACGGCATAATAAAAAAATGCAGGGAAGCTTTCCCTGTTTTATTGTACCCGATCATTCGGTCCAGGGGAGGAGATTTTTTATATACTGATGAAGAGTTTGAAATTATGTTGCAGGATGTAAAGTTGTGTAAGCAACTTGGTTGCGATGGGGTAGTGATCGGTTTATTGAATACAGATGGCAGTATTGATGTTAAAAGAACCGCTCAGTTAGTGGAAACTGCTTACCCGTTGGGAGTCACTTTTCACCGGGCATTTGACCGTTGCAGTAATCCGTTTGAAGCATTGGAGCAACTAATTGAAACAGGCTGTGAAAGAATACTGACTTCCGGGCAAAAACCTGCAGCACCTGAGGGTATGCACTTGATCAACGAATTGAACCGGGAGGCTAATGATCGTATCATTATAATGCCGGGAAGCGGTGTTAGGAAGGAGAATATTAAAATGCTGGCACAGGAAACGGGCTGTACAGAGTTTCATTCTTCCCTGAGAGGGAAGGAGAGAAGCAAGATGGATTTTATTCATCCTTCATTTGCAGATTCGGCAGAGAGTTATTCTAATAATGCAATAAGCCCTGACGAGGTCAGGGCTTTGCGTACTTCTTTATATTAGCTATTAGATTTTTAATCCCTTCATATACTCGGCATTCACTTTCGATGCTTCCAGAGAGGTGCCATTCGGATAAGCTTCCTGCTCTACAATAAAATATTCCATACCATTTGCCTTGGCTGTGCTTAGTATTTTGCTCCAGTCAATACTTCCGGTGCCAAGATCTACTGAATTTTTACCATTATCCGGTCCGGGTGTTTTACTCCTGTCTTTTACATGGCAAAGACGAAACCGGTTTGGATATTTCTTTACCCAGTTTTCAATATCTTCTCCGGCAGCCACCACCCAGTACATATCCATCTCATAATCTACCAGTGATGCATCGGTGGCATTCATCATTACATCCTGCGGCACCTGTCCATTCATTGGCTTGAACGAATAATCATGGTTATGATAGGCAAACCTGATCCCATTCTTTTTACATATTTCCCCTCTTTTATTGAACTCATCTGCATGACGCTTATAATCATCTATAGATTTTTGAGGACCCAGCCAGGGACAGATAAGATATTTCATATCGATGGCAGCAGCCTCAGCTGCCTTTTTTTCAAAATCCTTATTCATGTCACAATGTGAGGAGACAATACTCATACCGAGATCGTCCAAATATTTTTTGAACTCCGTATTGCTCATACCCCAGAACATACCCTGCTGGCCTTCATAACTCTCAATTTGCGTATAGCCAAAAGAAGCCAGTTGTTTCAAAACTCCTTTTGGATCTTTAGGC
>JBGAPQ010000007.1:0-218385 GCA_044221225.1 Chitinophagaceae bacterium
TGATAAATGTGCTGAAAGCTAATAATGCCAAATATGGTGCCGCCGGAATTTGTAATGGGGGCGGGGGAGCCAGTGCTATGGTGATAGAGAATCTTTAATAATAAATACCAATAAAGAATAAGGCCTCCTCTTTAGGAGGCTTTTAATTATACACTTATCTTACCGCTTATTAAAAAAGTCAATATCTAAAACACTTTTTTAATAGATTCATAAAAATGATTTTTTAAATAAAACTATTACCATCATGAGCTATTACAGCAGGATGAGTTTATTCTTAAGTATGCTGGCATTCTTCTCCATTTCATGTAATAACAAAACTGATCTTGCTAAAGAAGAGAGGGAGATCAGAAACCTGTTACAACAAGAACGTAAAGCTCATTTCGACAGAAATACTAGTTTGTTTATATCCGAATTTGCTGATAATATGATCTCCGTAAATAAGGGAATTGTAAAATCACCCACCAGGGCTGAAAATGAGGGACGAATAGGTAAATATTTTAGCAGTGTTAGTTTCATAAAATGGGATGATATGGCAGAACCTATCATCAGATTTTCCAATGATGGCACCCTGGCTTATGCTATTATTCAAAAGCAGGTAATATTAATCTATCCGGATTCACTTGGTACGCCATTTTACGATACTACTGATTTTGCATGGGCATCCATTTACAGAAAACAAAAAGGTGAATGGAAAGTGGAAGCTAATATTTCCACTAATAAATAAAAAACCTTCCAGCTAACTGGAAGGTTTTTAAATAAGTATCATGAAACTGATTTGCTGAAAAAAACTTCACAATACGGTGAACAATATTATCTCTCCGGCCGACTACGGTCTATTTCGAACTAAGGTTTGCTCTGTAAAAAAGTAATTCGCTCCATGCTTCGGCAAGATATTCTCTTATTACCTCCATGAAATCATCAAATGAATCTTCACCATTACCCTTTTCATACCTGCTTTTAAATGATTCTTTATAAATCCGGGGTTCTCTCCTCTAATCTTGTTATATCTTGTAACAAGGTAAACTGAGCCAAGTCTGAAGAACTGGCGGTATAAACTACACAGATCGAACATCGGAATAATTATTTAGATTGCATCAATGTCTGTTATTGAAATACGATATGCACTTCTATCCGATGCCGGCCTTATAGCCGATATTAGCCGGCAGACTTTTTCAGAAACTTTTGCGGACTCCAATACCACAGCCGATATGGAAAAATTTCTCAATGAACAATTTACCAGAGAAGCTTTGATGGAAGAGGTAAGTGAACCTGGCAGCATATTTTTATTGGCTTTTGCGGATGGTGAACCAGCAGGGTATGTCCGCATGAGAGAAGGAGAATCATACCCTGAATTCGAAGACATGCCGGTCATTGAAATAGCCAGGATATATGCACTTAAAAAAATGATTGGCAAAGGTGTGGGGAGTGCTCTGATGCAGGCTTGTATTAGTATCGCAATTGAGAACCGGCGAAGAATTATCTGGCTGGGTGTATGGGAAAGAAATGAAAGAGCAATTGCATTTTACCGAAAATGGGGGTTCGAAAAATTTTCTGGCCATGATTTTGTCTTAGGTAATGATATACAGCATGACTGGCTGATGATGAAATACTTGCCTTAGCCCCGAATAAGCCTGTGTAGTAAACTTCCACGGCCTCATCGTATTTTTTCCCGCTTATTATAGTACTAAGAACATTCTGTATCCGTTTAAAAGGAGAAAGAGAACTTTTTCAAAAATAATATAGCTTTTGTTAAACCATTCAGGTTCAGGAACCGTCTATTGTCTGTCTTTTAAATAATTAATAATTCAAACTCCCTTTTATGAAACCACGGATCTTATCCCTTACCGCTTTATTTTTCGCTTTTGTTTTAGTCTTCATGTCCTGTAAAAAGGAATCTTCTATTTCACAGGATTATAGCGCCGAAACTTCCACCCATTCTGATGACCAGTCCAGGTTTTCAAATGAAGTGGATGCAGTAGCCAACGACGCTAACCTTGCACTGGAAGTAACACCGGCTTTTTCCGGTCGTCCCGGCGAACTTCAGGCACTTATTTGTGATGCAGATGTTGCGCTGGATACCTTGAGTAATCCGAGAACAATTACAATTACGTATAACGGAAGCAATTGTCTTGGCAACCGTACCCGTACCGGTACTATCGTTATTTCTATGGCACAGGGTGTTCGCTGGAAAGATGCTGGTGCTGCCATAAGTGTTAGCTTCCAAAATTTTAAAATAACCCGCCTGAGTGATAACAAGAGTATTACAATCAACGGCACACAGACTTATACCAATGTAAGCGGCGGATTACTGGTCAATCTTCCCGTATTAAACACCATTACGCATACTATTACCAGCAGCAACATGTCTGTAACATTTGACAATGGTTCACAACGCACCTGGCAGGTAGCGAGACAAAGAACATTTACTTACAATAATGGTGTCGTTATAACAGTAACCGGCATCCATACAGATGGAAATACAACCGGAATTGCTGAGTGGGGAACCAATCGTTTTGGCCGTGCATTCACAACTGCCATAACTGAGCCCCTGGTATTAAAACAGGATTGCCTCTTCAGAGTAGGAAGTGGTAAAGTGGTGCACACAACTCCAATGTACAATGTAGCAGCTACTTTTGGCTTGGATGCCAATGGCAACGCTACGACATGTCCGGGTACTGGTTATTATTATATGAAATTAGTATGGACAGGTCCGAACGGAAATACCCAGACAGCATTATTGCCCTATTAAAACATTTGATGTTCTGAAAAAAGCCGCCCTCTTATCCGGCGGTTTTTTTATTTCTTTTCTGGCAACCTGAGTTTTTACAACTAAATTAGCACTCATGGCTGCCACACTTATAACCAATATCAGGTTACTGGTAAATACGCTGCGGGAAAATAAATTACTCAGGGGAGAAGAACTTTCAAAGCTTCCCTGTATTGAAAAAGCGTACCTGGTCATTGAGGGTGGCATTATTACCGGCCTCGGGAATAAGGAAGAAATAAAAAACCCGAAATCGAATTTTAAAAATATCATAGATGCAGAAGGTCAGTTTGTTCTCCCGGCATGGTGTGACAGCCATACGCATCTTGTATTCGCAGCCAGCAGGGAAGAAGAGTTCGTTGATAAAATCAGAGGGCTTAGTTATGCAGATATTGCTGCAAAAGGAGGGGGAATATTAAACTCCGCCAGGAAATTAAACGCTGCATCAGAAAATGAATTATTTAGCTCCGCCTGGAAAAGATTAGAGGAACTTAGTCAACTGGGAACCGGGGCAATAGAAATTAAAAGCGGCTATGGGCTTTCGGTGGAAGGTGAATTAAAAATGCTTCGGGTTATCAGAAAATTAAAAGAAAAATCAAATCTTTCCATAAAAGCTACCTTCCTCGGCGCACATACTTTTCCGGTAGAATATAAAGAAAATCACCAGGGATATATTGATCTTATCAACAACGAAATGCTGCCGGTGATAGCCAAAGAAAAACTGGCGGATTATATAGATGTATTTTGCGAGACCGGTTTTTTTTCACCGGAAGAAACAGAAAAGATTTGCCGGGCAGGGATAAGCTATGGCTTAAAACCAAAGATTCATGCCAATCAGCTTAACTTATCCGGGGGTACACAAATAGGCGTGAAATTAAATGCACTAAGTGTTGATCATTTGGAAACAATGGATGATGATGCAATAACCACTTTAGCAAAATCAAACACTATCGGCACATTACTACCTTCAGCCGCTTTTTTTCTGCGAATGCCTTTCCAACCGGCAAGGCAATTAATTGATGCAGGTTGTGCCATTGCTCTTGCTACAGATTTTAATCCCGGTTCGTCCCCATCCGGGAATATGAACCTGATAATAGCAATGAGTTGTATCCAAATGAAGATGCTTCCCGAAGAAGCTATCAACGCAGCTACTATTAACGGGGCGTATGCTATGGAACTGGAAAAAGAAGCTGGAAGTATCAGTATCGGGAAAAAAGCTAATCTGATCTTTACCAAACCTGTTCCGTCGCTGGCTTACCTGCCTTATGCATTTGGCTCCAATCTTATTGATAGGGTAATGATCAACGGAGAATTTCTTTAATACTGTTCTTGTATGCAGAAAATAACCTCATGTATCATATCACTGGCAATTACCACTCCCTACTTTTCTCAGCAACAAAGAATTGCTCTTTTGATTTGCATTTAGCTGAAAAATATTTCTTGTTGTTTTGCAATTATTCCTGGTCATTATGCTTTTTTTAAGTGTTCAACCGGATATATTCAGAAGAAATTCCACCGATCAGTATAGCTGTCTCCACAACTGATAAGCTTTACCAGGAGAGAATTGCAGTATATTAGTAATAGCCAATTTACCCATTTCCTTTCTCATAGCATCATCCACGATCAGGGAAGAAACAGCTGCAGCCAGTTGTGACGAATTTTCTTTTTCAACAAGCAGACCATTTTCCTCATTTTTGATGATATGCCTTGGGCCGGAGTCACAATCAAAAGAAATACAGGGAAGTCCAACGGATTGTGCTTCGAGCAATGTCATCGGGAAACATTCATTCCGTGATGTCATTACATACAGAGAAGCATTCTGGTATTCAGAAATGATTGAATGACTGACAGGCGGCTGAATAATAAGCCGGTTTTGCAGATTCTCTTTTTCAATGAATTGGATTACTTGTTCTTTCATATCTCCGTCGCCAATCAATTTCCATTGCCAGGCCGGGTGCTCCAGTAAAACCAGTTTGGCTGTTTGCAGTAAGAGGTCAGTTCCTTTTACTGCCGTTAGCCTTCCAACAGTCAGGATCAGTTTATTGGTTAATAAGGAAGGTGATGAAGGTTCAATAAAATTGGGGATAACAACAGGTTGGTGATTAATAGAAGCAAAAAGTCTTTTTTCGTCATCATTTAAACAGACTACCGCATTCAGCCGGGGATAAGTAAGCCTGAACACTTTATTCCAGAAAACATTTCGTTTTAGTTCGTAGTAGTGATGATGTTCCCAGGAAACAACTTTTGAGATTTTCCTTGCGCCGGCTAAAATAGCCGCAGCAGCGAATGGATATTCAGTAGCGATTACCAGGTCAGCTTTCAAATCTTTCAGCAGTTTCCGCAGTTTCAGCACATCGGTCAGTAATTTTATTTTGCGGGAGATCACATTACCTTCCGGGGTGATACCAAATGATAAAGCCTGTTGTATTACCTGTACAGCAGGAAAGAGGGGATAGAAACTGTTCTTTGTCTCATCAAGTATTACTAAGGTTACCAGGTGCTCTTTTTGTGCAAACAGGTTTGCCGTGTTCACTATAGCTCTTTCGATACCACCGGGCAGGTCGAGGCGGGAACAGAGAATGGCGATATGTTTTGTTACCTCATTCACTTTTTAGAGTTTCCATAATGCCAGTTTTTTGTCGGGATACCCATCGGTAAAATCTTCTTCAATATAAGTCTCCGGTTCTGGCAGAGAAAATGGAGGAAGCCTCAGGTTGATCATCCGGAACCTTCCGGGCTGAATATCCTTATTCTCAGTAATAAAATTGTATGAGTTTGTCAGCATATATTTTATTCCTGATTTTTTGAAATTTTCAATAGCAGCGATAATCAGTTTATTGGGCAGGTGAATAAAACAGTCCCTGCATAATACCACATCAGCAGCCGGCAGGGGGTCTTTGGTAATGTCAGCAACGATAAACTCATGTCCCGGGTATTTCCTTTTATTTTCTTCGATCATCTTTGAAATAATATCAGCGCCGGTATACCTGATATTATTCAGGCTAACATGGCTCATCCAGTTAAGGTCTCCGCATGGCGCATCCAGCAACCACCGGGCATTAATAGATTGAAGGAGCAATGGAATTTTTTCCCGTATACTTTTTGTGTGATCAAGGGTAGAACCAACGCCTGATCCTGTTTCATTCATTTTCCATAGATCAGATTTATAGTAGATGTCATGAAAAACATCAGCCAGTTGTTGTGACTTCTTTTTTCTGAAAAAATGAAACATCAGGATTTACCAGTTAATTTTTTGAGAAATTGACGAATACAATAGTAATATTTTCTTGCCGATGTGCGATAATTGCTTAAAAAAGAAAGATCAGGGTGTAATCCTTTCCCTTTTTGTTTCTGCGACTGAATGGCTGTATTATATACTGCTAATCTTTCTGTAACTATTTTTTCTTTCCTAAGTTCATGTTGAATTTTCTTATAAGCACTTTCGCCCAACTGTTTGCATAACCCGGGGTCGGAGAGCAGGTGAAGTATAGCTTCCGCCAGTGAAGCAGGATCATTAGCCGGGACTATCCAGGCATCCTGTCCATGTGTAAACAATCCTGAAGCTCCTGTCCTTTCAGTAATAACAATTGCTTTTTTATACACGGCCGCTTCGACTGCCACATAACTGAAAGTTTCAAAATCAGAAGGAATAATCACCAGCGAGGCGGAAGACAAGTATTGCTGGGTGGTACTATGTGATTGTTCATTTTTCCAGGTAAAATTATGTTGCCATACAGACGGATAATTTTTTTCAAGATATGCTGAGACCTTTTGTTGTCCCGGTGCCAGCCAGGTATCGCCTCCTATCCATTCTAATATTACTCCAGGTTGTTTAACTGAAATTAATTCCATGGCCGCTGCCATAGTATAAATGCCTTTGGCTGGTTGCAACCCGCCAATCACCAGCAGTTTGTTTTTAACGACACTCCCATTACCTCCTTCGTCTTTATTGATCCATGGAATGGTGACTGACTCAATATGTCTTTTAAACAATTTTTCAAGATCCAGTTTATTCACCTGGCTATGAGCTATTACAGCATCGGCGTGAATGAATGATAGCTCTTCTAATTTGCATACGACCCTGTAACTATCATCATTATTACTGTAGTTGTACCTGGATAGTTGCATCAGGCTACCGTGCCCAGTGATAACGACGGGTGGAAGGGAGCCATCACAAAGAAATATGCCACAACCACCATAGTCTGATGCTTCAATGACATCAATGTTAAATTCATTATAGTTAGACAGCAGCCATTGCCTCATCGCCATACCAATAGCAATCCAATTGGCTGCGTCATAGCCGCCGGGTCTGAAATAGCGTTTCCAACCTCTATAGTGTTCTTGATATGCCTTTCTGAGAATGACTTTTGTAAGTAAACCCTCTGTAATGATCTGATCATTTGCTTCACTGTCGTATGCCGTATAAAGCACAATTACTTTATGACCAGCATCTGTAAGGAGGGAAACAAGATGCTTATTGAAAGTGGCAATGCCACCTACCTGCGGGGGAAATCCGTCTGTTGCAATGCAGATGGTCATAATTTTATTTTCTTCAGTCTTACAGCTACGATATCAATATCATCGTAGAAACAATAATAACCTTTTGGTTTCAATAACCTGACAGCTTCTTCTGCCTGACCAGTTGCCAGGTTTATATACTCAAATTTGATTATATCCGGTTTAAGAAAGGTAAAGTCGAGTTGTTTTAACACATCAAAATCATATCCTTCCACATCCACCTGGAAAAGGTCGGCAACACTGTAAGGATAGTACTCTTTAATAATATTCATCAATGTATCAGCCTGAACTCTTTCCGTGATAATAACAGAAGAAGGGATGTGAGCTTTTTTATGATGAGCCGGATCAACAGAAGCGATTCCTCCTGCCCAATCAGGAAGCCCATCGGTTTTGGCCGGATCAACCCTGTACAATTCAATTTCTTTTTTTTCGTGAAAAACTGCTTTGTTGACAGCTATAACAGAGGGATTGTAAGAATAATTTTTTTTCAATTTCTCAAAGTAATCGGGTAATGGCTCAATAACTATACCTGCTGATCTTCTTTCTTTTACAAAATCATACAAAAAATCATAACCGGTACCATCCCATGCTCCAACCTGGATAAAACGAAATGGTTGATTTGCAGTAAAGTTTTTAGCCAGGATTTCCTGCAGGCTGAAATTCTTTTTTGAGCGAAAGAATGTCTTCCTTGCCAGTATCTTAATAATATTTCTGATATATGTAATCATGTAGTAATGCCCTAACTGATATCCATATTGCTGATAAAAATTTTATTCCATTCAGGACGGAGTTCTTCTCCCGAATTAAATACATCATGTGGCAGAACAGTAAAGGTGAAAGCATCATAAAGACACTCAAAGTAATGTACCTGGTCACCCAGGTAGAGGTCGACGAAATATTTACCCGGCATATAAACATTAAACGCCGGTATTGATATGGTTACTTCACCCGGTTCATTGACTTTGAGCTCCAGTTTTTTTCCCAGGTGTTTATTGTTTAATCCTATTACCGGGTTATAATTCTCATCTTTAATTACGATGCCCACTTCCGGGTCAACTAATGGGGCTGCGAGGTAATAACCGGCTGTTATTTTAAAATCACTTCCGGGTATGAATTCTTCCGAAAGGATGTTATTAATATACATTTTTGCACTTAAAAGACCTGACCCGGGTTTAATCTTATTCGGATGCTGGCCCAGGTCATATGAGCCTATAGCAGTGCGGTTAACCTTTTGCAGGTAACTACTGCTGTATGTTTGTAAAACAGAATTTATGTCGCTGTATAATTTATTCTCACCATTCTCCAGGAGAAATCCTTTGGTGCATAACTGTTTTACGGCAGCAAGATTATGGCTGACAAAAAGAATGGTTCTGCCATGGCTTTTACTTACTTCTTCCATTTTGCCCAGGCATTTTTTTTGAAACTCCATGTCTCCGACAGCCAGAACTTCATCAATCAATAATATTTCCGGTTCAAGATGGGCAGCCACCGAAAAAGCTATTCGTAACTGCATGCCACTGCTGTAATGTTTGAGTGGTGTATCAATAAATTTTTCAACACCGCTAAAATCAATGATAGCCTCCAGCTGTTTATTGATCTCCGTTTTCTTTAGTCCGAGAATTGAACCATTCAGGTAAATATTCTCCCTGCCGGTAAGCTCTGGATGAAAACCTGTACCTACTTCCAGCAAACTTCCCACTCTTCCCCTGATGATGGCTTCGCCGGTTGTAGGAGGAGTGATACGGCTGATGATCTTTAACAGGGTGCTTTTACCGGCGCCATTGTGACCAACGATTCCTATTCTTTCACCCGGCATAACATCGAGATTGATGTCTTTCAGGGCAAAAAATTTCTGATCATTTTTAGTACTGGTGAAGATATTCCTGAATGAATTTGTAATTACATCTCTCAATGCCACATAGGATTGACCACTTTTGAGAGTGTATTCTTTGCCCAGGTTCCGTATTTCAATAGCTGGTTTCATTAAGCTAAGTCTGCAAAGTATGCTTCTGTTTTTCTGAAATAATATAGACCAACGGCAAAAATGATGACCGTACTTGCAAGCCCTATTGAGATTGTTGTCGTATCAATGGCTTGGTTTGATAAGGTAGCCCTGAATAATTCAATAGCAGCATTTACGGGGTTAATAGCTAATAAATATTTCAGCCAGGTTTGTTGCACTGAATAAAGCGGGTAAATAACCTGTGATGAAAAGAACAATACCTGCAGTAAAAAAGGAATGGTGTACCTGAAATCACGGTACTTTACATTTAATGCAGCGAGAAATGTGCCAGCACCGAAACCGGCTAAGAGTATGATCAGTATGCCTGCTGCAAAATAGAATACTGAATACCAGTGCATCGGTTGTTTGTAAATGAAGCAGAATACAAAGAAGATGATCAGCCCCATCATAAAATCGAAAAGGGCTACCAATACAGCTGAGCCGGGTACAATCAGCCGGGGGAAATAAATTTTCTTGATGATGTTTGCATGCTGGATCATGCTTTCTCCGGCATGTGAGACTGATGAGCTGAACAGGTTCCAGAGGATGAGCCCTGATAATACAAAAATGGGGTAGGCAATGGTACCTGTATCGATTTTCCAGGTTTTGGAGAATAGTAAGGTAAAAAGTACCATCATTCCTAATGGCTGCAACAAGGCCCAAAGGATACCGAGATAGGTTTGTTTATATTTTACTTTAATATCCCGCCAGGTGAAGAAATAGAAAAGCTCCCTGTATTGCCAAAGTTCTTTTAATCCCAGTGAAAAACGATTGGGCGGTTGTATGTGGGTGATGAACTTCTCCATGAGTTGTAAAGATACCCATTGGAGGCTGAAACGTAAAGAGTTAAAGGGGCTTATTAATTGTCGTAGTTAATAGGAGGCCTGCTGCCTTCTTTCGTTTTATTTTTATCCGTTTTTTGTTGTAGTTTTTGTTCGTTCTTATTTCCTTTCGGGTCCATGAGAGGATCACCAACGGGTGCTTGCCCGTCTTCCAGTTTTAAGGTAAATACTTTGTCAATATGTACCCATTTGCCATTTTCCCATTTAAAGCCTTCCTGGTCTCCATCGGGTATAAATGTCCATGGCAGTTCGGGTTGTTCTGATTCTGATATCAGGTGATCTACCAGTATCATATCCAGTTCAGCAATGTAATTTACCAGCACCCGGGTACCTTTTTTAAATTCAAGACCAATTCTGTATTTAGGAGGTTTGGGAACAGAGTCTTTTTCATAAGAGAAGAAAGGCCCGCCGAATACCGGTTCGTTCTTTTCATTAAAAGTCAGCACTTCTACCCATTTCATACTGCTCTGTGCACTGTTATTGTCAAATCCAAAAAGAGTGTAGTAGTTTTTTCCTTTATGCTGTGTTTTGACAATATTGTAATACATAGCGCCGATCCAGTTCTGCCTGTTGCGTACAGAATCCTGGGGTTTGTCTGTAAACTCAGATACATCTCTTAGCGGCAAAAGTTTTAATGAACCATCAGCCGTACGAAATTGAATGGCTCCTTTTTGGCGGGAATAATAATCATCAAAACTAATATTCCAGGTGATGATCCGAAAACTGGTATCAGGAGCGTATGTCTTTGAAATACCTAGTAACGAATCAAAAGGATAGTAGAATGAATTTTTGATTTGTAAAGCTCTTACCAGTACTTTGGTAAAAGCACTGTCAGCCTTCATTCTTTCTTGTGGCAGGCTGTCTGTATTCAGATGTTCAGAATATCCGCTCAGCGTATCTTCTTTAGCCTGCAGTTTTTTAAGATCTGCTGCGTTTATCTTTTGACAGATAGCAACCTTTGTAAGGGATAAAAAGAAGAAAATAAAAGATGACTGAATCAGTATTTTTTTCACCGGGATGGTTTTTGTCATGCTCATGCTAAGTTACAGCTTCTTACAGATGCCCATAACGCCAAAAGGGTTGTAAAATTTTGTGAAGACTTATAAAGTGTTGGCAAAATCATTCAGGGAGTTAAAAGCCAGGTCTATTTCAGGGTGGGGGAACTCCTGGTGCGGCCGTGTAGATCGTATAAAAATGGTATAAATACCGGCATTTCTTCCAAAGTGCATATCGCTGAGGTTATTACCAACCATAATGGATTTGGAGAAATCGATTTCAGGAAAATTGAGTTTGGCTCTTACCGCCATTCCGGGATTTGGTTTTCTTTCAGGGTGGTCATTATGAACGGAGGTGCAATAATAGATGGCATCAATTCTGCCTCCGGCGTCTGAAACCCGGTCAATCATATATTGGTGTATCTGGTGAAGCGTCTCTTCCGTCATCAATTGCCGATCCACACCCCGCTGGTTGGTGACAATGATGATCCGGGAAAACTTTTCAGCCAGTTTTTTAAAAAGAGCTGGAGCTCCTTCGGTAAAAATAAATTCATCCGGGGTAAAAATATAGCTCCCGTCTTTGTCAACATTGATTACACCATCCCGGTCGAGGAATAATGTCCAGCCGGTATCAATTTTTTGTAAATCAAGAGTAGGGTGACTGAGTTCAATTTGGGCCCGGGCAAAATCTTCTGGGATGCCGATATCTATAAAATATTCATCTTGTATCATCCCGTAGATCCGCCGTTCCCTGTACATAGTTTCCATGTATTGTTTTTCAAAAGAGAATTTATCGGGAAACTCTTCATCAAGAAACTTGTCCTTATTCAGGATATAAACACCCCCGTTAATATTGCCGGTTTCATAAAACTGCTTTTCCCTGAAGCTGCTTACTAATTGTTCCTGGCCTAGTTCTACCACACCGTACCTGTCGAATTGCTTCATAGGTTTCAGCAGTAGTGTGCATTCTGCCATATTATGATTGTGAAACATGGCAGCTTTATGCAGATCAATTCTGAAAAGGGTATCACCGTTTACTACTGCTACATTTTTTTCTTTGGCCTTCGTACAGGCGAACAGGATGGCGCCACCTGTTCCAAGTGGCTCGTCTTCGGTTACTGTTTCATAGCGAAGCGTTGGGAAATGGTTTTGCAGGTATTCCTCAATTATTTCATGTTTGTAGCCGAGAGAGAAAATAAATTTTTCTATGCCCTGCATACGCAGGTAGTTGATCACATAGAATATAAAAGGCTTGCCGGCAACAGGTGCCATGCATTTAGGAAGATCAGGTACAGCTTCCCTTAATCTTGTTCCCAGGCCACCAGCTAATATTATTGCCTCTTTGATCATGCAGAATGTTATAGTCTACCCTTTAAAAGAGATTTAGAGAGGTGCAAAGTATTTTTCTTCGACCAGTTGACAAATAATATGCCCAATGGTTATATGACTTTCCTGTATTCTTGGTGTATCTGCGGAAGGAACATTAATAAGATAATCGCTGATGGCTTTCATCTGTCCCCCGGTAATACCGGTAAAAGCAACGGTAATAATTCCTTTATTCTTTGCCGCTTCAAACGCATTAATAATGTTGCCGGAATTTCCCGAAGTAGAAAGCCCGATCAGGATATCTCCTTTTTCGCCAATTCCATCTATCATTCTTGAATACACTACATCATATCCATAATCATTGGCTACAGCAGTTAAATAAGAAGTATTACAATGTAAAGCTTCAGCAGGCAACGCTTTTCTGTCGGTATAAAAGCGTCCGGAAAATTCGGCTGCTAAATGCTGGGCATCCGCTGCACTTCCTCCGTTGCCACAGAAATACACCCTGTTCCCTTTTTTGAATGCATTGGTAACTACTTCAACAACTTTTTCAATGGTAGCAATGAGCTCTTCATTCTGCAGTATTTGCTGCTTTGTATCTATTGATGACTGAATGATCTGCCTGATATTGTTCATGATAATTTTTCTAAAATTATGTCAATTGTATGGCTGAAAGGTTTTGCATCACCTGGAAATATCGTCAGTAAGTTTTTGAATTACTCTTACCAGGTTACTCCAACTGTATTTTTGCTTTTCAGCATGAAGGTGAGGAATAAAATAATTCTCACCTAATTTATAGAATTCAAGAATACCTCCGGCAATTGCAGTGGGTTCCGGGTTTACCACTATTCCTGCTTTCCTGTCCGGGACTAATGCAGGGAGACCGCCAACATTTGTAACTATCATAGGTTTTTCAAAGTGATAAGCAAGGGGAGTTACCCCGCTTTGGGTGGCACTGCGGTAAGGTTGGATCACTGCATCTGCTGCGCACAGATAATACCTGACTTCATTATCTGGTATAAAATCAGTTCTAAGGATGAGACTGTTACTGATACCAAGCTGGTCAATCTGTTCCCGGTATTGTTTTTCCCCGTCATAAAATTCTCCTGCTATTAACAGCTTTATCCCTGATTTCTTAATACGTTCATCTGCCATTGCCTCCAGTAGCATGTCAAGGCCCTTGTATTTGCGGATGAAACCAAAGAACAGAATGATGGGCTCTCCGGTAGTAAGGCCTACAATTTTTCTTGCTTCTTCTTTGGAGATAATTTCTCCAAAATTGTCGTATAGCGGATGCGGAACCAGTTGTGCCGGTTTACTTTTTTCAAAAAACTTCAGGTCGGTTAGTACTTTCTCACTCATAGTGATAAAGCCATCGCAACTTTTCAAAAAATATTTTGTAAACGGCTTATCACCGGGTCTTTTTTCATGGGGAATTACATTATCAGCAATACACAAAATCTTTGTGTGCTTATTTTTTTTTACTTTCCGGAGAATTGTTCCAAATGCCGGGCCCATGAAAGGGAGCCAGTAACGGACAATGATTAAATCCGGGGATTCTTTTTTCAACCGGTTGCCAATTTTTATCCAGTTAAAAGGATTTATTGAATTGATGACACTGTGAATAGTAATTCCTTCGGGAGCTGATTCACTGGTGTATTGTGTTTTACCCGGAAAAAGAAAGGAAGGGTATTGTAAAGAAAAAGAATAAATGGAGCAATCATAGCCCTGCTGCATTAATTCTTTTGCCAGCCGGTGATTAAAAGTAGTAATTCCCCCGCCCCGTAACGGATGTGCGGATCCTATGATGATCGCTTTGGGCATTACAAGCCGGTTTTTGTTTCAACAAGATAAGTATTACGGCCGGAAGAATTTCTTGAGATCAGTTCCCCGATAAAACCCGCAAGGAACAACTGCATACCTATGATGATAGCCGTAAGTGCAAGAAAAAATCCGGGTTTATTGGTTAATGCAAAACTACTGTCAATTATCTTGGAAACGATGAGGTAGATGGAAATGCCAAGTCCTGCTAAAAAGAATAAAGTACCCCACAAGCCGAAAAAATGCATGGGCCTTTTTGAAAATTTTCCGACAAATGTTATAGACAGCAAATCAAGGAAACCGTTTACAAATCTTCTCCAGCCAAATTTTGATTTACCATATTTCCTGGCCCTGTGCTCCACTACTTTTTCACCAATCTTTTTAAAACCGGCCCATTTGGCAAGTACAGGGATATAGCGGTGCATTTCACCATATACTTCAACACCTTTTACTACTTTGTTCCTATAGGCCTTCAATCCGCAATTGAAGTCGTGTAGTTTTATACCTGACATGCTGCGGGTAACGGCATTAAAGAATTTGGAAGGAATATTTTTTGTCAGTGTATTGTCGTAACGCTTCTTCTTCCAGCCACTCACCATATCATAACCGTCTTCCACAATCATTTTTCTCAACCCCGGAATCTCATCGGGGCTGTCCTGCAGATCGGCATCCATTGTTATTACCACATCACCACCGGCTGCACGGAAGGCTTCATTTAACCCGGCAGATTTGCCATAATTGCGCTGAAATTTTATGCCTTTGATGTTTGCATTTTTTGCCCGTAATCCCTCAATCACTTCCCAGGAATTATCACTGCTGCCATCATCTACAAAAATGACTTCGTAACTGTAATTATTCTCCTGCATTACTTTTTCGATCCATGCCGTTAATTCCGGCAGTGATTCGGCTTCATCTATAAGTGGTATGACGATGGACAGATCCATATTATTTTCTCCTGGTATTAAATACGGATACAACCGCTGTGACAGTTGCACCAATGATCAAATATCCGAAAATTGAACTGTAAACCAGCATCGTAGTGTATCCCTTTTTGTAGCGGGTAATTTCCTCTTCAATTTGAGCCGGCAGTTTTGTCTTTGATTTCACCAGTTGCTCTTTATAAGCTTTTGCACTCTCTTCTGCAAATTCAGGGTGCATTTTACTGAAAGTAAATGTGAAGGCCACCATGATAAGGGTAACAACAACAAAACAATGAAACCCCTGGTTAAAGGAATCCCAGAATTTGCCGGTATAATTAGCTGACCGCCGATAGGCTGAAATAGCCCATATAATACCGAGTACATAAAAAGCATAAACAAGATACTGGAAGGGAGAATTGGCCCGCATACCCGAATAAAAGGTGATAAGGGCAATGGTTATCATTAAAATTCCTGTAACAGCGCCTTTCAGTGCGGGGGAAAGTTTCATAATTACATCTTATAATAAAGCGATTTTCTCGCCATTGATAATTCCGGTTACTTTACCGATCAGTTCTGTTCCGATAAACGGGGAGTTAACGGATTTTGATTTAAAATTTTCCGGGGAAACGGTCCATTTTCTTGCAGGTTCAAATAAGGTGACTGAAGCTTTACTTCCTTCTTTTATTGAAGCATTTTGCAAACCAAATATTTTCCTCGGATTAATGGCCAGTAATTCCACACATTTTTCAGGTGTGATGCCTGTAACAACAGTATTTACTACTGCATAAGCGGTTTCCAAACCTGTCATCCCGAATTTTGCGTATTCAAACTCGATCACTTTACTGTCAAATTCATGCGGCAGGTGGTGGGAGGCGAGGCAATCAACTGTACCATCTAATACTGCTTTTCGTAAAGCAGCCCTGTCTTCTTTTGTGCGCAGGGGGGGATTTACTTTCAGGTTAGTATTATAACCAGTCATATCCTCATCGCAAAAATACAAGTGATAGGGGGCAACAGAACAGCTTACGGCAGCACCACTCTCTTTTCCTTTCTTAACATAGTCGGCAGATTTTTTAGTACTGATGCCTGTGAAATGTAATTTTGACTCAGCATAGATCGCCAGGTTAATATCTCTTTCCACCACCAATTCTTCCGCCATGGCAGGTTTTCCGGGAAGGCCCAGTTGCGTAGAAATAATTCCCTCGTTTATCAGTCCATGCGGGTTGATGCTTTTATCATCCGGAAGTTGTATTAAAATACCATCAAAAGCTTTTACATACTGCAGTGCTTTGACTAATAATCCGGCAGATTGTACACAACTGGTTCCATCACTGAAGGCAACAGCGCCACTCCATTTCATATCATACATTTCTGCCAGTTCTTTTCCTTCAGTATTCTTAGTAATAGCTCCGATAGGATGAATAGTGACCGGAAACGGAGAGCTTTTATGAATGATATATTCTACTGCCGCTTTATTGTGTATAGCCGGGTTGGTGTTGGGGATGATCATAACATCCGTGTAACCTCCTGCAGCAGCAGCAGCAGCCCCAGTTTCCAGTGTCTCTTTAAATTCATAACCCGGATCAGCAAAGTTGGCAAACACATCCACCCAACCCGGTGATACATATAATCCGGGAACAGCAATTTCCTGATCTGCTTTTTCAGATATGGATGTTCTTATTTTAGTAATCCGGCCATTTTCAATAAAAATATCTGCTGTTTGTCCGTTGAAAGGAGAGGAGGGATCAACTATTTTGGCTTGCTTAATGAGTATTTTCATTAAGAGGCGAAGATAAAGCTTGTTTTCGGTTCAGAAAAATGGGAAAAAGGCTTACTTTTGCCATCCCAATAACTATTCTTAGTAGTAAGAATGTTCGGGACGTAGCGCAGCCCGGTAGCGCACTTGCATGGGGTGCAAGGGGTCGCTAGTTCGAATCTAGTCGTCCCGACTTTTTGTTGTAAGGGTAGTCATAATAAAAGGTGATTACCCTTTTTTTATTGGGAGCATTGCCGGTATTTCGGGATGTAGCGCAGCCCGGTAGCGCACTACGTTCGGGACGTAGGGGCCGCTGGTTCGAATCCAGTCATCCCGACTTTAATTTAAGCAGCTCTGATAAAATCAGAGCTTTTTTATGGCACATTATGTATACATATTACAAAGTCTGAAAGATTTCAGATACTATATTGGTGAAACGGTTGATGTGGAAGCAAGGCTGAGTTTTCATAATGCGGGTTTACAACGTTCAACAAGAAACCGTATCCCTTTTAAAATAATATATACGGAAAACTATCCTGACAGAAGTATGGCTTTGAAAAGAGAGAAGGAAATAAAGAGTTGGAAAGGGGGAAACAAACTTAAGGATTTGATTGAGGGATGTAGCCCCGCTCAACGGGGCACTACGTTCGGGACGTAGGGGCCGCTGGTTCGAATCCAGTCATCCCAACGAGATAGCAAAGGCCCTGGCGAAGCCAGGGCCTTTTTGTTTTAAAGCAGATGTAAACTTGTTTGCGGAAGTGCCAAATAAAAGAGTAGCCTCAAAGTTCTCGCTACTCTTTTTTATAAATTGTTTAAATGATTTTTTTAGGGGCTGGCCACCCCCTTTGTATTATCCCTGCAAAACCTGCTTCATTGCTGAAGGCAACAATTCGTCAGTTTGAACTGACTCACAGGCATCACTGCCACAACTATCCTGTCCGCCGTTCTTTTTTGAGCAGGCACATTCTGTGTTACAGCAACTGCAATTCCCTTTCGGGTTACAATTATTGATGGCTACCGGGCCGCCAAGGTCAATGGAGAGGTTTCCATTTATAACTGTAAGTTCTATACCAACAGTGGGTGTACCATCACCACCACCCAAAAAAACAAGCCAGTGATTGTTGCTCTTTGTTACCAGTTTAATCTCTTTAACACTGGCATTCTTGCCATACTGTGCCCGAAAAGCTGCAAGTAGTTTTGCTTTGGTAGCAGCAGGTATTTGCTGCTGACCTACCGAGGCTACTGTATAATACCTTTCGGCTGCTGGTGGTGCAGAAAAGGAAGATAATCCTGCGGCCAGGATAACAATTGCAGTAAATACAAGAAAAGTTGAGCTTAGTCTTTTGTAAGAAAATATCACTCCTTTCATAGTTAATAATTTATGTTAATAATGAATGAAGATATCTTTCCCAAAAGGGTAGGCATTCACCCTGGCGGGTGATTTTCAAAGAAACGATGTTTAAAAAGGGAAAGGATTATCACAGGTAATCCAGCCTTCCTTATTTAAACAGTGTTGATAAAGTCTGGTTTCTTTTGCATGACTGAAGATTTCTTAGAAATTCATTATTTATGTGGTAAAACAGCATTTACTTAGCATTGTAAAGTACTTTTTGTATTTCTATAGTTGGGTTAAATAACTTTTAAAAAAATCAGGATGGCTAGCAAATCAAATGTTCTGAATATAATCAGTTGGATATTTGGGATAGTCGTTGTTGCCATCGGTGTGGTGAATGTGTTTTGGGGAAACGACATGGGTTTTGGAATTTTCCTGCTGCTGCTTTCTTTCATTTATTTTCTCCCGGTAAATACAATTCTCAGGAAACTCACCGGTTTCTCCATTCCTAAAATGGGAATGGTAAAAATAGTCCTGGGCATTTTTATTATCTGGGCATCATTAGGAGTAGGGGAATTGTTTGATAAGATAGATCTTATGCTGAATGATCTCCGTAACTGATCTGTACGGTAAGTACAGTGAATCAAAAGAGCATCTTCTTCCGGTCTTTCTGCCAAAGACTGTGATTACTACAGATGTTTTTAGCTGTTGTTGCAAATAATTATACAGTAATATCTTGCCTTCTTACTTCCTTAATATTTTTTCCATGGCCTTTCCTTTTGCCAGTTCATCGATCAGCTTATCCATATACCGGATCTTTTGCATGAGTTTGTCTTCGATATCTTCTACACGATAACCGCAAATGACACCGGTGATCTTTGACACATTGGGATTCAGCTTAGCTTCAGCAAAAAATGTTTCCATGTCTACCTTCTTATCAATTTGTTGCTGCAATTGTTTTGGTGTATATCCGGTCAGCCAGCAAATGATAGTATCCAGTTCTGCTTTTGTATGTCCCTTAGTCTCCGTTTTTTTAAGATAATGCGGATAGACACTGGCGAATATCAGCTTATATACTCTTTCATTTTTCATTTTGGCTGTTCTTATTTATAAAAAACAATTTTTTGTACAGAAAGTTAATAAATTATTCAGTTGGTGTTGCGGAGGCCTATGGAAAGGGCTCGTCGTTGTTTATCCCTTGCGCCGGGTCTCCTGCCTGCGGTTTACCTACCTCCGGTAGGCAGGCAAGCTTTCAGGAGGATTCGATTGGGAAAAAGTTGAAATAAACGCCGCCACATCAACTAATGCCGCCATAACCGTATAACATGAATAATAAGTATGATAAAGAACAAGCTAAAAGTGATATAAGTGCTGACATAGGCCAGTGGTATGCCTATGAGGCTAAGCAGAATGCCGATAAGAATGGTCATGTTTTCCCTTTTTGTAGACAGCTTTTGCTGTGCTTCTTCAGTAATCATCTTATTCTTTAAGGCATATACCCAGATAGAGGAGAAGGCTATGTTCATCAGCAAATAGTTGATGCCTACAAGGGACACTGCAAAGGAACTTTCAAAATTCCTGCCGGCCAGCGAGGTGGTAAAGGGAGTAGCCGACAGAAAAAGTATAAATATAAAATTAAGAAACACTAAGGGTGGATCCGCTCTTTTCAGCAGACGGAAGAGGTTATGATGATCCATCCATAATATGACAATGGTGGAGAACGAAATGAAGTAACTGAAAAATGATGGCAGCAGGTGAACCAGGAATGTCCTGATGTTTCCGTCTGAATGAAAAGGTTCTTCAGGTACTTTGAATTCCAGTACCAGTATGGTCATGATGATGGCGAGGATGGCATCCACAAAGGTCTCAAAGCGGTTCTTTTCGGCTTCGTCGGAGAATTGTTTAAACATATAGTGGTGCTGTGGTTTCTTAAACGTATATGCCCGTTTTCAAATGTAGCGAATTGGCGGAAGAAATTATTTACTGGCCTGGCAGCTTTACAACGCTTATACGGAGATGCTCCCGATAGCTATCGGGACTTTGGATAATCCTGCCTGCCGCAGGCAGGTTCGTTGTTTATTGTCTGTCCACTGTGTAATTCAGTTCTGTTACCCCGCAGGTAAATTGATGAGTTGATACCAGGTTGAGCTTAATTTTTTCTTTGATGCCTGCAAACAAGGGGATGCCCCGGCCAAGAATGATTGGATTGACAAATAGCCAATAACCGTCAATTAAGTTCAGTTTCATCAATGAATGTGTTGCTGTCGGGCTGCCAAAAAGTAAGATGTCCGGACCTGCCTGTTGTCTTATTTCATTTATGCTGTCCGAAAGGTTGTCGCTGATAATTGTCGTGTTAGACAAACCCACTTCTTTCATAGTTTTTGATAAAACAACTTTGTGAACTTTGCTATACCACTTTGAATGTTCAATGTCGTGTTTGCTGGCATTCGGTTTGTTGGCTGCGGTGGGCCAATAGCCTTCCATCATCTTGTAGGTTACCCGACCATATAAGGCTGTGTCGCCCTGGCTTATCCGCTTGCCCACATGATCAAAGATTTCTTCATCCACTTTGATCCAGTTCATTTCTCCGTTCGGGCCTGCTACAAAACCGTCAAGCGATATGTGCATAAATGAAATTATTTTTCTCATGTAGCTCTGCATTTTGCAAGAAAGATAATTTATTTTCCCTGTCTGCCGTCAGGCAGGTTTTGTAATTTCAACAGATGACCGAAGGATACAGCAATCATTTTTATAATAAGAACCTGCAGCCAAACGCCAACCGCCTGCGTAAGGAAATGACCAAGGCAGAGGCCTGCTTATGGAAATATGTTTTGCGGGCAGGAAAGATGAAAGGTTATGGTTTCAGGCGGCAGCGACCGGTACTGAACTTTATTGCTGATTTTATGTGCAAGGAATTAATGCTGATCGTTGAAGTGGATGGAAGTATTCATGAACTAGAGGATGTAAGGAAGAATGATGAGCAAAGACAAAAGGCGTTGGAAGAAGCAGGGTTTACCGTGCTGCGGTTTACGAATAATGAAGTGCTGATGAATATACAATGGGTGCATAGTTGTCTGGAAGAGTGGATTGAAAAAAAGTCGGGTTCCCAGGTTTAACGGTTTACGAAGTGCAGGCTCTCCGCTGTCCCCCGCAGGCGGGGGAAGTGTTAGGATTGTAATGAGTCTCCGAACAGGGGTGGAGATAACGCTGCCCGTGGTTTCTTATCCACCCCAATTTGGAGATGCAAAAACGTTGGAAATCCGGCCCCCGCCAGCGGGGGACAATGAATACTCCGTTATCCGCTTACCGACATGATCAAAAATTTCTTCATCCAATTTGATCCAGTTCATTTCTCCGTTTGGTCCTGCTACAAAACCGTCAAGCGATAGGTGCATAAATGAAATTATTTTTCTCATAAGGTTCTATTTTTTGTAGAGAAAGTTAATTCATTTTGTATAGTGGCCTACGCCTTAAAATCAACTTTCCTCTTGGGTCTTTATCTGTTAAGATATAACCACTTGATCTGTCACTAACATATTTTCTTTGTGCAAACGGCATAATATATATTTCTTCATTAAGTAAATCTAAATAATTGGAAAACCTTACTAATCTATAATTGAGAGTCGAAGTATAGAGGTTTCGATCAATATCTTCAAATTGAAGTCTCATTTCTAGATAATCATCTTTGTATTTATCTAGTAAAAATTTTTCAGAATAAAGGTTAATATTATACTCATCTGTGAAACCAGCAGGTATATGAACAGGTATTTTTTTACTTGGCTTGCTACAAACATAATTTCCTGGCCTATCTGGACTTCCGTCTTCTACTGGAATAGATATTTCAACTGTTGTATTTATAGCAGCCGCTCTACCTAGATTTGATAACGCAAATTTGAAATTAAGATGTAGTTCACCTTCATCAGTTGTTTCGTCAGTATCGCCTTCCAAGCTATCCAATTCTATATGGATCATTGGACGAATCTCACTAATTCTGTTTTCTCTCATTTCAAATAACATTCTAAAAGTAACCCATGCATAAAAAGCTGTTATAATTACTAAAAGTAAAGTCAATAATGCAATAATGAAGTTGCTGTTATTATTAAGTAATGAAAAAAGAGGTTTAAAATTTATTCCTGCAATAAGTAATACAATACCTAAAATTATGAGTGAAGCCCATAAGATTCTTTTAATTAAATAATACCTTTGTTGAGAGATATTTCCTCTTAATAAACCCATTTTTATTTATTTGAACAAATCTGCAATTGCTTTGAAAAAGTTACTCCATAAATTTAAATGTTTTGTCGCAAAATACCACCAAGACAATACAAGCGACCAAACTCAGGAAATTCAGCTGTTCTCATTCCGTTGCATGGGAGTATGCTTCGGGGCGTCTTATTTTTTTGGACACGAACCAAGGCTGAGGGTAGACTCTGTTATGCGGGATAAATCGCAGAGTTCGGATAAGGGTTGATTTTTTTTATTATATGAAACAATAAGTAGAACGGATTCTTTTTACTTGTTTGGTAAACAATGTTGGAAAAAAAGCATTGCTAAATTTAAAACCATCTTCGCATTTTTTTCTGTTGAGTATTCATCGGATGGATGAGAAACACCAGCTTCTTGCCTTTCCCGCATTAAAATTGATTCAATGGTTTTAAAAACTTCCTTAGTAAACAAATCAGAAGGTATATCACCTTTGGAAATTGCCTGTGGAATTAATTTTGAAATATCGCCTTTACCTGTCTTTTCGTATACAAGAATTTGCAGAAAAGCTTGTACAGCGGTGACAGCTTTTGTGACTGAGGTACTAAATCCTAATGGAGTTCTTTTTCGATATTCTAGAAAGGCATCGTTAAGGTGCTGATTTACCTCTTCCCATTTAGGATGGGACAATGACCTTAGTACAGGTTCAATAAGCTCATTATTTATCCTTTCTTCTTGTTTTGGAAACAATCCTAAACGAGTGAGGGTTACGCTTATATCAAAATGAGAAAAAACCTCATTTAGTTTTTTTGCAAATTCATCAAAAGGTTTCCAATTCCATTTTTCGAGTCTTTTATTATACTCTAATTCTTTTTCATTTTCATATTTGGATAAATAAAGTTTATTTTCTTTTATTGTTTTCTCAGCATATAGGGATATTAACTCCATAACAACAGCCTCACTTTCTTTTAGAAATATTCTATTAAAGTCTGAGCAGGCATTATACCAATCTCGATTTTCCAAAAAATTAATGGCATGGCTCTTTGCTTTAAATAGCTGATTTAATCCATCAACTGCATATACTATTCTATTACGCTTTGAATCCTTTTCAAAATCAGTTTCCCCGAAAAACTCATGGTAGTAACCAGATTCATTTTTGTGTGGGTCGCTCCAACTATGTTTTGGATTTTTGTCAAAAAAGAAAAACTCTAAGTATTTCCAAATTTTGTGACGGTCGTTTTCTGAAATATCACTCCAGCTTTGATAGCCAAAATCAGGCTTAAGTTCGTATAAAGCACTTTTATTTAATTCACTAAATCGTTTAAATGTCATAACAAAATCGATGTTTATATAATTTTAAGACTTAATATAAAGATACTTTCAAAATAACAAAGTGAGCTACGCAATTGCTCAATAGAATTACCGAACGATGAAGAGTGCCCTTCGCTTTGCTCAGGGTAAACTGCACAGACGATGATAGTAGTAATGCAGCTGGGTTTATAAGTTAAGAATTAAGAGTTATCAGTTTAGAGTTAAGGGAACAACTCATAATTCTAAACTCTGCACTCTCAACTCAATGATCGTTAAGGGGTAGTCCTCGCTTTTGAAATTCCACCCAGTTCAAATACTCCGGTGCTACCCGGTGCTCTTCCATGGTAATGCAATCATCTACCGGGCAAACAAGTTTGCAGAGATTGCAGCCCACACATTCCTCTTCTTTTATCGTATAGGTATTATAAGGTTTGCCATAGGTAAGATTGATGGATTGATGCGAAGTATCCTCGCAGGCAATATAGCAGAGGCCGCAGTGAATACATTTATCCTGGTTGATCTTGGCAATATGATGATAGTTAATGTCGAGGTCTTCCCAATGCGTAATGGTGTCAACTGATTTACCAATAAAATCATCCAGTGTTTTAAAACCTTTTTCATCCATCCAGTTGTTCAGCCCTTCGCAGAGATCTTCAATAATGCGGAACCCATGTTTCATGGCCGCCGTGCATACCTGTACGTTAGATGCACCGAGCAGCATAAACTCCACCGCATCTTTCCAGGTGCTGATGCCGCCAATACCGCTGATGGGTACTTTTTTGGTGAGCTCATCCTGTGCAATGGTGGTGAGCATTTTTAAGGCAATGGGTTTTACGGCCGGGCCGCAATAACCACCAAAGACCGATTTGCCGGCTACATAAGGATTGGGAACAAATGTATCCAAATCAATACCGGTAACAGATTGTATGGTATTGATCAGCGACAAACCATTCGTTCCGGCCTTTACCACGGAACGGCCGGTTGGCACCACGGAGTGTACATTGGGAGTGAGTTTAGTAATAACGGGCAGGGTAGCGGCTTCCATCACCCATTCCACCACCATGCAGGCAATTTCGGGATCTTGTCCCACGGCAGCACCCATGCCTCTTTCCGTCATGCCATGCGGGCAACCGAAGTTGAGCTCCAGTCCATGGGCACCGGTGTCTCCTACTTTCTTGATTAATTCATGCCAGCTTTTTTTATCGTTGTCCGCCATCAGGGACACGATCATGGCCCGGTCGGGGAATAAGCGGACACATTCGGCGATCTCTTTTAAATTAATTTCTAACGGACGGTCACTGATGAGTTCAATATTATTAAAACCCATGACCCGCTGCCCGCCAAAGTCCACCGCGGAATATCTTGACGATACATTCTTTACCTGCGAGCCCAGTGTTTTCCAGACCACACCGCCCCAGCCGGCTTCGAATGCACGGAGTACATTGTATTTTTTATCCGTAGGTGGTGCAGATGCTAACCAATACGGGTTTGGTGATTTTATTCCTAAAAAGTTTGAACTTATATCTGCCATGTCTGTTTAATTTAGAATTATAAGTTATGAATTATGAATGTGGCTTGTTTTTTATTGGGAATTCTAAATTCACTCAACCATATTTTATTTTACTCAGCCAGTTAATAAAGAATATTAAACCAGCTAAAATTATAATTAACACTACCAGAAGCCCTTTGTTTTTATTCCGACTTTCCCAGATTTGTTCTTCGTTTCCGGGTTGTTTTTTATTTACTGACTTTGTTACCCGGAACAAAGTATACAGCAGGCTTGCAAAACCGGCTACTAGTAAAAACAAAGCGAGAATGAAAAAAGGCCCGCCTCCAATTGCTTCCTGTAATAAAATCATTGTTCTGATTTGGAATTATGAGTTATGAATTATGAATGTGGCGTGGTTTTCATTCAGAATTCATAATTCTGCATTCATAATTTTAAAAATTTCAAAATCGCTTTAGCTCCGTCTTTTCCCGCCTGCACCGCATCCACCACTTCTTTTCCACCATTCACTGCATCACCACCGGCGAAAACGCCTTTGATATTCGTTGAGCAATTATCGTCGATAGATATTTTGCCTTTTGAATTTTGAATTTTTAGTTTGCCAACCAGTTTTTCAAACGGCACTTGTCCTGCTGCTTTGATGACCATATCAACGTCGAGTGTGAATGTTTCTCCTGTATCAACAGGGGAGTGGCGGCCTGAAGCATCGGGTTCGCCCAGTTTCATTTTACTGCAAACGAGTTGTTTTACTTTTCCTGTACTGCCTTTTATTTTTTGCGGTGCAGCCAGCCAGATCACTTCACAACCATCCAGCATGGCAATATCCAGTTCATGTTTGGTGCAGGGCATTTCCGCTTCTGTTCTTCTATAGAGCATGGTTACTTCTTTTGCACCGAGACGTTTGGCCTGTGTGGCGGCATCAATGGCCGTCATGCCCATACCGATCACGGCTACCTTGTCACCAACCGGAACGGATGGATAACCTTTGCTCCGGATATCATAAATAAATTCAATTGCATCAACAACACCTTCCAATTTCTCTCCCGGAATATCTAATTGCCGGGCCACACCCACACCAATGCCGAGGTAAACAGCATCATATTCTTTTTTTAGTTGAGACAGGGTGATATCTTTTCCCAATTCCTGGTTGTACCTGATCTCAATCCCACCGATGGATAAAATATAGTTCACTTCATCTTCGCAAAACTGCGGGGTGACTTTATAGGCAGCAATGCCATAGGTCATCAACCCACCGCCCTTGCTTTCTTTTTCATAGATCGTCACATCAACTCCCTCTCTTGACAAAACATGGGCACAGCTTAAGCCGGCAGGGCCTGCTCCCACTATCGCCACTTTTTTGCCTGTTGAGGTTTTGCGTTGAAACAATGGCCAGTTTTCCTTCATTGCTATTTCAGTGCTGTAGCGCTGCAGTTTGGCAATGGGGATCGGTTCTTCTTCCAGTAAATTATAAACACAGGCACCTTCGCATAATTTTTCTACGGGACAAACCTTGCTGCAACCTGCTCCCATGATATTGGAGGAGAAAATAGTTTTGGCTGAGCCCTTAATATTTTCAGTAGCGATCTGTTTGATGAATTTGGGCACATCAATACTGGTTGGGCAGCTTTTCATGCAGGGTGCATCATAACAAAACAAACAACGGTTGGCATCCACTTTGGCAGCCGTTATACTTTCATACGGTGGGTGAATGTCGGCGAAATTTTGTTCGTACTGTTCGCTGGTTAATCTGTTGTTTTTGATCATGCTGTTTAATTTAGAATTATGAGTTATGAATTATGAATGTGGCGTGATGTTCTGGCATTCATAATTCATCATTCTAAATTCATAACTCAACTAATTTTCCATACGTCTCCGGCCGGCGATCTCTGAAGAACTGCCATACACTTCTTACTTGTTCTATCATATCGAGATCAAATTCGGCGATCAGTAATTCATCATTGTCTTCGGAGGCCTGTGCAAAGATTTGTCCCCTGGGGTCAACGAAATAACTGCTGCCATAAAACTTGCCGAGGTTCCAGGGTTTTTCGGTACCGACACGATTAATGCAGCCCATAAAATAACCATTGGCAGCTGCATGCGCCGGTTGCTCCAGTTTCCATAAGTATTGGGAGAGCCCGGCAACAGTAGCAGAAGGATTGTAAACGATCTCGGCTCCGTTCAATCCTAAAATTCTTGCACCATCGGGAAAGTGGCGGTCATAACAGATGTACACACCCACTTTCGCATACTTCGTTTGAAAAACAGGATAACCGAGATTGCCAGGTTTGAAGAAAAACTTTTCCCAGAAACCGGATGTATGCGGAATATGATTTTTTCTATACTTACCTAAATAGGTTCCATCTGCATCGATCACTGCAGCTGTATTGTATAGCACACCGGCCTGTTCTTTTTCATAGACCGGAACGATGATGACCATATTATACTTCTTCGCATAGGCCTGCATCCGTTCTATAGTTGGACCAGGAACTGTTTCTGCACTTTCATACCAGGCTTTGTCCTGACCGGGACAGAAGTACGGTGTATTGAATATTTCCTGGAAGCAAAGTATTTGAACACCTTTCTTTCCGGCTTCTTCAATGAGCGGAATATGTTTCTGCACCATTGCTTCTTTGATCTCTGCAATCGTTCCTTCGCCTTCGGTTTTTGGAAGCGACATCTGGATGAGACCTGATTTGATGATTCTTGGCATAGTTTGATTTTTATGTTAGACCGGAAGACCATAAGTCAGAAAAGTCAGAAAGATGTTTCTTCAATTACCGGAGAAGTTTTACGAATCCCCGGGTCATTCTTTCTGACTTCCCGTCTTGCGGACTATATTTTACTATCTACTTTATTTCGTTTTATAAATTTACCATATCCTTTGTCAAGGTGACAATGATTATTTTCTATTGCCACTTTGCCACGTAGTAAAACTGTTTTCACTTTACCGGTTACTTCCCATCCCTCATAACCACTGTAGTCCACATTCATGTGATGTGTTTTAGCCGATAGTTTATGTTTTTCGTTGGGATCAAAAATGACGATGTCTGCATCACTGCCTACGGCGATAGTTCCTTTTTTCGGGAACATACCGAAAATCTTCGCCGGGTTGGTGCATGCTACTTCCACATATTTGTTTAATGTGATCTTTCCTTTGTTCACTCCTTCACTGTATAACAATTCCATTCTGTTCTCAATAGCAGGATGCCCATTTGGGATTTTAGAAAAATCATCTTTACCCATCAGTTTCTGTTCCCATTTGAAAGGACAGTGATCAGTTGCCACTACCTGTACGAGTCCCTGATTGATGCCTGCCCATAATGTTGCCTGGTCTTTCTTTTCCCTCAACGGTGGACTCATGACCCATTTGGCACCGTCTTCCCTTTCATATAGGGAAGCATCAATGATCAAATATTGAATACAGGTTTCAACAAATATTTTTTGATTTCTTCTTGTGGCATTCCTCACCGCATTCAATGCTCCTTCGCAGGTCAGGTGAACAATATAGCCGGGGCAACCGGTATAGTTGGCCATATCTGCAAAACGTCCGCTGGCTTCTGCTTCGGTTACTTCGGGTTGTGACAGGTAATGATACAAAGGAGTGAGTTTACCTTCTGCCCGGTGCTTGGCAATGAGGAAGTCGATCATGTCACCATTGGTCGCATGCACATTGATAAGGCCGCCATGTTTCTTTACTTCCTGCATCAGGCCAATCATCTGGCGGTCATCAATCATTAAGGCACCTTTATACGCCATAAATGTTTTGAAAGAAGTGATGCCTTCTTTCTCTATCATTTCCTGTATTTCTTTTTTTGTATCGTCGTTGAAATCTGTGACCGCCATGTGGAAACTATAATCCCCCACGCAATTATTATCACTCCGGCCTTTCCATTCTTCTAATGCAGAGCGAAGAGAGTTTCCTTGTTTCTGTAAAATAAAATCGATCACCATCGTGGTGCCACCAAACAAAGCGGCCCTTGTTCCCGTTTCATAATTATCAGAAGAGAAGGTTCCCATAAAAGGCATATCGAGATGCACATGCGGATCAATACCGCCGGGAAAAACTAATTTGCCTGCCGCATCAATTTCTTTATCGGCCTGTACGGCTAAATTTTTCCCGATAGCTTTCACGGTTTCGCCTTCGATAAAAATATCGGCCACATAGTCATCGGTTGCTGTAATGATCCTTCCGTTTTTAATTAATACTGACATATAGTTCAATTATGAGTTATGAATTAAGAGTTATGAATTTCTGCAAAGGATTCATAACTCTTAATTCTGAATTCTTCATTTTCTTCATCAATAACCAATATATAAAACCACTGACTAAAAAGCCAACAAACCAGGCATAATTATAGAGATTGCCTATCCAGTAAGGAACAGCATCAGCAGCTATTACTTTGATCGTTACCAGGAAGCCGGGAATATTGGGTAAGATGCCGGCGAGTAATGCAATGATCGCTGATGTATTAAAACCGTTACTGAAATGATAACGTCCTGTTGAACTGTACAATTCATCTACGACCAGTTGTTGTTTGCGGATAAAATAATAATCGGCGATCAGAATTCCTCCCACCGGGCCTAGCAGGCTTGAATAACCCACCAGCCAGGTAAAAATATAACCACTGGGATCGGCCACTAATTTCCAGGGGAAGATGAGGATGCCGATGATACCGGTGATATAGCCACCAATTTTGAAATTGATCTTCTTGGGTGCGAGATTGGCAAAATCATTAGCCGGGCTTACAATATTCGCTGCTATATTAGTAGCCAGCGTGGAGATGATAACTGCCAGCATAGCAAAACTCACCATCAGTTTATTATCAAATTTACCGGCCAGTTGCACCGGATCCCAGATGGTGCTGCCGTAAACAATAGGTGTTGCTGATGTTACCACCACACCAATAAAAGCAAACAATGTCATGGATGGAGGAAGACCAATTGCCTGCCCGCTGATCTGTGCTTTTTGAGATTTGGCATATCTCGTAAAGTCGGGGATGTTCAATGATAATGTTGCCCAGAAACCGACCATGCCTGTGAGTGCCGGAAAGAAATATTTCCAGAAATCATTGCCATGTAATTTTGAAGGTTGCTCCAGTATCGGCCCTAATCCTTTTGCTGCTGTGATGGCCCATGCCAATAATGCCAATGCCGCCACAGGCAAAAAGATTGCTTTGAACACTAATAATTTCCGGATGCTTTCGACTCCGAGATAAACGATGAACATATTCAACAACCAGAAAGCGAAGAAGCAGATCATCGGTAATGCCTGCGGAAATAATGATTGTGTATCCACATCTGCCAGCGAAGGATTCCATGCTTTCAGAATATGGTATAATGCATCTCCACCGATCCATGTTTGAATACCAAACCAGCCGCAGGCCACAATAGCCCGCAGCATCGCCGGGATATTAGCACCTATGGTACCAAAACTGGCTCTTGCAAAAACAGGGAAGGGGATACCATATTTAGCACCGACATGACCATTCAGTATCATCGGTATTAAAACAATCGTATTGCCTAGAAAGATGGTAAGAATAGCCTGCCACCAGTTCATGCCGCCGCCGATCAGCGAACTGGCCAGCATATACGTCGGTATACAAAGACTCATGCTGATCCATAAGGCCGCATAGTTCCAGGTGCCCCAGGTTCGTTTTGATGCGGGAACAGGAGCTAAATCTTCGTTTATGAGAGAGGCGTCGTGTATGTTTTGGTCGTTTTGCAAAGCAGTAATTATGAGTTATGAATTAAGAATTATGAATGGGGCAATTCATAACTCATCATTCTAAATTCTTAATTGATATTTTCGTCTGCAATCTTAATCGCTTCACTAATAATCTTCAAGCCTTCATCTATCTGCTCTTTGGTAACACAAAGCGGTGGTGCAATGAAAATATAACTCCATCGTACAAAGGTGTACATACCCAGGTCTTTGATCTTAGCAGCCACTTTATTCATCACGGCCATTTCATCGGGTTTGGCATTGAAAGGAGCCATGGGTTCTTTTGTGATTCTGTTTTTTACCAGTTCAATACAACCCAGCAAGCCTGTATTTCTGAAATCACCAATGCTCGGATGCTTTTGTTTTAATAATTCCACCTGTTCATTCACATAGCGACCCATCGCTACACAATTCTCAATCAAACCTTCGTCTTCATAAATTTTCAATGTCTCCAATGCCGCAGCACAACTAACCGGATGGGCAGAGTAGGTGAGGCCTAATGGTAACATCGCATCATCATACTTTGCAGCAATCCTATCACTCACCATTAAGCAACCGAATGGAAGGTAGCCGCAAGTCAATCCTTTTGCCATGGCAATCATATCCGGAACGATACCATGATTTTCAAAACCAAACCATTTGCCGGTTCTTCCAAAACCACTCATCACTTCGTCCATTATTAATAAGATGCCATGCTTGTTACATATTTCTCTTACTGCTTTCAAATAACCAACGGGATATTGCAAACAGCCTGATGAACCTGATTCTCCTTCCAATAATATAGCAGCAATATTTCCGGCACCTTCATAAGCAATTATCCTTTCTAATGAAGCCACCGATTCTTTCAACAGATTTTCTTCGCCATATTCCCAGCGATATAGATAAGGCAAATCAAAATGTACAAAGTTGGGTGACTGCTGGCTATCCATTGGGAGCCGACGTGGGTCACCGCTTGCAGACATGGCTCCGTATGATGCGCCGTGATAGGATTGATAGCGGGTCAGTATTTTATGACGGCCTGTATATAATCTTGCAAGCTTGATTCCATTTTCAATAGACGTGGCACCGCATAAGGTAAAAAATGCTTTATTCAAATCACCGGGACAAATCTCCGCCAGTTTCTTTCCCAACTCGCCCCGCACTTTTGTTACACAACTCGGCGTTACATAACTTACTTCCTGCATTTGTTTTACTACCGCATCTGTTATCCGTTGGTTGCCATGCCCAATATTCACATTCATCAACCCCGATGAAAAATCAATATAACGTTTGCCATCGTAGTCGTAGAGGTACACACCTTCGGCATGTTTTACGGCGATGGGGGCGATGCCTTTTTGTTTGCTCCAGGAAAAGAGGGTGTAATCCAAATTTTCTTTAATGATTTCCTGAGCTTCTGAGATTGTTTTTGTTTGTGACATTCTTTTGTAGTTATGAGTTATGAATTAAGAATTATGAGTTTTTAAAAGTATTCATCACTCATAACTCTAAACTCTGAATTATTATGACATCCAGTTCACTCCCGATTCCGGGTTCCACTTAGTGGTACTCTTCTTCAGCTTCGTCCAGAATTCAATAGAACTTTTTCCGGTAATATCACCCACACCAAATTTGCTTTCATTCCAACCGCCGAAGGAGAAAGGTTCTCTCGGTACGGGCACACCCACATTCACCCCGATCATACCTGCACTTGCACGGTCAATGATATAACGGGCCATGCCGCCGTTTTGAGTGAATACAGAAGCCGCATTGCCGTAAGGATTCGCATTTTCAATCGCTAATGCTTCATCCACAGTGTTGGTTCGCATGATTGAAATAACTGGGCCAAATATTTCTTCTTTCGCCACACTCATTTGCGGTGTTACATAATCAATCACCGTTGGGCCAACATAAGTGCCGTTTTCTTTTCCTTTCACTTTAGCATTGCGTCCATCCACTAAAATTTTAGCTCCTTGTTTCTCCGCTTCGGTGATATAACCTTCAATCCGCTCCTTACTTTCTTTACTGATGACCGCACCGAGATTTTCTCCGGGGATAATCTTTCTGGCTTCCTCACAAATCTTATCGATGATGCTGTCCACATTGCCCACACCAATCATGGCGGAGGCGGCCATGCAACGTTGCCCGGCACAACCACTCATGCTGGCGGCTACATTTTGTGCAGTCATTCCAGGAATGGCATCGGGCAATACCATCAAATGATTCTTAGCACCACCGAGTGCCAATGCCCTTTTATAATTTTGTGTTGCTCTTTGATAAACAATCTTGGCAACTTTAGTTGAACCAACAAATGAAACGGCTTCAATGCCCGGATGGTCGCAGATGGCAGTAACGATCTCACTGTCACCATTTACAATATTCAGAACACCATCTGGTAAGCCGGCTTCTTTTAATAACTCTGCTATCTTGCCACAACACAATGGTACTTTCTCCGATGGTTTTATGATCATGCAATTGCCGAGAGCAATTGCGTTTGGTATCGTCCAGTTTGGCACCATAGCCGGAAAGTTGAAGGGAACGATTGATGCAACGACTCCAAGTGGCACATGTTCAGTTCTGCATTCAACACCTTTGCTTACTTCCAGTATTTCACCGGTTACTAATTGCGGGAGAGAACAGGCAAATTCTGTCAGCTCAATACTTTTTTCTACTTCAGCCACTGCCTCACTGTAGGTTTTCCCATTTTCCTCCTGTACGAGTTCAGACAATTCCTTCAAATGTTTTTCCAATAGATATTTATATCGAAAGAAGACCTGCACTCTTTCTTTGATCGGGGTTTTGCTCCAGGCAGGAAAGGCAGCTCTGGCTGCTTTCACTGCTTCATCCAGATCCTTTGCTGTTGACATGGGAACTGTTGATAACAAATTTCCATCTAAGGGAGAAATGACTTCCATTGTTTTGGAAGTGGAAGCGGCTACAAATTTTCCGTTTACATAATTCTGGACAGGAGAGTATTTCATATTTCGATTTTGTCTTATTCTGTTTAGTTTGTCAGATTCATGTTTTTGGGCTAAATCCCAATGCAAGAAAAGATTGTTTGCCCTGGCTTTAAAGCCGGGGCAAAATAGACGACCGCTGAATGGGCTTTAGCCCAAAAACGATTCACTATTCATCACTTATAAATATACTTAATTTAGCGAAGTTTGCAAGCTAAAGCCCTCAATCTCAATGACGCCTGAACGAAGAGATAAATTGATTTCGGTATTGTCGAAACGACAACCTGATCTGACCGTTGTGCTGGAAAATGTTTTTGACCCGCATAATATATCGGCGGTAATGCGTACCTGTGATGCTGTAGGTATCCAGGAAGTATATATTCTCAATACTAAAATACCAAGACATAAAAAATGGGGAGCGAGGAGTTCGTCCAGTGCGGCCAAGTGGCTAACGGTGCACCAGTTTGAAAATGCAGCCGAATGTTTTTCATCACTCAGAAAACGCTATTCAAAAATTTTAACTACTCACTTAAGCAGCGATGCTGTAGGTTTATACCAGATAGACATGACACAGCCCATTGCATTGGTGTTTGGCAATGAACACAGCGGGGTAAGTGATGATATAAGGGCACTGGCCGATGGTAATTTCATCATTCCGCAGGTCGGGATAATTCAATCATTGAATATCAGTGTGGCTTGTGCGGTTACATTGTATGAAGCATTCCGGCAAAAGAATAATGCCGGGCATTACAACCGAGCTGATATGGACCACGTCATGAAGCAGGGATTGCTGAAGGAGTGGGAACTGAAGGACAATTCAGAATTATGAGTTAAGAATTTAGAGTAAAATGAAAAAATTATTCATACTTATCCTTTCTACAATTGTCGCCGGAATGTTGCAGGCGCAGTCCATCAGGTTGGTAAAGATCACAGAGCTTGAAAAGATCATTGCAGAAAGTAAAACTCCATTGATCGTTAACTTCTGGGCTACCTGGTGCAAGCCTTGTATTGAAGAAATACCATACTTTATAGAAGAGACAAGAAATCATGAGAAGGATAGTGTACAACTGCTCCTGGTCAGCCTTGATTTTAAAGAACTATTCCCAAAAGGAGTTGAGTCCTTTGCGGCAAAAAGAAAGTTCACCACCACTATTGTATGGCTGGATGAAACGAATGCTGATTATTTCTGCCCCAAAGTTGATCCCAAATGGTCTGGAGCAATTCCGGCAACGCTGTTTATTAATAATAAAACAGGTTACCGGAAATTTTTTGAAGACCAGCTTTCTCACCCGGAGCTAAAACAAGAAATCATGGCTATACTATGAATGAATTAACGGGCTGCTTCTTCAGCTTCCATTTGTTCCTTGGCCTTTACCATCAGGTACAGGAAGTAAATTCCGGCACCAAGGCTCGTCAAAGCCATAATTATGCCCATGATGCTGTTGTGATAAATTGCTTTGGCCAGTGCATAGCCAACTAAGACCATAAAGCTAATAATGATGATCCGGTTAAGTGTTTGGCGGGAAAGCATAAGCGGGGTTTTAAGGTTTTGGAATGGGTTCGTCATTTTGGATGCTTACAACACTAATTTCCATAATTATTTAATAAAAAAACCTGCTCACTATATCAGGCAAGCAGGTTTTGAGAAGAAGTTTTCGGGGAATCAATTAAGTCTTTTGATTGTACAACCGACCGATTTGGATTGTTTTACAGATATATCTTTTCCGGTTATCATTTCGTCAATGGCTTCTTTCAAATGTTTGCGACCAACGGCGTCTACATCAGATGGGTTATCATCGATTGCCCCGTGATAAACTAATTTTCCCTCTTTATTAAACAGAAAACATTCAGGGGTGCGGTTAGCTCCAAAAGCATCTGCCATTTCATGATTTTTATCTACCAGGTAATACCAGGCATAACCCTGGTCGGCAGCATATTGTTTCATTGCTTCATAAGAGTCTTGGTCGCCACGATAAGCTTCATTTGAATTCAGCAACGCCACACCAACTTCCTTATCAAGTGCCTGTTTAGCAACTTCGTTTGTACGGGATTGATTTTTTATTACATAAGGGCATGTATTACAACTGAACATGACCATTAATCCGTTCTTTTTTTTCGCATCATTCAGAGATACCTCTTTGCCAGAAATATCCATCATTTTCAGTTCGGCTTTAGGAACTGGTGAACCAAGTGGTAAAGGATCAGTAATGGGATTCAAACCAAACATGCATAGAGCAACAGCAGGCAGTAAAGACCATAGTTTTACGTTCATAGCAAAAAAAGTTTAATACCTAAATTTCGTAAATCAGGCGGATATTCCTTCTTCACCCGTCAGATTATCTTGCCGTTCATCTGCTATTTTTCTTAGAGTGGAAATACTTACATTCAATTCAAACCCGATAAGCATAACAAGGGAGTTAATAAAGATCAACGCCATGATTATCAATACAGTCCCGATAGAACCATAGAGCTGATTGTAATTACCAAAATGAGCTACCCACCAGGAAAAAAGGAATGTCATCAGCAGCATCAGGAAAGTGGCGACTATGGACCCAGGGTTAATGAATTTCCATTTTTTATGCACAGATGGGGCATGCCTGTAGATATAGGATATGCAGGCAAAAAATAAAAGTATTACTACCAGCCAGCGGAAGTTGTTAATAATGGTAATAATAGTTTCGTTAGTAACGCCCAGCCATTTTAATACTGCACCACGGGCAACGAGCAGCAGAACAGAAGCAAAAACAAACAGGTAAAGAAACATAGTAATCTTTATGGCTACGAGCCTGCTTTGTAAACCCTTTCTTTTTTTGAAACCAATATAATTTTTATCAAATGACCTCATAATTCCCATTATTGCATTTGACGAAAAATACAGGGACAAAAGAAAACCAAGTGAGAGCAATCCGTTTCGGGGTTTATTGATGAAATCTTCGAGAAATTTAATTAATACAGAATTGTCTTTTTCCCCCGGAATAACATCCCTGATAAGACTGAACATTTCCTGCTGGAAGGCATCAGTTATTGGAATAAATGGAATAAGGGTAAAAAGGAAAATGATAGCAGGAGGGATTGCCATTACAAAATTAAAAGCAATGGAGGAAGCCCTTTCTGTCATTCCAATAGTTTGTACCTGTCCGATGAAGAAGTTGACAACATCGAAAATAGAAATACCATTAAACCCCGGCAGAGAGGTTACCTTACTTTTTTTAATAAGAAATACAACAGGCGCAGCTGTTTCAAATTTGGATAATATCTTTTTAAGGAGTGGCATTCTGCTTTGCCTTCAGGTTTTTTATCGAATCAGCTCTTCTGCTCTGTTCTGCATGAAATAGTTTTACATATTTGCTATGATCAGTATAATTACTTGTGAAAATAGTAGTGCCATCAAATTTATAACTGGCCACAAAAAAGATATAATCCGTTTCAGGAGCATCCAGTACAGCTTCAATTGATTCAATGGAAGGAGTGCAGATCGGGCCAGGAGGTAATCCTTTATTCAAATAGGTGTTATATGGTGATTGTAATTTAAGATGTGACCCTGTAATGCGGCCAAGTGCAAAGTTTCTTGTTACGAATTTTGCTGTGGGATCCGCTTCCAGTTTCATATCTTTTTTCAGCCGGTTCAGGTAAACACTGGCGATCTTGTATTTATCGTCTTTCTTGAGTGTTTCTTCATCAACAATAGAAGCAAGAATGACAACCTGCAGCGGAGTCAGGTTAAGCTTACCAGCTTTGGCTTTCCTTTCTTCTGTCCAGAATTTTTTGTAGGCCGTATGAAATTGCTGCATAATCTTACCAGCACTGCTGCTCCAGTTTATTTCATAGGTGTAAGGCATTACAATCGCCATTACCGTATTAGTATCTGCTTCAAACCTGGCTAGGGAATCATTACTGCTCAAAAAGCGGGTCATTTCCAGTGAATCGCATCCTGTGTCGAATTTTCTTCCCATTTTACCAGCCAGCTGCTCCCGGGTTCTTTCTTTTACAATCGTCAATTTAACGGGGGAATGATTACCGTTTCTAAGCATTTTTACAAGGGAATACAAACTCATCCCATTTTTGATCTCATAGCGGCCGGGTTTTATTTGCTTAAACTTTAACCAACCGGCAACCCTCCTGAACCAGTTCTTATCGGCGATCACTTTTTGGCTGAGAAGTTTTTCTTCTACAGTTGTAAAGTTGTCCTCACTTTTGACGTAAATGAATTTTCCATTTTTGTTTGAAACAGATGGACCAATTACTTTATAACCGATAAATCCAGCTATAATAATAAGGAGTAGCAGAATTACTCCTGAAATGATTTTTTTCTTGCTCATACCTGGAGCTCAAATTAAATAAAAAACCCCGATCTCTTTATAATAAGACCGGGGTTAAAGTATGATTATACTAATTTATCTTTTTGTAGTATCGGGGTTTGGCGTAGCAGGTTGCGGATTCAATTGCAATGTACCCGGAGCAGTTTGTTGAGGGGTAGCGGCAGGAACAGAAGCGCCGGTTGCATCTTTTGTTCTGTCCGGACCTGAACTGGCAGTTTTAGAAATAAAAAGTACAGAAAGCAGGCATAACACAGCGATAACGCCGCCAAATATCCAGGTACCTTTTTCCAGCACATCAGTTGTTTGCTTAACACCCATAAACTGGTTACTGAAGCCCGCAATATTTCCGGCTAATCCGCCACCTTTTGGATTCTGTACCAAAACAATCAGGCCGAGGACAACAGAAGCCAGAATGATCAATATCACAAATAAAGTCGTCATATCAGTTTGTTTTCTTTAATTCTTCGATTTTCGCTGCAAAATAAGTGCTTTTAGAGGGTTCGAGCAAACTTAATTTGTTGTATATCTCTATGGCTTTTAGGGCATTTCCCTGTTTTTCCCATACTTCTGCCATAGCTTCAGTAACCACTTCCCGGTCTGTGATTGATTGTCCGGCCAATTGCTCTACTTTTCGTTCAGCCTGCGTTTCTACCGATTTGGCAATTTCACTCTCCGGTAATCGCTTCATAGCCTTTAACCAGTCTGTAAAGCTTTTTAGTTGTTTCCCGAATTTATCCAGCGGCTTTTCTTCTTCTTTGAGCCTGACACCTTGTGAAGCAAAATAATCCACAGTATAATAGGGTTCAAAAGTAAGTTCGGATATAGCAGAACGGGCTAACTCTGTTTTTGGTAAATCCGTGTTCACCTGCATCTCTTCAGTAACAGGAGTCACCACTTCTGAAAAAACCGGCGTAGGTTCAATTACTGCTGCAACAGGTACCATTTCTGTTTGAGGTTCAGCAGATGCTGCAAATGTAATATCCGGGATATCCGGGGTTGCAGTTTTCATATCCCCGGCTACCAGATTTATTTCTTCCTTTTTTGCACTGATTATTTCTGCAGACCCGGTTTCGTTAAGCAGATGTTCTACCCATAAAGGGTTATGAAAAAAAAGTAATGTTTTTTGCAATTGCTCGTTATACCTGTCAGGTTGTTCCGTCTGAATTTTTTTGGTGAGCAATAGCTGGGCAGCTCCGAAATAGGGATTTTTCTCTGCAAACTCAGTAAGTTCAGGAAGGCTGCAATCATCCAGTGATTCCTTTTGCAAGAGTGATTTTACCAATTGGTTGATCCTGGCGTTCATTTGTACAAAGTAAGGATAAAGAAGAGTGATATTAAATGGAAAAACGGTTTATTTTGTTGTCACCATTTTGAAAAAAGTTTATTAAATATATCATCGCTCAATGTTCTTATCATTTCATCAAGCAGGTTGCTTTCTGCCTGCTGAAATGACTGATCTCCTTTGAATTCAAAACTCCTGCTAACATCATGGCGTTCTGTTTTATTTTCCTTGTTATCCACAAGAATAATCTGCAGACCAACGGTCAGCCTGTTATTTGCAGCCTGCTGCCCTGATATTGCAGAAGTAATAAAACTGTATTGAGTGATAGTTCCGCTTATTTCCCAGTCTACATTATCACTGTTAGTTTGCTTCAGTTTTGTTTGCCCCAGGATTTTCTGCCGAAACTTATCCGTCAGTTTGGGACTCAGTTGCGGATTGATGTAAGCAGCTTTATTTTCAAATAAAGAAACCTTCACGGTTTTTATCGAATCGGGAATAGAGGCTTCATTAAATTTATAAATACCGCAACTGCTGTTACTGAAAAGAGACAACAGGCCTGCGAGGCTTACAATAATGAGTAAAAATATTTTTGAGGTAGTTTTCATTATTCTTCAATATCGTATTCTTTCAGTTTCCGGTAAAGAGTTCTTTCGCTGATGCCAAGATCAAGGGCGGCATCTTTTCTTTTGCCTTTATGTTTTTTTAATGCTTTAATGATAAGTTCTTTTTCTTTATCCATGATATTCAGGCTTTCTTCCACTTCTATGTGCTCATGAATATCATTATTCATGATAACGGGCTGCACCGTCTGCGCCGCTGGTTGAACAGTAACCGGCAGGGGCATGGGTTGAGTCATCTCCTGTCCGTGGCTGCGCAGTTCTTTTAGTTCATTGATGACATGCTGGTTTTGTGCAACCATTTCAGGATTTTGCAAAACATCAAAAAACATTCGTTTCAGTTCTGTAACATCTTTTTTCATATCAAAAAAGAGCTTGTACAGAATTTCTCTTTCATTTGCAAATTCATGAGTGTTGCCGGATACTGAAGCCAGTACCGGAAGCCTGTTATTGGAATAAGGTTGTAAGAACTTATTCAGTTCCTTGGCTGTAATTAGTTTGTCCTGCGAAAGAACCGATATCTGTTCTGCAATATTCTTCAATTCCCGCACATTGCCCGGCCACGGGTAGTTTATTAACAGTTGTTTTGCTTCCTCGTCGAGTTGAACAGAAGACGTCTTGTATTTATTAGCGAAATCGGCTGCAAATTTTCTGAATAACAGGTGGATGTCTTCTGGTCTGTCATGCAGTGCCGGTACCCGGATAGGTACGGTACTAAGACGGTAATATAAATCCTCCCTGAACTTTCCGGATTGTACATGCTGAAACAGATCCTTATTGGTCGCAGCAATTACCCGAACATCCGTTTTTTGCACTTTGGAAGAACCCACCCGGATATATTCGCCTGTTTCTAATACCCTTAACAACCGGGCCTGGGTACCGAGAGGTAATTCACCAATCTCGTCCAAGAAAATGGTACCCCCATTTACTGTTTCGAAGTATCCCTTCCTGGCATCTACGGCACCGGTAAAGGAGCCTTTCTCGTGGCCAAATAATTCAGAATCTATTGTGCCTTCAGGTATTGCTCCGCAGTTTACTGCAATGAACGGATTATGTTTCCTGGCCGAAAGTGAATGTATAATCTGTGAGAACACTTCTTTACCTACTCCACTTTCTCCATTGATTAAAACAGTGAGATCAGTATTGGCTACCTGCGTAGCTACCTGCAATGCATAATTGAGAGCAGGGGAGTTGCCGATAATACCGAAACGATTTTTTATACTTTGAATATCCATTTATTATTTCTCCAGAAGATAATAGTGTTTGTTAATTAATGATTTTTCCAATCAGTGTTGCCTGTGTGCAGTCGGTTACCTGCACCATTGCATAATCACCTTTTTTGAAATTATTGCCCGCTTTGGAAAATACGATTACTTTGTTCTGGCTGTTTCTTCCTTTCCATTCCGTTTCATTTTTCTTACTATTGCCTTCAATCAGCACTTTGTACGTATTTCCGATATCTTTTTTATTGCTTTCGAGTGATAGCCTGTTCTGCAGTTCTACAATTTCCTGCAGTCTTCTTTTCTTCACTTCATCCGGTACATCATCTTTGTATCTCCTGTGAGCCAATGTGCCGGGCCTTTCGCTGTAAAAGAACATATAACTCATATCATAACGGCTGTATTCCATTACACTAAGGGTGTCCCGATGGTCTTCTTCTTCTTCGGTACAAAATCCCGCTATTATATCGGAAGAAATTCCACAGTCAGGAATGATTTGCCTGATGCGGTTCACTTTTGCCAGATACCATTCCCTTGTATAAGTACGGTTCATTAGTTGTAAAATTCTTGAAGAACCACTTTGCACCGGCAGGTGTATGTAGTCACAGATGTTCTCATACTTTGCCATTATGTGAAGTACATCATCCGTAATATCCTTAGGATGTGAAGTAGAGAAGCGTACCCGCAGCAGCGGGGATATCTGTGCCACTTCCTCCATGAGTTTTGCAAAAGTGACTACCCGGTCATTAGGTTCATCAACAAAATAATAGCTGTCAACATTCTGACCCAGCAGTGTCACTTCTTTATAGCCATTTTCGAAAAGTTCACGACATTCATTGATAATACTGGCTGCATCACGGCTTCTTTCCCTTCCCCGGGTAAAAGGCACCACACAGAAAGAACACATATTGTTGCAGCCACGCATAATACTTACAAATGCACTTACGCCATTACTATCTAAACGCACAGGAGAAATATCAGCATACGTCTCATCACGGCTCAGTAATACGTTTACGGCTTTTTGCCCGCCTTCAGCTTCTCCTACCAGTTCTGGTAATGAACGGTAAGCATCAGGACCTACCACTATATCAACCAGTTTTTCTTCTTCCAGAAACTTGGATTTAAGCCGCTCCGCCATACATCCAAGTACACCAACCAGCATTCCCTTTCTTCGTAGCTTAAGCTTTTTGAATTCAGTCAGTCGTTTACGAACAGTTTGCTCTGCTTTTTCCCTGATAGAACAGGTATTAATGAATATGAGATCGGCCTCTTCAAGGTTGCGGGTAGCTCCGAATCCTTCCCTATGTAAAATGGAAGCCACTACTTCACTGTCTGCAAAATTCATCTGACAACCATAGCTTTCTATATAGAATCTTTTTTTATACTCGTTAGGATCATCCTTAAAAGGAGCATATGCTTCCCCTTGCCTGAATTCATCCTGCCTGTCCCGATCACCCAGCGGCACTTTATCTGTCATTAAATCATGCATTCAGCAAAAATTTTGGACAGCAAATATACCTAAAATCAATCAGATAGTGACAGTATGTCATAAGATGAGAGAAGCGGAACTACAAGAGCTTTCAGTTGCCGTTTCTGTAATTTCTACTTTAGCTATCAGCAGGTTAGGGGTAACTTTATCGTCTAAAATTCGATGTTGAGAAGAAGCATTTTTTTAACCATAACCATTCTTTTTATTGCCGGCACTGCTATCAGCCAGGATAAAGCCATTGCAGGCCTTCTTACCGGGAATGTGATGGACAGCAAAAACAAACCCCTGGAAGGAGCGACAGTACGGTTGTTTTCCTTTGATACATTAAATAAACATTCAGTTCTAACAGATAAAGCTGGCGAATTTAATTTTTCAGGAATCAAATTCGGTTATTATAAACTTTCAATTAGTTATGTCGGATTGCAAACACTCACCATTGACAGTCTTAATTTCCGTACCGAACGTTTTGATTTCAATCTGAGTGATATTATTCTTAAGCCAAAATCGAATGAACTGCTTGAAGACGTTGTGATTTATGCAGAGAAACCGTTGATACAGTCAAAAGACGGGAATATTACTTTTAATGCTGGCGAATCTGCCCTTGCAGCAGGAAGTACGGCCAGCGAATTGCTGACACAGGTTCCGCTTGTAACAAAAGATGCTGATGGTAAAGTAACCGTAAGAGGCAAAGAGCCAAAAATTCTGATTGATGACAAACCGGTGGAGTTAAATATGCAGCAATTACAGGATTTATTGGAGTCGATGCCCGGAAGTTCTATTGACAAGATTGAAGTAATGACCAATCCACCGCCTCAATATGCTAATGAGCAGGGTGGTGTAATTAATATAGTAACCCGGAAGGGCAAAGTAGGAAAGAGTGGCAGAATTTCTTTATCAGGTGGAAGCAGGGGCGAAACTTCTGTGAACGCAAGCTATAATTACCGGAAGCAGGGACTTGTTATCAGCATAAATACAGGTACCGGATTCAGCAGGTTCCCGGGAAGCGGTTACTCAATTCGCAATAATATTTATACCGATTCATCAAATTTTTTTAATACAACAAGCAACTATCTTAATAAAAGCTGGCGGCCAAATTTTCGTTTAAATGTAGATTATGATATTAATAAGAAAAACCTGCTGAACTTTGTTTTAAACTTTAATCAGAACAGTTTTAATAACAACAGTTTTACTGAATACAGAAATATCAACCGCTTTAATGAGTTGTGGAAGCTGAGTCAACGGAATATCAGCAGTGAAGGAAATAATCTGAACCCTAACTTCAGTTTGTCATATACCCTGAAAGGAAAACCCGGAGAATCACTGCGACTTATAAGTAGCTTTAGTTTTTCAAGGAATGAAAATGACAGGGATTTTTACCAGCAGTATTTCAACCCTGATTTTACAGCAAATGGTCTTGATTCCATGCAGCGGCAGGAAATTGGTACAAGAATCAATGGACACACTTTCCGGTTGACCTATGATAAAATGCTGGGAAATAAAAAAACCTTTATTTCACTTGGTTCGATTTATAACCGGTCCAACAATCATGTATTTGTGGCTGCGAGTTATAAAAAGAAACCCGAAGGAACCATGGAAAGCCTGGATTTGCTGAGTAATAATTTCTGGTTTCACCAAACCGTAAGCAACCTGATGAGCTCCATAAAACATATCCTGGGACAAAATTTCAGCTTTACTATGGGCACTTCTGCAGAAAGAACTGATGTTTGGTTTGAATTGCTGAAGGAAAACAGGGATGTGAAAAATGATTACCTCACCTGGCTTCCTTTTGCCAATATTAATAAAACATGGAAAGATAAACTAAGTCTCACTTTCGCCTACCGCAGAACAATCCGCAGACCGGGCATTGGTGAACTAAACCCCACTGTAGATTTTTCCGATCCGTATAATATCCGGTTTGGTAATCCAAACCTGGAAGCATCTAAATCTCATAACCTCGATTTTATTATCGGCAGAACGAAAACGAAATATTTTCTGAATTTCGGATTTGGGTATAATATTGTGGAAGATGTTTTCAGCCTGGTAAGAACATTACTTGAAGATGGCAAAACACAGGTGACGTATGAAAACATCAGCGGACGTAAAGAATATGAAATCAGCACCTGGAATGGGCTTACGCTGAGTAAAAAACTAAAGTTGAATACCAGTGCCAGTTATACGTACAACAAATACAGTGTGTTCGATAAAACCGTAAGAAAATTCAGAGACGGAGGCTCCTTTACATCCAACGTAGGTTACAGCTTTTTGCCAACAGAAGCCTGGGGATTTACAGGAAGTTTCAATCTCAACAGGTTTGCTTCTCCGCAAGGGTTTGCCCGTTGGAATACCAGCATGAATATGGGTGTTCAGCGAAAATTTTTTAACAAGAAACTAATCGTTTCCGTTAATACCATTGATCCATTTGCCAATCAGCAACGAAAAGTGTATACCTACGGAACTAATTTCAACCTGGAGAGTTACAGCATGACCAAGACAAGAAATTACCGGTTTACAATAGCCTATAATTTTAACAGCCAGTTGAAAAAGAAGCCGCTTGTCTCGCCTGTTCAAAAATAAAATGGAATATGAGCGGAAGACGGGACTCGAACCCGCTACCTACAGCTTGGGAAGCTGTCGCTCTACCAGGTGAGCTACTTCCGCTTATTTCTAAATTACGAAACAGGTTTATTTAAATATAATTTTTTATTCAACCAGCTGTTTTTCACCGGAATGATCCAGTTATTTTCTAATTCATTTTTAGTTTGTACCAGGTTATTAAAATAAAGTGTATCACCGTTAATAAATTCATTTTCCACTGCATACTGTAATTGAGAAAATGGTAATAACTGCACTTTATCTTTTACCACGAAAGCCAGGGTGATTCTGTCAAACATATTGACTGAAAACTGTTGCTCTATTTCCTTTATCAGCCTCACTGAACTGTCAGTGCTGCACCCACTCACACCGGTTGTTGTTTCATCAGCCAGCAGGACGATGAACTGACCAAAGAAAAGATAAGCGGCCCCTTTAATAGGGGAGCCGTGGCTTTGCCATTTTTCAGTAAAGTCTTTCAGCGTTTCTTCAATTTCAAGTGCCTCGCCCATGGAAAAAAGCCGGTTACTCTGGTAAACCCATACCCTTGAGTCAGGATGAAAATTACCCTCCAGAAGGTATTTATAATCAAGATTCATGCTGCTAAATTACAACCAAATTTTATCCTGATGGAACAAACAACTGAAAATGATAAGTTGCTTGCCCACTGGGTTTACGGCAAAGAAGAATGGAGCCGGTTTACCAGGTGGCGAATGTTAAAAAAAGGCATTGGTCATTTTATTTTGTATTTCCTGCATCCCCCCGTATTGAAAAAGGGAGCAGAGGTAAAAATCGGATCAACCAGTGTTTATATTTATGACAACCGTAAAACGGTTTATTTCTCAATATGCCGGTTCCTTCATGTTGAAATTTATGATGCCGGTGAAATGAATATCCTTGAAATAAAGTACAGCAAAACCCATGGAACAGGAAGTATCCGGATTCCAGTTCCGAAAGGAAAATTAAAAGACGCTGTAATAGTTGAAGATAAATTGCAACAGTTGATCAGTATTTAATCCTTCATGCCAGCAGCAATTAACTCAGCTACATCCAATACCTGTACTGCTTCTTCTTTGTCGGCCAGTTTTACCCCATCTGTTATCATGGTATTGCAGAACGGGCAAGCGGCTGCAATGACGCTGGCTCCTGTGGCGATGGCTTCATTACTGCGGTCAGCATTGATACGGCTGGTTCCTTTTTCTTCTTCTTTAAACATTTGAGCCCCACCAGCACCACAACAAAGCCCATTACTGCGGCAGCGTTTCATTTCCACCAGTTCTGCATCTAAAGCTTCCAGTATTTTTCTTGGCGCCTCATAAATATCATTGGCACGGCCAAGGTAACAACTATCATGATAAGTGATCTTTTTGCCTTTAAAAGTGCCCCCTTCTTTCAATTTTATTTTTCCTTCATCTATTAGCAGTTGCAGCAGGGTAGTGTGGTGGATCACTTCATAGGTGCCGCCTAATGCAGGATATTCATTTTTCAGTGTATTAAAACAATGCGGGCAGGCTGTTACTATTTTTTTAATTCCGTAATTATTCAGGATTTGAATATTCTGGTAGGCCATCATCTGAAACATAAATTCGTTACCAGCCCTGCGAACGGGGTCACCCGTACACATTTCTTCTTTGCCGAGGATGGCATAATTAATACCAACTTTATCGAGAATTATTACAAAGGCTTTGGTGATTTTTTGTGCCCGCTGATCAAAACTCCCGGCACAGCCTACCCAAAATAAAATGTCCGGGATTTCACCATTTGCAAATAGCTCTGCAACTGTTCTTACTTTCATGTATGAATTACAATTTTTCCGGGCAATATTACGAATAAAAGCAAAGCCCGGCAGCAAGTAGTATGTTTCTTACCACCAGGAACTGATAACTATTGCTGCTAATATGAATAAGAACGCAATCAGGCTAAGAGTAATCCACCCTAATAATTTTCCACCTTTAGCTTTTCTGCTATCGCCATCTTTTTTCATAGCCATCGATCCCATAACTATTGCCAATACAGCTGCAACCAATGAACCTAAAATTACATACGGGACAAAAAGGCCAATTACAAGAAGTCCCAATGCTACCAAGCCCATTACAAATGCAGATTGTCCCGGATCTTCACTTGTTTTTGCCCTATTCTTTATTTTATTCTTAACGATAAGAAACGATACTTTTTCTTTTAGTGTAAGTTTCCTGCCAACCATTTTTTGAAAGTCTTTCACTTTCATAGAAGAAACTTTTTTATAAAAAACATCAGCCGGAATTACTGGTCCGTTTGCAACAGGAATTGTTGATGAAAAAACAGGAGTTGAAACAGAAAAAAGAAAAGTAACTACAGCAAGATAAAGAGAAAGCTTTCTCATAACTGTCAATTTTTCTTAAATGTAATTCATATGAAATATATTGCCAAATAATAAACTGCTGTTACTAATTTTGTTGTGGCCATGAGTATGAAAAAATTAATTCAGAAATTATTTAATTGGGAACTCTGGAATTTTTATGTTCTTTATTTTCCCATCAGTCCTGTTTGGTTCTGGTATTGTTTGCGCAGTGGCTCCTTCTGGTATTTCAGTTCATCCAACCCTACAATCACTTTTGGCGGTTTCGAAGGCGAAGGAAAAAAAGAAATGTATGATCAGTTGCCGGAAAATTTAATCCCACGAACCATTTATATCAAAAATGATTTGCCATGGGATCAGGTGAAGAAATTAGTTGAGCAGGCCGGGTTTATCTATCCTTTTATTGTAAAACCTGATGTAGGAATGAAAGGGATTTTATTCCGTAAGATTGATTGCGAGGATCAGCTAATGAAATATCATGAAAAGGTACCAGTGGAATATATTGTACAGCACCTGGTCGATTTGCCGGTAGAGGTGAGTGTCTTCTATTACCGGCACCCTGCTGAAAAAACAGGAACTGTCAGCGGGTTTATCCACAAAGAACTTTTACATGTAAAAGGTGACGGCCAATCAACTCTGCGGCAACTTGTGGAAAAACATCCCCGTGCTAAATTCCGTATGGAAGAAATGGAGCATCGTCACGGCCATCGTTTTGAGAGAGTAATACCAATGGAAGAAATTTTTTACCTGTCTTATGCCGGCAACCATAACCGCGGCGCCCATTTTACTAACCTGCATAATGAGATTAATGAAACCATGCACCGTGTGTTCGATGAGTTAAGCCATAAAACTACTTTTTATTATGGCCGTTATGATATTAAAACAACTTCTATAGAAGATTTAAAGCAAGGGAAGAATTTTCTTATACTTGAGTTTAATGGATGCGGTGCCGAGCCTAACCATATTTATGATTGCGGGATGAGTATCTGGAAAGCATATGCAGTTATCCTGCAACACTGGAAAGCTCTCTACAAAATCAGCCGCCACAATCATATAAATGGAACTCCTTACTGGTCTTTTAAAAAGGGATGGAATTTTCTGAAAGAATCCGGCCGTCATTTTAAAATGCTGGAGAAATATGATTGACTAAATAACCAAATTTGGAAATCGGAGGTTTGCAGCCTGATCCGGCAGCAGCCCAGGCGATACTCTCTTCTTTCTTTGTATTTTTGATTTATGCACCCATTGCTGAGAATCCTTTTTACAGGCATGCTTGTCAGCTTCCTTGGTTCATTACCATTAGGAACACTGAATATTGCTGCTATGCAGATTTCTATCTCAGATGGTATCACCGCAGCTATGCTGTTTTCAATCGGGTCATTGATTGCAGAAATAATTTATGTTCGTATTTCACTGGTGGCAATGGACTGGATTAGAAAACAGGAGAAGATATTAAAGACGCTGGAGTGGGTTACTTTCCTGATTGTGGCTGCACTTGCCGTATTCAGTTTTTATGCAGCTATGCATCCCAAAGTAGAAAAGAATATTGTTTTGGACAGTCCTTTACCGAAAATTGTTCTGGGTTTTGTAATGAGTGCCGTTAATCCGGTACAGATACCTTTTTGGTTTGGATGGAGTACCGTGCTGTTCACCAAAAAGGTTTTATTGCCGAGGTCAGATCATTATAACTCTTACATCACAGGAATAGGGTTGGGTACATTTATGGGCAACTGTATTTTTATTTTCGGCGGGCTGCTGATAGCCCAGAAAATCAATAATAACCAGCATGTGCTTAACTGGGTGATTGGTGGCATATTTGCCATCACGGCGCTTATCCAGTTATGGAAAATAGTAAGAAAAAAAGATGCAGTACACCAGATGGAGCATCCGGAGGAGGTAACGCATAAGTTTGAGGAGCAAATAGACCGGTTTGAAGAAGAAATTGAAAAGATTACAAAGAAAGACAGGGATTGAAATTCAAAACCGGTAGCCTGCAGAAAGAGAAGGAATTAACCGTTTGCCCACATCTTCATCTAAAGAATTAAATCCCTGGCTGAACTCTATAGTATAACCAAAACCAAGAGAAGGGGCGGTAAAGATGTGTTTAGCAAAAACAAGATGATAGCCGGCTTCAATCATGGGAGTGATCAGTATGCTGTTCTGCCTTGTTTTTCCTTCGAAATTCTCAAAAGAAAACATCAGTCTCGCACCGCCAAAAGGATTATTCCCGTTAGTATTACTGCCGAAAGCATGTCTGTAACCAACATACAGACCAAAGCCGGTGGAAACAGAGTAAGCTTTTTTAGAAGCAAACTGGTAAGTGATGCCGGCGCTGAAGCTTTTTTTTCCATTGAATGTTTCTCCTCTCGCAGCTACTTTAGATGTATTGTAGCCCTTTCCGAAATAACGGAGGTATTCAGCTCCAAATTCAAAAGGTTTTTGTGCCAGAACTGTGCCGGTAATAATAACGGCACTTACAATAGCTGTAATGAGTCTTTTCATCAGTTACTCTAAACGCTGGTTATCCAAAAATATTTTGCAGGAGGAAGAACAGGTTAATCAACGATAAATAACCGGCAACCGGTGACAGTGGATGTACGATGTGCTTCATTGTTATCACCCACAAAGTAGCACATCTCCTTTGATAATTTCAGTATACGGCCATCATCCAGTTCTGTGTTCATTTCACCTTCAATGCAATAAATGATATGACCTTTGCTGCACCAGTGATCGGCTTTATAACCAGGCGAATACTCAACCATTCTTACCCGGATATCATTTACTTTTTGTACCTGCCAGTAAGCCATTCCGGTTTCACCTTTATGTTCTTCTTTTGGAACAAGGGACCAATCAAGTGTTTGAAAAGGAAAGGAAGATATTCTCATTTTTTAATTTTCTATTTCAGTTACCCATTTATCTCTTTCTTCAGGACTAAATTTCCAGGGGGCAAAATTATTTTCTACGTTACTGAACATCGCCGTCCATTCCTGCGGTGAATTACTTTCCTCCATTACTAAGTATCTCCGAAGCTGTATAATAATATCGAGGGGACTTATGCTTACCGGGCATTCCTGTACACAGGCATTGCAGGTGGTACAAGCACGGAGCTCCTCTACTGATATATAGTTGTGCAATAATGATTTGCCGTCGTCTTTAAATTCTTTATTTGTATTAATATTCCTTCCAATTTCTTCCAGCCTGTCACGGGTATCCATCATTATTTTTCGGGGAGAAAGCAATTTGCCAGTTTGATTGGCAGGACAGGCAGCAGAACATCTTCCACATTCCGTGCAACTGTATGCATCCATCAAATTTTTCCAGCTCAGGTCCACTACATCTCTGGCACCGAATTTTTGCGGGGCAGGTTGTTCGCCGGTAGGGGCCAGTTCTGGCTGCATTGCATACAATACTTCTTTTTGAATGGAAGGCATGTTTTCCATTTCTCCCATAGGTTTCAGCCGTGCATAATAGGCATTGGGGAATGCCAGCACAATATGCAGATGCTTGGAATAAGGCAGGTAATTGAGAAAAGCAAAGATGCCAACGATATGCAACCACCAGCTACCTCTTTCCACCAGTTGAAGGCCGCTGTCACTCATCCCGTTCAAAAGGGGCTGAAGGTATTGAGAAATAACAAAGTTGCCTGTTGGATGGGCGGCGTAGTGCTCAACACCCCTGGTTTGTAATAATGTATCGCTGGCGTTGAGTATAAGAAACAGTGACATCAATACGATCTCGGTAATAAGGATATAATTGGCATCACTCCTGGGCCAGCCATCGAGGTCTTTACTTATAAATCGTTTTAGTTTAATGATATTTCTTCTGACCAGGAAAATAACACAGGCTACTAATACGAGTAAGGCCAGTACTTCAAATGCGTTGATAAGAAAACTGTAAAAACCGCCTAAAGGTGCAGCAAACAAACGATGTTTACCGGTAATGCCATCCAGAACGATCTCCAATACCTCAATATTGATTATGATGAACCCCGCATATACAAAAAAGTGCATCACTGCCACGAGAGGATTGCGAAACATTTTTTTCTGACCAAATGCCAGCAACAGCAAATTTTTCCATCGTTCTGAAGAGTTGTCGCTCAGGGTTTCATCCCTTCCCAATTTAATATTCCTGCTTATTTCCTTTACTTTTTTAGAAAAGAAAAAGACAGCAACAGCACTGAGGAAAACGAATAATAGTTGTTGTACAATTTGCATAGCAGTTAATTACAACTGCTAATTTACGGGATGAAATGCAAAGCAATTAAAAATGAATAGCATGGAATCTGAATTTCCTGTTGGAAAATTCAAGGGAGGGGGTGGGAAACTTAAATGCACTCAGAGCTGTAAGCATGAATTTGATTCCTCTTTTGCTGGTTTTAATTTTACTCAGGTCAATATCAGGTGCAAGAAACCATTGCCGGTATCTTTTTACATCAGGCCGGTAAAAAATGATATTGCCGTCATCATCTTTGCCAATATTTTCGGTGCCGCCAAACAACCCCTCCGCACCATACCCAACCGAAACAGATAGCCACTCAGGAAGATTGGAGTTTTTGAAAAAAGGTTTCAGGCTGGCACTGGCCCAGTAGGTTTGGCCGTTGTAATCTTTCAGGAAACGTTCTGCACTGCCCTTGCCAAATAATTCATTACTCCGGTGATTTAGTTCCGGGTCGGAATAACTTTTCCGGTGAAAAGACCATTTCAGCTTTACTCTTTGTTCATCCCATGCCAATTCTTGTGCAATAAAAGTGCTGCTGCCAAGTATATTGGCGCCAAAGTCTGCCCAACTCCAGCCCCAGTCAGCGCTGTGACCATCCAAAAATTCAATAACAGTTTGATACACGGCGCCACTTAAGCCACCTATCCAGATATATTTTTTTCTATCAATACCGGTCCACTTCCATAATTCAGTACTGGCACGGCTTTCAATCCATGCGCCATAAAAATGACCAACCTTATCCACCTGCAACCACTCTTTTGAATCATTGAAAGAATGAAATTTCGATTTGGGAAAATCCTTGTACCATGCCTGTGATAAGGCATACAGGATGCCGCTGTAACCAAGAATGTTGGCGCCAGCCACTAATTTTATTCTTCGCTTCTTTTGCAAAACGGGAATATGATAGTTTCCGCATACAAATAAGCTGCTGTCTGTGCCTATCCTGCCGATGTTGTTAAATGTATCTGCCGGCGCCTGATAGTCGACAGTTGAATCATTCTGTGCTGATACATAAATACCGGCCCCCGTAATAATTATGAGTATGATTATTTTTTTTAACACGGAGGATATAAGATTTTACAAAGAGTATGACCGGGATTTGTTACAAAAATCAAATTTACGATTCTGGTTTCTTTTCGGTTTTAAAACCTAAAATTCAATAACTTTCAGCTTTAAAAATCAAAAACCTTTTAACGATTATGGACGCCGCAATACAAGCAAAGATCGATACCTGGCTTAATGGAAATTTTGATGCAGCAACAAAAGAGGAAATAAAAAAACTACAAACAGAGAATACTTCTGAACTGGCTGATGCTTTTTACAGAAACCTTGAATTCGGAACCGGGGGGTTGCGTGGATTGATGGGAGTGGGTACCAACCGGATGAATAAATATACAGTAGGTATGGCCACCCAGGGCTATGCCAATTACCTGAAACAATGTTTTCCTGCGGGGGTTAGTGTGGCTATTGCACATGACAGTCGTAACAACAGCCGCTTTTTTGCTGAAACCACAGCAAATGTATTTGCGGCGAATGGCATCAAAGTGTATTTGTTTGAGGCATTGCGGCCTACCCCGGAATTATCCTATGCTATCCGCACATTGAAATGCCAGGGTGGTGTGGTATGTACGGCTTCGCATAATCCTAAAGAATACAATGGATATAAAGCTTACTGGGATGATGGCTCACAATTGGTGCCTCCGCATGACAGAAATGTGATCAAAGAAGTAGATAAGATCGTTTCTGTTGATGATGTAAAATGGTCTGCCGGGGAAACTAACATTACTATCATCGGCAAAGAAATGGATGAGCAGTATATGGAGATGGTGAAGGGATTGAGTGTGTATCCTGAGGTAATAGCAAAGCATAAAGATCTTAAGATCGTTTATACTCCAATACATGGAACGGGAATCACCTTACTGCCACAGGTATTGAAAAAATTCGGATTTGATAATGTACATATCGTAAAAGAGCAAAGTGAACCTGACGGAAATTTTCCAACCGTTGCATACCCTAACCCGGAAGAAAGTGAGGCCATGAGTTATGGCTTAAAGCTGGCAGAACAACTGGATGCAGACATTCTTTGTGGCACCGACCCGGACGCTGACCGGTTAGCCATAGGAGTAAAAGATAGTAAAGGGAATTGGGTGCTCATGAATGGTAACCAGACTGCTGTACTTGCTTTTAATTATTTAATGGAAGCAAGAAAAGCAAAAGGTGTGGCGAAGCCGAATGACATGGTAATAACAACCATCGTTACCACACCTATGATCGATGCGCTGGCAAAAGGAAACGGGGTGGCCTGTTACCGGGTACTGACAGGTTTTAAATGGATTGCTGCCATGATCCGTGAAAAAGAAGGAAAGGAGAATTATGTAATTGGAGGGGAAGAGAGTTTTGGTTTAATGATTGGTGATAAGATAAGAGATAAAGATGGAGTCAGCGCAGTAGCCCTGCTTTGCGAAATGGCGGCTTATGAAAAAGAAAAAGGCCGCAGCTTGTATGAAAAAATGATTGACCTGTATGTACAATATGGTTTTTATAAAGAGAGTCTGATCTCTATTACCAAAAAGGGAATGGATGGTCAGCAACAAATAGCTGCCATGATGGAAAGTTACCGTAATAATCCTCCGAAAACGATCAATGGATCGCCTGTGGTGCAATTACTGGATTACGAATTGCAGAAAGGCAGCAATCCGCAAACAGGAGAGGAATGGAAAATTGAATTACCAAAATCAAATGTGTTACAATTCATTTTAGCTGATGGCAGCAGCATATCGGCAAGACCAAGCGGAACGGAACCCAAGATCAAGTTCTATTTCAGTGTGAATACAAAACTGAATAATGCTACAGATTTTGACAAAGTAAATAAAGAGGTGGATGAGAAAATAAAGGCAGTGATTGCAGATATGAAGTTGTAATTACTTTTTGAATATTAATTTAAGCGGCATTTTTACGATGCTGCTTTTTTATTTTTGCTAAGCTTATGAGACCAACCGAAGATACTTACCGGCATAAAGGCCTTCGCAAGAAATTAGTGCAGGGCATTCAGGCAAAGGGGATAACAGATGAACGGGTACTGGATGCTATCCTTGAAGTTCCCCGGCATTTTTTTTTGGATTCTGCTTTTGATGAAGTGGCTTACGAAGACAGGGCATTCCCGATCGGAGAAGGGCAAACCATTTCCCAGCCATATACAGTAGCCTACCAAAGCCAGTTGCTGGAGATAAAGAGGTTTGAGAAAGTACTGGAGATAGGTACCGGAAGTGCTTACCAGGCAGTGGTGCTGGCAGAAATGGGCGTACAGGTATATACCATCGAAAGACAGAAAAATTTATTTGAAGCAAATAAGAAGTTTGAGTTGCTTAAAAAATATCCAACAATAAAATTCTTTTATGGGGATGGTTATGAAGGATTGCCTACTTATGCCCCTTTTGATAAAGTGATCATCACTGCAGCCGCACCTGATATTCCGCAAAAACTGATTGACCAGCTAAAAATCGGCGGTATGATGGTGATACCTGTAGGAGCTGGTGATGTACAGCAAATGAAACGCATTACTAAACTGGAAAATGGCGCATTGAAAGAAGAAGTGTTTGACCGTTTTTCTTTTGTTCCAATGCTGGGGGGTAAAGAAAGTTAAAGGTTGAATGTTTAAAGTTTAATGTTGAGGTGGCAGATAATGGATGTTTTCCGATGTAGTGAAGGGGTTTGTTTTGAAAAACTTTAAACATCTCTTTAGACAAACTGCTCCAGCAATTCAATCCTCTTTTCAACCGGTGGATGGGTAGCAAATATATTGTCCCATGAGGCTGACTTGTGAGTAGAAGGTTTGGGATTGTCAAAAAATAATTGGGCCACATCACGGCTTTCCACCGCTTCAATGGCAGGATCGTTTGAAACTTTGCGAAGTGCATTAGCCAGTGCATACGGCTTCTTAGTCATATCTGCAGCTCCGGCATCGGCTAAATACTCTCTTTTGCGACTGATACCAAACCGCAGCAGAATGGAAATAAAATAGGCAACAGCTGTTACAACAATGGCGATCAGGATGATGGCCCCGCTTCCTTTGCTGTCTTTACTTTTTTTACCTGAACCTGCAAAACGAAGGCTGCGAAAGGCCAGTTCAGCAAGGAAAGCAAAAATGCCAACAAATATGATGGAGATAATAAGCACTCTTACATCACGGTTTTTAATATGCGTCAGTTCATGGGCGATCACTCCTTCCAGTTCCTCGTCATCCAGTTTATTAATGATGCCTCTTGATAGGGAAACAGCATAACTTTTTTTGTCGATACCGCTGGCAAATGCATTGAGTGAGTCGTCTTCTATCAAATATATCTTGGGTGTTCCCATGCCTTGTGATATGCAGAGGTTCTCTACAAGATTGTATACCCTTTTGTTTTGCGTTCTTTCCAATGGTTTGCTGCCTGTAGCCATACGGATAAAGGCAGCATGACCGGCCCATGCTATGAGAAACCAGATGCCGGTAGCAGCAGCCACAACGGGCATGGTTTGCAGGAAAAGAACGTTTGGATCTTCGCCATGTTCATCGCTGGTAAAAAAAAGTATAGCATAAAGCATTCCCAGCAATAATGCCGGGAATGCAATCAATAATAAAGTTGAATTGAAATTATTTTTGCGTATCTGTTTGTCTAATCCAACGTATTGCATCGTTTGAGTTCTCTTACATGATTGAGATTAGAATTGAATTTTCGGAGGTTCTTCCATTTGTTTACGGTTATCAGTACCCAGGTCGAAAAAGATTTCCCGGTTAAAACCAAAATTCTTTGCGATCAGGTTGCTGGGGAATGACTCTACTGCATTGTTATATTCAGTAGTGGCTCCATTAAAGAAGCGACGGCTGGCCGCCAGTTTATTTTCAATATCGCTGAGTTCTTCCTGCAAGTGCAAAAAGTTTTGATTGGCTTTCAGGTCAGGGTATGCTTCCACCTGCACTTTCAATCCGGCGAGTGCATTACTGAGTTGCTGTTCAGCCACAATCTTTCCATCAATAGTGGTGGCGCTCATAGCCGCAGATCTTGCTTCAGTTATTTTAGTAAGCAATTCTCTTTCATGAGTGGCATATCCCTTTACTGTTTCCACTAATTGAGGCACCAGGTCGTGACGCTGGCGAAGCTGCACATCAATATCTGCAAAAGCATTCTGACGACGGTTACGAAGCCTGACCAGTCCGTTATAAAGACCGATAACCCAGATAACGAGCAGGACAAGAATACCGACAACAATTAATACTGCCATAGTTGTGTTTTTTAGAGACATTGAAATTAGGGAAAAAGAAAATGTCAGATAATGATTTGAATAAAAAACTGTTACATTTATTCTTATCTTTCAAACTCATTTTCTTGCCTATGCGTATTGTACCTTTTGCCGTTTCAGCAGTTATTTCCGCCGGATTGATTTTTGCATTGAATAAACAATGGGGAACCATCCCGCCCATGGGGAAATTCTTAAGCCCACAGCATGGTTTCTGGCAAAATGCCGAACCTGCCAACCAGGATTTTGATGCGGAACTCAGTTTCCCTGATCTTAAAGGAAAGGCTGAAGTATATCTAGATGAAAGGCTGGTGCCGCATGTTTTTGCGGAGAATGAAGAAGACCTTTATTTTATCCAGGGATACCTGCACGCCAAATTCCGCCTGTTCCAGATAGACCTGCAAACCAAGGCTGCTGCAGGCCGTGCCAGTGAGATAGCAGGACCTAAAGCAATAGACTATGATAAGCAACAACGAAGACTGGGGATGGTATATGCCGCAGAGATAGCAACTAAATACATTGAAAGTGATCCTGTAGCCAAAAAGATATTTGATGCATATACAAATGGTATTAATGCTTATATCGACAACCTGAAAGAATCCGATCTGCCGGTCGAATACAAGTTGCTCAACTTTAAACCGGAAAGATGGAGCAACCTGAGATCAGCTTTGCTTTTAAAAATGATGGCGAAGGATTTGTCATCAGGTACTGAGAATGACATGGCCAACACCAATGCCAAATCAATATTTCTGCCAGATGAACTCAAATTATTGTATCCGCAGGTAAATGATTCTCTGGTGCCAATTGTACCGAAAGGAACTGTTTTCGATAAACCGGGTATTATCCCTGTCCAGCCGGCTTCTGCTGATTCGTTGTATTTTGGAAGAAAGGATACTGTTACTGCAAAAGAAATTGCAAAACCGGATATTAATAATGGCAGTAATAACTGGGTAGTAGCTGGTAGTAAAACACAAAGCGGCGCCCCGATACTTTGTAATGACCCTCACCTCGAACTTTCACTTCCTTCTATCTGGTACGAAATGCAATTGCAAACTCCCGGCAGCAATGCTTATGGTGTTTCATTGCCCGGCGCTCCTTTTGTTATTATTGGATTTAATGACAGCATAGCATGGGGAGTAACCAATGCACAGCGTGACGTAAAGGATTATTATGAAATTAAATTCAAAGACAAAACAAAACAGGAATACTGGTTTAACGGGAAATGGGAAAAGGCAATAGTAAAAGAAGAGATCATTAAAGTAAAGGGAGGGGCTGATGTTAACGACACAGTTGCCTATACTATTTTCGGACCGGTTATGTTTGATGAGAGTTTTTCAAATAACCTTTCCAATAGTAGAAATCTTGCAGTACGGTGGGTGGCGCATGATCCCAGTAATGAAGGCATGACATTTTACAAGCTGAATCGGGCAAAGAATTATGATGATTACGCAGAAGCGATCAAAACATTCCAGTGCCCCGGACAGAATTTCATATTTGCATCCAAAACAGGAGATATTGCTATCTGGCAACAGGGTAAATTCCCTGCCCGCTGGCACAGGCAGGGTTTGTATGTGATGCCCGGTGAAGACAGTAGCTATATGTGGCAGGGATTTATTCCGCAACCGGAAAATCCACATGCAAAGAATCCCGAAAGAGGATTTTTGGAAAGTACTAATCAGCGGCCGGCTGATTCCACCTATCCTTACTTTATTCCCGGCAGTTACATTACTCCAAGAGGTGTAACCGTTGAAAAATATTTATCCGGCATGACAGGAATTACACCTAAAGACATGATGGCCCTGCATGTAAATTATTTTAACTCATTGGCGGAAGATGCAGTACCGGTATTGTTGAAATATGTGCAGGTTGATAAATTGGATGCGAAAGCAAAAGGTTATTTGGATATTGTCAGGAACTGGAACCTGATGGCTTCTCCGGATTCAAAAGGGCAAACTGTTTATCAATGCTGGTGGGATAGTCTTGAAGCGGGGATATGGAAAGATGAATTGACCAAAGTAGAACCGCAGGCTCCGTGGCCGGAAGAACAAACTACCATGGAATTGCTGAAAAAAGATTCTGCTCTTTCATTCATTGATAATATCAATACTGCAGAAAAAGAAACATTATTTGATGTGGTAACAACAGCTTTACAGCAGGCAGCCACAGACCTGGCTAAAAAAGAAGCAGAAGGAAAATTGGAATGGGCAAAATTTAAAAATCCAACAGTCTATCATTTATTAAAAGATGCTTTACCGGCCTTTGCCCGCAAAGGATTGAATGTAGGAGGAAACGGAAATATCATTAATGCAGTTACACATAGTCATGGCCCCAGTTGGAGAATGATCGTTCACCTGACAAATCAGACGGAGGCCTACGGTGTGTATCCCGGGGGACAGAGTGGTAATCCCGGCAGCCGTTTTTATGATGACTATGTAGATAAGTGGGTTGAAGGGCAGTATCACAAACTATGGTTTATGCGGGAAGGAGATAAGACAGACAAGAACGTAAAATGGATCATGAAATTCAATAAAGGAAACTAATTATACCATCATGAAATGCCCATAAACTTACGGTTACCGACTAAGGAAGTTTATTCAGGGCATAACATATGGCAAAAATTAAACCGCCAAAGGCGGTGATATAAAAAATAAACACATGAAATTCATCACAGCAATTATACTCACAGCTTTATTGGCATTCATATCAGGGTTGCTATCTTTTTCTCCCTGGTGGGGATTTGCCATTACTTCATTTTTAGTAGCCCTGCTTGTTCATCAAAAAGCAGGAAAGGCTTTTTTAGCAGGATTTCTTGGATTGCTGCTACTATGGTGTGGATTAGCCTGGTGGATTGACATGCAAAACCATGGTGTCCTGTCTGCCCGTATTGCTTCAGTGTTGCCACTTGGTGGAAATAGTATGTTGCTCATTCTTGTTACAGGAGTAGTTGGTGGACTGGTAGCTGGCTTTGCAGCTATGAGCGGCAGTTACCTGCGATCTTCAGGAAAAAAATGATGTTAAATCTTTTCAAATAAAAATTTGTAGCTACCATTTTAGTTTTGGGGACATTATTTTCGGCTTTTAAAGCCTATGAAGTATTCAATACCCGGTATTTTATTTTTCTTCATTACAATAACAGCTTTTTCTCAGAGAATAAAAGGTGTTGTAACTGATTCTTCCGGTAAGCCTTTACCATTTGCTTCTGTTTATATTAAGGAAACCCGGGCTGGTACCAATACTAACACGGACGGTAAATACTCCATTAAGACTTCTCTCGGGAAATACACTCTTGTTTGCCAGTATGTGGGTTACAGAAAGGAAGAAAGGCAAATAACCGTTGCAGGTATGGATACAGCAGCAGATTTTATTTTGCACATCCAGGAGATGACACTTGGCGAAGTAATTTTAAATAAAGGAGAAGATCCTGCTTACCAAATTATCCGGAATACAATTAAAAAAAGAGAGTATCACCGAAACCAGTTGAATAAATTTCAATGTGAAGTTTATACAAAGGGGATTATGAGAACTAGGAGCTATCCTAATAAACTACTGGGCAAGAAAGTAGATTTTGAAGATGGTGACACCAGCAAGAAGAAAATGATCTACTTATCCGAAACGGTCTCCATCTATACGGCTGATAAGCCGGAAAAGGAAAAAGTTGAAGTGATTTCATCAAAAGTCAGCGGACAAACAGGAGGGTATGGGTTGGCAGCTCCAGGATTTTTATCAATGTATGATAATAATGTTAATATCGGCGAGGGGTTGAATCCAAGAGGTTTTATTTCACCGGTGGCGGACAATGCTCTTAATTATTATAAGTACAAATGGGAAGGCAGTTATACAGAGGATGGGAGGGAAATAAACCGTATTAAAGTTATTCCAAAGATAAAATTTGAGCCACTTTTCAGCGGCTACATTCACATCCTCGAAGATGAGTGGCGTATTCATTCTGTGAAGCTGGAACTAACCAAATCATCACAAATGGAGTTGCTGGATACTTTGAAACTGGAGCAGCTTTATCGTCCCGGCAACAATGATGTTTGGTATGTAAGCAGCCAGGTTATTTATCCGGCATTAAAAATTTTAGGCTTCGATATTCATGGAAGTTTTGTAAATATTTATTCCAATTTTGACATTAATCCAAAAATTGAAAAGAAAACATTCACCAGTACTGTATTAAAATATACGGATAGCGCCACAAAGAAAACAGATGACTACTGGGAGAAATACCGACCAGTGCCGCTGATGGCCGATGAGATAAAAGATTATGCAAAAAAAGACAGTCTCGAAAAGGCGAGAAAGAATCCCCGTTATCTTGATTCTATTGACAGAAAGAATAATAAAATATCATTACTCAATCTGCTATTAACCGGTCAGACATTTTCAAATTCAAAGAAAAGAAAGTATGTTTCAGTATCCCCGGTGGCTGAGCTGATCAACTTTCATCCGGCTGAAGGTATGGTACTGAACCCGACAGTCGGGTTTACCAAGAGACTTGATACTGCATTGTTCGGAGGAAGAGTCATTACTATTATCCCTTCATTCAGGTACGGGTTTGCTAACAAACACTTTAATCCCTATTTATCATTGAGGTATTATTGGGGAAAGAAATACCAACGGTCATTTTATTTGTCGGGGGGCAAAAGAGTTTTTCAGTTTAATGCCGATCTACCAATTAGTGACCGGGATAATGCAGTGAGTTGCCTGCTTTATGAAAAAATTCTTCGCAAAACATATGAAGCAACTTACTTCAGGGGAAGTTACCGTACTAGCCTGGGAGCAGGGTTTTCCATCATAGCAGGTTTTCAATTTCAGGACAGGAGGCCGCTGGATAATATTACTGATTATACATGGAGAGATTTAGCAGGCAGGAAGTATACACCTAACTATCCTGATGAGTTAGCGAGTGAAAACATGAAGCCAAACAAAGCTTTTACCGTTCTGGTGGGTATTAAGTGGCAGCCCGGTGCCAAATACATGGAATTTCCCGATCGGAAAATTAGCCTGGGTTCAAAATATCCCAGTTTGTCATTTCAGTACACAATGGGAGTTAAAAAAATATTTGGAAGTGATGCGGACTTTGGAAAATGGAATTTTTTTGTGACAGATAATATCAGCCTCAGGTTGAAAGGATTATTTCGTTACCGGTTTGGCGCTGGTGGATTTTTGTCTGATAATTCTGTTTCCCTGCCCGATTATCATCACTTCAACGGGAACATTACTACTGTTACAAACGAGTATTTGAAAGGTTTTCAAATGCTGCCGCTATACCAATACAGCAATACAAATAAATTATTTACAGAGGCACATATTGAATATAACCTGAAAGGTTTTTTAACTAATAAAATTCCGGGAATAAGAAACCTGAATTTGTACCTGGTAACAGGAGCCAATGGTTTTTATCTGGATAAGAGTAAATACTACTATGAAGTTTTTGCCGGATTTGACAATATATTCAAGCAATTACGAATTGATTTTGTTCAATCTTTTCAGAATGGAAAGCCCTGGCAAAACGGTTTCCGCATCGGCCTCAGTAAGTTAAATTTTCTGAGTGGAAATGATGACTGGCCATGATATGATTTGTATCTCTGCCTTCCCTGTTAATCACAACTTGTCAGCTTCTTTTATCATTCTTATCTTTACGCTGCTTTAAGGATTTTGCCCAACCTGCAATTGGGGTTCTTATCGGACTAAAATTCAAACTTCATGGCACAATTACACAACCGCATCTCCCGAAAGGAGCTGAAAGAAGCGGTACTTAACGATTCCACACCAAGGACAACCATTTCATTTTACTGTTATTTTAAAATTGAAAATCCTTCCATTTTCAGAAATACACTTTACAGCAACCTGAAGGTAATAGGTGTCCTGGGCCGCATTTACGTGGCACAGGAAGGTATCAATGCCCAGATCAGTGTGCCGTCTGAAAACCTTGAACGCTTAAGGGCCTGCTTATATTCCATAGAACCTCTGAATAGACTGAGGCTGAATATCGCTGTTGATGATGATGGCAAATCTTTCTTTGTTCTGGATATAAAAGTGAGAAAGAAGATAGTTGCAGATGGTATCGAAGACCCGGGATTTGATATGGCTAACAGAGGTAAATATGTAAATGCAGAACAGTACAACCAGCTTACAGAGGATCCGGATACTGTAGTAATTGATATGCGGAATTATTATGAGTATGAAGTGGGGCATTTTCAAAATGCGATTGAAATACCGTCAGATACGTTCAGGGAGCAACTGCCGATGGCCGCAGATATGATGAAGGATAAAAAAAATACCAATATTATTATGTATTGTACGGGAGGTATCCGTTGTGAAAAAGCATCTGCTTATATGCTGCACAAGGGGTTCAAAAATGTATTTCACCTGGAAGGAGGTATTATTAATTATGCCAGACAGGTAAAAGAAAACGGGCTTCCGAATAAATTCATTGGGAAAAACTTTGTATTCGATGAAAGGCTGGGAGAGAGGATTACTGGTGATATCATTGCGCATTGCCATCAATGCGGTAAGCCTGCCGACACCCATACCAATTGCAAAAACGATGGTTGTCATTTGCTATTCATTCAATGTAAAGAATGCGCCAGAACATTTGAAGGATGCTGCAGTAAAGATTGCCAGGACACTATTCATCTACCGGATGAGAGAAGAAAAGCACTGCGAAAAGGGATTGACAAAGGACAGCATATTTTTAATAAGTCAAAACAACGGCTTCGCCCTCGTTTAAAAGACGAATAGTTTTATTGCATGGTTATCCATTTGATGCAAACAGGTTTTCCGACAGCTATTCTTTTTCCTGTATCAGATAGTAATCCGGTCAGAGTATCTCTTTTAAAAATTACAATTTCATCACTGTTTTGATTGCCGGTCAGCAAAAATGTACCGGAAGGATCGAAATTGAAATTGCGTGGCCCTTTACCAAGGGTAGATTGATGGCTGATAAGTGTAAGTTTTCCTTTATTGTTAATGGAATATATAGCAATAGTATTTGAATTACTTCTGTTGGATGCGTAGAGAAACTTTCCATCTGGAGAAACATGGATATCGGCACTGCCGGCAAAACTGGTATCACCAGCCGGCATTGTGCTTATCCTCTGTATCCTTTTTAGTTTCCCTTTTTTGTATTTGTGTGCTACTACTGTTCCGCTCAGTTCCTCTATCAGGTAGCCATATTTATTGTTGGGATGAAAAGTAAAATGCCGCGGGCCTGAGCCTGGTTCAGATGGCACAAAAGATTGTTTTCCGGGAGTAAGCTTGCCAGTATGCGTATCAAATTGGTATATCATTACTTTATCAATACCCAGGTCCGGAACAAAAAGGAATTTATTATCAGGGGAAATCAGGGTACAATGAACATGGGGGGCTTGTTGTCTTTGTAAACTCTTGCCGAAACCGGTATGCTGAATAACTGAACCGGCCGGGAACAATCCGCCCGTTTCCTCAACGGGAAAAACAGAAAGGCTGCCGCTGCTGTAATTTCCTGCAAAGACCCACTTGCCGGTTTTATCTGTTTCTACATAGCAGGGATGATCGCCACCGGTTGATTGCTGATTAATAAATGTAAGCTGTCCGGTTTTATTATTAAAAGTGAAAGCGGCTACTTCACCACCTTTATTATCTTTTCCATTCTCATGAACGGCATAAACAAAATTCTGATCCGGAGATATGGCTATAAAAGACGGGTTGGATGTTTTAATACTGCTTATTTCTTTGACAGAACCATCATTGCTGTTAAATTTATAGACATGAATACCTTCACTTTTAGGAGAATCATATGTGCCAACAAGCAGATAATATTCCTGTGATAGCAATTGTTGAGTATGGGCTAATATAGCCAGGATGAAGTACAGTCGTCTCATTATTATGATTTATTAAGAAGTGAATTTCCTTCTTTCATTTCATTTTAACAAACGCTTAAATATCCTTTTCAATTCTGGCACAGTCTTATCATTACAACAGGTGAAACAAAATTTTCAACTTTAAATCAAAAAGCCATGAAAAGAATATTTACACTTTCTGTCTCTTTCCTGCTCACAGTGGTACTATTAACCAGTTGTATCAGGGAATCTTTTCCAAATGATAATGAAGAGTACTGGCTTTCCAAAGAAATGGGGGAGGTTGTTTACAGTGATTCTTATTGTAATTACTATGTGGTGGAAACATTTTACGGATACACAATCATAAGATCATATGGCGGCTACAAACCTTATGAAGGAAGTATTGTGTACGGAAATTTCAGCAGTGCGGGCACAAAGGATATTTATAACAGGTCATCTGGCATTATTTTCACAGGGACGGTTACTGATTATTGGTTGAGCTATACAGATGCACAATATGCCCTGGATTATTATTGCCCGGTGTACGGAAAAGGCCAGACCCGGGAATTCAAAAAATCAACTGGTATTAAAAAATAAAATATTGGAAACCGTTCAGCATAGACAAAGGGGACAGGGTTAAGCCTTGTTCCCTTTTTTAGCTATCAAGTTGATGAAGGGAAGAAACTACCTTTTCAAATACTTGTTCGTCAGAAAGTTTTTCAGGAATAAAATCAGATCCGATTACTTTTTCATATAATTCAATATACCTTTTAGAAATAGTATTCACCCACTCGTCAGTCATTTCAGGCACAGTCTGTCCTTCTTTTCCCATAAAATTATTAGCAATGAGCCACTCCCGTACAAACTCCTTACTGAGTTGTTTTTGCCGCTCCCCTTTTGTCTGTCTTTCTTCAAAACCATCTGCATAAAAATACCTTGAACTGTCTGGTGTATGAATTTCATCCATCAGGCAGATAGTATTTCCGATCTTACCAAATTCATATTTTGTGTCAACCAGTATCAGTCCCCTTTTAGCTGCAATTTCTTTGCCTTTTGCAAAAAGCTGCCGGGTATATTTTTCAAGAATAAACCATTCTTCAGCAGTGGCAAGCCCATGTGCGATGATGTCCTCTTTACTGATATCTTCATCGTGACCTTCGGCAGCTTTGGTGCTTGGGGTAATGATTGCAGTCGGGAAGTAATCATTTTCTTTCATTCCCCCGGGCATGGAAACCCCGCAAAGAGACCTTTTTCCGGAGGCGTACGTTCTCCAGGCATGGCCCGTGAGATTGCCCCTCACCACCATTTCAATTTTAAAAGGGATGCACTTTTTCCCGATTGAAACATTGGGGGCCGGGGTACTCAGCAGCCAGTTTGGGCAAATATCTTTTGTAGCTTCCAGCATATAGGCTGCAATTTGGTTTAGCACCTGCCCTTTATACGGAATGGGGCGTGGAAGAATAACGTCAAATGCAGAAATACGGTCCGATGCCACCATAACCAGCCATTGGTCTGAAATGGTGTACACATCACGAACTTTACCCCTGTAAAAAGCTGTCTGGTTTGGAAAAGAAAACTGACCCATATTTCGAAAGTAAGAAGGCCTATAAAATCAACCAATCCGGGCTGTCTCAAGATTTCAACAACTTATCCTTTCCCCTTAAAAATTAAATTTTTAGATAAACTTTACAATGCTTATTTTTCCGTCAAATTCCAAAACCAAAATTCCCTATTATGAGAAAAAGCTACTGCTATTTAGCTTCCTCGCTGATGGCTGTTTTGTTTTCAATTGCTGCTTATGCTCAAACAGTCACCATATCCGGAACTGTTCGTAACAGTACATCAAAAGAAACTGTGCCGGCTGTTTCCGTTGCCGTAAAAGGAACCAGTCACGGTACTTACTCCAATTCAGACGGTGAGTTCACCCTCCATGTCCCAAAATTACCTGTAGTACTGGTTTTTAGCTCGGTCGGTTATGAGGATCAGGAAATAACTGTTTCTGATGCATCAAAACCAATTAACATTGAATTTAAAGTGAATACTGCTCTTGGTCAGGAAGTAGTAGTGTCTGCTACCCGTGCTCCTACACGTCTGCTCGAATCACCCGTAACTGTGGAAAGAATGAGTAGCAATGTGCTGAGGAATGTAGCTGCTCCCAACTATTATGAAGCCATTGGAAACCTGAAGGGAGTGGATGTACATACCGCCAGCCTCACTTTCCGTACAGTTACTACCCGTGGATTTGTAAGTAGTGGTAATACCCGCCTGAATCAATTGATAGATGGAATGGACAACCAGGCGCCTGGTTTGAATTTTTCGGTGGGCAGTGTTCTGGGGCCTTCTGATCTTGATGTTGATAATGTGGAGGTCCTTTCAGGCGCTTCATCAGCCTTGTACGGTTCCGGGGGTATGAATGGTACTGTACTTATTTCTACAAAGAACCCCTTTAAATACCAGGGGCTCAGCTACAATATCAAGCAGGGCTTCATGCATGTGGATGGCAAGCAGCGCAAGGCTGCTCCTTTTTATGACTGGTCATTCCGTTGGGCAAAAGCCTATAAGAATAAACTGGGTATCAAACTTGCTGCACAGTTAGTAAAAGGTGCTGATTGGGAAGCTGAAGACTATCGCAATAAGCAGCAGATTGGTATTCTTAGTAAAGTAGTAGGGGGAAACCGCCTTAATGATCCCAATTACAATGGTATTAACATGTATGGCGATGAGACCAGTGCTGATATGAACGGTTTTTCTTATTATGTGCAAGATCAGACAAGAAGAACCATTCTGGCTGCTACCGGTGGAGCTTTCGATATCATCAATCACCCTTTGCTTGGCGCTAATGCCTATTTTAATGCTATTGGAAACCCGATGTACCCGACAAACACTCAGATTTCTAACTGGATAAGTTTATTAGGCGCTAATGGCATTCCTTCTTCAGGCCTCACTGCAATTCAGCAAATGATGCCTTTTTATATTGGGTTGAAAAACGGGTATTTTAATAAAGCCAGCGTCTCCAGAACTGGTTATGAAGAGCAATCCCTGGTAGATTATAATACTGTGAATGTAAAATTAACAGGTGGTATACATTATAAGATTAATGACAGACTTGAAGTGTCGTTTAATACTTATTTTGGCACAGGTACAACTGTGTACACAGGTGCTGACAGATACTCTCTCCGCAACCTGAAAATGGCTCAGCATAAATTTGAATTAAAGCATAAGAACTGGTTCATTCGTGGATATACTACGCAGGAAAATGCCGGCAATTCGTATAATGCATCTGCACTAGGCGCTTTTCTTAATGAAACATACAGGACCAGTTCAGCCTGGTTTCCTCTTTATATCGGTACATTTTCAGAGGGTAGAAGGTTAAACGGCGCTGCTGTAAGTGATGCTACATTACATGCTGCCGCACGGGCTTCTGCTGATGTCGGCCGCCTGATGCCCGGAACTGCCGCTTACGATTCAGCTGTCGCAAAAATTAAGAGTACTCCCATTCGCAAAGGAGGTGCTTTATTCCTTGATAAGTCAGATTTATACGCAGCAGAAGGTCAGTTTAATTTATCTGATATGATAGGTTTCTCAGATAAAGTGGAAATTATGCTTGGTATGAGTTGGAAGCAATGGGTAATGAATTCACAGGGAACAATCTTTGCTGATACAGCTCAGGCTATCAGGTTAAACGAATATGGTTCTTATCTCCAGTTGAAGAAAAAATTTGGCGATGCATTTACATTGACAGCCTCTGGCCGCTACGATAAGCAAACAAACTTTGACGGAAAATTTACTCCAAGAATTTCCGGTGTTCTTAAAGTGGCAAGGGAAAACTTCCTTCGTGTATCTTACCAGACAGCTTACCGTTTCCCCACGAACCAAAACCAGTACATAAGCCTGGTTACCGGCTCTGGTACATTAATGGGTTGTTTGCCTGAATTCCAGAATTATTACAAGTTGAATTCAACATTGCCCGGTTATACTGCTGCCAGTGTACTGGCTTATCGTGCCGGAGCTTTGTCCGATTCAGGCAGGCTGGTCAGGGCTCAATACAAAAAGGTGAAACCAGAAACTGTAAAATCTTATGAATTTGGATACAAAGGAGTAATCGGTAAAAAATTACTGATCGACGGATATGTCTACTATAGCGAGTATGAAGATTTCCTTGTTAGTACAGCGGTTGTTCAATCCAGGACTGGCCCTAACTATGAAGTATATTCCCCTTACAGCAGTACCAACGTTTCCTATTCTCAAAACTCAGACAATAAAGTAAAATCAATAGGCTGGGGTGTGGGTCTTGAATACCAGCTTTACAAGAAATACGTTTTGTATGGTAACATTTTCTCTGATCAGCTAAAAGATGTTGCCACCGATGTGGTTACTTTCTTCAATGCGCCTAAATACAGGTTTAATGTCGGTTTGCGAAATGAAAATGTTTGTCACAATATTGGATTTAACGTAGTATTCAAATGGCAGGATAATAACTACTATGAAGGTACTTTTGTAAGTGGCACTTTACCTTATTTTGGCTGGTGGGATGCTCAGATTACTTACCGTCCGGAAAAAACCAAGAGTGTTTTCCGTGCAGGGGGTACTAATCTTGGCAACTTCTATGCAAGAACAGGTTTTGGAAGCCCCTCTGTTGGTGGTTTGTACTACATCAGCTATGGCTACAATCTCTTCTAATTAGCAGATTGAATTGGGTTATTTAAGTATATCTGTCCCGCTTCGGCGGGACTTTTTTTTGTTTACCATATCGTGGTGACGGAGATTCCGGATTTGATAAAGCAACATTTTCAATAATAGAAATGGGTAATAAATGTGAGGGCATAAAAGAAACAGCTATGCAGTTTTACTGACCCTTCACAAATTCAGCAGTGCAACCCGATAAGACACGCAGCAATCTCTCGGTAATAAGTGCCGGAGAGTATGAAGGTTTTTCAAAAAGATAAAACAACCGGAATGGAAACCTGATTTCGGCCCGGCAGCGTTTGATGTCAAAAGAGGCGGTACGGTGATAGGGGCAAGGGATTTCCTCGTGGGCTATAATGTGAACCTGAATACTACCTCAATAAGAAGAAGGGAAAGAGAAATTAAAAAGCAGGATTAATTTCTCTTACCGCACTTTCGCTTTAAACTTTCCATCGCTTACGTACATACTGCCGCCATTGGCCGTAACAGCATGCCCGCTGAATTGTCCCCGCATCATCTGGCTGCTTTCTTCATAGCTGTCTATCGTTAGCCTGAAGGGTTGCCCTCCCTGCGTAATGAGCATATAGGATGGTGTTACTTTATCGTAATAATAAAAACCCACTTTATCAGTAGTGTAGTTGGTAAGATCATGGTTGAGCCGTTGGCCGTTCAGGTACACGGTTATCACCATACCAGTGTCGGCAGAGCAGGCAGAAGGTCCAAAGAAAGTAAAGCCTGATCTTTCGGGTGCGGCAATCACTGTATCGATTATACCACAGTAAAACATATTACCCACATGCAGGCTCCAGCGGTTTTCTACCTGGCTGTCGTTACCAATACAAGCGGCGCAAATACCGGGTGGGTTGGTATTGTTGCCGCCACCGCCGGTAGTATCTGTTGGCGGTATCTCCATTCTTTCATAGCTGTATTCCTTTGCACAACTTGCCAGGAGTACAATTGATAAAACCAATAAAGCTGATAAACGAATGCGGGGCATTGCATGCCGGGTTTAGATACTGAAAGTACATTTTTTTTGTAACACCGGTTCAGTGTGAATGATTGCTGACTGGTGCTTATAATGATAAATATCAGGATTTATCGTCTTTTCCGGGCATACCTTGCAGAACAGCCTGTTTTATGAAAGAGAGATATGAAAAATCGAAAAAGCCCCGGCTATTTATTTCTTTAATTGTCTCTCTCTTCCTTTTAAGCTCATGTGATTCATTCAATTTCTCTCACCCACAGCCTTTCGATAAAGAAAATATCTACCAGTTCCCCGATGAATTTCTTGGTAAATGGAGAGAAAAAGACACTACAAGTTATGATGGCGAAAAAGAAACGACACCGGAGAAAGAGGATAGTTCTTATTATTATATTGGCCGGAATTATGTACTGGTAGTCATTTATGAGAAAAAAAAAGTGCTTGCCGGTGAGTGGCCGAAGCTAAATGATAAAAATGAATGGGTTTACCCGCCTGAAGGTTTCGGCAGGTTAAAGGAAGTAAAGTATGACTCGCTGAACAATCCGGTTGATACAACCAGTAAGTATATCATCAGTAATAACAAAATATATGAAATAGGGGAAAATCGTTTTCTGTACCGGGGATATAATTATACCTGGATAGAGGATACCATTACCATACATGAAACTGACTCGGTGTATATTGATCTGGGGCAAAATGCTTTTTTAAGAAAACTTTCCGATAGCCTCTATGTACTTAACATTAATAATTCAGTATTATCATTTGATGAACTGGATAACTGGTGGAGACTGATCATTCTTGAAATGAAGGCTGACGGCAACCTCTGGCAGTGGGAGTGTAACGGCAAAACCGGGGAGCTTACCTGTATGTTTTATGACCGTCCTTCTAAATCAGATATTTTCTTTTTTGATTGCCAGTGGAGCAGCCAGGAAATACTCCGGTTAATGAGGGAGGGTTATTTTGAAAAGAGCTACATGACGAGATTATATAAGTGAGAAGATTACAGATATCAAATTCTCATTGGTCAACTGCGCAAAATCCTTAATAAAGTCTGATTAGCTCCGCAAGTAATATCTTAGCAGCAAATCTTATGAGCATGCAACCCATCATAGAATGTGTTCCCAATTTCAGCGAAGGAGCAGACCTTGCCATCATTAAACAAATAACCGACCAGGTGGAAACAGTGGAAGGGGTACGGCTGCTAAATGTGGACCCGGGAAAAGCTACTAACCGTACGGTGGTCACTTTTGTCGGCCACCCTGAAGCCGTGATAGAGGCTGCTTTTCGTGCCATTAAAAAAGCCGGTGAGCTGATTGATATGAGCAAACACAAAGGGGAGCATCCCCGCATGGGCGCCACTGATGTGTGCCCGCTGATACCGATTGCCGGCGTCAGCATGGAAGAAACGGCGAAGTATGCACAGCGGCTGGCTAAAAGAGTGGGAGAGGAATTACAAATTCCGGTTTACCTGTACGAAGCAGCACAACCTGTTAAAACCCGTAGTAATCTCTCTGTAATAAGAGCCGGAGAGTATGAAGGTTTTTTTAAAAAGATAAAACAACCGGAATGGAAACCTGATTTCGGCCCGGCAGAGTTTGATGCCAAAAGAGGCGGTACGGTGATAGGGGCAAGAGATTTCCTGGTTGCCTATAATGTGAACCTGAACACTACCTCTATAAGAAGGGCCAATGCCATTGCCTTTGATGTGCGGGAAGCCGGCAGAAATGTGGAAGAGAATGGTGTAAAAGTAAATAAGCCGGGTACATTAAAATCAGTAAAAGCGATAGGCTGGTATATTGAAGAATATGGTGTGGCACAGATAAGTATGAACCTGACGAATATTAACGTTACCCCGGTGCATATTGCATTTGATGAGGTTTGTAAAAAAGCAGATGCCAGAGGTATACGGGTAACCGGAAGTGAACTGGTGGGATTGGTTCCACTGAACGCCATGCTTGATGCCGGTAAATATTTCTTGAAAAAACAAAAAAGGTCAACCGGTGTTTCAGAAAAAGAACTGATAAAGATCGCTGTGAAAAGTATGGGGCTTGATGAACTCGGGCCTTTCAAACCAGAGGAAAGAATAATTGAATATATGCTCCGCAATAAAGCCGACAGCAAATTGGTGAATATGAGCTTGTCTGATTTTGCAGATGAAACAGCCAGTGAAAGTCCGGCTCCGGGTGGTGGTTCTATCTCGGCCTATGTAGGCGCATTGGGTGTGTCACTTGCAACGATGGTGGCCAATTTGTCTTCGCACAAAAAAGGCTGGGATGACAGATGGGAAGAATTCAGCAACTGGGCTGACAAAGGAGAGCAGTTGAAGAATGAACTGGTAAGACTGGTAGATGCCGATACGAAAGCGTTCAACCAGATCATGCTGGCTTTTAGCTTGCCTAAATCAACGGATGAAGAAAAAGCGGCCCGTACAAAAGCAATACAGGAAGCCACGAAGTTTGCCATTGAAATTCCTTTCAAAGTGATGCAGGCTTCTCACAACAGTATGGAAGTAATAAAAGCAATGGCGGATATTGGCAACCCCAACTCTGTTTCTGATGCCGGGGTAGGAGCCCTTTGTTCCCGTAGCGCCGTGATGGGGGCTTTTATGAACGTACGGATCAATGCAGCCGGCTATACAGACAAGGAGTATGTGAATGATATACTCAACCGGGGCCGTGAAATTGAGAACAAAACCATAGCTTTAGAAGCTGAAATTTTAAAGATCGTTGATGGAAAAATCGGACACTAAGGTTCCTGCTGCCGAACCTGTATCAAAGGCCATGCAGCACCTGAAGGTTTACACCAGGCAGGATGTATTGTCACTGACAAAAATCCGCCGGTTCGAAACCAAATTAGGAGAAAGAATGCAAGTAATTGCTGATACGACAGCATTGGAAAGTTGTATTGCCGGTTCAGCCGCTAAATATGTACTCTTCGGCATACCGGAAGACCTTGGTGCAAAAGGAAATTATGGTATCGGCGGCACCGACACTTTGTGGATACCATTTCTGCAAAGTTTCCTGAATGTGCAGAGTAATGATTTCCTGGACGGGAATGAAGTATTGCTGGTTGGTCATTTTGACTTTGGTGATATACAATACCTGATCGATACTACTGCAAGGGGAGAAGAAGAAAAAATTGAAGCTTACCGTCATGCAGTGAATACGATCGATGATGAGGTAGAACACCTGGTAAAAATTATTACAGAAGCAAAAAAGATCCCCATTGTAATAGGTGGCGGACATAATAACTCTTACCCACTTATAAAAGGCGCAGCCAAAGGATGGCACAAAGCCGGAACAATACCCCTGGCACAGATAAACTGTATCAACTTAGATGCACATGCCGACTACCGGCCATTAGAGGGACGGCACAGCGGTAATGCATTCCGTTATGCAGAAGAGGATGGCTACCTGCAGAAATATTGTGTGATAGGTCTGCATGAAAATTATATCCCGCAAAATGTATGGATCGATATAGTGAATAACCCCTTTATTGACTGCATTACTTACGAAGACATATTTGTGCACGATAAGAGAACTTTCTTACAGGCGGTAGCTCATGCTACCGGTTTTACAGAAGATACACTGACCGGGATAGATATCGATCTTGATTCCATTCAAAATACACTTAGCAGCGCTATGACACCGGTAGGCGTTTCGCCAGCACAGGCAAGGCAATATGTTTCATTCGCAGCAGCTGACAGTAAGCCGGCTTATTTCTACATCTGTGAAGGCGCCACCCGGCTGAATGATGGCCGTACTGATACTACCAGCGGTAAGCTTATCAGTTACCTGGTGAGTGATTTTATAAAAGGCGGAATGATTCCGTAAAAAAAGCTGCCACGATCATGTGGCAGCTTTTTAAATGCTACTAAAAATATTACGCTTCAACCGGTGTAAGGTACTGGGTAAAGCAAAAGCCTTCTTTACCATCATCTGTTTTAATTACCCACCATTGGTCATTTTCTTTTCTGACTAATGTTACTACCTGGTGACGGGCGGCCTTACCGATAATATCCTGGTCTGTACCCGGGCCCTTCCGGATATTGAGGTTAGTGCGGTTAGTAGTCACTTTAAGTTTTGTGCCTTCAGTAACTCCGGCTACACTGTTAATATTCAAAACCATATCCCCGGAAACATAATCAGGATCTATTTTTCCATAGATATCCCACAGTTGTTGTTTTACGGTTCCTGTAGTTTCTCCATCCACATACAGTACACCATCCTGTTCTCTTACCAGCAGATTATTTACTCCGGCAGCAGCGGCGGCGTCAGTCAGTTCTTTGTATTTATCTTGTAGTGTCATATTATTATCTCCTTTTTATTTGTTAACTAATGCTGATGGATCAACTTTTTTGGGCTTTAATGCCTGCAGGGCCATCATTAATTTTTGCCTGTCTGCTTTTGCAATCTTACCGGTTAAAGTAATAATGCCATCTTTTACAGTAGCACTTACATCCGGAAATGCCTTTAATGCATCCGTAACGGCTTTTGTAAGCGGATCATCGGCAGAAACCTCAACAGGAGGAGGTGGGGGAGTCACCGTACAATTGTTTACCACAGATTTTACACCCTTAATTTTACCTGCAATGTCTGCACAAAGTTTTTTGCACATCTCATCTTTACATTCTCCGGTCAGGGTAGCCACACCGTCTTTTACATCTACCAAAGCTCCCGCAGCCATTGGATCGGCCTTGAGGGCAGTTTCAACTGCTGCTTTGATATCAGCATCCTTTACTTTGCCTTTGCAGGAAGCAAGGTTAATTGCCAGGATGGTAAATGCCATCAGGACAATAGAAGTTAATAGTTTTTTCATTTTTTGAAAAGGTTTTAGACTGGAAAGGTAACTGATCCGGACTATCAAAACATTTTTTTTCGGTAAAATCCTCATTACTATAGCCGAATACTTTTATGTTATGTGGCAGCCGGGAAAAATGGCAGGCTCATATTTGCAGAATAAAGTTTTCTGAAACTTACCGTATCATACAGTTTTTTATTTTTCCGAAAGAAGAAAATATTATTGCTCCTGCTCCATCATCTTTTCGAATATTTTCTCAAATTGAGCAGTAAGAGCAATGAGTTCGTCATCTGTTTTTTTGTATGCTCTTTCGACTTCAATGAATTTGGCCTTATCGGAATAGGTGGCAGGTGCTGCTAACGATGCCTCCAGTTCAGCTTTTCTTGCATTTAATTTGGCAATTTGTTCTTCCAATTGCTGAAATTGTTTTTGCAACCGCTGTAATTCTTTTTTGGCTTCTTTGTTAATTGGAGTTGGTGCTTGCGTCCGGATGTCTGAAATTTGGGGACCCGTATCAGATTGTTCCTTTTCCTTTTGTTTCTTTTGCCCGTTCGGCTCATTGGACAAATTTGGTTTCTCTGATTTCTGACTTCCGGCTTCAGCTTTCTTTTTTTCCGCTTCCTGCCTGGCCATTCTTTCTTTCCATGCTACCCATTCTTCATAACCGCCTTTGAATTCCTTGATCTGGTGATCCACGATTTCCCAGATTTTATTTGCCGTCTTTGATACAAAATAACGGTCATGACTTACAAGTATAATACTGCCCTGGTATTTATTCAGAGAATCGATCAGCAGGTCACAGCTATGCATATCCAGGTGGTTGGTGGGTTCATCCAGCATCAGAAAATTTGCCTTACTCACAATTACTTTGGCCAATGCCACTCTGGCTTTTTCACCCCCGCTTAATATTTTAATTTTTTTATCTGCATCATCGCCACTGAATAAGAAACAACCCAATAACCCCCGCAATTCCAGTTCCGTCATCTGGCTGCCACATTCTTTCATTTCATCCAAAATGGTATTATTAACATTAAGGGCTTCCAGTTGGTGCTGGGCATAGAAACTTTCTTCCACATTATGGCCCCATTTTCTTTCTCCATTTGAAAATTTTTCAACTCCCGCAATGATGCGGAGCAGGGTAGACTTTCCCTTACCATTTGCACCAATGAGTGCAATTTTATCATCCCTGTCAATCTCCACCGAACTGTTTTCAATAATTACATTATCACCAAATGCTTTGGAAACATTTTTCAATTCCACCAGTACTTTTCCCGGTGTTTTATCTACTCTGAAATTAATCCTGATATTGGGCCTTTCAATTTCAGCTTCTTCAATACGTTCCAGTTTATCTAATTTCTTAATGAGGCTTTGTGCCATAGCTGCCTTACTTGCTTTGGCCCTGAAACGTTCAATCAGCCGTTCGTTTTGCCGTATATAATCCTGCTGATTTTCATACGCCTTTTGCTGCATTTCCACACGGATAGCTTTTTCTCTTTCGTAGTAATCGTAATTACCGTTATAGATATGCAGTTGCTGCTGGTACACTTCTACAATCTTCGTTACCATCCGGTTCAGGAAGTATTTATCGTGGCTTACGATAACCACTGATCCCTGGTAATGCTGCAGATATTTTTCAAGCCATTCAATAGAGGGGAGGTCAAGGTGGTTGGTAGGCTCATCCAGCAATAACAGATCCGGTTGCTGCAGGATCATCTTTGCAAGCAACACCCGCATGCGCCATCCGCCGCTAAACTCTTTATAGGGTCTTGTAAGGTCAGCATTTGAAAATCCAAGCCCCTGCAATACTTCTTCAGTTCTGTGATGAATGTTATAACCGCCCAGTGTTTCGAGTTCATGCAGTTTATCACTATACTCATGCAGGGTCTTTTCATCGCCTGTCCGTTCCAGCTCTTTTCCCAGTTCTTCGATTTCTTTTTCTAATTGAAGCACTTTTTCAAAAGCACCAAGTGCCACCTGTAAAATAGAATCATTAGTATCGAAACTAAGTAAGTCCTGATGCAGGTATCCAATAGAAGTGGTTCGGCTTCTTTCCACCGTACCACCGGAAGGAAGATATTCGCCAACGAGTAATTTTAATAAGGTTGATTTTCCGGTACCGTTATAACCAATCAGGCCGATCCGTTCGCCCGGCTGAATATGCCAGGTAGCATCTTCCACAATTGTTCTTGCACCAAATTCAAAGGTCACATTTTGCAATCCTGCCAGCATAATTAAAATTTAACAAGGTGCAAAAATAATGGATTAGTACTTCCGGCAATCGCCGTTTATCTTTGTCCAAATATTCCTTCCTCATGAGAAAATTCATTGATATACTTGAAATAGTACTGCCGCTGCTAATAATTATACTTGGTATTATCCGTGTATTTGTGCCTAAAGGGAAAGGCCTCAACGGGTTTACCATCTTTTTCGCTTTCCTTTTATTGTTTGCCGGACTAATCCGCTATTATATCCTCCCCGGCACTGGCAATTCTGCAGATCATGGCCCAAAACCTCCGCCACTTTCTGTAAGTAAACATAGCGCAGCTTTCAATCAATCTGTTGACAATGTACTATCCGCTTATTATAAAATGAGTGAAGATTTTGCAGCCGGAGGGTTACCAGCAATTGAAGAGCAGGGGGCTGTTTTAAAAATTGCTTTAGACAGTCTGAAAATTGACGAATTAAAATCTGACAGTCTTATTTATGAAACCGCCCTACAGCCTTATCAAAATGCAAAGGCTGAGATCATTTCCATTATCTCGGATCCGGCGATCAATGAAAAAAGAGGTTCACTGAATATTTTTTCAAATGAACTTTTCGCATTATTAAGTACCATCCGGTATGACCAGTCTGTACTTTTCTGGCTTGAATGTGATATAGCATTTGGCCCTGAAAAACCGGGCAACTGGCTTAGTAATAAAGAAGATGCGTCCAACCCCTATGGTCAGCCTGATTGCAGGGATATAAAGACCAAAATAAATTTTGTAACAGCGGATTCAACTAAAATAAAATAAGATTGTTGTGCAGTTATGATAAAGGCAATCAGCATTCTCTTACTTTCTTTAATCAGTATTACAGGGTATTCCCAAATCCGTTTTACTTTAAACGGTTATATTAAAGACAGTCTTTCCGGAGAATCAGTTATAGGAGCTACTGTGTCTATAAATGGTCAGTCAAAAGGAGTATCAAGTAATCAATATGGATTTTACTCTATCACCCTTGAAGAGGGCAATTACACCGTTACGGTGTCGCATGTTTCTTATCTCGGTAAATCTTTAAACATAAAATTGCATAGTAACCAATCCTTCGATATTGATATAATTCCCAAAAATTCTTCTATCAGTGAAGTAGTCATTTATAGTAAACGAAGGGACGGTAATATAAAAAATGCGCAAATGGGGAAAATTGATCTTTCCATGAACCAGGTAAAGGCTATTCCGGCTTTTATGGGAGAGGTTGATATTCTAAAAGCCATACAACTATTGCCGGGTGTGCAAAGCGCAGGGGAAGGGAATGCCGGCTTTTATGTCCGGGGCGGCGGCCCCGATCAAAACCTCATCATGCTGGATGATGCTGTAGTTTATAATACAGGTCATTTATTTGGCTTTTTTTCCATATTCAACGGTGATGCAATAAAAAACGTTTCTTTGATAAAAGGTGGTATGCCTGCCCAATACGGAGGCCGGCTTTCTTCAGTACTTGATGTTACAATGAAAGATGGGAATATCAATAAAATGCAGATGGAGGGGGGGATTGGTCTGATAGCATCACGGTTTTCCATACAAGGCCCGGTTAAAAAAGAAAAAGCTTCTTTTATCTTATCTGCCCGAAGAACATACATTGACGCTTTAATAAAACCTTTTATAAAAAAGAGCAGCAGTTTTTACGGTTCCGGATATTATTTCTATGATGTAAATGCCAAAATGAATTACCGTTTCTCTGAAAAAGACAGACTTTACCTGAGCGGCTATTTCGGCAGGGATGTATTTGATTTTAATAATTCAAAACGGTCATTCAAAACAAATATTCCCTGGGGCAATTCAACAGCCACGTTAAGATGGAACCATGTATTTAACCGTCGCCTTTTTGCAAATACTACTTTAGTATACAATGATTACAATTTTAAGTTTTCTGCACAGCAGGAAAGTTTTGACATCGGCCTTTCCTCCGGTATTCGGGATATTAACATAAAATCTGACTTTGATTATTATCCATTGCCCGATCATAAACTCAAATTTGGGGGATTACTTACTTACCATAAGTTCATTCCGAATGTTGTAACCGGCCGCCAGGATTCTGTTGAGTTTAAACCCAATAATGAAGGTGCCAAATATGCTGCTGAATCTGCTTTGTACCTGCAGGACGATTGGGAAATCAGTGAAAAATTGAAAATAAATTATGGTTTCAGGTGGAGCAGCTTCACCCAGATAGGTCCTTACACAAAATATATCCGTGACCAGGATGGTAATAAACTTGACAGTACTGTTTATAACAGATTTAAACCCGTAAAACAATATGGTGGCCTGGAACCACGCATTACCGTACGTTACGCTATTAATGATGAAACATCTGTGAAAGCAGCTATTACAAGGAATTATCAGTACATACACCTTGTAACAAGTGCAGGTACCACATTACCTACAGATCTTTGGGTACCCAGTACTTATATTGTCAAACCTCAGATAAGCTGGCTTTATTCGGCAGGTTTTTTTAAAAATTTTCTGGAAAATACATGGGAGACTTCGCTGGAGCTATACTATAAAGACATGAAAAACCAGGTTGAATACAAAGAAGGATATACACCTTCTCTGGCAGATCCTGAGGATGAATTTGTATTTGGTAAGGGATGGAGCTATGGTGCAGAAATGCTGGTGAGTAAAACAAAAGGAAGATTGACCGGCTGGATTGGTTATACGCTATCATGGACATGGAGAAAATTCCTACAATTAAATGATGGTGAAAAATTTCCGGCCCGCTATGACAGGCGGCATGATGTTTCAGTTGTTAGTAACTATAATCTAAATAAAAAATGGAAACTGGGGGCCGTTTTTGTGTACGGCACAGGTAATGCAATTACATTACCTGAAAGATTTTACATTATAAATGGTGTTCTTACACAGGAATACAGTAAGCTTAATCAATACCGGATGAAATCTTATCACCGGCTTGATTTTTCAGCAACGTACACACCGGTACCTAAAAAGAAAAGAAAGTTAACCAGTTACTGGGTTTTCAGTATTTATAATGTGTACAGCCGCCTTAATCCCTACTTCCTTTATTTCGACCAGGAAGGAAGTATCACAAATGGCGATCTAAAAATTGAATCAAAACAGGTTTCTTTGTTTCCTGTAATTCCTGCATTAACCTGGAATTTCAAATTCTGACCTCCTGAAAAACAAAAATGCCTGCAGAAGCAGGCATCTTGCGTCAAATTAACTAAAGGATTTAAATTTGTTTGCATTTTAAAAGTATTCGATTATGAATTAAGTACCAAAGAATTGATGAGAAATTTGGCAAAAAACTATGCTCGCTAAGTAATAACATTTACCGGCTTAACTGTGATTAGCCATATAAAAATCAACTGTAACCAATTTTTTTTATTGTCGTATTGCAAACACCAAAGACTACGGGGCCTTTGCAGCAGGTTTCTCAAAAATAAATCTAACCATTGCATTCTTTTGTTCATCAGAAGTAAGGTATAGCTGATACCGTTTATTTCCAGCAGTTATTATCATCAGGGCGGTATTAGGAGGGATTGAGCCAAGGTTTTCACCTACCATAATTACTTCCTGCATAGTGCGGATATTATCAACTCTTATGTTTATGCTGATTGGCTGCGTTTTCAACATCCTGTTTGAAACAACCGGCATATTGTTGACATATACAGAAATGGTATCTCCGTCAACCTGACCATTATCAAAAAAATCAATTTTGATAGTCCCCGTATCAACTTTTATTTCCTTAACCAGTTCGGCTTTTCTTTTGGTCAATGATGGGGGCAACTTTAGTTCGGGCTTGAATGTTGCTTTTTCAAATCTGTTAAGTACAATGGTTCCGGGCTCACAAATTGTTTTTCCATCCATGGCTTTTCCGGTTGGGGTTGACCATGTGCCCCTAAGCTGTTCTTCAGTTACCACATTACCACCACCCCTGTGATAGGTGAGGAGATAAGTCTTTATACATGGAACACAGTCTTCTTTAATTCTGAAGGTAACAATGCCTGTTTCTTTAATCGTAACCAGGTTACTGTCCCTGTTATAAATACCCTCAAAATTTTCCTTTACGTAATTGGATGAATCTGAAAAATGATAGGCTGTTCCTGTTATTCTTGATCCTGCTACCTGTAGTTGCAGTTCAATATTATAAACAGGAAAACAACCACTGGGTGCCATTACCAGTTTACCCTTCCAGATACCATTAATATCCTGGGCGAAGGAAGAACTTTCCATCAGTAATAAGAAAAATATAAAGAATTGCCTTGACATTGTATAGGAAAAATAAATGAAAAAGGGCAGTGTGATTCAAAAATTACAGAAACGGCAACGCTTTATTTCCAGCATCACTGGAGAAGACGAATGTTACTTGCCTTTTTGATACCTGAACCGTACAACTGCATTTTTCTGCTCGGTAGATGTAATACGAACCTCAAAACGCTGCCCGCCGGCTTCTACGATCATTAAAGAAGTGTTGGGAGGGATAGTTCCAAGATTTTCGGCCACCATCGTCAGTTCATGTACATCCCTTTCATCTACCATATTAAATTTAAGTACAAGAGGTGATGCTGTAAGCCTTTTTTCAGAAAGTACCAGTTTATTATCCAGGTATACAGATATCGTATCACCATCAATTTCGCCATTATCAAAAAGCTTTACAATAACACTGGGATCATTTACTGTAAGCACTTTTACAAGTTCATTTATTCTGTTCCTGATAACAGGTGGAGCCGGAGTAACAACTACAGGTCTGATTTTTTTGCTGCTTGTATCAGATTTTACTAAAGGCGGCGATACAGGCTTTATTCTGACCGTATCTTTTTTAACAGGTGGTTTAGTCAATCCAACTGGTTTTTTTGTTTTTGCTGTATCTTTTTTTTCAGGATTTTTATTAACAATGGGAGGAGAACTTGTTTTTCCAGACGGGTTAGTCTTAAGGGGTGGTTTGTTTACAATTACGGGAGTCATTTTAATCTTACCCCTGAGAAAAGGTTCAATGTAAAAGTCGGAGGTTGTTACTTTTCGCAAATACACTTTGCCCCCTCCACAGTTTTCACCCTTTTTTGTGATCAGGCCATCCTTTTCAAATTTACTGGAATAGGTTCCCTCCAGAAATTCTTCCCTGCCGGAACGGCTGTATTCAAAAATACACTTCATAATACAAGCCTGTGAACTGTTGGACATACGAAGCTCTACGGTTCTTATTTCCTGTATTAATGCTTTTTTACCGGCTTTAATATAACTGCCCGTAAGGGTGGCTTTACCATAAAAAACGGTGGAGAGATAAGAATAGGAAACTCCTGACACCCCATTGCCTTTTTGCTTTACTTGCAATTCAAATTTATAATGATCATACGATTCTGTAATGAAATAACCACGCCATATACCTGTCAGGTCCTGTGCGACTAAACTAAAAATGCTGCAGAACAGCATTACTACTAATGAAAGAATATGCCTTTTAAATACGATTTTCATCAAGCCACAAAACTACTAAATCTGTTTTTTACAGTTAGCTGCTCCGGGAGCAATAGTTTGTTAATTTTAACATCATTTTTAAAAACCCTGAACTTGAAGAAAGTACCTGGTTGGATATTTATTTTATGCCTGTTTCCGTTTTCTTCATTTTGCCAGGAGAAAGATATTGAAATTATTTTGCTGAAGAAACTGGACTCAATCAGCAAAAGCAAGTCTGTAGCCAGTTATTTCGCCTCATTGTATTTTGAAACAACAACCATTTCTGCAGATTTTTTTAAAAATACAGCACCTGCTACAAAAAGTTTCATTGAAAGATTTGAAAAGAGCTTTGCCGGTTTTTTCTTTCGTGCAGCAGAAGCCAATATTGCAGATACCCCTGTGCCGGCAGTATGGAGGGATTATTATGCGGATTCCGCCTTGTCTGTTCTGCAATACAAATTGCTTGGTATCAATGCGCATATCAATGGAGATTTGTGGCAAGCACTCACAAGCGAATTCACAGCAAAAGAAATTGCTGACAACCACACTACTTTCTTAAATTTTCAAAAAGGACTACAAGGGCAATATCAGCGGTTTTATGATGAAAACGTTATTACCAACCCAACAATAAGTTTACTGAATAATGTCACATTGGGTTTAGCCAGAACTTATGGTAAAATGATGCTTTCAAAATGGAGAAAGCGACAGTACAAGCTGGCGATTTTACATTACACTGATCAGGTCAGATTTCGGCAAATTGTAAGCCGGGTTAATAAGAAAAGAGAGCAGATTAGCAGGCTAATACTGAAAATTCTTTAGCCTTATTTTGCTACCTTTGCACTCCAATAAAACCGGATATTACTGATGATAAATATTACACTGCCAGATGGTGCGATAAGGCAATACCAAAAAGGGGTTTCGTCCCTTGACATAGCTAAATCTATATCTGAGGGATTGGCGAGAAAAGTGTTAGCCGCCAGCGTAAACGGGCAGGTTCTGGATGTCACACGGCCTCTTACTGAAGATGTGAACCTGAAACTGCTGACCTGGAATGACAAGGATGGCCAAATGACCTTCTGGCATTCATCTGCGCATCTGATGGCAGAAGCAGTGGAGTCAATGTATCCGGGAGTGAAATTCTGGGTGGGGCCACCTGTAGAAAATGGTTTTTATTATGATATGGATCTTGGCGATAAGAAGATGACAGAGGAGGACCTGGCCATTCTGGAAAAGAAAATGAACGAACTGGCTAGGAAAAATAACCAGTATGTACGAAAAGAAATTTCCAAGGCGGATGCGGTTCAATACTTTACTGATAAAGGGGATGAATACAAACTCGACCTGTTGAGTAACCTGCAGGATGGCGAGATCACTTTTTATACACAGGGTGAATTTACTGACCTATGCCGCGGGCCGCATATTCCCAACACCGGTCTTATCAAAGCAATCAAGTTGATGAGTATTGCCGGTGCATACTGGAAAGGGGATGAGAAAAATAAGCAACTGACAAGAATATATGGTGTGACATTCCCGTCGCAAAAGGAACTCGACGACCACCTTGCCATGCTGGAGGAAGCGAAAAAAAGGGATCACAGAAAATTGGGTAAGGAGTTAAGCATTTACACGATGGACGATGATGTTGGCCCCGGTCTTATTCTGTGGATGCCAAACGGTACCATTATTATTGAGGAATTAGAAAAATTGGCTAAAGAAACAGAGTTGGCAGCTGGCTATAAAAGAGTGGTGACACCGCATATTGCAAAAGAAAGTATGTACCTGACCAGTGGACACCTGCCTTATTATGCAGAAAGTATGTTTCCGCCGATGGAAATGGATGGAGAGAAATATTACCTGAAGGCAATGAATTGTCCGCATCACCACAAAATATTTGATGCGGAGCCTAAGAGCTACAGGGATATGCCTTACAGAATAGCTGAATATGGTACCTGTTACCGCTATGAGCAAAGTGGTGAACTGTTTGGCTTAATGAGGGTTCGTTGTTTGCATATGAACGATGCACATATCTATTGCACCAAAGAACAGTTTGCCCAGGAGTTTAAATCGGTGAACGATATGTATCTCAAATATTTCAAAATATTCGGGATTGATAAATATGTGATGAGGTTAAGTTTGCATGACCCTGAAAAACTGGGACAGAAATATGTGAATGAACCAGCACTCTGGCTGGAAACAGAAGACCTGGTAAGAAAGGTATTGATTGAAACAGGGGTACCCTTTATAGAGGTAAAAGGGGAAGGGGCATTTTACGGCCCAAAAATCGATGTACAGATATGGAGTGCTATCGGCCGTGAATTTACGTTGGCTACTAACCAGGTAGATTTTGCACAATCCCGTAGCTTCAATCTTTCGTTCACAAACCAGAATAATGAGCGGGAAATCCCCCTTATCATTCATCGGGCTCCCTTAGGTACCCATGAACGGTTCATAGGGTTCCTGCTGGAACACTATGCCGGAAAACTACCGCTGTGGTTGGCACCGGTGCAGGTGAAAGTTTTGCCAATTAGTGATAAATTTATAGACTATGCAATGACTGTATCAGATAAACTGAAAAAAGCTGATATTCGTAGCGAAGTGGATGATAGAAATGAAAAAATTGGTAAAAAGATTCGTGATACTGAATTAATGAAGATTCCTTATATGCTGGTTGTGGGAGAGAAAGAGATGAACGAAAATAAGGTGGCAGTAAGAAGACAAGGCAAAGGAGACATGGGAGTAAAAACTATGGATGAATTCTTAGCGGATGCAGCAGGAGAAATAAAGGACCGCAGAGGCGAATAAACCGTATTTTAGCAATCCCGGATCCTGAACGGGAAATTTTTTAATTAAATAAAAATGCTCTTCTGCAGGGGGATAGAGCTTCACTTAAAAAAACTAAATGGCAGTACCACAAAAACCCGGAGGCGGGTTCAGCAGACCACCTGGCCAGGGAGGTTTTCAGAAACCAGGCGGTGGCGGATTTAACAAAGGCGGTTTTAACAGGGGCAGATTTGCTCCCCGCAAAGAAGCAGAACATCGTATCAATCACTTTATCCGAGTACCACAAGTAAGATTAGTTGGAGATAATGTAGAGGTAGGTATTTACAGCACACAGGAAGCGCTGAAAATGGCACAGGATCAGGCATTAGATCTGGTTGAGATTTCTCCAACTGTAGACCCGCCGGTTTGTAAGATCATTGATTATAATAAATTCCTTTACGATAAGAAGAAGAAAGAAAAAGAGATGAAAGCGAAAAGTAAGGTCTCTGAGGTAAAAGAGATCCGCTTTACTCCCAATACAGATGATCATGATTTCGACTTTAAAGCCAAGCATGCAATCGAATTTCTGAAAGAAGGCAATAAAGTAAAAGCTTATGTTCAGTTTAAAGGCCGTGCAATACAATTCCAGGACAGAGGACAACTGTTATTATTAAAATTTGCTGAACGGTTAGCCGAAATTGGCGTATTGGAAAATATGCCGAAAATGGAAGGAAGAAGAATGCTGGCCATGTTTGCACCCAAAGGAAAAAAGAAGGCATAATATTTTCGGATAAACAGATAAGAACCCATCTCGCAGAGCGGATGGGTTCTTGTTTTATCATACCTTGAAGCGAATTATCTGGTCAACCAGCCGATACAATCAGCCAAATCATTGAAAATTAATAGCTAATGGTAGTCATTCAATTTATAGAAGGATTCTTTCCTAAGCCGCTTTATTTTATGCTGTTCTTTGCCGTGTGATTTTACAAGCTTATCTTTGCAACCCGTTTAAAAACGGTAGCTCTTAAAAAATCCTTTATCGGAGGATACAAGTTTGCCTGAAGAGGTTCGAAAAAGGTCCCCCTGTGGGGAATGCCTTAAAGGTGTAATATTAAATACTGGGTAAAATGCCTAAAGTAAAAACAAACTCCAGTGCCAAAAAGCGTTTCAAAGTAACGGGCACAGGAAAGATCATGCATCAAAAAAGTTTCAAACGTCACATCCTGACCAAGAAATCTAAAAAACGTAAGCGCAATATGAGAATGGACGGAACTGTTGCAAAATCGCATGTAGATTTTGTAAAACGTCTTTTGAGACTTAAATAGTCATTGCTTACAACTTCTATTTTTTAATTCTAAACTCATTTAAGATATGCCTCGTTCAAAAAATGCTGTGGCTTCTAAGGCCCGCCGAAAGAAGATATTAAAACAAGCCAAGGGTTTCTATGGCAAACGTAAAAATGTATTAACGGTAGCCAAAAACGTTGTTGAAAAAGGTATGACCTACATGTTCGTAGGCCGTAAACTTAAGAAAAGAGAATACCGTTCATTATGGATTGCCCGTATCAATGCCGCTGTTCGTGCCGAAGGATTAACCTATTCTGAATTTATTAATAAACTTCAGAAAAAAGGAATTGAACTGGATCGTAAAGTGCTGGCTGATTTGGCTATGAACAACCCTGAAACATTTAAAAACCTTGTGAATTCTGTAAAGTAAATTGTTCCTGCTTTAAATAAAAAACGTCCGGATTTACTGGGCGTTTTTTATTTAAAGAGGTTTTTTCTATCAATTGTTTCCAAGTATAACAATCAGGGCATAAACAACAGAGGCAAAGATAAAATACCAGCCAATTGTAAAAGCGCCTAACAAGCCAAGAGCAAAAAGCAAAGTTGTTATCCAAAACTTATTATTAGTTTCTCCCTGGTGCAGGTAAACAGCCAGCGGAGGCAATATCAGTGCTAATAAAACAAGTAACAACGTGTTGGTATCCACTTCTTCGCCTGCTTTTTTTGCTGCTTTATATTCACGGATTACCTTCTGTGCCTGTTTTAATCTTTGCCTTCTTTCACTTTTGGGCATAGCTATCAGAATAGAAACAGCATCCCTGACTTCCTCTCTTGTTGGTAAAATCCTGGCTGAGTCTGAAGGAACAATTAAAGAAGCATTAGAAACATAAATGGCAGAAAAAAACAACAGAAAGGATACCAAAAAAAATATTTTTTTTCTCATGGCTTACTTTTGAATTTTTAGAATTAAACAGCGAATATCTGTCAAAAATAATCCCGCATATTGCGGGACTATTAAAAATATATCAACAGGTGTGAATAGTTACATTATATCCATGGCTTTTACCAAAGATGTTGTCTGGAAAGGGAGTATCAGCGTCAGCCATTCCCAATGGGAGTAGATTGCAAAAATAAGTGCGGCTGTAGATGCTAAAAACACCAGCCACCATATACCTCTGTATTTTTTTGTATGCTCCATGGTCATTAAAAGTTTGCGCAAAAATAAGGTGAAGGGTTTAAATCAAAAAATACTGTTTTAATGTTTAGCTGCTCCGGGTCGTAGTGAGAATATTATCCCTGCTAATACACCAGTTAAAGCTACAGACCATTTGATAACGACCACAAGATGATAAGCTGCAAAACCATCCCCGACACGAGAATTCTTCAGCCAGGACAGGAGATATACATTCTCGGTAATATCACACACAAACGCAATTATTTGCAGAAGAGTAAGTACTAAAAGAAGGTTTTTAAATATTACATTGACTTGCTTATACCTCGCCATCATACAAAGCGACATAATACCAAGATAAACTCCGGTCATAAATGCAAAATCAAAATAGAGATGATAAGACAGAATGGTCTTTCCCTTATCGTTAAGTCCTGCCAACACCTCCTGCACTTTTTCACGGGAATAAGAAATTTCAAGACCAATGATGGAAAACTTAGAATCTTGGCTGATAAAATCACCCTCCATCCACTTCATACAAAATGCTGATCCCGCAAAAAGGCCAAAGCACACCCAAAAAATTCTTTGAAACTGTTTATGACTAAAAATCATACGTTTGCACAACTCAATTTTAAAAAAAATCAAAAAACGCTATCAATCAGTTCTATTTTTAATATTTTCGTACTAATGTGTCAAAAAAACACAATAACTTGCATTTAGAACCCAGATCTAACGATTGTGATAAAGTTACAGTTTTACTTACGTTTTCATACCCACTACGGCCAAAGTATATGGATTTCCGGTAATATAGATGAACTGGGAAATAATGATTCGTCAAAAGCTTTCCCTTTAGAATATTTGAATGACGAATTTTGGCTGGGTTCAATTGAGATCACTAAAAGATCCTCATCAAAAAAAATTTCATACAAATACATTCTTAAGACAGAAGATGGCGAATTATTGCAGGAATGGGGCAATGATCGTACAATAATAGCTGGAAAGGAGAAAGATGAAGTGCAGTTGGTAGATACATGGAACCATGCCGGAGAGTATGAAAATGCTTTTTTCACTGCGCCATTTAACAATGTCTTACTAAAGTCAAATCATTCAAGGGGCAGGGCAGATACTGATAAAAATTATACCCACATATTCAGGGTAAAAGCTCCCTTACTAAAAAAACATGAAGTTGTTTGCTTAACCGGCAATAATACTAAATTAAGAGAGTGGACAGAAATAAACCCTTTACTCCTGGAAAGAAATGGTGATTGGTGGCAGATTAAACTTGATCTCAGCGGTTGTAGTTTTCCCGTAGCCTATAAATATGGTGTATTTAATATTACCGAAAATAAATTTCAGAAGTATGAAAATGGTAATAACAGGCTTCTGTACACTGATACAGCAAAGAACAAGCTAAGTATAATACATGACGGATTTATTCATCTGCCTAATACTACCTGGAAAGGTGCCGGCGTTGCAATACCGGTATTCAGCCTCAGAACTAAAAATAGCTTTGGAGTAGGAGAGTTTGCTGATATAAAGCCGCTGGTTGACTGGTCAAGACAGTCGGGGTTGAAATTAATTCAGCTTTTGCCGATTAATGATACTATTGCTACAAATAGCTGGCTTGATTCATATCCATATGCTGCTATTTCAGCTTTTGCTTTACACCCAATCTATATCAATCTGGCCAAGGTGGCTGGTAAAGAATATGCCGGACAATTAAGCTCTCTCAAAAAGAAACAGAAACAATTAAATGAACTGCCTGTTGTAGATTATGAGATTGTAATGAAATTTAAGCTCTCTGTATTGAAGGAGTTATATGCTGTAATGGGTGCAGATTGTTTTGAGAAAGAAGACTACAAAAAGTTTTACGCTGATAATAAGCACTGGCTTGAGCCTTATGCTGCTTTTTCCTATTTCAGGGACAAATACCATACTTCTCATTTTAATGAATGGAAGACCAATGGAACTTATAATAGAGGAGAAATTGACAAACTACTAAATGGAAAATCCCCGGCTGCAAAACAGATTAGTCTGTATTGTTTCATCCAGTATCATCTTCACTTGCAGTTGAAAGAAACAGTTGACTATGCCCATAAAAAGGGGATCGTTATTAAAGGAGATATTCCAATTGGTATTTACCGGTATGGTTGTGATGCCTGGGTAGCCCCGGAGTTGTATAACCTGGACTGGCAGGCAGGTGCCCCTCCAGATGATTTTGCAGCTGTAGGACAAAACTGGGGATTTCCAACTTATAACTGGAAGCGGATGCAGGAAAATGGATTTTCCTGGTGGAAACAGAGATTTGAACAGATGAGTAAATACTTTGATGCATTCAGAATAGACCATATTCTTGGCTTCTTCAGAATATGGAGTATACCTGCTGATGCGATACAGGGAATAATGGGCAGATTTGTTCCCAGCTTACCTGTTCACATTAAAGAATTTGGAGAAAAGGGTATCTGGTTCGATGATCAGCGTTATTGCAGGCCCTTTATTACCGACGAAGTACTTTACGAGGTTTTTGGTGATCTTTCGGCTGTAGTAAAAGAAAAATTTGTCCAGCCCAATGATACCGGAAACTATGATTTAGCACCAGAATTCGAAACCCAGGTACAAATAGAAAGATACTTTTCTTCGCTGGAAGAAACATCTGAAAATAAACGATTGAAACAAGGTCTGTCTGACATGGTTTCAAATGTGATCTTCTTTGAAGAACCGGCTTCTCAGGGTCAGGAGTTTCATTTCAGAATAGCAATGGAAAAAACATATTCCTTTAAATACCTGATACCCCATGTACAGGAAAAACTGAAGGAATTATATATTAATTACTTTTTCCGCCGACAGGATGACTTTTGGTTTAAAGAAGCCATGCATAAACTGCCGAAACTTAAAGCTGCTACCAACATGCTGGTATGTGGAGAAGATTTAGGTATGGTTCCGGATTGTGTTCCGGATGTAATGCAGCAAACTGGCATATTGAGTCTTGAAATACAAAGGATGCCTAAAGACCCCAGGAAAGAATTTTTTCATCCTAATGATGCACCCTACATGTCGGTTATCACACCTTCCACTCATGATATGAGCACTATTCGGGGCTGGTGGGAAGAAAACCGGGAAAAAACTCAAAAATTCTATACTCATATAATGGGACAATGGGGCGAAGCACCCCAGTTTTGCGAGGCATGGATAAACAGGGCTATTATTATGCAGCATCTGTATTCGCCAGCTATGTGGAGTATTTTTCAATTGCAGGACATTTTGGGAATGAGTGAAACACTCCGAAGGGAAAAACCACAGGAAGAAAGAATAAATAATCCTGCGAATCCTAAGAATTACTGGCAATACAGGATGCACATTTCGCTGGAAGACCTCCTAAAACAAAAGGAATTTAATGAAGAACTGCACGGGTATGTGGTAAACAGCGGCCGCTGATAGATTATCTTTGTTATTATGAAAGTTCAATACTGGTCGTATAGTCTCAAATTCAGGCACCCCTTTACCATTTCCAAAGGCACAAAAACTCACCAGCCCACCTTAATTGTTGAGTTGGAGCACCTGGGTATCAAAGGTTACGGAGAAGCCCCTGCAATTGCCTACTATAATATCCCGGTTGAAAAAATGATCGGAGACCTTGAAAGTAAAAAGGTCATGGTCGAAAAGTTTGTTTTTACAGATCCGGAAAGGTACTGGCATTATCTCCATCATTTATTTCCTCAGAACAATTTTCTGGTATGCGCCCTTGATATTGCAGCCTGGGATATTTATGGAAAGATTAAGAAGAAAAAATTATATGACTTATGGGGTGGGGATATTACAAAGAACCCAATTTGTGATTATACAATAGGAATAGATACCATTGATAAAATGGTTTCGAAAATGAAAGAAAAACCCTGGCCTGTTTATAAAATAAAAGTAGGCACCCCTGATGATATTTCCATTGTAAAGGCATTAAGAAAAAATACAGATGCTGTTTTGCGGGTAGATGCCAATGCGGCCTGGGATCTTGAAACTGCATTGAAACTTATTCCCCAACTTAAAAAATTAGGAGTCGAACTGGTTGAACAACCCCTTGCAAAGGACAACTGGGAAGGAATGAAAGTATTGTATAAAGAATCATCATTACCGCTGTATGCAGATGAGGCCTGTGTCTTTGAGCAGGATGTGGAGAAGTGCAAAGATCATTTTCATGGTATCAATATTAAATTGACAAAATGCAGTGGCATTACACCTGCAAGACGCATGATACATCAGGCAAGAGGATTGGGGATGAAAGTCATGATAGGATGCATGAATGAATCGACAGTTGGAGCCGCGGCCATCGCACATTTATTACCATTTATAGATCATGTTGATATGGATGGCCCTTTATTACTTGAAGAAGATCTTGCTACCGGCATAACCTATGATTTTGGAAAAATTTCCTATTCTGATGAACCGGGTCTTGGTGTAAGTTTTCAAGGACTATTTCATAAATAAAACTGCCAGATATAATAATCTTTCTCAGGATATAATAGAGCGAAAGCCTTATTTTCTGTAAAATATCCTCCCGGGTAATACGATTAAGCTGATTAAATCGTTATTTCTAATGCTGCTACGGCAGGTGAAAATCCAAATTTGTGAGAAAACTGAAAACCAAACTCGTTTTTCTTTGCTTATGCTTTTATTACATCTCCATGTCACAAGAGGTGGATAAATCTGCAGCTATTAGCCTTTTCACCGGGTTTATCAATTATCAAGGCGACCTGAATCCCAATAGTTTTACGCTACAACATTCAAATTTTGCTACAGGTATTTTTGTACGAAAACCAATCAGTCGCTGGCTTACCCTGAGAGGCGGAATAACCACTGGAAAAATAGAAGCTTATGATAGCTGGAACAGGGCATATTTGAAACCCAGGAATCTAAGTTTTTCCAGCACGATTAAAGAACTTTATGCAGGATTTGAAATCCCTATTATGGATATATCTGTAAAAAGGTTTACTCCGTATATCTATGGTGGCCTTGCTGTTTTTCATTTTAATCCATGGGCTTATGATAATAACGGGGTTAAGACATATTTAAATCCACTAAGTACAGAGGGACAAGGTTTGGCGGAGTACCCCGAACAAAAAAAATACCGATTAACCCAGCTTGCCATACCCTTTGGTGTCGGAGCCAGGTTTGCAGTATCTGATGCAATGAGTATTGGTATTGAATTTAGTCAAAGAAAATCCTTTACCGATTACATTGACGATGTAAGTACCCACTACGTAGACAAGGATGTATTGCTACAGGCAAAGGGAAGCAAAGCTGTTGAAATGGCTTATCGTGGTGGTCAGTCCCCGGTAGGACAACCGGAGTACCCACAGCATGGTGAGCAACGGGGAACCCCTTCTGAGATGGACTGGTATTATTTTCTTGGTCTGACGATGGAGTTTAAGTTGAATGCTGTCGGTAAAATGCTTGGAAACGATTCAAACAAAAAAGCAGTAGCAAGTCAGCGTTGCCCTAAAAATATTGTGTATTAAATAATTATTTTACACCCATGTAATACACCTTGAGTTAATCTTTTCCGTTTCGCAAAGGTCAGAAGTTTATTACGGCCTTAAATTTGCTAACTAAGTCTTATTAGTTATGAAACGAACCTTCTTTTTTCTTCTTCTATGCCTCACCGGAACTTCCATTTTTTCACAGAGGGTCCATTTAGGCATTTTTGGGGGTGTATCTGCTTATAATGGCGACCTCACAGAGAAATTTTTCCCTAAAAAAGTTACTAACGGAGCCATAGGAATAACGGCTAATTATGAGTTGAAAGACCAAATCATGCTTAGAACTAGCCTTACTTACAGCATTATTGGTGGCGCAGACCGTTTTAATAAAGATCCGGATTTACAGCTTAGAAATCTGGCTTTCGAAACCTCAATAGTAGAGTTCAGCCTTGTTGGCGAATATTATTTGTTTAATTTATATGAAAGGAAATACTCTCCTTATGTTTTTGGCGGACTTGCACTTTATAAATTCAATCCCTATGCCTTTGATATCAATATGCAGAAAGTATATCTTCAACCTTTAAGTACTGAAGGCCAGGGCATTGCCGGATATGCCGGCAAACCCTATAAACTTACACAAATGGCCCTTCCTTTGGGAGGTGGTTTTAAATTTGCCATTAATGACAACCTGCGGGTAGGTGTTGAGCTTGGTTTACGGAAATTGTTTACCGATTACCTGGATGATGTGAGTGGTAATTATGCAGACGAATTAGATCTGCTTGCAGCAAAAGGCCAGCTTACTGTAGATATGTCGTATAGAGGCGATGAAGCAGGTGGAAGTTTGGTTTATCCGGCTAAAGGAGCACAACGAGGCAGCCCCAAATTCAAAGATGTTTATTATTTCACAGGTGTTCATCTCACATTCAGACTGGGAGGAGAGAATAGCGGAGGTTTTGGAGGCAGTAAAAGCCGTATGGGTTGCCCTGTGAATGTATATTGATCTTCCCTTTTATTTCTGAACTATTACTGACAGGTAGTGTTGTACATTTGCAACGTTTTATTTACAATATGGCCTGGAAAAATCAGCAAGAATTTATTATTGCATTAGAAAATGCCGGCGAATTACTTCGGGTAAAAACCTATGTCAACCCAAAACTTGAGATAGCCGAAATCACTGACCGTATAAGTAAATCTGGTAATGGAGGCAAAGCGTTATTATTTGAAAATACAGGATATGGTTTCCCTGTTTTAATGAATGCGTATGGAAGTGAGAAGCGAATGTGTATGGCACTTGGTGTTAACCATCTTGATGATGTGGCAAAAGAAATAGAAAGCCTTTTTCATCTTTTATCATCCCCTAAAAAAGGAATTGTAGACAAATTGAAACTCCTGCCCAGGCTGGGTCAGTTTGCAAGTTGGATGCCTAAAGTAAGAAAAGGCAGAGGCGAATGCCAGGAAGTGGTAATGGAGTATCCTGACATTACCAAACTACCGGTTATTACCTGCTGGCCGAAAGACGGCGGACCATTTGTTACCTTGCCGATCATCCATACTAAAGACCCCAATACCAATTCCCGGAATGTAGGTATGTATCGTATGCAAGTGTTTGGACCAACGATAACGGGAATGCACTGGCATAAACATAAAGTAAGTGCCAAACATTTTGAAGAATATAAAAAGTTGAATAAACGGATGCCGGTGGCAGTTGCTCTTGGCGGCGACCCTGTTTATGCTTATTCAGCAACTGCACCATTGCCGGAGAATGTGGATGAATATATGCTGGCAGGTTTTTTACGCAAGAAAAAAGTAGAGCTGGTAAAATGCATCTCACAGCCTACTGTGGAAGTTCCTGCCGATGCAGATATTATTATTGAAGGATATGTTGACCCGAATGATGAATTGATCCTGGAAGGACCTTTTGGTGATCATACAGGTTACTATTCATTACCAGACTTGTATCCGCAATTCCATATCACAGCTATTACACATAAGAAAAATGCAGTGTATCCTGCAACAATTGTTGGCATTCCTCCGCAGGAAGATGCCTGGCTCGGTAAAGCCACGGAAAGAATTTTTCTGGCACCACTAAAAATGACGTTGGTACCCGAGATTACAGACATGGATATGCCTGTTGAAGGTGTATTTCACAACCTTGTTATCACAAAAATTAAAAAGGATTATACCGGCCAGGGACAAAAAGTGATGAATGCGATGTGGGGTGCCGGACAAATGATGTTTAATAAAATTCTGGTACTGACCGACGAAGTAGTTCGCATTCAGGATTATTTAGAATTGGCCCAGTACATCTTTAAAAACATGAATCCGGCTACTGATATTTATTTTTCGACAGGCCCAATGGATGTACTGGATCACAGTTGCAGTAAATTGGGCTTTGGCGGCAAGATGTGTATTGATGGCACAAGAAAATATGATGAGGAGATCGATGATGCTTTTCAAACCACACCTGCCCCTTTATTTGAATTAGATATTTTAAAGAAATTTCCTGAAATCTATGGGGTAAACATTTCATTGATTGCAGATAATATTCCCTGCCTGATCATTTCCGTTCACAAGAACCGTAAGGGGCATATAAAGGCATTGCATGAACAAATCTGTTCTCAGGCGGATCCCAACAATATTAAATTGATCCTTTATGTAGAACATACAGTTGACCCCAATGATCTGCCTACAGCATTATGGCGGTTTTGTAATAACCTAGACCCCAAAAGGGATTATCATTTATATAAAAAACAGGCAGGCAATAAATATTTTGCATGCATGGGGCTCGATGGAACCAGAAAGACAAAAGAGTTCGATGATTTTCACCGCGACTGGCCGAATATAATAGTTGCTGCTGATGAAACAATTAAAGCAGTTGATGAAAAATGGAATGAGCTGGGAATTGGTGGATTTATTCCATCTCCTTCGCTTAAATTTAAAGACCAGGTGTATGGTCAGGAAGCCGCAGTAATGCCTTTGCAAACCTGACGGGAGCTTAGATAGATAGATAAATTCATTTATCTTGCCTGGAGCATTTATTAGTAATAAGTGAAATCATTTATGCCTGTTAATACAATAAATATATTAATGACAGGCGGCGGCGCTCCCGGTGCTGCCGGAATAGTAAAGTGCCTTCACCAGGAATCATCATTCAATGTTATTGCAGCTGATGCCTGCAATAACGCAACCGGGAAATACCTTGCCAAAAATTTTGTTCTGATTCCCCGTGCAGATGACCCATCATTCATTGAAGCAGTACTTTCAGTTTGCAGAAATAAAAATATTCATGCTGTGTTACCGTTGGTAACCAAAGAACTGATTCCGCTTTCGCAACATATTAAAGAGTTTGAGATGGCCGGAACCAAAGTTCTGCTTTCTTCAACAGCTTCTTTGGAGGTTGCCAATAATAAAAGCCGTTTGTATGAATTTCTGCAATGGCGGGGCATACGGGTTCCTGAGTTCAGAATCATTGAAACTATTGAACAATTTAGCACCGCGGTAAATGATTTGGGCTATCCTTCCAAACAGGTTTGCTTCAAACCATCTGTGTCCAATGGAAGCAGGGGATTCAGGATCATAACAGAATATATCAATGAATTGGATTTATTATTTAATTACAAACCTGACTCCACCTATATAAGTTATGCAGGCGCACTTAAAATCCTTTCATCAGGGCCTTTCCCTGAATTATTAGTTAGTGAATACCTGCCAGGAAATGAATATTCTGTGGATTGCCTTTGTAATAATGGTGATTCAGTGCTGGTCGTCCCCCGCTTACGAAAAAAAATGATCAATGGAATTTCTGTGGAAGGTGAATTTATAAATCATGAAATTATCGTCAGCTACTGCAAACAAATAATAAAGGCACTGCTGCTACACGGCAATATTGGCATACAAGTCAAACAATCAGCAGCAGGAGAGTATTTAATTCTAGAGGTCAATCCCCGTGTACAGGGTACTATTTCAGCAGCGCTTGGCGCCGGAGTAAACTTGCCGGTGCTGGCAATAAAACTGGCACTCGGTATTCCTGTTTCTGCTGTTGAACTGGAAATAAAATGGGGAGTGAAATTTTCCCGGTACTGGGAAGAAGTTTTTTATTGAGTACCTGTCACAAAGTCACTTTTTTTATTTGGAAAGAAATTTGCTCAACAACTATTCAAATTTGCGCTGCTGCATCTGTAGCCGGTCATCGGGTGTCTTTTGTAATTTGCTAAAAAATACTACATGATACGATTAGGTTCTTTGTTTCTGCTGAGTTTGCTGGCCATAGTTGGTTGTGCCCAGAATAACAATGATAAAAAGGACAACCTGGCTGTTATTAATTCATTGCTCTGGAAAATTGAGGGGAACGGGCTGGAAAAGCCATCCTACCTCTTTGGCACCATCCACATGCTGTGCAAGGATGACGCGTTGCTGAGTGATAACATGAAAAAGATAATCACTGATTGTGATGAGGTATATTTTGAAATTGACATGGACAACCTTTTTGAAATGATGGGAGCCATGAGCAAAATGAAAATGCTGGGTGATACAACCCTGAAAGACCTGCTGAACAATGCTGATTATGTAAAAGTGAAAGAATACTTTGAAGCAAGGAGCACACTCTTGCCTTTTTCAGTGCTTGAGACCTATAAACCCATACTGGCTTCTTCCACACTCACACAAAGCGAAATGCCCTGTGATGGCGCTACAGCCATGGAACAGGTGATCATGTCTGCAGCCCGGGAAAGCAAGAAAAAAATAAAAGGATTGGAAACAATGGCACAGCAGGCAGGATTTCTCGACAGTATACCTTACAAATACCAGGCTGCGGAACTGGTAAAATATATAGACAGTTCCTCAGCAGGCAATGAAAATGATAAGTTGATGAACGCTATGTTTGATGCTTATCGGAGTCAGGACCTGAAAAAACTGGAAGAATTGATGGTGGACAGTGATGCCGGCCTGAGTAGTTTTACCAATATCCTTTTGTATAATCGCAACGCTGATTGGGTAGTAAAGCTGAAAACACTGATGAAAGAAAAATCCATATTAGTGGCAGTAGGAGCCGGACACCTCCCTGGAGAAAAGGGGGTGATCAATTTGCTGAAGAAAGCAGGCTTTACTGTTACTCCCATGGAGAATAAGTTGAAAAAAATAAAGGAGATTTAAATACAGTTATTATAATAAAGTTAAACCCTAACGGCAATTCCCGGCTTGCTTTATTTTTATAACTCAATCACTAAAGCAGAAGCATATGAAAAAGTATTCGCTACTCCTGACATTTGCTCTATTCGGTTATGCTGCAAATAGTAACGGACAAAAAAAAGAGGAGATCAATTATTCAGATCCTTTTCAAATCGACAGTACTGAATATTTCTTAATACCACGGCTGATCGACAGTGAGAACCATGAAGCTTATGGAAAAGGTAAAGGGTATTTACCCTGGGGTAATTACAGGGATATTTATTTCTACAACTCCAAAACAAACCAGACCAGGAAATTGTTTGGTGAAACTTTAGCATTGATCAATACATTTAGTCCCAAAAGAAATTATTACGATGAAAAATCAGTTGAAATACCGGGAAACATTCTCACCAATCATATAGTTTATATGGTTCGCACTGAAAATTTCAATAATGACAACGGTCTCGATTCGGAAGATCCTGTTTACCTGTATATATCCTCTAAAACAGGAGATGGATTAACCCAAATCACTCCTAAAGGATTACATGTTCTTTCATGGACAGCGTCCAGAGATAAAAAAATGCTGCTTGTAAAACTAATGGCCGACAAAAACAATAATAAAAAATTTGGTAATGGGGATGATGAAATATACTACCGGATTGATCTGAATGACGATATTTCAAAAATCAAATGTTATCCTGTTTCTCTTTAATGAAAAGATATATTAAAAAGGTAGTAAAACAACCTATTTTTTTTCTGAATGTTGCACAGGTTATGCTTCGGGAAAAAGCCACGGGTATATTGTTACTGCAAATATTTATCATTTCTATTTCCTTCAAACCATCCACTGAAGAAGGCATTAAGATCAGCATCCCGAATCTTCGTAATAACAAAGGAAATGTTCTGGTCAGCCTTTTTAAAGATGGAGTTGGCTACCCCGAAAATGCTGATAACGCCTTTCGCAAAACAAAGCTGACGATTAAAAATAATAAGGCGTCTGTCTTGTTTCCCAATCTGCCGTCCGGCAATTATGCTATCGCCATCCTGCATGATGAAAACGACGATAATAAAATGAATAAAAATGGCTTAGGGCTTCCCAAGGAAGGATATGGATTTTCGAATAATGCAGTAGGCGCATTTGGTCCGCCCTCCTGGAAAAAAGCCAGCTTTAAACATGCTTCAGGTACACTTTCGCAAAAGGACATCAGGGCAAGATATTAAAAAGCCGTTCGCTGTTAACGAAACGGCTTTTAGATGGAATCAGTTATTTTTTTAAAATTGCTCCAGTCCGCTGAAAAAGAAAGAACCTTCTATCCTCGCATTCTCATCGCTGTCACTTCCATGTACAGCATTTTCTCCCACAGAAGTAGCATATAACTTACGGATGGTACCATCTTCGGCATTAGCAGGATTAGTGGCACCAATCAGTTTGCGGAAAGCTTCTACCGCATTTTCTTTTTCCAGGATAGCCGCAATGATGACACCACTGCTCATAAACTCTACCAGTTCCCCATAAAAAGGCCTTTCTTTATGTACGGCATAGAATTCACCGGCTTTTTCCATGCTCAATTTAGTCTGTTTCAGGGCTACAATATGGAATCCTTCTTTGATAAAACGATCAATGATAACACCGGCATGGCCATTACGCATTGCGTCGGGCTTAATCATAGTAAATGTTCTGTTGCTCATATTTTCTTTGTTTTTAGCGCCGCAAAGGTAGGTTAAGTTTATGGTTAATAATTCCCGATCTGTAGTTATTTTAAATAGCAGGAAACTTCCGTAACTCCGAAATAATAAACTCAATACTACTAACTCCAAACTCTTTATCTTCGCTGCCGTTTTATGAAACCTGTACAGGAAATATTTCCCTTGCTGAATAGGCCCCGCCGGGTGGTGATCACTACACACCAAAAGCCGGATGCAGATGCAATGGGCTCTTCACTTGCATTAAAACACTTCTTAAACCAGCTTGGGCATATGGTTACGGTCATTTCACCAACCAACTGGGCGGGCTGGGTAAATTGGATGCCTGGCGCCAAAGAGGTGCTGGATTACGAGAAGGATAAACAAAAAGCGGATTCAATCTTGGATGAAGCTGAATGGCTGTTTTGCCTCGACTTCAATATCTTTCATCGCACCAAAACGATGACAGAAAAACTGCAACAACTCACCTGCACAAAAATTTTAATCGATCATCACCAGGAACCGGATATTGAATCATTTAATTATGGTGAAAGCAGTACCGCAAAAAGCTCTACCTGCGAAATGATTTATGATTTTATTGTAGATTCTGGTCATGCTGATAAACTGAACGAAGATATCAGCGAATGTATTTATGCCGGCGTAGTGGGGGATACCGGGTCATTTCGATTTTCTTCGGCTCATGCCGGCGTTCATTCCCTGGTGGCAGACCTGAAAAGCAGGGGATTGAATCATGGCAAAATTCATGAAGGATTGTTTGATAATTTCCTGGAGAACAGGTTACGTTTTATCGGCCATGTATTGCTGCACCGCATGGAAATATTTTATGAATATAATACAGCCCTTATTGCGGTTCCAAAATCTGATTTGTTGAAATTTCATATCAAAACCGGGGATACAGAAGGCCTGGTTAATTTTCCCCAAACCATTCAGGGAATTAAGCTGGTAGCATTAGTAATAGATAGGGATGAGGAAAGAAAATGGAGTTTCCGTAGCAAAGGAGATTTTGATTGTAATAGTTTTGCCCGCAAATATTTTGAAGGTGGCGGACATTTTAACGCTGCCGGAGGCCGGAGCAACGATTCGCTGGAACACACAGTAGAAAAATTTAAACAGGCCATGAAAGAAAACGAACGTCTTTTACAATAAATAAAAACAAGTATGAACACAATTAAAAATCTGTTACTCATTGCTACTGCCGGTGCTCTGGTAACAAGCTGTTCCCAGGGAACATACCGCAAGACACCGGGAGGAATGCCTTACCAGGTATTTAAAGGAAAAGATACACAACAGGTAAGGCAGGGTAATATTATTAAAGTGAGTTTTACCCAAAAAATAAATGACAGTATTTACTTTACCACAGCCGGCAAAGTACCGGCTTATATCCCTGTTGGCCCCCGCAGCAATCCTTATGATATGACTGAAGTATTACCTACGCTGCACCTTGGTGACAGTGTAGTAATGACCCAGATGATGGATACTTTTATGAAGAGATTACCAGCAGGAAGCCTTCCTCCGCATTTTAAAAAAGGAGACAGGATCATTACAAATATAAAAGTATTAGGTATTTTCCAAAGTGACAGCGCTATGCTGGTAGACAGGGAAAAAGAACAAAAACTCTTTGCAGCGGGAGAAAATGCAGTAGTTGAAAAATATCTGAAAGAAAAAAACATCAGTACACAAAAAACAAAATCAGGCGCCTATGTTCAGATAATCAATGAGGGAAGCGGGAACCTGATTGATTCTGGAAAATATGTTTCCGTGAACTATACCGGAACAACCTTTGAAGGAAAAAAATTTGACAGTAATACAGATTCTGCTTTCAACCACGTTGGGCCCTATTCATTTACTGTTGGCGCCAGGGAAATGATCAAAGGATTTGATGAAGCTGTGAACCTGATGAAACTTGGCGGATCTGCCAAAGTATTTATTCCTTCATTGCTGGGATACGCAGAAAATCCTCCTCCGGGCTCACCCCTGAAGCCTTACGAAAACCTGATTTTTGAAATAGCAGTGGTGGATGTCAAGGATAAGGCCCCGGCTCAACCGCCTATGCCACCTGCTCCCCAACCCCAAAAAGTTGATGCCCCTCAACCCAAAAAATAACAGTTAAATTAAATTATATCGCAACTTTGTACCCATCCGCAGAAGCAGGATGGGTATTTTTTATGGAGAGGCCCCGTTTTTAGTCCAGGATCTATTTCAAACCTGTCCGCACCCCCTGAAATTACTACCCTTCAGCATAAATATTACCGTACTTCTTATAACATAGAAATATCCCATGAAACAAACCAGATTACTGTATTTACAGTATGGTTTTGATTACAATGTCTTTTGAAAACAAACCCCTAACCTCGGTACAGGGGTTTCTTATTGGCACTAAAATCCGCAAGCTGTAAATAGTTTAATCGCCTCGGCAGCTTCTTTCACATCATGCACCCGGAGTATTGTTGCGCCGTTTATCAGACCGGCTGTATTCATTACAGTTGTACCATTCAATGCATATTCAGCCGTAGTATCTAAAGTTTTCCAGATAAACGACTTCCGGGATATACCCAACAGGAGAGGGCAATGCAGAGTTTTAAAAACCGAAAGATTGCGCAGCAATTCAAAATTATGATCACTGTTTTTTGCAAATCCAAAACCAGGATCGATAATGATGTCTTTGATTCCGGCCTTCCTTAATTCCCCTGTTTTCCAAATCATAAAATCAAGTACTTCGCGGGTCACATTTTCATAACTTGCCTGCTGCTGCATTGTTTGCGGTGTACCTTTCATGTGCATCAGTACATAAGGAACATTTAGACCAGCCACGGTTTCAATCATTTTTTTATCGACCGTTCCCGCTGTGATGTCATTTACAATATCTGCACCTGCTGTAATGGCTTCTGATGCAACTTTGGAATAAAACGTATCAACAGAAATAAATGCTTCCGGGAAATTTTTTCGAACTGCCCGCAGAGGATCAATCACCCGTTTCAGTTCTGCATCTGCATCCAGTTTTTCACTACCGGGTCTTGTGCTTTGCCCGCCCAAATCAAGAAGGACAGCACCATCTTTTTGCATTTGTTCAGCCTGCCTCAATACTTCATCAACTGATTGATGTCTGCTCTCACTAAAAAATGAATCAGGTGTGATATTGATTATTCCCATCACCAGTGGCTTATCCACAACCAATAATCTTCCTTTACAATTAAGTGTAAACATTAGCCTTTGTTCGTTATTTTTGAAGCTAAGTTAGGGGAGTGGAAAATACCAAGTTAAAAAAAGGGAAAGACCCTCATTAAAACCCACACTCCATTCACTATCCGTTATATGACCACAACAAACCAGCAATACGACAAGGCTATCATATCCTGCAAGGATATTTTTGTAAAAAAGGCAAAAGACTATGGAACGGCATGGAGGGTGCTTAGAACTATCTCTATCGTAGACCAGATATTTATTAAAGCACAGCGCATCCGTACTATCCAGGAAAAAGGTGAACAAAAAGTATCTGATGGCATTGCAGCAGAATTCAAAGGAATTATCAACTACGCCGTGATCGGACTGATACAACTGGAATTACCGGCTGATGCCCCGGAAGAAATGAATATTGACGAAATAGCCCTGCTGTACGACAAGAAAGTAACTATCGCTAAATCACTGATGCAGGACAAAAATCATGATTACGGGGAAGCATGGCGAAGCATGAGCCAGGAAAGTTTTGTTGACCTTATACTGATGAAACTGCAGCGTATCCGCCAGATATTAAATAATGATGGAAAAACCATCATCAGTGAAGGCATCGATGCCAATTATCTTGATATTATTAATTATGCCGTATTTGCATTAATGCTTATGTAAATGAAAGCAGGAGTAACCATAACAAGGGTCATTGTCGGGCTGTTATTCATCTTTTCAGGATTGGTAAAAGCTAATGATCCTTTAGGTCTGAGTTATAAAATGCAGGAATTTTTCGAAGTATGGGGCCTGCATGGTTTCAATTCATGGACCTTGCCTATGTCTGTGTTGATGAATGCCTTTGAAATCATAGCTGGTTTTGCTTTATTAATCGGGTGGAGAATTAAACTTTTCAGTTTGTTATTATTACTGCTGATTATTTTCTTCACTTTCCTGACTGGTTACACTTACATCACAGGTATGCCTAAAAACTGCGGTTGTTTTGGAGATTGCCTGCCTATTAGTTCTCTTACATCATTCTCAAAAGATGTAGCACTGATATTTCTTATCGGGTTTCTTATCTGGAAACAAAAATATATTAAACCCATATTCTCCCGGAAAACGGGTTTTTTCGCCATGCTGCTAATTACAATGTTCAGTTTTAGTTTTCAGTGGTATTGTCTTACTTATTTACCGGTGATAGATTGCCTGCCATTTAAAAAAGGTAATAGTATAAGTGAGAAAATGAAAATACCAGCAGGGGCAAGGCCTGATAGTTTTGCGATCCGGTTTATTTATACAAAAGAGGGAAAAGAATATGAGTTTTCTCCAACAGAATTACCTGCTGATCTTAGCACCTACACTTTTGTAAGCAGAAAAGATAAACTGATCAAAAAAGGAAATGCAGAACCAGCAATAAAAGGTTTTGATTTAAAGGGAGTATCGGGTGCAGATTCTACAAAAGTTGTCTTAGAACAGCCTTACGCGGTACTGATTTTCAATGAAAATTTTTTAATCCCAGTTTCAAAGTGGGAAAAAGGTTTTACAAAAATCTATGCTGACGCTAAAGCAAAGAATATTCCGGTATATATGATAACAGGCCAGCCCGGTGAAGTTCGGGCAAAACTTTCGGGCACTTCATTCGCTGGATTGCAGACTTTCACCTGCGATAACACTACTATAAGAACTGCAGCCCGTACAAATCCATGTCTTTATATTCTGAAGGAGGGAATAATCGAAGGGAAGTGGAGCTATCATCATTTTGGTAAAGCCGGCAAAATAATCGCCGGGCTGGTTGCACTTCCTGCTTCTCCTCCTGAATTGCCTGCAGCAGCAACTGATAGTATCAACCAGTAACTATGCTGAAATTCATTACCAAAAAGATACTTTATGGCCTGCTGGTGCTGGTAGGAGTGGTGGTGCTTGTCTTTTTTTTATTCCAGGGCTTTGGCGATCCGTCAAGGATTGTAATGGGTCAAACCGGAGATTCCACCACACAGGCAAACATCCGTAAGGAACTTTATCTCATCAATGAAACTGGAGAAAAAATTCCTAAGTTCAAACAGTTTCTTTACTACCTGAATGATGTTTCTCCTTTTTGCCTTCACAGTAAAACAGATATCGAAAAGAAAAAACTGAGAGGCTTTTTTACAGGCGGTGAAAAGAAATTAGGTCTTAAAATTCCTTATCTGCGCAAATCCTATCAAAGCAAAAGAGAAGTGTGGAGTATTCTTATACAAGCCCTGCCGGGAACATTAATGCTGGCCATTGCAGCTATGACTATTGCCGTATTGATTGGTATTCCGTTGGGAGTGGTAGCGGCTGTCAAACAAAATACATGGCTTGATACATCTGCTATCTTCAGCAGTATTGTGGGCATCTCGGCTCCTTCATTTTTTATGGGGATCATTATGGTGTATCTGTTCGGGTTTGTGTTGAGTGATTGGACAGGTTTGCATATTGCAGGCAGTTGGTTTGCTATTGACGATGAAGGACACAGAAGATTAACCATGCAGAACCTTATTTTACCGGCAGTTACTTTGGGTATTCGTCCCTTAGCCATCATTACACAATTAACCAGGAGTGCTATGCTGGATGTACTCGACCAGGATTATATCCGTACAGCTTACGCAAAAGGACTGAGCAAAAGGACAGTGATATGGAAACATGGTTTGAGAAATGCATTGAATCCTGTGATCACCGCTATCACCGGCTGGTTTGCCGAATTATTGGCTGGCGCATTTTTTGTCGAGTATATTTTTGGCTGGCAGGGGATAGGTAAGGTAACAGTAGATGCGCTGGAAAAATTAGATTACCCCGTGGTAATGGGTTCGGTACTTATTTCTGCAACTTTCTTCATCATTATCAATATACTTGCTGATATTTTGTACGGGATAGTAGACCCAAGAGTTAGGATAGAGTAAAATTTACCAAAATTTAACCTTAGTCATAAGATTATATATTTTTCTGCACATTGTTCCCAGACAGGTTTTTTATCCTATTTGTGACGTAACTTTAAACAGCTCCACTTTGGAATCCAAACAGGTTTATTAATAATTAAACCAAAAGTCTATGGAAAAAGTAAACGAGATCCTTGCCAGGCAACTGCCGCATTTCAAAAACATTTCACCCTCCTGTTCCGTAAGTGATGCTTTATGCCGCATGAGTACTCATAATACTGAGTACCTGATTGTAATAGATGAAAAAGACAATTTCCTGGGCTTAATAACAGAACATGACGTGGCCAGAAAGGCCCTGTTTATGAACCGCTCATTAACTGACACAAAAGTAAATGAGTTGATGAATACGAAGCTGCCTTTTGCTGATGCAGATGATACCCTGGAGCAGTGCATGAATGTGATGAAAAAGCATCATGTAAAATTTTTACCGGTATTCAGTAACCTTAGTTTTATGGGCATAGTGTCAACCGATGATATACTGGCTGAAGCTGTAAATCATCGCAGCGAGATTTTTGATTAAAGCAGAATTAAAAAAATTATTGAATGATTACTTCATTCACCACTTTTTGTTTCAGCGCTTCGTTCACCCGCTGTTTTATTTTTTCTTTTTGGTAAATAAGCTCGTTTTTAAGTGGCGCTACTGAAGTGGTGATGATGAGCTTATCGCCAATGATCTGTAGTTTGTCTGTATAGCGGGCAATGGTTTTCCCCATTATTTCTTCCCATGCATCTTCTATCTGCAATGCCTGTATGCCCCCTTTTATCCGGCTGCCGTTAAGAAATTGCTGCATTGCTTCACTAATAGAATATTCTCCCATGCTGTAAAGATATGTATAGTTAGAAGTTTGTACCCCTTTTGTCAGAAGCAGAACACCTGTACATTACAAATCAAATTTTATATTTCAATCAGTTGATACATTACAGACAAAGTATCTAAATGCATCTTCAATCTTTCCTCATTTGTATCTGTAATAAAAACCTGCCCATCATTTTCAAGGCAAACTTTATTCAGCAAATTGCCAATCCGTTCTTCATCCAGTTTTTCAAACACATCATCTAAGAGGAGCAAAGGGGCAAATCCTTTTTCTTTTCTCAAAATGTCCATTTCCGCCAGCTTCAGCGCAAATAACAGACTCTTTCGCTGCCCCTGTGAAGCAATAGTTTTAAAAGACCGGCTCCCTAATTGTATATCAAGATCATCCCGGTGAATGCCATAATTGGAACGCTGTGCCAGACAATCCCGCAGCCGGTTTGCTTTCAGTAATTCAGGAAAGGAAGCCTGTAACAATTCACTTTCATAAACCAGGTTCACATTTTCCGGCTTTTGGGCAATATCGCTATATAAATGCTTAACGACCGGCAAAAAAGCTACCAGAAAATCCCTTCGCTTTGCGAAAATGTATTCGCAGGGTCTTACGAGTTGTTCATCCAATACATCCAGAAGTGTAAAATCCCGGCTGTTTGTTTCGGCAAAACTCTTTAGCAGTGAATTCCGTTGCTGCAGCACTTTAGTATAAATAATGAGCTGTCTCAGATATTCAGCATCCAGTTGCGCCAATAATTCGTCTAGGAATGTCCGCCTTTCTTTACTGTCGCCAGTAATCAGTTCTGCATCATCCGGAGCAATGACAACGCAGGGATAATGGCCAATATGCTGCGAAAATTTATCATACTGTTCATCATTCACAGAAAACTCTTTTTTACCCGTTTCACGCAAAATGCAAACTGCCTTTTCAGAATGGCCGTTTAATTCCAGCCTTCCATCAATTCTAAAACCCGAATTTCCATGTTTTACATTGCTCCCGTCCAGGCGGGTAAAGTAACTTTTTGTAAAACAGAGATAGTGGATGGCATCCAGCAGGTTGGTTTTGCCAACACCGTTTTTACCGCAAATACCTACAACTCGTTCCCTGAAGTCAAATGACTTATTCGTGTAATTTTTGAATTGGCAGAGCGATATGTGTTGAAGACGAAGCATTAAAGGCTGCAAGATAGGGTGAAGGTGAAAGCAACAAGACAAAAAAAAGTTGGAAACTGCCAAAAAGATGAACAGAGAAGAGGATGCTGAAGAATGCCTGCGGTAGATATTCCAACCTAAGTTTGGCAGGGAAGCAAATCCTGATTATCCCCTCAAAATCACAGTCTTAAAATTCCTTTTTTACCCTTATTTTTGCGGCTCAAATTTAAAGCCTGTGGCAGCTAAATTTTCTAAAGAAACCTACCTCTACTGGTACGAGTTGATGCAGTTGATCCGCCAGTTTGAGCTAATGGCCGAAGAGAAATACAAAATGGAAGGAAAAATCCGCGGATTTTTTCATGCGTATGTGGGTCAGGAAGCTATTGCCGCAGGTTGTATGACTGCAACCCGCCCCGAAGATTTGTTCATTACGGCTTACCGTGATCATGGACTGGCTATCGCCAAAGGAGTTTCAGTAAACAGTTGTATGGCCGAATTATATGGTAAAGCAACAGGTTGTGCCAAAGGAAAAGGCGGCAGTATGCACTTCTTCAGCAAGGAGGCAAATTTCTATGGCGGCCATGGCATTGTTGGTGCACAAATAGGAACGGGTGCAGGGTTGGCATTTGCCGAAAAATACCGGGGCACAGACAACGTAGTACTGGCTTATTTTGGTGATGGTGCTGCCAGACAGGGAATACTTCATGAAACCTTTAACCTGGCTATGCTGTGGAAGCTACCGGTTATTTTTATCTGCGAGAACAATAATTATGCGATGGGTACTTCAATAGAACGCACCTCCAACGTAATTGATATTTATAAACTGGCTGATGCTTATGAAATGCCGGCTGATACTATCGATGGCATGAGTGCAGAAGCCATTCACGATGGGATAAGCAGGGCGGTGAAAAGAGCAAGAGAAAACGGCGGACCCACTTTGCTTGAAATAAAAACATACCGCTATAAAGGACACTCTATCAGTGACCCCCAGAAATACAGAACAAAAGAAGAAGTAGATGAATACAAAGGGAAGGACCCGATTCAGCAGGTATTGAAAACCATACTGGACAGCAAATTCGCTACAAAAGAAGAAATTGATGTAATCAACAAAAGAGTAGATGTAATTGTGGAGGAATCAGTAAAATTTGCTGAAGAAAGCCCCTGGCCTGATGACAGCGAAGTATTAAAGGATGTGTATATGGATCAAAATTACCCGTTTATTGTTGACTAAAACTTACAAATTAAACAAGTAACATACATTTTATGGCAGAGAACAAAATAGTGCAGGACATGGATAGTAGTGAAGCAGTGATTGCGAAAGCCAAAGGCTTTTGGGATAAATACAGCAAACCATTAATGATAGTTTCCACCCTGGTCATCCTGGTAATAGGCGGCTGGTATGTGTACCAGAATTACTTTGTAAAACCCAAGGAAGCCAAAGCTGTGGAAGCCATGTTCAGGGCTGAAGAATATTACCGTCTTGATTCAGTAAAACTAGCTTTAAATGGTGATGGCCAGCACCCTGGGTTCGTAAAAATAGCTGACCAGTATAGTGGGACAAAAGCTGGTAAACTGGCTTCTTTCTACGCAGGTAGTTGTTACCTAAAACTGAACGAGCATGAAAAAGCTGTAAAATACCTGAAAAAATTCGACAGTGAATCAGAGTTAGTACAGGCAAGAGCTTATAAATTACTGGGTGATGCTTATGCCGACTGGGGAAAAAATGAAGATGCATTAAGCTATTATAAAAAAGCTGGTCGCCATTTTGAGAAAGACGAGGCTAATTCGGCTGAGTATCTTTTCATGGCTGCTTACTTTGCAGATAAGGTGATAAAGAATACAAAAGAAGCCATTGCGCTTTATAAAGAAGTAAAAGAAAAATTTCCCCGCAGTCAGCAGGCATTTGATGCTGATAATTATCTGGCTCAATTAGGAGTGTACAGTTCTGAAAACTAATTATGGCAGACGTTACTAACAGTAAGCTCTTACATATTGATACAGGCATTCTGAAAAAGGATGCCTGTATCGTTTTGGTAAAAACAGAATGGAATGCGGCTATTTCAGATCAACTGGAGCTGGGTTGCATCGCCGTACTTGAACAATATAATATCAAAAAAACAATTGTACTTACTGTACCCGGTGCAGTGGAAATTTCTTTCTGTATAAAAAGGTTTTGGGATAATGCCAGCAAAAAAAACCGGCCCGACGCATTTATTGCATTGGGCTGTATTATAAAAGGTGACACCCCTCATTTTGATTATGTATGCAGAGCCGTAACGGATGGTGTAGGACAATTGAACCTTTCTTTGCCTGTACCAGTTATCTTTGGTGTGCTGACCGTGAATAATGAGCAACAGGCCTTGGAAAGAATTGGAGGAAAACACGGACATAAAGGTGAAGAAGCCGCCATCACTGCTTTAAAGATGATTAGCCTGGCAGAATCTTTTAAAAAATAAGTTTGAACGTTCAGTTATTCATACCATGTTTTGTTGATCAGTTATATCCTGAAACCGGCTTCAATATGATTAAAGTGCTGGAGAAAGCCGGATGTACAGTTTCGTACAATACAAATCAAACCTGTTGCGGACAAGCAGCTTTTAATGCCGGGTGCTGGGACGAGTCAAAATCAGTTTGCAGCAAATTTTTAAGAGATTTCAACGGGTCCGATTATATCGTGGGGCCAAGTGCCAGTTGCGTAGGCTTTATAAGAAATTATTACAACAGGCTTTTTGATAACTCCTCCCTGCACCACGAAGTACAAGATATAGGTAAACGTATATTTGAATTCTCAGAATTTATGCTGAATGTCCTTCAGGTGGATAATGTAGGAGCTGAGTTAAATGGAAAAGCCACTTATCATGACTCCTGCGCTGCATTGCGAGAATGTAAAATAAAAGAAGGACCACGAAGACTATTAGCCAATGTAAAAGGGCTTACACTTACAGAAATGAATGATGTGGAAACCTGTTGTGGTTTCGGTGGCACATTCGCAGTAAAGTTCGAAGCTATTTCTATAGGTATGGGCGAACAGAAGGTAGAAAATGCTTTGGCTACAGGAGCTGACTATTTTATCTCAACCGACATCTCATGCCTGATGCATTTACAGGGTTATATTAAGCAAAAAGGCTACTCACTTAAAACCATGCACCTGGCTGATGTACTGGCGAGCGGATGGTAAATAATGGTCTTAAATAAAAAACGGTGCATTTATACAAATGCACCGGCAAACAACACAAGATTCAAGGATAAGTTATTTTGGCATCACTACATGGTCGATCACATGTATTACCCCATTGCTCTGATACACATCTTTAATCGTAATAGAAGCCATTCCGCCTTTCTCATCTTTCAGCCAGATCTTTCCATCTTTTTTCATCACCCACAGTTTACCACCTGCTACAGTTGTTAATTCCGCAGTACCTTTTCCTTCTTTGATCTTTGCTTCTAAGAATTTGGCATCAAGTTTAGCGGCCACCACATGATAAGTGAGGATAGATGTGAGCTTGGCTTTATTCTCTGGTTTTACTAATGTTTCCACTGTTCCGGCTGGTAACATACCAAACGCATCATTCGTTGGTGCAAAAACTGTGAAAGGCCCTGCACTTTTTAGCGTCTCCACCAGGCCGGCAGCTTTTACAGCGGCTACTAACGTAGTATGGTCTTTTGAATTCATGGCATTTTCCACGATGTTTTTAGAAGGATACATAGCAGCACCGCCCACTTCTACTGTTTTCTCCTTCGACATGTTTCCCTGTCCGAAAGAACTGTTTAATGATAAAATGGCAGCAAGTACAAGACCTGCGAATTTGATTTGTTTCATAATTGATTTGTTTTTAAAAAATTGTTATGGTGATTTATTGAAAAGGGTATGGCTCTTTAGTCATGCATGAACAGAAGCAAATACGGGGGAAGGTGAAGATTTGGATTGCCCGGATTGAAATTTTTTATTCAACTTCTGCTAAATTTGATCTTAAACACAATCAGGCATGGCATACTGGCTTATAAAATCAGAACCGTTTAAGTATTCGTGGGAACAATTTGAAAAGGATAAACAAACCTTCTGGGATGGTGTAAGAAACTATGCCGCCAGGAATCACCTGAGAGCTATGAAAAAGGGAGACCTTGTTTTTTTCTATCATAGCAATGAAGGAACAGAAATAGTTGGCATTGCCAAAGTAGCCAAAGAAGCATACCAGGATCCCACCACAACGGAAGAAGCCTGGGTGGCAGTTGATTTCAAACCGCATAAGAAACTTAAAAAAACGGTTAGCCTGGTAGAAATAAAGGCTGATAAGCGGTTAGTGAATATGGCATTGGTTAGGCTTGGTCGTTTATCTGTTCAACCGGTAACAGATGAAGAATGGGATATTGTGATGCAAATGGCAGGAGAAAAATAGTTACAACTTCTGCTATATTTTCCCTTTAACAAATTGCATGGGTTACTTTTTACTGTATGATGGAATCAATACCTGATTCTCATCTTTAAATTCTAAAAAGTATAGCCATGAACAAACTTATCATCGGGCTGCTTATTATAGCAGCCGGGGCAGGAGCTTATTTCCTGCTCAAAAACAAAAAGAATACTACTGAAACAGTTTCGATCAACAAAGAATTTATTATTGGTAAATGGAAAACTGAAAAAGACCACGCAGTAAAAGATAGTCTGCAGCCAAATTATCAGTACGAATTTAAAAATGACAGTATTGCTTTGAGATCAATAAGCGATACTACCAAAGCAGATACCCTGAAATATGAGTGGGGGAAAACAAGCCAGCTGGTACTAAAAGGAAATACTGCTGACTCAACAATCAAGACCTACATAGTAGAGAAACTAACAAAGGACAGTCTCCAGTTTATGAGTGAGGACAGTATAGTCACATTACTTACCCGATTAAAATAACAGATGCCCCGTCTCAAAGGCGGGGTATTTATTTATGCAAAATGATCTTTACTGCATCTGTAATTCATAAAAATAAAAGCTATGAACTATTTTAAATTCTTTCCAATTGTATCATTAGTGTTCTTTATGCTGTCTTGTGATAATAAAACAAAAAATGCTGATAAATATGCAGATGCTGAGCTAGCTATTTCAGATGAAAAACCAGTTTATCAGGGCTACACAGTTGATTCTGCAGCCAGCCCTCAAAAGGAAGTAGAAAAAGAAAAACAACAACAGCCGAGGGAAAAGAAACGACCGGTGGTCAATGCTGATTGGGATAAAAAAATTATTAAAACTGCATCACTTAACCTGGAAGTAAAAGACTACAACGGTTTCTACTCATCTCTCCGGGATAAAGTAAAGAGCCTGGGCGGATACATTGCCCAGGAAGAGCAAAGTCAGTCAGATTATAAAATTGAAAACACCCTGGCCATAAAAGTACCAGTTGACCAGTTTGACAATGCTCTTGTACAACTGACTGATAAAGCGGAAAAGATTAATGAAAAGAAAATCTCTTCGCAGGATGTAAGTACTGAATACATTGACACCAGGTCCAGAATGGAATCAAAAAAACAGGTTCGTCAGCAGTATATTGAGTTGCTGAAACAGGCTAAGAACATGGAAGAAATTTTAAATGTACAATCCGAAATCAACAGTATACAAGAGGAAATTGAAGCAGCTGCCGGCAGAGTTGAATACCTCGGTCATTCTTCTGCTTATAGTACAATTAACCTTACCTATTATCAGGTATTGAATTCTTCTGCTAAAGACACTGATAAACCGTCATTTGGCGCAAAACTCAGCGCAGCATTTAAAACAGGATTGGAGTGGATAACTGAATTGTTTGTAGGCCTCGTTGCCGTCTGGCCTTTATTCCTTGTCACATTCATTGCTGTTATTCTTTATCGGAAAATGAAGCCAGCTAAAGTAAAACAGGCATGAGAATATCTATTTGCAAAGCCATCTTTTTGCAAGGTGGCTTTGCTGTTTTACATTTGGGTATGGCAAAAAAGAAACTGGTGGTTTTATCAGGTGCAGGTATCAGTGCAGAGAGCGGATTAAAAACTTTTCGTGACAGCGATGGTTTGTGGGAAGGATATAATATTGAAGATGTGGCCACACCCAGGGCCTGGAGAAAAGACCCGCAATTGGTATTGGATTTTTATAACTACCGGAGAAAAAACGTACTGGATGTACAGCCCAATGAAGCTCATTATGGATTAGCAGCGTTGGAAAATGACTTTGAAGTCAGTATCATTACTCAAAATATAGATGACCTGCATGAAAGAGCAGGGTCAACTAATGTCCTTCATTTGCATGGTGAGATATTTAAAATGCGAAGTGAAAGAAATCATTCATTGATCTATGAAATCAAAGGGGATATAAAAATAGGAGATATGGCTGAGGATGGAGCCCAACTGCGTCCGCACATAGTATGGTTTGAAGAGCCTGTTCCGAAAATTGAAGAAGCTATACCGATAGTTCATAGTGCTGACATATTCGTAGTAGTAGGTACTTCATTAGTAGTTTATCCCGCTGCAGGGCTGGTGAACTATACAAAACCAGAAGTACCAGTTTACGTCATTGACAAAAAAAATCCGTATATCACATCGAAAGAGAAATTGATCATCATAGAAATGCCAGCAACTGAAGGTGTAAAACAGTTGGCCCATTTATTAAAGTAAATATTTGAGATGACTGACTTTTATTTTAACGAACTTCTTTATCCGTTACTGGTTGTAGGTTTAATATTCTTAATACCTTACATTTTCTTCCTGCTCTCACAGTACAATATCTTAAAGGCTATCCAACCAGATAACAGGCTGATGCAGCCATTCAAGGTCTGGTTTCAACTGGTCCCAGTTTTTGGTTTAATATGGCAATTCGTTGTGGTGGGCCGTATTGCTGATCCCATCAGGAACGAGTACCAATCACAAAAAGATATTTCTTTCCTTGGCATGGGTGATGGTGAACTACTGGAGAAGATTAGTAACAGGGTTACCTATTCAACCAGCTTTTGGTATTGCGTAATGGTTTGCTGTTCATTAATACCAATATTAGGATTTATAACCGGAATAGGAGCATTGGCATTATGGATCACTTATTGGCGGCAACTGATCAAACATAAAGAGATCATCGAGCAATCAAACCTGGGCTGATCAATGATCTTTTTTTTCTTCATGAAACCTGATCCCCAGTTCGGACAGCTCAGCAAGTACTAGTTCATAGATTTCTTTAGAAGTAGGTATGTGCAGCCCGGTCATTTTTATTTTACCCTTCAGTATTAATTTAGCTGCAATGCCCAATGGTAGTCCTACAGTCTTAGCCATCGCCGTTCGCAAACTGTTTTCTCCCTTTACTACTAATGAACTTCTTACTAAAGACTCCTTGTCTCCGGTTTTGTACCCGATCTCGTGTAACATTACAATCATGTCCTTATCGTAAGGGCGAAGGCTAAGTTTTTTCTCCACAGCAAACTGAAGGATATCCGCAGCGCTGCAGAAACCTTTGTTTACCAGCGTTTCTCCATCATCAAGGCCCAAAAAGAAAAGTTGTTTCAATGTCAGATTCGCTTCATGCATTTTATGCGCCAGGAAAGCAGCAGCTTTATCTTTTACAGCATCGATCTCCACTTCTTCGAGGTTTCCTTTATCATCAGCTGCCATAAAAGTATCGGGCACTTGCTCACCTACTTCTGCAGCTTCATTCTCAGCTTCCATCAGCTTCATCAGGTTCTCAAGGAGGTCTTTTGTCTCCGCAAACCTCTCAGTTAATTTCTGGTTAATCCAGTCGCCAAAACCATTCTTATCCATATGTTCCTTGAACACTTGCTGCAGGCTTTTGTTATCAGTATCATACTGGGCTGTTTCATCTGTCAGTTTCAGTTCAATAATATTTTTCCAGCCATACATAAAATCAGGATGACGTAATGTTGTACGGATGAATGTACCTGTCTGTTCCAGTCCATATAAAGTGGTATAGCTAAGAGAATCCCGGTTAGGATACCAGCTTAAGAAACCAAGTTCAGGGATCTCTACCAACCGGTCTGCCGAAAACAATTCTTCATGCTGTAATCTTTTTTCTTCTCCATCTTCACGGAAATGGGCACCTGCCTTACCCGCCATGATAATGTTGCGGGGATTCCAGCTTATTTTATAATGCCAGGGATTATCATCGCTTTCCGGTGCTACTAATCCGCCGCAATGTGACTTGAAAGAAGTGATCGTACCGCCATTTGCATGTATATCATCAATGAGCTGCATGGCACTCATATGATCGATCCCGGGATCTAATCCCATTTCACAAAGAAAGAGGAGTTTCTGCTTGTCAATATCCGGCTGTAATTTTTTTATTTCTTCATCGACATAAGAGGCGGTTAATAAATTCTTATGCTGCTTCACACATTCTTTGGCTACTTCAATATGGAGATGGGGAGGAAGTAATGAGATAACGATATCGGCGGAGCGAATATATTTTGTTGTTTCCCCGCTGTTGTTGATATCAAATGAAACTGCTTGCGCATTTCCCGAGCCGCCGATTTTTGATTGAGCCAGCTTAATATCTGCATCCACAACAATAATATTCCAGTTCTCAGCCACTGCATTTTCCATCAAATAATCAATTAAAACAGTTGCAGATTTTCCGGCGCCAAAAAGCAAGATCGTTTTCATATGACAAATATCATGGTTGCATTTGAAAAAAAAGCCGATTATCTTTGAAGCCCCCTCTGAAAGGGATTATTTATCTCTATAAAAACAAAATAATCATGAAAAAAATCTTTTTTGCCTTATTCCTTGGATTGTCATTCAATGTTGTAATTGCACAAAGCATCAAAGCCGGCTTAAAAGCAGGTGTAAATATTTCCAATTTCTCCGGAAGTTCGGTAGATGATCTTGACAAAACCGCTTTGGTAGGGTTTCACGCAGGTGCATATATCAATTTTATGCTTGCTGGTATTTCAATTCAGCCGGAAGCGTTAGTATCTACTGCTGGTATGACAATTAAAGAGGCAGGAGAAACTGATAAGGTCACATTGACCTATGTAACAATTCCAGTAATGGTTAAGCTAAATACAAAAAGTGGTTTTTATGTGGAAGCAGGCCCGCAGGTTGGATTTAAGATCGGTGAAAAATATGGAGATGAAACAATAGAAGATTTTGCAAAAGGCCTTGATCTTTCATTGGGGGCTGGTCTTGGATTTCAAACAAAAAGCGGATTTGGCCTTGGAGGCCGCTATTTGCTGGGGATTTCAAAAGTAGGCGATTTCGACCCTTCTTTTGGAAATGTGAATGACTTCAAAAATGGTGTTATTCAGCTAGGAATTTTTTATACATTTCATTCTTCAAAATAGAGTTCGATAGTGATATTATTTCTCAAAAACCCTCTTTAAAAGAGGGTTTTTGGTTTTCCCGCCAAAGCAATTAATGGCAAAAAGGACCTTCTGAATCAACGTTTAAATTTACTGCCGGGAGTACTTTGCTTTAATGCACAAGAGTGGATAAAATAGCTCAAAAAATACCTTTTTTTGTCAGGTTTTGAAGGGTGAAAAAAGTAGATTTGCACACCCTGAAAAAACCCTTTCTTGGGGTAAAAAGAAAGCAAAAATCAACAATAAATAAGAGGAGAGATTTATTCAGATGGAAGAGAATTTAGAACCACAGGAAACCGCTGACCATAACCGGATTATTCCGGTGAATATAGAAGAGCAGATGAAAACAGCCTACATTGATTATTCAATGTCGGTAATAGTAGGCCGTGCCCTTCCGGATGTAAGAGATGGATTAAAGCCGGTTCACCGCCGGGTACTGTTTGCAATGAACGAACTCGGTATTCATTTTAATAAACCTTATAAAAAGTCTGCCCGTATTGTAGGGGAAGTATTGGGTAAGTACCATCCGCATGGTGATACTTCTGTGTATGATGCAATGGTTCGTTTGGCACAAGAATGGAACATGCGGTACACACTTATTGACGGGCAGGGAAATTTTGGCAACCAGGACGGAGACGGACCTGCGGCCATGCGATACACAGAAGCACGACTGGAAAGACTTGCCGAGCATATGCTCGACGATATTGAAAAAGACACAGTAGATTTTCAACTCAACTTTGATGATTCTGAAAAAGAACCCACCGTACTTCCAACAAGGGTTCCTCAATTGCTGGTAAATGGCTCCAGTGGTATTGCCGTTGGTATGGCCACTAACATGATGCCACATAATCTTTCAGAAGTAATTGATGGCTGTGTGGCCTTTATCAATAACAGGGAAATAACTATTGAAGAGATGATGCAGCATGTAAAGGCCCCTGATTTTCCAACAGGTGGTATCATCTATGGAATGGAAGGAGTGAAAGCTGCGATGCATTTCGGAAGGGGAAGAGTAGTGGTGAGAGGTAAATTAAGTGTAGATACAAAACCCAGTGGTAGGGAGCAGATAATTATTACAGAAGTACCCTACCAGGTAAACAGGGATGCTTTGACAAACCGCATTGGTGAACTGGTAAATGACAAAGTGATAGAAGGAATTGCCCATGTAAACAACGAATCAAACCAGAAAGAAGGAACAAGGGTAGTACTGGATCTGAAAAGAGATGCTATTGCCAACGTTATCATCAACCAGCTTTATAAACATACAGATCTGCAAACTTCTTACGGAATCAATAATGTTGCCATCGTAAAAGGAAGACCCAAAACACTGAATCTGAAAGAATTGATCAGTGAATTTGTAGAGTTCAGACATGAAGTGGTTGTCAGAAGAACAAAATTTGAATTAAGAGAAGCGGAAAAAAGGGCACATATATTAAAAGGATACCTTATTGCTCTTGATCACCTGGACGAAGTGATTGCACTGATCCGTTCATCCGCCACACCGGATATTGCTAAGGACAATCTGATAAATGCAGGCTGGGGTCTGGATGAAATACAGGTTAAAGCAATCCTTGAACTTCGCCTGCAGCGATTGACCGGAATGGAGAGAGAAAAGATCAAAGAAGAGTATGATGAACTGGTGAAATTGATTGCCCACCTGAATGAATTGCTCGCAAATGAAGACATGAGATTTGAGGTGATAAAAACTGAATTGCTTGAAATAAAAGAGAAGTATGGCGATATCCGTAAAACAGAAATCACTTACCTGGATGACGAAGTAAAGATCAAAGACCTTATAAAGGAAGAAGACGTTGTAATCACCATTTCTCATTTGGGATATATAAAACGTACGCCGGCTGATGAATACCGGGCACAAAGAAGAGGTGGCCGTGGGGTAATGGGTGGAAAAACCAGGGACGAAGATTACATAGAACATCTTTTTGTCGCTTCAACCCACCATACCATGCTTTTCTTTACAGAAAAAGGAAGAGTTTACTGGCTGAATGTGTATGAAATCCCGGAAGGAGAGAAGACAGGTAAAGGTCGTGCTATTCAGAACCTGATGCAACTGCCACCAGATGATAAAGTGAGAGCTATCATTGATGTAAAAGACTTAAAGGATGAAGAATTTGTCAAGACACACAATATCGTGTTATGTACCAAGAAAGGCATTATCAAGAAGACTGAACTGGAAGATTTCAGCCGGCCGAGGCAAACAGGCGTCAATGCAATAACCATTGTGGAAGGGGATGAACTGCTGGAGGCAAAACTAACTGATGGTAACAGTGAAATAATGATGGCAGTGAAAAGCGGAAGGGCTATCCGTTTCTCTGAAGAAAAAGTTAGAGCCACTGGTCGTGGGGCCATAGGCGTGGCTGGTATCGAAGTTGATGATGAAAACGATGAAGTGGTTGGTATGATATGTGTAAACCCTGAAAAAGATGCATCCAAAACGGTGCTGGTGGTAAGTGAAAAAGGATTTGGCAAAAGAACAGCAGTGGATGAATACCGGTTTACCAACAGAGGCGGAAAAGGAGTGAAAACAATCAATGTAACGGATAAAACCGGTTCATTAGTTGGTATTCTTGCCGTAGAAGAAAGTGAAGATATTATGATTACCTGTAAAAGCGGGGTTACCATCCGTATGCCGGTGGGTGGCATCAGTGAGCAGGGAAGAGCTACTCAGGGTGTAAAACTGATACGGCTGGACGAAGGGGATGAAATAGCCGCCATTATCAACCTGGATGACCAGCAGAATGGGAACGGTGAGGAAAGACACGAAAACGAAAGTGGAAACGCAACCAGTGATGGAGAAAATACATCTACTGAAAGCATTACAGAATAATGCGTAATTTTTAATTCAATCTACTATAAAATGAAAAGGTTTATCCTTCTGATCACGGTTAGCTTGTCAGCATTTTTTGCACCTGCACAGAATATTGACAATATAAAGACCCTGCTGATGCTCAACCAGTTTGACAAAGCAAAAACAGATCTAGATAAAGCGATTACCAATGCAAAAATTGCCGCCAAGCCCGAAGTTTATATACTTAAAACGGCAATCTATGCCGGACTTGCTATGTCTGAAGGCAAAAAAGGAACACCCGAAGCTGAGCAATTAATAGCAGAAGCTGATGCAGCCTTTACCAAGTATAAATCGATGGATCAGGCAATGGCTTTAATGAGCGACGTTACTTATCAAAATGGTCCTATTAACCTGTATTCAAATTATTATTCTGCAGGATATGCAGATTACAGCAGTAAAAAATGGGAGAACGGCCTTGTAAAACTTAAAAGAGCTATTGAATATTCTGATTTGCTGATTAGCAAAAAATTGCTGACGACTACATTAGATACAAATGTGCTTATTCTTGCAGCCATCACTGCTGAAAATTCAGGTCATAAAGACGATGCTGCTTCGTATTATACCCGCCTTGCCGATGCTAAAGTAAGCGGAGATGGTTTTGAAGGAGTGTATCGTTTTATGGTAAGTCATTCTTTCGCAAAGAAAGACATGGCTGCGTTTGAAAAATATAAGGCCTTAGGAGCCGAACTGTATCCTAAAAGTGAATATTTTGGCTTTGACAAAATAGATTTTGCGGTTGGCCTGATGACCAATTTTGATGATAAAGTAAAATCTCTGGAAGAAGTACTGGCCAATGACCCTGAAAGTTTCAAAGCAAACCAGATACTGGGAGAGATTATTTACGATACATTAAATCCAAGAGGTGAAAATCCGCCTGCGCCTCCGGCAAATGCTGCAGAACTGGAGAAGAAAATGATAAATGCGTTTAATAAAGCTGCCAAAGCAAAAGCCGGGTATGAAATCCCTTACTTGTACATTGGCGACCATTTTATTAATAAAGCAACAAAAGTGAACGAAAGAAGAGAAACTCACTCAAAGGAAATGAAGGCAAGAACTAAGCCGGGTGCAATGGCATCTAAAGAAGATGTGGCCAAGCGAGATGCTCTTGACAAGGAATACGGAGAAACATTAGATGGCGCCCGGGAACCATACCTGGCCGCTGCTACCATATTTGCTGCAAAAGAAAAGCTGGAAATAAGAGATAAACAACAATATAAAAAAGCAGCCAGCTATCTCGCAGATATTTTTGCATTCAAAAAGGCAATGGCTAAAGGGAAGCCTGCAGATCAGGCAAAATATGCAGCAGAAGAGAAGAAGTGGAATGATACATACGATTCTATTAAATAAGTACTATCGGGGAAAGGCCACTTATGTGGCTTTTCTATTAAATATAATATTTAACATAATATAAATTATAAGAAAGAACTTTGTTGTTTAAAAGACTTTGTCTTTTGCGGTGGAAAGGAATCTTTCTTATAATAGCCGTTATGTGTAAATTGATTGCTTTGGCTTCGTTACATAAAATAAAAAAAAGGGGTTGCAGTAAGTCGGCTAAGGGCAGCAACTAAAAGGCGTCCAAAGCATGAAAGTGCTGAGCCGTTTGTACCCCCTTTTTTTTATTTTATTTCACACCCCTGAGAATGTTACAGGATGAAACATATAACATTCTCATAATCAAAGTAACATAACGCTTAATTATAGGAAAAATATAATACCCATTTCATGGCTTTGTGAACTATCAGTAGATAATTAGTTTGTACAACTTTATGGACTTAAGAAAAACAATACTGGCTGAACATTCAAAAGCTAATTGCCTGAAGATTGTAAAATGGATCGGAACTGATCAAAAAAAGTTCGATGCACTTTTCAAATTATTTCTGGAGGATGATTACCGGGTAGTTCAGCGGGCATCGTGGCCACTTAGTTACTCAGTACATGCCCACCCTTTTTTTATTCAACAACATTTCGACAAACTGCTCAAAAACCTGAAGAAGCCAAAGCTCCACGATGCCGTTAAACGAAATACGGTGCGGATTTTACAAAGTATAACCGTTCCTGAACGGCTTCGTGGCGTCCTGATGGACATCTGCTTTGGCTATATCACCTCGCCAATAGAAAAAGCAGCAATCAAAGCCTTCTCATTGACGATATTGTATAACCTGTCCAAACAATATCCGGAAATCAAACATGAATTAAAATTAGTAATAGAAGACCGCTGGGAATATGAATCTGCCGCCTTTAAATCAAGAGCCCGGAAAATCCTCAAAGAACTTTCTTAGTGAATACTTCTATCGGCGAACCTTCAGCCAGAAAAACAGAAACTGGCTCTTGTTCTGAAAGAAAAGCAAATGGCTGACCATATAAGCCGGCAAAATCACAATTAACGACAAACTCCCTTACATTATAAATATCCCATCTCGGATGCGCCACACGGTATTCAAATGTCCTGTCGTTCCCCCCATCTGAGTAACCCCAAAAATGCTCAGTAATAAACTCCTCAAAGCTTCCCTCCTGTAATAACAGTGACTTTCTATCTGCTTTTACCTCCAGTTTGTTCCATTGCTTATTTTTTTTCCACGAATAACGGATCAGAAAATAATCTTCGGAAGTTTCCCAGGTATATTGCATGGGTAAACTGGAATAATGCTCTTTATATAAGGTATTTGCTACAATGGTAATGAGAGGCCTGGGAACTATCTCACTTATAAAAACCACACCCCGTTTCCATTGCAGACCATCCTTATACCGGACATAAAATCTCAGGTTTACTTCAGGAAAATTGACATGAAAAGGTATCCGGAACCCTTTTACCTTTACCTGCTGAAACATAAATCCTACCAGGCTTACATAACAGTTATTGTCAAAATAGTCAAGTTCCGTTTTTGTGGGAACATATTTTTTCAATATTGCAGGATCTACAACATAATTGGCCATTACCAGTTTTCTCCATTCGGCGGTTAAAAAAAATTTTGACCTCATTTTTCTTTTAATTATTCATATATCCTGTGAGGTTGAAAGCAAATAACAAACTGAATATGACAGCAAATGATATAAATAAGGTGTTCATAACCACCTCACCCACTTTAAATCTAAGTTTATTGGGTATTTCATACATCGGATAGTAGGTAATTTGAGTCACTACTTTACCTATCCAATAAGCGGCAATAAGACCTGTTAATGCCAAAGCTAATCCTGTTTGATTCTTCAGATTTTCTGTAAATAAAATTGCGATCAGCCCAAAAGAAAAATTAAGCCCCTGTATATACCTTCCATAGGTTTTTGCAATTTCCTGGTTCAATGGCTTTAGTTTTTTTATGTCATTGTACCAGTCAAAAACGACATGTCGTATATAAGGATAAATGATGGCGGTGAACATTTGCCCAAGAGCACTGGTTATAATCAGCCAATCAGGAATAATTAGTTTCATAATTATAGTTTCTTATTTATAGACTCTTCCCTGTTAAATTCTCTGAATATTAACCGAAGGTTCTGGTCATACGTAACATAATTGTACAACCAGTTCATAAACACAAAAAACCGGTTCTTTACGCCCAGTATCAGCATAAGATGTAATCCCATCCATATCAGCCAGGCAAAAAAACCTCCAAGGTGCAATTTGGGACTGGACACATCAACCACGGCAAGGTTTCTTCCTATTGTAGCCATAGCCCCCTTATCAGTGTACTCAAATTCACATTGACTTGATGGTCCTGCTTTCTTCTCAATCAATTTCAGATTGGAAGCCAGTACATCGGCCTGCTGAATAGCTGCAGGAGCTACTTGCGGATGACCATTGGGATACTTTGGTGTTTCCATATACGCAAGGTCACCGACTGCGTAAATATTATCATGCCCGATTACTTTACAATAACGATCGGTTCTGATCCGGTTTCCTTTCGCTATTAATGATTCATCTATACCGCCAGGAATATTACCTTTTATTCCGGCAGCCCAAATTACAGTAGCAGCGGGAATCAGTTGCCCGTTATTCAGCTCCACATTTTTGCCGTCATAATTTTTTACCAAAGTACTGGTAAGCACTGTTACCCCAAGCCGCTCAAGGTATTTGCCGGATCTTTCTGACGATTTCACACTCATCGCCGCCAGTGTTTTTCCTGTTCCTTCCAGCAGGTAGATATTCATTTTTGAAAAGTCCAGTTCAGGATAGTCTTTGGGTAAAACATATTTTTTCATCTCGGCCAACGCACCGGATATTTCCACTCCTGTTGGGCCGCCCCCTACCACCACGATATTCATAGCTCTTTGCAAAGATTGTTGATCTTTAATGGTATGAGCCTCTTCAAAAAGATGCAAAAGCCGGTGCCTGATCTGTAAAGCTTCTACCGTTGACTTCATCGGAAACGCATGATTGGAAAGTTGCGTGTTACCAAAAAAATTGGTATCTGCGCCGGTAGCCAGTACCAGCACATCATAATTTATCACCTCAATATTTGTAATAATCTTATTTTCTGAAGGAACTATTTCCTTCAGTTCGGCCAGCCTTATACGTACATTCTTACTTTTCTGAAAAACCTTCCGTAATGGAAATGAGATATTACTGGCATCAAGTCCAGCTGTGGCCACCTGGTAAAATAAAGGCTGAAACTGGTGATAATTAAAACGGTCAACCAGTATTACTTCAAAGCCGGCTTTTTTATTGAGTTTACGGGCCAACCTCAGTCCGCCAAAGCCTGCACCTGCTATTACAACTTTCATCAGTTTGTGTTTTACAACACAAATTTACATAATTTTCAGTATTTATTGAAAATTTAGGAAGGATATTCTGACCAAACCTCACGGTTTGTGTAATTGTTTGCTACTTAAATGAAAATGAGCTTACAGCTTCTCTGAATTGGGTTTCCCATTTATCCATTTCCCCTTTTTTTGCGCTACAGGTAATAATATAGGCAAGTCCGTCTCTGATAGTAAAATAAACATCTACATCAATAGGCATGCCGCCATAGGAATGTGAATACTTCAGGTTCTTGAATTCAATATTATTGATACTTCTGTCAGACTCTTTGCCTCTTTCAAAACCAGGCATCGTTTTTAAGCCAGTAAGACTGGCAGAATAATAATCGTCAAGCCCCATAGATCCGCAACGTTCAGTAACGATATTTACATTCTCCTTGAAATTATCAGAATTGTTTTCCAGTTCGGAACTCAGAAAAGTATATTTCATCCCCATTAATGACGTATCCTTTTTTGTCCATCCCGCTGGTGCTTCAATAGAAAAAGTATTACTTCCTGCGTTGATACCGGGGTTATTTTTTACAGCCTTTCTGATATCATCCTCAATGTTTTTTTCTTTTGTGGAATTCTTACAGGCGGGTGAAAAAGCTATTATTACCGCAAGGGCAATAAAAAGGATAGTTTTTTGCATATAACTAATTTCAGTGAAGTTAATATAATACCCTCACTTTTATCGTCTCCTTCACCTCTTTCAGCAGGTGTAAAGCCTGTGCGGAGAGTTTTTTATCCACATCCAATACCACATACCCAATTTCTTCATTGGTTTTCAGGTATTGACCTACTATATTAATGTTATTTTTTGAAAGCCGGGTATTAATAGCAGATAAGACACCCGGAACATTTTTATGTATATGCAGGATGCGGTGACTCCCTTCCTGCGGTGGTAATGCCAGCGCAGGAACAGTATGCGATCCAAAAGTTATTCCTTTCTCAAGATAGTTGAACAGCTTTACACTTACATCCTCACCAATATTCTGCTGCGCTTCTTCGGTGCTGCCCCCGATGTGCGGGGTTAGGATTACATTAGGCAAATCCTGCAGGGGTGTTTGAAAACGGTCGCCGTTTTTTTCGGGCTCCCATGGAAACACATCAATAGCTGCTCCATTAATATGCCCATCCAAAATCTCTTTTCGCAATGCATCAAGGTCCACCACCTCTCCCCTTGCATAGTTAATCAGGATAGCTCCCTTCTTAAAATACCTGAGGTTGTTCTTATTAATAAGGTTTCTTGTTTGTGCTGTTTCCGGCACATGCAGGGTTACCACATCAGCCCTACCCAGCAGTTCTTTTAATGAACGGGCATCTTCTGCATTACCCAATGGCAGTTTTGTTTCCACATCATAAAAAATCACTTTCATACCCAGCGCCTCTGCCAGCACACTTACCTGGCTCCCGATATTTCCATAACCCACTATCCCTAATGTCTTTCCTCTTAATTCAAAACTATTCCTTGCTTCTTTCATCCATATACCTTCATGTGCTGCTTTATTCTTATCGGGGATTCTCCGGATTAGCATAATGGATAAACCTATAACCAGTTCTGCGACGCTCCGGGTATTAGAATAAGGAGCATTAAAGACAACCACGCCGTTTTTGGTAGCAGTTTTCAGATCCACCTGATTTACCCCAATGCAAAAACATCCTATAGCCTGTAATTTTTTGGCTGCTTCCAGCACTTTTTTTGTAACAGACGTTTTTGATCGTATACCCAATATATGAACATCTTTTATTTCGTGAATCAATTCCTCCTCTGTCAGCGCCTTTGAAATTTTCTCCACCTTCACATAGCCTTGATTACGAAAATTCCTGACTGCTGTGTCACTGATATTCTCCAGGAAAAGAATCCGGATTTTTTCTTTTGGGTAGCTGGTGTTATTGCCTTCTTTTGTCATACAGCAAATATACTACGTACTAACCAGCAACTTTTGTAGCATATAATAAACTCAGCAGAAAATATTAACACTAACAGTTGTTTTGTATTAACATTTGTAACGCCGCTGGGGAAAACTAATATATTGCCCGGTAGTATTGGCTTCTATTTTTGTAATTAAACCAACGAAACCTTTTGAAGACGGTCTCTTACATTTTATTGCTTGCAATACTGAGTTTCTGCTGCCAGACTTCCACTTTTGAGAAAAAACCAGAGGAAGATTCCTTGCAGTATTATCCAGCTACACCCCAAAAAATAGATCAGCAGGAATTCCGCAACTATTACCGGCGGCTGAGCTCATTTTTCGACTCTACATTACTCCGTAATAACAATTTCAACGGGGGGATACTTATTGCAAAAAGCGGTGTTGCCATTTATGAAAAATATTATGGGAAAATTGATCTCAGAAAAAAAGATACGATAACAGCCAGCACTTCTCTTCATATTGCTTCCACCAGTAAAACATTTACGGCTATTGCAATTTTAAGGCTGGTTCAGGAAGAAAAAATTTCACTGGATGATTCCATTTCTAAATTTTTCCCTTCTCTTCCTTATCCGGGTATTACCGTAAAGATGTTGTTGAATCACCGCAGTGGTTTGCCTAATTATATTCATTTTATGGACAAGACAAGCTGGGATAAGAAAAAGTATGCGACTAACGAAGATGTTCTGTCCATCCTTATTAAGGACAAACCGTTTGCCAGTTTTAATCCTAATAAAAAATTCAGCTATTGTAATACAAATTATCTTTTACTGGCCCTGATCATTGAAAAAATTTCCGGCAAACTATACCCCGAATACATGCGGCAGAAATTTTTTGAACCGTTGCAAATGAAAAATACGTATGTGTTTACCTTAAAAGATACGCTGACTGCCACTCCTTCTTTTAATAACAGCGGCCATTACTGGGGTTATGATTTCCTTGATGGCACTTATGGTGATAAGAATATTTACTCTACGCCCGGTGACCTGCTGAAATGGGATCAGGCTTTATATACTGATCAGGTTATCAGCAAGTCTTTACTGGATTCAGCATTTACTCCTTATAGTTTTGAGCGGCCCTCAGTACATAATTACGGTTTGGGATGGAGACTTCAATTGCTGCCAAATGGGAAAAAAGTGATATATCACTTTGGAAAATGGCACGGTTTTAATGCGGCTTTTGCCCGGCTTATGGATGAAAAAGCTACGATCATCATTTTGGGTAGCCGGTTTACAAGAAGTATTTATAGTACTGCCCATCTCTGTTATGATATCTTTGGCGATTACCTGCAACGAGGGTTAAAAGATGAAGAAGAATCGGACAGTATCTCTCCCAAAAAAAATGAACTGTCTGCTGCTAAACGGCAAAAAGATTCCGGCTTTCAAAACATCAATAAGAAAACAAGACCCTAAGTCATTTCTTTTTTGCAAAAACTTGCTGACCTTTATAGAGGTATGAAAATTCTTTCTGCAGAAGAAATTCGCTTATGGGATCAGTTTACAATTCTGAATGAGCCCATTTCATCCATTGACCTGATGGAAAGAGCAGCCACGGCAAGTACTGACTGGTTGCTGAAAAAATATCCTGATGCTCCTTCCTTTGGTATTTTCTGCGGTAAAGGAAATAATGGTGGTGACGGGCTCGCCATTGCCAGGATGCTGATGGAAAAAGATTTTTTAGTCACTGTTTATATATTGGAATTTGGCCACAAAGGCACAGAAGATTTTCAAACCAACCTCGCAAGGCTTCACCAATTCCCAAACGCAGATATCCATTTTATACAATCAACAGAGCAATTTCATCCATTTCCAACCGGGCAAATTGTGATTGACGCATTGTTTGGATCAGGCTTAAATCGGGGCATCGAGGGAATAACAGCCTTACTCGTCCGGCATATCAACCATTCTGGCTGTGAGGTCGTTTCAATTGATATTCCCAGCGGACTTTTTACTGATCGTTCGTCAAAAGGAAATTTATCGGTAAGAGCCAACTTTACACTGAGTTTTCAATGTTACAAACCAGCTTTTCTATTTGCAGAAAATGAAGAGATAGTTGGAGAAATACACCTGCTCGACATCGGTCTTCATCAAGGATTCTATGATACCATCAGCAGCCGGTTTGAACTATTAGATGATACCATTATACACACCATTCACAAACCCCGTAAACGTTTTGCCCACAAAGGCAGCTACGGCCATGCCTTACTGGTAGCGGGTAGTTATGGGAAAATTGGCGCCGCCATACTCGCTTCCAAAGCCTGCCTGCGGAGTGGTGCGGGTTTATTGTCCAGTCATATACCTACCTGCGGTTATACCATTCTGCAAACTGCTGTTCCTGAAGCAATGGTAATGACAGATTTTAATTCTTTTTTCAGTACAAAAATTGAAGATGATCTTTCTGCATTCGAAGCAATTGGAATCGGGCCTGGTATTGGTACCGCATCAGAAACTAAAATATTGCTCCGCGAAATTTTTGATTCTTACAGAAGCCCTGTTATTCTCGATGCAGATGCTTTAAATATTATGGCTTCGCAAAAAGATTTACTGAAACTTATTCCTCCAGGCTCTATACTTACTCCTCATCCAAAAGAGTTCGAAAGATTGTTTGGCGGGTCAGCCAATGAATTTGAAAGAGTTCTCCTTGCACTGGAAAAGGCAAAAGAATTAAGCGTCATAATCATCCTGAAAGGACAGCACAGTTTTATTGCCACGCCTGACGGTCGCGGCTTCTTCAACAGTACAGGTAATGCCGGTATGGCTACCGCCGGAAGTGGTGATGTGCTGACAGGAATATTAACTGGCTTATTGGCTCAGGGATATAGCTCCAGTGAAACAGCGGTTCTTGGGGTTTACCTGCATGGTCTGGCGGGTGATTTGGCGGCTAAGGAGCTTTCTAAGGAGGCGATGGTAGCCGGTGATATTATTGATTTTTTGGGCAAAGCTTTTCTGGCAATTAGTAACTATCATTAATTACAGAGCAATATTTCAGGAAACATAAGCTGAAACATGGTAAAAGAATCAATATAAACAGGCCTCAAAGGGCTGAAAATAAAGCCCATTCCGAGGCTTGGGCTATTGGCCCCCAAACCCTATCTTTGCCGCCCGGCCAAACGGCCGTTTTCATTAAATCTGACTAAGTAACGACTCTTATGGACAAATTGATCTATCTGGTTCCCGTCATGGGACTGATTGGCTTGCTTTATACCCTCATTAAGTTCAATTGGGTTTCCAAACAAGATGCTGGCAATGACCGTATGAAAGAAATCAGCAACTATATCGCTGTTGGTGCTATGGCGTTCTTAAAAGCTGAATGGAAAATACTCGGTTACTTTGTAGTAATCGTGGGTATACTGCTTGCTGTTATGGCGATGTCTAACCCCCACTCCCACTGGCTGATCGCCGTTGCTTTCGTAGCCGGTGCTGTCTTTAGCGCTACTGCCGGCTACATCGGTATGAAAGTAGCTACAAGAGCCAATGTTCGTACTGCGCATGCCGCCCGTACCAGCCTGGCAAAAGCGTTGAATGTTTCGTTTACCGGAGGTTCCGTAATGGGAATGGGAGTTTCAGGTTTAGCCGTACTTGGTTTAGGAGGTTTATACATTGTATTGAAACAGGTATTTGCTCCCGATGCACCTGTGAACTCTGATGAAATGTTTAAAACCATCGAAGTGCTGACTGGCTTTTCACTAGGCGCTGAATCTATCGCATTATTTGCCCGTGTGGGTGGTGGTATTTATACTAAAGCTGCCGATGTAGGAGCTGACCTGGTTGGTAAAGTAGAAGCGGGAATACCTGAAGATGATCCAAGAAATCCTGCTACAATCGCTGATAACGTTGGTGATAACGTTGGTGATGTAGCCGGTATGGGTGCTGATTTATTCGGTTCTTATGTGGCTACCGTATTAGCCACTATCGTTTTAGGACAACAAACAACGGTGGTTTTTGGAGATGATGTGTTGGGAGGTTTCTCTCCTATCGTTTTACCGATGCTGATTGCAGGTGTTGGAATACTTTTCTCAATTATAGGTACTTTGTTTGTTCGTGTAAGTGATACTGCCGGTATAAGTACTGATGTGGTGCAAAAAGCATTAAACATGGGTAACTGGGGTTCGATTATTCTTACAGCCGCTGCAGCTGCTGGACTGGTATATTTCATTCTTCCCGAAGCCATGGAACTGAGAGGTGTGATGTTTACCAAATGGGGTGTACTCGGGGCTATCGGAGTAGGGTTGCTGGTAGGTGCATTGATGAGTATCATTACTGAATACTACACTGCAATGGGGAAACGTCCCGTTAATTCAATTATCAGGCAATCTTCTACCGGCCATGCTACTAACGTAATTGGCGGTTTGGCTGTAGGTATGGAATCTACCTTTCTCCCTATTCTTGTTTTAGCAGGTGGTATCTGGGGTTCTTACCAGTTTGCCGGCCTGTATGGTGTGGCTATTGCTGCAGCCGGTATGATGGCTACAACTGCTATGCAATTAGCTATTGATGCATTTGGCCCTATTGCAGACAATGCAGGTGGAATTGCAGAAATGAGTGAATTGCCAAAAGAAGTAAGAGAAAAAACGGATGTATTGGATGCGGTGGGAAATACCACTGCTGCCACCGGTAAAGGCTTTGCCATTGCTTCCGCAGCTTTAACTGCACTTGCTTTATTTGCAGCCTTCGTGGGTGTGGCGATGCCAGGGAACCAACATATTGATATTTACAAAGCTGATGTACTGTCTTCCTTGTTTATCGGCGGTATGATTCCGTTTATCTTTTCCTCACTGGCCATCCGTGCCGTAGGAGAAGCTGCAATGAGTATGGTGGAAGAAGTTCGCCGCCAGTTCCGAACTATTGCAGGTATTATGGAAGGTACGGGTAAACCTGAATATGATAAATGTGTGGCTATCTCTACACAAGCCTCTATCAAAAAAATGCTTTTACCTGGCGCCATAACAATTGTCGCCCCGCTGGTGATTGGTTTTACATTCGGTCCTGAAGCTTTGGGAGGATTCCTTGCAGGTGCTACCGTTAGTGGCGTACTGATGGGAATGTTCCAGAACAATGCCGGAGGTGCCTGGGATAATGCTAAGAAATCTTTTGAAAAAGGGGTGGAAATTAACGGAGAAACTTATTATAAAAAATCAGATCCGCACAAAGCATCTGTTACAGGTGATACAGTAGGTGATCCTTTTAAAGATACCTCTGGCCCATCAATGAATATTTTGATTAAATTGATGTCAATTGTGTCTTTGGTAATTGCTCCTACCCTGGCGCAAATAAATGCTAAAAAAACGGAAGTACCTGTTGTACCAGAAGTGCCAAAACCAATGGGAAATGAATACAGAATAAAATCTGAGCCGGTGGCAGCTATTAACAAAGCCACTACAGCACAGTATCAATAAAAACTTAATCAGAACCATTACATAAGTCCCGCTGTTTCTACAGTGGGGCTTATTTTTTCTACGATCTTTTTTAAATAATCTTATTCCAAATGCGAAATTTTGCTTTCATATTAATCACTAAGTAATTTCAGATGCTAAACCTATAATAAAACACTTAGTCTTTTAAAAAATCAGAGTTGATCATTGCAAATAGAATTATGCACCTATATATTGGGCAGGATAGTAATTACTTATATTAAAAATTCGAACCTTATGAAAAAAATTACCCGTCCGGGCTATATAGCCCTTTCTTTTGCATTTCTTGTTTCTGTAATTGGTTGTTCCAAAGATGCTTTACAGGCACCTTCGCAATCAAACCTTTCCTCTATTTCTGAAAATAATCAGGGCAAAAAAATTGAAGGGATCAACAGCCTGAGTTCTGACGATGCACAGGATGAGCAGTTATTTGGCAGCCTTATGCTAACTGTTTTACCAATTGAATCTAAATCTGCAGTGGTTGTCTATAATGACAATTATAACTCGGGGGAAATTTATGGCTATGATGATGAGGGTGTCGTTAAAATACGTCGCCTTGAAACAGGAACATACAACATCCAGATAACACCTCATAACCCTGGTTACTCACCCGTGTTGATAGAGAATGTAGTTATAACTGTTGGTGAGTTAACTGATCTCGGGATTATTGAGTTGGTACCATAACAATAACTTACACTTCTTTACCCGGAATACCTTTTGCTGCAGGAGATTGTTCCGGGTATTTTTTTGATCAAACCAGTTTATCTGCAAACCATCCGGTTACCTTCTCCCCTGTTTCATCTTTGAAAGATTTGTGATGATACTCATTGGTATCTGGCTCATACTGGTATTCATTTTTCCAGTCTGTATAATGCAACGCCACTTGTTCAATAGCATACAGGATATAATGGATCTCCTCATCCGTCATTACCGGGTGAATGGACATCCGTACCCAGCCTGGTTTGCAGGAAAGATCGCCTTTGTGCATTTCTTCCAGTATTTCATAAGAATGCAGCTGATCTACATGCAGCAGCATATGGCCATAGGTACCTGCACAGGCACAGCCCCCTCTTGTCTGCACCCCGAATCTGTCATTCAATAATTTGACGACAAGATTAAAATGGGCGCCTTTCAGTAAAAATGAAATAACACCAAGACGATGTGTCGTTTCTCCTTCGAGTATTTCAATCCCGGGAATACCCGGTAATTTGTCAAAAATTATTTTCAATAACTCCTCTTCCCGCCGCAGCATGTTTTCCACTCCCATTTCTTCTTTCAGCTTTATAGCCAATGCTGCTTTGATACCCTGCAGGAAAGGCGGTGTGCCGCCATCTTCCCGGTGTTCAATATCATTAATATATTCATGTTGTTTCCATGGATTGGTATAGGTAACCGTACCTCCGCCGGGTTGATCGGGAATGATGTTCTTGTATAATTTTTTATGAAACACCAGCACTCCCGGTGTTCCCTGCCCGCCAAGGAATTTATGCGGAGAAAAGAAGACAGCATCTAGCTGTGCACCTTCTTCTTCAGGGTGCATATTTATTGATACATAAGGAGCAGAACAAGCAAAATCGACAAAACAAAGTCCGTTGTGATCATGCACTAATTTAGCTACTTTATGGTAGGGAGTCTGGATACCTGTTACATTCGAACAACCGGTGATCGCTGCAATCTTATGTTGCCTGTCTTTATATTGAATCAGCAATTTCTCTAATGAAGACAAACATATATTACCGGATTCATCATTTGGAATGATCTCAACATCAGCAATTGTCTCCAGCCAGGAAGTTTGGTTAGAATGATGTTCCATATGTGACACAAAAACCACCGGCTTCAGGTTTACATCCACGTCAAGATAATTACTGAACAGTTCATGGATCTTCAGCACACTGTTCGCTAGTTCATGTGAAGCAGGCAGTCTTCCCGGCTTTACATAATCCATAATGCGTTCGGGAATACGGAGACCCAGCAACCGTTGCAATTTATTTACGGCACCTGTCATACCGCTACCGGCAAAGATGAGTACATCATCAGGGCCGGCATTGATATGCTTTTTAATGATCTGTTTGGCCAGTTCATAGGCTTTGGTCATCGCAGTTCCGGTCACTGTTGTTTCCGTATGCGTATTGCCAAGCAATGGCATTATCTCCCTGCCAATGCGGTCTTCGATAGGCTGATAAGCCCGGCCACTGGCTGTCCAGTCAGCATAAACCATTTTTTGTGAACCATAAGGTGATTCAAAACTGGTATCTATCCCAATTATATTTTCCCGGAAGGATTTAAAATAGTCTTGTAGCAAGGGGCAAGTTTAATTTAAAAGTAAAATATTTTTCAAACGGTAGTTAGTATTTATGATTAACAGGGTTATTTACACCACGAATTGTAACCTTTCAGTGTCATATTCGTCCCACGTTAGCGGCTGTTAAAAAAGGCTAAAAATAGTTGCCATTTACTTGTCTTACGAAATTAGTCGTATATTCGGGTCATAAATTGGAATACTATGTCAGCGCCAAAATTGATAAAACCAACGGAAAGTGAGCTGGAAATCCTCCAGATACTTTGGAACAAAGGAACAGCTACTGTAAGGGATGTACATGAAGAACTGGCCCAGACGAAAGATGTTGGATACACAACTACCCTTAAACTGATGCAGATCATGAATGAAAAGGGAATTGTGAAAAGGGATGATTCTATGCGTACCCATGTGTACCAGGCAGCCGTGAACAAGGAAAGAACACAAAAGCATTTATTAGGAAAAATGATAGATAGTCTTTTTGGCGGCTCACCTACGCAACTCGTCATACAGGCATTGGGTGATGAAAGCCATAAGGCCAGTCCCGAGGAATTGGAAAAGATCCAGGCATTGCTGGATAGTCTTAAAAAACAATAACCATGACCGGCATCCAGCTTCACCTACTGCAAGCCCTTGGATGGGCAGTACTCAACAGCCTCTGGCAAATGGCGTTGCTCTGGGTCATTTACCAGGTGGTCACTGCTTTTCTGAAAAATACAAAGGCATCTTACAAAAGTGTGCTGGCAACTATCCTGCTTTTTGCAGGTTCTTTTTGGTTTATTTATACGTTCCTTATTGTTTATTCCAATATTTCTGAAGAAGGTACGGCAGGTATTTTTATTTCATCGGGCCATGAAGTTCATAACTGGTTGCTGCAAAGCCTTCCTTTTATTTCCGGGGCTTACCTGTTATTACTGGTGCTTCCTGTTTTGCGGTTTATTCGCAACTATCGTTATGTGCAGGTGATAAGGAAATACGGACTCAGCAAAATCAATGTGGATTGGAGAATATTTGTCAGGAATGTGGCGGCCAGGATGGGTATTAAAAAAACAGTTCAAATATGGGTGTCCGAGTTTGTGACTTCACCGGTTACCATAGGGTTCTTTAAACCAGTAATATTAGTTCCGCTGGCAGCCATCAATCACTTAACCCCTTCTCAACTGGAAGCCGTTCTGCTGCATGAACTGGCTCATATCAGGAGGTATGATTATTTAATTAACCTGCTGATTAATTTTATTCAAACCATTCTTTATTTTAATCCTTTTGTAAAAGCCTTTGTGAAGATCGTAGAAAGAGAAAGAGAAAAAAGTTGTGATGAAATGGTATTGCAGTTCCAGTATGATTCATATGAGTATGCTTCTGCCCTGCTTACACTGGAAAAGACGAAGCACCTGCAAAAGATACTGATCGTTGCTGCCACCGGCAATAAGAATGATATAACGCATCGTATTGAAACTATCATGGGTGTACAAAAGAAACCAGCATTAACCATAAATAAAATAGCAGGGCTTGCCACAACACTCATTTGTATATTGGCTATAAACCTGTTTTTATTGCTGCCAGGTAAAGAAGGTAATAAAAATAAGGTTAATTACACTGCTTATGCTGGCGTTGCATCACCATTTAATAATATTGTAACTGACGATGCAGAGAATACTGTTATAGAAAATAGTAAAGAATTGGATAAGCCCCCGATTGCTACTATTGCTGCTACCGGTAAAAGCATGCCGGAAAAAGAAATATTGGCTGCACCGGCATCTCCCAAATCTCCCCATACCTCATTGTTGAATGAAGAAAATGTAAAAGGTATTTCCACAATGGCTTATAAACTGGCAGGTTTTGAGGAAACAGAAATCCCTGAGTTAAAAAAATACCAGGAGCAACAGGTAAAAGAAGCGCTGGCAGCTTCTAAACGGGTCCTAGAAAATACACAATGGAATGTGGTGGAAAAAAGTATTGCAGATGCCTTTTCTGAAGGGGAAAAGAAAGAGCTGAAAGCCGTATATGAAAAAGAGCTGAACAAATTTGACTGGGGGAAATGGGAAAATAAACTGAAACAGGCTTATTCAAATATAGACTGGGATAGGGTGAATAATCAACTTTCCAATGCTATTAACCAGATACGTATAGACAGTTTGCAAAAAGTATATAACGACGTTGCAATTAAGCTGAATGACATCCAGAAGGAATTAAACGAAAATAACATCAGTAGTATTCCTGATACTGACATATCTGTAAAAACAGTAGAAGACCGGAAAAAGAAAGTGCAGCAGACCCTGAATACACTGAAAGCTATCCGCAACAAGAAGATCGTTCACCTCTGATCCGAGGAGATTTAATAACACCTCGGGCAGGCCTGGCTGTACCTGTTACCGATCAGGAACCCAAAAACCAATTCATGTGTTCCGCTATTAAAGTCACGAAGAATATTGTTGTTATTGGATTTGTCATAAGCGTAGCTGATGTTGAAAGTATTACTGACATTTAATCCCAGCATACCAGCATACCCATCCTGGTAACGATAGCTGCCCCCAAGCCACAACTGGTCACGGTATTGCAGTTTCAGGTTTGCCTCAGGCTGAAACTCTCTGAAAGAACTGCCTTTGATATATTTCACCATCAGGGAAGGTATTGCGTTCACATCCTCGGATAATAAAAACCGATAACCTGCTGTCAAAAACAAATGCGGCACAAATCTTCCTTTTGTCAGCACAGCCGTATTGTCATCTACAAAATTCAATGTTTGAGGAAGCACATTCTGAGCAGCAAACCCAATAAAATAATCCCGGGAATAAAGCCACAACCCTGCCGCCATCTGTGGTTTTATTTTTGTCAACTGGCTGCTGAACCCTGATCCGGTTGCAGGATCACTCGGGTCACCCGTGCCTGAAAAATCATGTGTACTCGCATCAATGCTCACTTTGGTAATCCCGGCAGACAAGCCGGCAGATAAATTAGTTGTCGGAGTTAATCCCAGATGATAGGCATAGGTAGCACTTGCTGTAAAGAAATTAAAACTACCGGTTCTGTCATTAATGACATTTAAACCAATTCCATGATGTGGTTCTGCCGCAGTATAATTTTCCCAATAAGCCTTACCTCTTGGATTTTCTCCCGGTACATTAAATGAAGTCGAAGAAGTTCTATAATCATTTTTACCCAACGGACCATGAACGCTGAAATAAGTAGTCTTCGGAGCACCATTAATACCCACCCATTGATCCCTGATTGCCATCTTCAGGTCAACATAATTATCAATGCCGGCAATTGCGGGATTAATAATAAAAGGATTTACTACATATTGTGTATAATGAGGTCTTTGCTGACTTTCTGAAGAAAAACCTGCACACAAAAAAAGAACGGCTATTATTAATAATCGTTTCATAGTACTACCTGATTATATCTACATAACCGGTTACTTTCGACCGGCCATTCTTCGGATCAATCACATAATAATAAGTACCCACAGGTACATCTTTGCCATTTACTTTGCCATCCCATGCTGTGGTATAGCCGACCGAACGGAATACTAACTGACCATACCTGTTTACCACATCTATTGTACAACCCGGGTAACTTTCTAAATACGGAATTATCCACTTGTCATGCACTCCATCTCCATTCGGACTGAAAATATTCGGAATGATTGGCGCTTTCAGCACTTTTACAAATACCTTGTCACTTGCTGTACATCCCTGTGATGTTGTTACAGTAAGCGTATAAGTAATATCTTCTGAAGGAGATGCCAGAGGGAAAGAACTTGTGGCATCATTTAAACCAGTGCCGGGTGTCCATAGGTAAGTTACCGGCATGCTGGCACTTAAAGCAGGTGTAAGCATTACCTTTCCACCTTCCAATACAAACTTATCAGGCCCGGCATTTACAGGGGGAGATGGATAAATATCAATAGTTTGTTCTTTATAATTTACACAACCGTTTGTACCGGTATAAGTATAACGTATAATATATTGCCCAGATCCTGTTGAAGGACTAAATAATCCGGTTGACGTAACGCCGGTTCCGCTGAAAATTCCTGAACCTGAAAGCCCATTGAGTAACTGAGTTTGTGTAATCTGGAAAGCCGGGGCATTCGTACATGCAAATGGCACTGGCGTAAACTGCAATTCAGGAGTAGCAAGCATTGTAATTGTTTGCGTACTTGTATTTACACAATTAATACCTGAATAAGCAACATATCTTACCTGAAAAGTTTTAGTGAACGGAGTACCAAATTCAGGATAAATATGTGTATAAAGCTCCCCCGGTGTGGGATCATCATCAGTAGTCTTTATTGTTGGATTATTCAGATAATCCCAGAATATTTCCACTTTAACTACATTTCCAAAATCTACAGAAGATGCATCTTTAATACTTACAGGCTGATTACTGCAAAGTGATGCAGGGTTTTGGACGGTAAACCCTGCAACCGGGATGGACCCGTTTACCGTGAATGTTTGCTGAACAGTGTCCTTACAGCCATTATTACTTGTAACAATCAATCGGGCCGTATAGGAACCTGTAATTGAATACCTGTGCGTTGGATTTTGTAAAGTTGATGTATTCGGATTGCCGGCATTGGCATTCGGGTCTCCAAAATTCCATTCCCACGCAACAATGATTCCTCCTGCAACAGAGCTTGTATCAATAAACGGCGCTTGCGGGTCTGTTAGGCAAACTTCCGGTGAAATAAATCCGGCTTTTGGCCTGGCATTGATAGTTACATTAGCATTATGCACCGGACTCACACATCCTTTATCAGATGTGACAACCAAAGAAATAATGTAAGAACCTGCCGTGGCAAAAGTATGTGCAGGATTTTGTAAGGAAGATGTATTAGCTGCTCCGCTACCGGGATCACCAAAATTCCATCGCCAGTCATTTAAGGTTCCGGCATTTGCCAGAGAGGCATCTGTAAATGAAATAGTTCTTGTTTCACAACTTGGCAAAGTAAAATTGAAATTACCTGCAGGCAAAGGATTAATAATAATTACAGCTGTACCAGTTTGCACCTGACTGCAGGCAGTTCCGCTTCCTTCTTTCACACTTACAAGTGAATAGGTAAATGTACCTGCAACATTGGTAGGCACTGTTACGTTGACCGAATTGCCACTTGTGGTAGTAACAGTCTGAGCAGGACCTCCATTTATCGTATATGTGAAAGTATAAGGTGCAGTTCCGTTAGAACCCGTAAATAATATATTTGGGGAAGCCGCATTCAAACATATTTCTGTGCTTCCACTGATGGTTGCGGTTGGTAATGGATTTACTACTACGATGGCCGATCCTGCTTGTACCTGGCTGCAAAGATTGGCGCTACCTTCCTGAACACTCACTATGTTATAAGTAAATGTTCCGGCAGTGGTGGTCGGTACTGCTACAGTAACAGAATTACCACTTGTAGTGGTAACCGTTTGATTTGGTCCCCCGTTTATTGTATATACAAAAGTATAAGGAGCAGTTCCGCTGGCTCCTGTAAATGTAATATTCGGCGATGCCGAATTAAGGCATACTGTAGTATTACCACTGATAGCTGCAGTCGGCAGCGCTTTTACTGTCACTGTTACCGAACCAGTCTGATTCTGAATACAACCTGTGGAGCTTCCTTCTTTTACACTGGTTAAAGCGTATGTAAAAGTTCCGGTGGCATTTGTTGGTACAGAAACATCAACAGAATTTCCGCTTGTTGTTGTAACAGACTGAACGGGGCCTCCATTAATGGTATAAGTAAAAGTATATGGTCCGGTTCCATTAGCCCCGGTAAAAGTAATATTCGGAGATGCCGAATTAAGGCATACTGTTGTATTGCCAAAAATTGTTGCCGTTGGTAACGGTTTAACTACAACAGTACGGGTGGCCACATTATTTACGGTCTGACACCCTGCCGAAGAAGTAACCCGAAGAGTTACAGTATAAGTACCCGCAGTATTATAAATATGTGTAGGGTTTTGTAATGTTGAGACGGGTGTAGCATCACCAAAATCCCAGGTCCATCCGGTAACGATACTTCCGGGTGCGGTGCTGGCATCTGAAAACCCGATCAGACTTCCGATACATACTTCAGGTAAAGAATTAAAAGCAGCCTGAGGTTCAGCAAAAACAGTGCTTAGAACCTGGTTTTTTGTATTTGTACATCCGTTGTTGGTAGTTACTTTCAGACTTACATTGAAAGGGCCGGTTGTTGTATAATTATGAAGGGGATTTTGAATGGATGCTGTTCCTGCATCTCCAAAATCCCATGCCCAGCCAGTTATAGCATTGCCGCTTCCCACAGTTGACAAATCATTAAATTGAGCAGCACCAACCGGTAAACAAACAACTGGTAAGTTAAAATCTGCAACAGGATTTGGATGAATAGTAATGGGAAAACTGAATAATGTGCTTTGACAACCAGAGGATGTAACAACTCTTAAAGTAGCAATGTAATTACCCGGGGTAGTATACTGGTGTACTTCATTTGTACTTGAAGATCTGACAACTACAGGCGAACCATCGCCAAAATCCCATGTCCATTGAACAATAGTGCCTCCAGCAGGTACAGTTGACTGATCCGTAAAAGTTAAATTTAGCCCGGGACAATAAGGTGCCGCAACACTAAACTGTGCAACCGGTGGATCATTAATTGTAACCGTATGCAAAGCAGTATCTGCCAAACAACCGATATCAGTGATCAATGAATACTTAACCGTGTAAGCACCGGGGGCTGTATATGTATGAGTAGGGTTGTTGGCGGCAGAAGTTGTTGCATCACCAAAATTCCAGTGCCTGCTGTTAACAGCCCTTCCATCAGTATTTGAATTATCTGTAAAACTTACCGGATTGTTGATACATCCATCCGTTGTGAAATTGAAATCAGCCAGCGGAGGATTAAATACCTGTACATCAAAATCAATTTCCTGAGTACCGCTACAACCGTCAGATGTAGGGTTTGTAGCCAATACCCTGATCGGGTAAGTACCGGTTGCTGTTATCAAATAGGGAGTAGGCAGCCGGTAGATGTATAATGTTTTTCCATTAACAACAGTTGTGGATGTCGGAACCGGGGCAGGATCAGTAATATCGGCAATCCCCATTGCATTTAATGTCGGCCCAAAAACCCACTGAATAGAAGTTGGTTGATAAGGAAATGTCATGGAAAAATAAAAAGGCGTGTTACGGCAGGTAGCTGGAAAGCTCACAGTGCCCTGGGGGTTTTGAACAGAAAGGAATTGATAAATATCCTTTACATTCGTACCCGCTGAATAGCCATACGTTTCAGCACTACCATATCCATAAGCGATCGCATTATATCCGGAATCGGAATAAAGGGAATGGTTACCCTGAGCTACATTCGAAAGATACAAATAAGAATAATTTGGATCTGCAGGATGAGTAATCCATGAGGTTGCCGGAACAACTCCATCCAATCTAAAGGAAGATTGTCCCGTACCGCCATTTCGCATTACCACATGAATATGATGCTGGTGAGGTTGGTTAGGAGAAGTTTGTGATACAGTCAGTGGTGAGTTTACCAGTGTTACTTTGTTTATGTTCTGCTCCACCGGGTTCAAAACAATCATGTCAGGATCGTACGGATTGGGATTACCGCCTACTCCTGTCGGACAGTTTTGTGAAGTAAAATACTGTGCGACCGCAACCGGTATATCTGATTCAATCAGATTGGGTGTATTATTAAAAAACTGGTAATAATTATTTACAAATGAAGCTGCCGGAATTAAAGTGCCATTCAGAAAAACATTAGTAGCAGGATCACTACGCATAATTCTGAAATAATTATTCGGTTTGCCATAGCTGGGAACGGTCAGGTATTTTTTTCCCCAGGATGCAACAGGATATAATTGCTGGTATAAATTATCAGCACTTCCAGCGTTACATCCAGGAGTGGAAATAGATAGTTTTCCACTACCGGAAAAGACAGCAATTCTTTTACAACCTCCGGATGATGACGCCACTGATTTAACTTTTGTACCTGAAAGATCTACTCCGTTAGTACCAGTAGTTATTCCTAAAACCTGGTGAACCTGGCCCTTGTTTAATGTAATGGTATATGTACTGTTTGATATCCAACCGGCTACAGTACTGGCTGTAGGTGTTATTTCAACGGACGTATTATCCTCTACACCTACAATTGTAATATACGAGTTTGCATTACTCTCATTTGATACTTGTGTAAAACTTGCAGAATAATACTCTTTACCCAATACATTTGTAGGCAGACATAAAGTGGCCGCACTTGCCTGGGTTCTTGTAATAAAAGAATAGACGACGATGGGTTTAACTCCGGTTACCCTGATCGCCTTACCATTAAATAAACCATCTCCGTTTACAAAATATGTATTAGGGATAATTACCGGAATAACCTGGTTAGCATTGACTGTACCCGCCTGAATAGTGGCAACACCGTAAATCTCGACATTGTAGGTCGTTGTAACATCAGACGTAATGTAAAGGGTCATTACCGGAGTACCGCTTCCGCCGCTCATTCCTACATGATAGCTGTACGCAAGCCAGAATTCCTTGCCTTTATTTGAAAAGTCCTGGGAATAGGAAATACTGCCAGTAAAAATGGCAAGTAAAAGGGTACCAAGTAAAAGTAGTTTTCTCATTAGTCCAATATCCAAAAGTGAAGAAACCGGAAGCTAATTTAATCTAAACAATTTGTAAAAAGAAGCTTTTCAGGCAGATAGAAAAAATAAAAACCGTAATTCCCGAAACTCGTATTTATACGATAATGAATGACTTATGAAGAATTTTTAGCACATATTAGTTGCGCCTAAATGACAAGGTTGCATCGCTATCTTTTTTTTCTTTAGATTGAATACAGGAATTTTTAATTACATATTACAATTAAATTCAATTTTATATTATTTTTGCTCTATATTTTTAAATAAAAATCATAAATCTTTGAAAATCAAAAAATTAAAAAATATTTTCAATATAAGCAATACTCCCTCTACAAAAAGATTTTTTTAAATAAAAGGATATAATTATTTATAAAATTTATTTCAAATAAATTATTTAAAATAATTGTTTATCAATTATCTATTTAAAAAAAATATTTTGCTATTATTTAGTAAATTGTGAAATTTGACTTTGTAATTCAAAAACTAAATAGGTTAGTCATAAATAGCAACTATGATATCTTATTAATTCACAAGAATTTCTTTAAAATAGAATATGAACGGTGATCTAAAATCACCCCTTCTCTGACTGATGTACGTCCTCAACAGCAGAAATGTGTCTCAAAATTGGTGGAAATAAAACCTGGAAATCAAACAGGAATAAATATCTCTCAGCAGGTACCCGGAGAGTATCTGATTTTAAAGATTTTCTTATAACGATATATAAACAGGGTTTGACCTATTTTGCATACAAACTTGAATGCATGAAGCAATTACCATTTTTTTCACTGCTTTTACTCACTTTTATTATTGGCTCCTGTGGCTCATTGAAAGAACCCGATTTTATAGGAATTGAAAACGTAAAAACCACCGGGATCAGTTTATCTCAAACCAGTTTGTTTATGGACCTTCATTATTTTAACCCTAATAAATCAAAATTGAAGCTTAAAAAAGCTGACGGAGATGCCTGGATTGATGGTAACCTGCTCGGACGATTTATGCTTGATACACTTATTATCATTCCGGCAAATGCGGATTTTCGTCTGCCTGTAAAGCTGGAACTGAACATGAAAAATGTCTTGAAAAATTCAATGTCCGCTTTTTTGAAAAAAGAAGTACTTCTTAAAATTGTTGGAACAGCAAAAGTTGGAAAAGCCGGTTTTTATGTGAATTATCCTGTCAGATATGAAGGCAAACAGAACCTTAATGGTTTGCTTCAATAAAAATCACTTCGCTTATGGCCTACAAAAAGTAGCGAATTATTGCTGAAGCGGTGCAGGAGGCGGAGTTTTGGGTTTAGGATGCCCCCCTCCATCTTCAAATTTTTTGCACGATTTCGGCAGGCGATTATAAGCATCTTCTACTGCGGGAACATCATCAGCATCATACCCGCAATTGGCAATAGCCGTTTTAATCTGTTCAATATCGGTCCTGTCAGTTACATATTTCACCCTGGTCTCCCCTTTCCGGTAGTTAACATTTATTTCCAATACCCCATCATACCTTTTCAGGTATGTTTCAATTCTTTCCTTACAACTGACACAAACTGCATTGGGTGTTTTAATGGTGGCCATAAGAACTGGTTTTGTTTGAGCATGATTTGCAAAAACAAAACCTAGCAGGGCTATTGCGGCAAGAATAAATTGTCTCATTATCAAAATCAATTATAACTAAAATTACAAACTCCCTTTCCATCGGGCAGGATCTTCCTTCCATTTTAACAAAATATCCTGCTGACCAGCAGACACAATTCCCTTTTGTACTGCCAGTTCTATTAAAGTTGAATAATCTGTCAGGGAATGATAGGTCAATGATGCTTTTGAAAGCGTTTCAGTTGCAGCCGGAAAGCCATAAGTAAAAATTGAAACCATCCCGATTACATCAAGTCCTTGCTCTTTCAGCACCTCCACTACCTGGAGACTGCTTTTCCCTGTCGAAATAAGGTCTTCAATTACAACAGTTTTCTGCCCTTTTTCATAAAACCCCTCTATTTGATTGCCTAATCCATGCTCCTTTGGCTTTGGACGTACATATACATAAGGAAGTTTGAGTTGATCGGCAGCCATTGCGCCCCAGGCAATGCCTGCAGTCGCCACACCAGCCAATAACCCGGCATCCGGAAATTTTTCGAAAATAACATTGCACATTTCCGATTTTATGTAATCTCTGACAAAAGGAAAGGACAATACTTTACGGTTATCACAATAAATGGGGCTTTTCCAGCCACTGGCCCATGTAAATGGTTGCTCGGGATTTAGCTTAACTGCATTAACTTGAAGCAGTTTTTCAGCGATTGCTTTGGCGTCGGTCATAAAGCGAAGATAAAATGAACCCTGCACTATGTTTATAAAAATTTATTTCGGCAATAAACCTCTTTTCCTCTGCAATGAGTTGGATAAAACCATCCAGCCCTATGTTCATCATGATGATGCTGTATATATTGATGAACTGAACAGCCATACTATTAAAACGATGGTTCATGAAATGCAACTGGAGAAAGTACATGCCGGTGTGTTTTTTCATCCAGACCTGGAAGAATTGAAAAAGGCTTTCTTTAAAAAGTTTACGGTTATCATAGCAGCAGGAGGATTGGTCCGGAATGAAAAAAAAGAAATCCTACTCATTTTTCGCAGAGGAAAATGGGATTTGCCCAAAGGAAAACTGGACAAAGATGAGAAGATGGAAGAATGTGCCGTAAGGGAAGTGGAGGAAGAAACGGGGTTAAAAAATATAAAGCTATTTTCTCCATTCTGCGTTACGTATCATACTTACCATGAAGGAACAAAGTTTATCCTTAAAGAATCTCACTGGTACAATATGAGAGTATCCGGTAACCAGCAACTTGTACCCCAAACAGAAGAAGATATTCTTGATATTAAATGGGTAAATCCTGCAGACCTGGGGAACTATATGCCCGATACTTTCCCTTCGGTTGCTGATGTACTTAAACAATCTGCCGGGAAATAATTCAGTCCTTTCTTGGAATAACTGCTACGGTGAGCCGGCTCACACAAATTAACTTTTCTCTTTCATCGTATATTTTGATATCCCACACATGGGTGCTGGCACCAATATGTAATGGTAACGCAAGACCAGTAACAAATCCATCTTTTACACTGCGGATATGATTTGCATTAATTTCCAGGCCAACACAATAAAAATTTGAATGATCAACCACCATTGCAGAAGCAACACTACCAATTGTTTCGGACAGTACACAGGATGCACCACCATGTAACAAACCATAAGGCTGCCGGGTACGATAGTCCACAGGCATTTTGGCTTTCAGAAAATCATCCCCCAGTTCAACCCACTCTATACCCATGTAATCACCCATTGTTCCCTTACCAAGCTGGCTCAAATGATCCAATGAAAGGTTTTTATTAAACCAGATACTCATAAGTTATTTTAGAAGGGATTTTGTAACTACTTCCGGCAAAAAGGGTGCGGCATTACCTCCGTTTCGCAAAATGTCACGAACAATCGTGGAAGCTACTGACGTATACTTTGGCTCGCCGGTAAGAAAGATAGTTTCAATACTTTTATCGAGTGTTCTGTTAGCATCAGCAATTGTCTTTTCATATTCGAAATCGCTGACATAGCGGATGCCTCTTAAAATGAAATTTGCTCCAATTTTTTGACAGTAATGGATGGTGAGCCCCTCATACACTGCTTCTTCCACCCTTTCTTCATCTTTATAAATTTCTCTGATCCATTTGCTTCGTTGTTCAGCAGAAAACATAGGAGCTTTGGCAGAATTCAAACCAATTCCAACGATTATTTTGTCAAATAACGGAAGGGCTCTGTTAATAATATCCACATGCCCTAATGTTACAGGATCAAATGTGCCGGGAAAAAGACATATTCTTGCCATATTATAATATTAGGATGTACAATGTTACTCATTTTGCTGGCATACATGTACAACTGCCGTCCTATAGTTAATTATTTCTGTTTGCTAATAAATATAAAACCGCCATTCTCACGGCCACACCATTCTCCACCTGTTGTAAGATAATGGATTGTTTACTGTCAGCCACATCACTGTCCAGTTCCACTCCCCTGTTAATAGGCCCGGGGTGCATGATTGTAATTTCTTTGTTAAGGCCATCAAGCAATTTTCTGTTGATTCCATATGCGATGCTGTACTCTCTCAATGAAGAAAAAAGTACCTGGTTCTGTCTTTCCAGTTGAATGCGAAGCACATTTGCCACATCACACCATTCCAATGTCTCCCTCAGGCTATAACTGACATTTACACCCAAGGCATCGCTCATATACTTTGGTATCAGAGTGGGTGGACCGCAAACCGTTACTTTAGCACCCATTTTACTCAATAAATAAATATTGCTTTGCGCCACACGGCTGTGCATTATATCTCCGATGATAGCCACTTTTCTTCCTTCGAGAGATCCTGTTTTTTCCCTGATAGAAAAGGCATCAAGCAAAGCCTGTGTCGGGTGTTCATTTATTCCGTCACCGGCATTAATAATTGCAGCCGGAATATGCTGTGATAGAAAATGTGGCGCCCCGCTGGCACTGTGGCGCAATACTACCATATCCACTTTCATGGATAAAATATTATTAACCGTATCCAGCAACGTTTCTCCTTTTGCAGCTGAAGAGGCCGATGCCACAAAATTGATGGTATCGGCACTGAGTCTTCTTTCCGCCAGTTCAAAGGAGAATCTTGTCCGAGTGGAGTTTTCGTAAAAAAGGTTAACAATAGTTACATCCCGAAGGGAAGGCACTTTCTTTACAGGTCTTTGTAAAACTTCTTTAAACTGCTCTGCAGTAGATAAAATAAGTGAAATATCTTCTTTGGTGAGATTTTTAATGCCAAGCAGGTGTCGAGTGGATAGTTGCATTAAAAAGCGAAATTAGGGGAAATTATGGTTTTACCGCTATCACCTTTTACACAAATTATTTACCAACAGCTACTGTAGAAAAATTCAGCCTTCTATTACAACCACTTCATTATTGACTAACTTCACTTTATCGGTCTTTTTCGTTTCCACAACAACTCCGGCATAATCGGCCTGAATGGGGAATTGGCGATGTTCCTTTCTATCAACCAGTACACACAACTCTACTTTTGCAGGGCGACCGTAATCCACCAGAACATCCAACGCAGCTTTTATAGTACGCCCAGTAAACAATACATCATCAATTAATACAACAATTTTATTTTCTATAGCAAAGGGAATATGCATTTTATCAGGCGCCAGGATGGCCTTGCGGATATCATCTCTGTAAAAAGTAATATCAAGCTGACCAGCCTTAATTTTCTGGCCGGGTCTTAATTTTTCAAGAACCGCAACAATCTCATTAGCTACCACCACACCTCCCTGTTGTATACCCATAAAAATAACATCGCTGATATCCGGATGACTGCTGTTTAACTTTTGGGCTAATTGCTCTATGGCCGCTGATAACTCTTTATAGCTTAGTAGTGTTTTCAATAGACCCGTTTTAATAATACAAATATATTAAAATGACAAAGGCCGGAAACTATTTCCGGCCTTTGAAAAAATTTAAACATCATTATCTGCGGGCATTACCACTCTTTCCGCCAAATTCAAAAAATACACCAATTTGGAAGCCAGAGTTTTTAACATCAACACTTTCTCCTTCATCATCATCAACAATGCTGTTAAGGTTGATATTGTAGCGGGCAGCAATACCAACACCCATACTTGATTTATACCCTAAACCAACACCCCAGCTAAAAGCATTTCCTTTAAACGAATCTTTAACATCCTCTTCTTCTCCATCCATCTTAGCTTTCGCACTCATCAAAAAACCGATTTGAGGGCCGGTTTCAGCAACGAAACCAGAAGGGTTACGATACTGGAACATTACAGGTATATTCAGGAAGCTAAGATTGTAGTTTACTTTATAACTTGACTCTTCCATTTTAGCACCCTGGCCGCTAAACTGGAGTTCAGGAGCTACAGCAAAAGTTTCACCGAGTGGAATGGCAGCATAGACACCACCCATTGGGCCAATTTTTGATTTAAAATCTTCAGCATCATCGCCTGAGAAGTTAAACATCCCGATACCGCCTTTTACACCAACGTTAACCTGCGCCTGAGAAACAAAAAACGTAGTAGTTAAAATAACCAAAGACAAAATAATTTTTTTCATAAAAAATGTTTTAAGGTTTTATATGTCCGATATGCAAAGGTATAATGCGTTTCACTGAACTGCAAGCTTTTTTAAAATTCTTTTTAAACCTCTTTCATAAACGGATAACCGAAGTCAGTTGGCGGATTAAAGGTTTCTTTAATCGTTCTTGCACTTAACCAACGATACAGATTCAAAATACTTCCTGCTTTATCATTTGTACCGCTTCCCCTTGCTCCTCCAAATGGTTGCTGCCCTACAACTGCACCAGTAGGTTTGTCGTTGATATAAAAATTACCGGCTGCATTGCGAAGTTTATTTGTTGCCAGCTCAACCGCTGCCTTGTCTTCCGAAATTATTGATCCTGTAAGAGCATATGGCGAAGTATTATCAACCATGTCCAAAGTCTTTTCAAAACTATTTGCCGGGTATACATACACAGTCAGCACTGGTCCAAAGATCTCTTCACACATGGTTACATACTTCGGATCCTTTGCCTGTATTACCGTTGGCTGAATGAACCAGCCATCTTTACTGTCGCATTTTCCGCCTACCCATATTTCTGCTTTAGTATCTTTCTTCGCATTATCAATATATCGTTTGATGCTGTTAAAACTTTTTTCATCAATTACCGCATTGATAAAATTGGTAAAATCTTCCACCGTTCCCATTTTAAAGCTCTTCACCCCTGCTATCAATTTCTTTTTTACTTCCTCTGCTATATTAGATGGTATATAAGCTCTTGAAGCCGCAGAACATTTTTGCCCCTGGAATTCAAAAGCACCACGCAGTAGTGCAGTAACCACTACATCCGGATCAGCACTTTTATGGGCTAATACAAAATCCTTCCCTCCTGTTTCCCCTACAATCCTGGGATAGGATTTATAATTGGCCATGTTTTTACCTATCGTTTCCCACATGTTATTAAAAACACCCGTAGATCCTGTAAAATGTACTCCTGCGAAATCACGGTGGTTGAAACATACTCTGCCAATCGTTGGGCCATCCACATATATCAGGTTAATCACACCATCAGGCAAACCGGCCTCTTTCAATATCCTCATTGTCATCTGTGCCGAATACACCTGTGTGTTGGCACATTTCCAAACCACCACATTGCCGCACATGGCAGCTGAGGTCGGCAGGTTGCCTCCAATAGCTGTAAAGTTGAATGGGGTTACAGCCAGCACAAATCCTTCCAGCGGACGATACTCCATACGATTGTGCATACCAGCACCGCTGATGGGTTGTTGCTTATATATCTCAGATAAAAAGTGCACATTAAACCGAAGAAAATCAATCAACTCACAAGCTGCATCTATTTCTGCCTGAAAAGCATTTTTACTCTGACCCAGCATCGTTGTACCATTCATATAGGGACGATACTTTGTTGCCATCAAGTCAGCTGCTTTTAGAAAAATGCCTGCACGGTTTTCCCAACTCATATTAGCCCATCTTTCCTTGGCAGCCAGAGCAGCTTCGATTGCCTGGTGCACATGTCTTTCTTCACCGGCATGAAAATAACCCAGTGTATGTTTTCTTTCATGCGGCGGGTGCATGGCTATCTTTCTTCCTGTTCTTACTTCCTTACTACCGATATACATTGGTATATCGATCTCTTGCTTTTTAAGTTCCGTCAATACTTCTTTTAGTCTTTTCTTCTCCGGAGAACCGGGTGCATAACTTAAAACCGGTTCATTAACAGGCATGGGATATGAAAATGTTCCAAAACTCATATGACATATTTTAAATTGTAAAATTAATTACTATCATAGTCCAATTCCAGTGCTAATAATTACACACTGCTTTCTTTTTCACTCATCAGGTAAGCTTTTATAAATCCATCCAGTTCACCATCCATCACTGGCTGCACATTTCCCACTTCATAATCGGTACGGTGATCCTTTATCATTTTATATGGATGGAAAACATAGCTTCTTATCTGGCTGCCCCACTCAATCTTTTTCTTTTTGGCATTGGTGGCATCCTTCAGGGCATTTCGTTTCTGTAATTCCAATTCGTACAAACGGCTTTTCAGCATTTGCATGGCAAGTTCCCTGTTACCTAGCTGACTTCTGTCCTGCTGACACACAACCACAATACCTGTCGGAATATGCGTCAACTGCACTTTCGTTTCTACTTTGTTTACATTCTGTCCGCCAGCACCGCCACTGCGTGATGTTTCCATCTTTACATCTGCAGGATTTACCTCAATATTTATAGTATCATCCACCAGCGGATAAGCATAAACGGATACAAACGAAGTATGCCGTCTTGCATTACTGTCAAATGGGGAAATACGAACCAAGCGATGCACACCACTTTCTGCTTTTAAAAATCCATAAGCAAACGGCCCTTCAAACTGCAACGTACAGGTTTTTATACCAGCACCATCGCCCCACTGCCAGTCCATTTCGGTAACTTTCCAGCCCTGCTTTTCACCGTACATTCTGTACATGCGGGCCAGCATTTCGGCCCAGTCCTGGCTTTCTGTACCGCCAGCGCCGGAGTTTATCTGCAATACAGCAGGTAATTCGTCTTCAGGTTCATTTAATGTGGCTTTAAACTCTGCATCATCTAACAGATCCAGTGCCTTTTGGTAAGCTTCCTTTGTCTCCTCTTCTGTGGCATCACCAGCTTTCCAAAACTCAAACAGCACGGCAAAGTCTTCTACTCCTGTCTCAGCAGTTTCATAGAGCTTTACCCAATACTCATTCAGTTTGATGTTTTTCAGAATTTCCGTCGCCCTTTTATTATCATCCCAAAAACCGGGGCTCAGCGAAAGTTGTTTGTCTTCGGCTATCTTTTGTTGTCGGTTCCCGACGTCAAAGAAACCTCCTTATCCCGGCAATGCGGGACCGCATATCCTGTAATTTTTCCTGTGTCATGGGTGCAAAGGTAAGGGAAAGCTAACAGTTGGGATGTACCGGCAATGAATGAATGGTCAGCTGAGTTTTCCTTTCCCATCAAAGAACTTTTCCTGAACTTTAATCTTCTGACTTTAAAAACAAAATCCCGGATATAATGAAAAAGTATTTTTTTATTCTTACAACAGCGTTTACATTATTACTTACTTCCTGCAACGAGGAAGGCAAAAAAAAGGAGGCTGAAATGAAAGAACCTAAACTAAAAGAAGAAAGTGTAACCTACTCTCCATCCGATATAAAAGACAGTCTGGTGCTGGATGGCTTTGTTGCCTGGGATGAAAATATCGAAGAGAAACGACCGGCTGTATTGGTAGTACATGAGTGGTGGGGATTGAATGACTATGTAAAAATGAGAGTGAGAGAACTGGCTAAACTGGGGTACATAGCTATGGCAATTGATATGTATGGAAACGGTAAAAGAGCCGACAACCCAACCGATGCTGGCAACCTGGCAATGCCCTTTTACCAGGACCCACAAATGGCAAAACAGCGGTTTGATGCTGCCGTAGAAACTCTTAAAGCATACAAACAGGCAGATACTTCTAAGATGGCAGCCATCGGGTATTGTTTTGGCGGCACGCAGGTTTTAAATATGGCTAATATGGGAGAAGACCTTGCAGCTGTGGTAAGTTTTCATGGCGGATTAAAAGTAGTAACACCGGATAAAGGCAAGCTCAAAGCACAGGTATTGGTATGTCATGGAGGAGCCGACCCGTTTGTTCCCCAGGCCGAAGTTGATATGTTCAAAAAACAAATGGATTCCATCGGTGCCAGGTACACTTTTAAAACCTACGAAGGCGCCACTCATGCATTTAGCAACCCTGATGCCACTGCAAATGGTCAGAAATTCAATATCCCAATCGCATATAATGCAGCAGCAGATACCGCATCCTGGAAAGATATGAGAGATTTTTTTGGGACAATTTTTAAATAGTAGTTTTCCCATATCATTTTTTTAGCCCGGTACTATCCGGGCTTTTTTTATCTGAGTGTTTTCCATAACAGCCTTGTTCTCAACAATTATGTATAAATACGATAATGAAATTTAGAAAAAATACTTAGTAAAGCTATGATTAATAAAAAGTAGTTTCTATTTTGTCGCCCTTTACGGACATAAAAACTAAACCCTTTGAAAACAACATTAGTACTCCTGACGACCGTGACCCTTTTCCTGTTATCGTGCAAAAAGGAAAGTTTTGTCACTCCTGCAACTGAAGAAGCCTGCCTCATTCAAACTGGTGACCCTTCAGGACGTTCTTATTCTGCTGATTCATTAGTGGCATTTAACTGTACATCTAAGTATTGTGGTATTTTACCACTTAGTACAAAGAATTACTGGGTTTATGAAGACTCAGTATTTAGCAAAGGAGTTTTTCTTCGGGTTCAATATGATACACTGCGTTTTACCAGGACATGGAAATCCCTTGCTGATGGTCTTGTTTGGTGGGAAAGCAATATTTCTGCGGGACTCCCTGAAAAACTTTATGCAAACGATTCATCTATTTTTATGATGGAAGACCGCTTATTTATCCCTGGTATCATGGATGTTAAAAAAGATTATACCCTCTTTCCGGGTGACTCTATACGTTTCCTGTTTAGCTTTAGTGATAATGCAGCTATTTGCCGCTCACTTAAAGTGCGAACTGCGTTTCAAACGCCTGCCGGCACATTTAGTGATTATATTTATTACGAAAAAAATGCCCCTTATTTCCGGAAAGATCAAACCTGGCTTAAACCGGGTATAGGTGTCATTAAATATATCCGGGAAAAAGCGGTTCTAGGCTCTCCCCAGGTAAAGCTTGACCAAATATCCACTCTGATAAGTTATCATATTGAATAGATAATATTCCTGCTCTCATTACCTTTATTATATGCTTCAGCAAAAGCAGATAAAATCGGTATTGAACAAGCACAAGAAAAGGGATTCCTGGTTTCTTGATGAGTACTCAGTAAATCCATACGAAGGCTGCAGTTGTAATTGCCTTTACTGCTATATCCGCGGTAGCAAATACGGTGAAAATATGGAGGCGGGTATTTACATTAAGGAAAATGCAATAGAAGTTCTGGAGAAGCAACTTGCAGCCAGGGCAAAAAAAGGGCAGTTTGGAATAGTAGCAGTAGGTTCTGCAACAGATGCCTACCTACAGCATGAAGAAAAGCTGGGGTTTACAAGAAAAATGCTTGAACTTTTTTTAAAATATCGTTTCCCGGTATTTATTAGCACTAAATGTACATTAGTAAGCAGAGATACAGCGTTGTTAAAAGAGATTGATAAAAGGGCTATTCTACCTGAAGACTTGAAAGAGACGCTAAACCGCGGAGTTATTCTATCCGTATCCTTATCCACCCTGGATGAAAAAATCAGTGCTATGCTGGAGCCCGGCGCCGCAACACCAAAACAACGGCTGGAACTTATTTCCATATTAAAGCAGGAAGGATTCCTGGTTGGTGTAAATGCGATTCCCCTGTTACCCTTTATTTCTGATACTGAAGAAGAAATAGAAAAAATAATAGCAGCTTCAAAATTACATGGAGCTGATTATATATTAACCGGCGGTCTTACACTTTTTGGCAACGACGCAAGAGACAGCAAGACGTTGTTTTATAAATTCCTTGAAAAAAATAATACTGCACTCTTGACACAATACCGGCAACTTTATGATCAAAATTTTTATCTCCCCCATTTTTATCAAAGCCAAATAAAGGAAAAAACAACTCGTCTTTGCAGAAAATATAACATCCGCAACAGCATTATACCTTAAACATGTCAAAGGAAATTAAAGAGATACAAAAGTTACTTGACACTCATGGAGAGAAAAGTAGCCGGGATTTTCTGAATACAATGGTACCCGGAAAACACAAAGCGTACGGCGTAAAAACTCCTGTTCTCAATGAAATAGTCAATCAATACAAAAATGGTTCTTTTGAACTGGCAGAAGAACTATGGAATGCCGGTGCTTTCGAAGAAAAAATAATTGCCATCAAAATCATGGAAAAAATGGGAAAGAAAGATCCTGAAAAACTGCTAAAGTTATTCAGAAAATTCTCATCGGGAATTGACAATTGGGCTGTATGTGATGGCCTTGGCATGCAGTTTCTCAGAGGAATTGTAAAAACTCACCAAAAAGAAATCTTCAGCATTGCTGAAAATTTAAATCGTTCGGCCGACCCATGGCAAAGAAGGCTTTCCCTCGTAATGGTTGAATGGTACACCCGGATAAAAGAATTACATCCTGCAATAAGCAGACTTGTCAGTTCTCTCGAAAATGACAAAGAATATTATGTAAAAAAAGCTGTAACCTGGATAAAAAAGAATTTCGATAAAGGGAAATAAAAAAAGTCCTCCTGCAATGCAGGAAGACTTTAAACACCAGTTCATAGAAATTAAGGTAAAGTAATAAGTCTTTGGTTATTTCCATCATTCCAGCTCAGCATCGCTTTATTATCACAATCACCATTATCGGGAGCACCGTAATCAAGGAACAATACCCTGCTGTTAATTTTAATTTTCAAAACACCTTTACTTATCCAGGGACAAACCACTTTCTTGATCAAAGGAGATTCTGTATTGAGGTTAATCGTAACACCATTATTAAATTCCGTTTTTGATCTTCCCTCAATGCTATACACATCATCCCGAATCTGGCGGGTATCACCACCTTCAATTTGTTTTACATATTTAATGCCATTATACTGATATCCTCTGCCATTAGGAAAAGTTACTTTGCCTCCCACTACCTGAACAGTGAATTTAATGTTCCCGTTCTCACTCAGGTTACTCACAACTTTTGTTCCCTCAATATGGGCACGGTTAAGGTAAAAATCAACAAATGTGATTGTCATTACAGCACCCGGTCTGCGGATAGGGGATGTAAGATGGATGACTATAGCACCCCTGCGGTATTTCCCATCTGCACAAAGACAACCGTTAGGCCCAAAATCGATGGTGATTGTTTTGGGATAAGTGCTGTCATTTGGAGAAACTGTAATTTCTGCACAAGGGCCGAGACGTAAACGTAATTCTGCAAAAGGAAACTGGCGGCCGCTTTCATTACCCGGGCGACCATACATACTTACTTCTCCCTCTTCTTCTGCGGCTACCATACTTACATCTTCCACATCATCAAAACTGGCTTCAGTTTGTGTGCTTTCATCAGAATAAGTGGTGGCTTCCTCCTCGGTTAACGTGTCAGCTGAACCGGAGAGACTACTCTCCTTCTGACAAGAAATAATAAATACTGAAAATAATACTGCAACTGCAGCAATTGTAATCCGGTTAAGTGATAAAGTTTTCATGGCTATACTTTTTGTTTATAAATTATTAACGCAACTTTGGAACTGAGTGGCGCAAGAAAGTTTAAAGAACATTAGTAAATTTTATTTCCCCCCCATTGAAACTTATCATACAATATATAAGACGGTATTTCTACGAAACAGATAAACAGATTTTTATCCTCATTTCTTTATTTACTGCTATTCTCATAATTCTGAATTATCATTTTGATATTAACGGGTACATTCAAAAAAAAAGTTCGTTCCCTTTTAAACCTATCCTATGGTATATAGTCTTTTTGAGTGCCTTTATAACTCCTCATTGGGCACTCTATCTTCAGAGAGAGAAAAAAAAAGATACAACAACACCCCTGCTTTTTTGGCTGTTTATCCTGTTTGCACCGGCGGCCTTTTCTTTAAAAATCAGTCTGAATAATGCTATTACCTATTTCCCGGATCAGAGCTGGGAAAACTACTGGAATCATATCATTTACTGGCCTTTATTGTTTCTTATTGTAACAACCATTTTATTTCTTACCTGGGCAAATTTTGATAATAAACAACCTTTTTATGGCTTCACACTAAAGGGGTTCAGTATAAAGCCATATATGATAATGACACTACTCATGCTTCCCCTTATCGGACTGGCATCAACTCAGCCGGATTTCCTTGATACTTATCCCAAGCTAAAAATGATTGACGCAGAATCCATAGAAACGGATTTTAGTTGGTGGCATAAGCTGCTTTTTGAATTGTCCTATGGAAGTGATTTTATCACCACTGAGCTTTTTTTTCGGGGTTTCTTAGTATTGGCCTTCATAAAATGGGCGGGAAAGGATGCAATACTGCCGATGGCTGTATTCTATTGTACTATTCATTTTGGCAAGCCATTAGGCGAATGCATCAGTTCTTATTTCGGCGGATTGCTGCTTGGGATTATTGTATATAATACCCGGTCAATAGTCGGCGGACTTTTAGTTCATTTGGGAATTGCATGGATGATGGAACTCGGCGGTTATATTGGGAACCTGTACATGTGAGAACTATATCGTCCACTCATCATGCACAATACCTGCTAAATAATATTTATTACCAATTTTCTTAAATATCAACCGCAGGCTTCTCCAGTCCATTCCATCATACTTTTCTTCAAAACCTGAAAAATGGCTGTCAGTAAAATCATATCCCGGATATATTGCCATGATATTATTTTGTGAGTTGCCTGCACCAATAAATTCGTTGATGCCTATTTTTTCCGGATTCAGAAAATCTACATCATACACAAAACGCTGCATGTACTCATTTAAGGTCATCTTTATCGGATTGCCGGTACCATCATACTCGCCCCAGTGTATAATGTCCTGCTTTTTCTTCCCCATCTCTGCAATCAGTTTCAATCCCGTCAATACCACATCATTCATAGTATCAACATATCCGTAAGGAGAAAAACGAAGCCCTTCAACAGGGTGAATAAAAAATGAAAGAGAGTCGTATTTTTTATTCTTTAGTACAGACATGATAGAATGACTCAATGAAGTAAGCACTGACACTTTATCCGATTGTATAACCTGTTTGTTATCCGTTGAAACAGTTTCCGCAGGCTTTGCTTTAGCCGTTGATTTATTCCTGCAACTGTAAAAAGAAATGAGGACGAAAAACGCAAAAAGGAATATTCTCATAATTAAGGTTTCAATGAAAAAAGCTACAAGCCTGTAAGCCGGATTCTGTCGTGGGCTATCATTTATCTGCCCCGGCAGTTACCTGCCGGGATCAATCTGCCTACCCTGGATCTTGAACGAGCAGTTCTCAAAACGATCCTATATGTGGCATTTCAGCATGCAAGGTTTACCCTCTATTGATGTTACCATCAATAGCCGTAGGCTCTTACCCTACGTTTTCACCTTTACCCGGAGGCAGTTATTTTCTGTGGCACTGTCTGTTCCCGCCTTTGGCGAGACCCGGCTCTTCACCGGTGCATTGCTCTGTGCTGTCCGGACTTTCCTACCCAATTCAATATCGGATCGATAACCTGGCTTGTAGCAAATACAAAAGTAACATTTCTATTTATAGCAGCCGCTCAGGAAAATTATGTACAGAAAACATAGTTGTACCGGATATAAAGCTGGGAGAATATCTTCATAAAAGCAGCACAATTCCAAAAAACAGATTTATTGAAAATTTACTACCTTAAATGCTTCTTACCTCAAGGCTCTGATTAATTGCTGCATAAAAAGCAGCGGGTACAGGTATGTTATGATAGTTATTGAGAGTTTATGAAGTAAGCCCGTAGAAATCATAGTATGCCATTTACAGAAAATCATTTTTTTAATACCACACGCAGCACTGTTTTATTTGCATTTGGAGCAATAATCATCGGATTCGTTGCACTCATTGGATGGTTATTTGCTATCCCGGAATTGTTAAGCTTCAATCCGAATTGGCGGAATATGATAGCTACCTCCTCTGTTGTCGTAATATTAACCAGTACAGCACTGCTATTAAGAACCAGAAATAAAAAAAAAATTTCCAGGCTTCTTGGATACATTGTATCATTTGTAGGTATAATTTCCTTAACAGAATATGCGTTCGGCTGGCAATCACCAATAGGTGAACTCCTGTTTAAAGACAAATATGCGTATAAGAATTTTTTGTCCAGTGGCATATCGGTTACTGCTTCTTTTGCGTTTCTCTTTCTTGGAATTTCCTTAATAACTTTCTCTTCCAGGAGAACAAGGATAAAATATATATCCGATTTTTTATGTATAATAATTTTTATAGGCGGCCTGGTCACACTTATTGGACACCTTTATAATGCAAAAGAGCTTCATTCTGTACCAGGTTTTTCAAAAGCATCCTTTGTCACTTCCCTTTGTCTTTGTCTTCTATCATCGGCCTTTTTATTTGCAAGACCCGAAATAGGGTTTCTTTCCGCCTTTTATCAAAAATCAAAAGCAGCACAGGTGGGCGGCTGGCAAACAATTATTACAGTATGTATTTTTTTTATTGCCGGAGGGGTTAGTCTTCTGGGCCGCAGGGCAGGTTATTATAACCTCAATTTCGGCATAAGCATAATGATTTTCCTGTTCATCATTATTTTTCTGCTGATGTACCGTATTGGTATTGCGAAACTAAATAAAGCTGAATTTGAAAAAGAAACACTTTATAATCTGAGCCGGGAAAATGAAAAATTTGTGCAGGCCATTTTGTCATCACTCAAATCATCCGTAGCAGTGATTGATAAGAATGGAGAAATTATTATGGTAAACCGGGCCTGGGAACAATTTGCAGATAACAATGCAGCCACTGAGCTTGACAGAACGGGGAAAGGAATCAATTACCTGGATATTTGTAAAAAATCTGCTTATGAAGGAAATGAAATTGCACAGCAAGTATTAAATGGGATTAATTCTGTTCTGAATAATGATACAAAATTTTTCGAATTGGAGTACCCCCGTCATATACCCAGCCAGACTCTTTGGCGATTATTCCGGGCAATGAAATTTGTAGAAGATAACACAATGGCGGTGATTTATCATGATGATGTAACAGAACTGGTCGACGCAAGATTGAAACTGGAAGAATCCTACCAGGCTATCCGCCGGCTAACCGATCATCTCCAGAATATCCGCGAAGAAGAACGTACCTCCATAGCAAGGGAAATACATGATGAACTCGGTCAGCAACTTACCGTCATAAAAATGGATATGAGCTGGCTGCGTGATAAGCTGGATCTTCAAAACGAAGCCATCAGGAATAAACTGAACGACCTGTTCATCTTACTTAATAAAGCCATAAGCACTGTACAAAGAATTTCAAAAGAACTCAGACCAGGCATACTTGATGACCTGGGTATTCTTGCTGCCATTGAAACATATCTCGAAGAATTTAGCAAAAGATCCGGAATTGATACTTTTTTCTCCGGCCCTGATAACGAGCCTGCCGTAAGCAGGAACATAAAAACCGGTTTATTCCGTATTTTCCAGGAATCACTAACCAATGCGGGCCGGCACTCGGAAGCAGATATGATAAATGTGATTTTCGAGGTAGAAGAAAAAAATATAATCTTAACCATAAGTGACAATGGGAAGGGATTTGATGAAGCAAAAGTAGCAACAAAAAAAACTCTTGGAATTTTAGGCATGAAAGAACGGGCCGCAATAATGGGTGGTGAGTATATTATCAAGGGGCAAAAAAACGCCGGTACCACCATACAGGTAACTGTACCACTTTAATAGCAGGAACCGTTTAATTTAAAATGTTTTTCTCGACGAGAGCCCCTGATCATTGGTTGTTTAACTAACTGCTTACCTGTCTCCTGATATTGATTTATTATCACCTGATTGAATGTTTTTGAGTATGGCTGTTCTTTATAATCCTCACACTGTATTTCCTTTTTTTTGGCTTCCAGATCAACTTGTGTACTGCTCCTACAAACGTTTTCTTTCCTGTCTCCATATCATATGGTGTTGCTGAGAAGGCGCTACTCCATTTTGAAATTCGCCGGGACAGAATGTCTGTTTATCTATTAATAGTCTGAAAAACAAGTGAGGAAAAAGAAAAATCTTTTTCTTGCACAAAATAGCAAAATCATATTTTATGAAGTTAGGTAAAACAAATCTTGTCAGTATCGCCCGGTTTAATCTCTTACTGTTGGTTAGTACTCTTAGTTTTACTGGTTATACACAACCGCCCGGGGGTGACGGCCCCCCACCCTTTGCCAGCAAAATAACATCGGGAGAAATTGCAGAGTTACAAACTGAATGGATGAAGAAAAAGCTAAAACTAAGTAAGGAACAAGTGGAGGAAGTGAGTAAAATAAATCTCAGTTTCGCAGATAAACTCCAGCAACTGCAAAAAATAACTGAAAACAAAAACAACGGGGAAAACAGAATCCATGTGGAAAAAGTGGCAGTGTTGGATAAGGAAAAGGATAATGCGCTTAAGCCTATTTTATCGGACAAACAATTCAATATTTATTTAAAAAAGAAGGCTGCCCTTAACAATGTAGACAGTAATTCCGGGAACATGCCTTCGCCTCCCCCGCCACCGGGTGGGTTCTGATAAAGGAAAGTATTTTAAAGTTTTTATGAAGAGATATTCGGTCGCTATTCTGATTACGACTGTTCTGTAAAAATAGAGACTGTAATTTCATCCATCAAGTTACTTCCTCAACGCCTTTCTTACCTTCGGAGCGATCTTTGACCCATAGATTTCTATTGACTTCATTAGTGAGGCATGTGATGGTCCACCCACATCCATATGTGCTGAAAATCGGGTAAGACCAAAGAGTTCCTGCATATATAAAATTTTATCTATCGCTTCACTGGTATCACCAATTATTAAATGTCCGTTCTTTCCTCTTCCCGTATCATATTGTTGTTGCTGGTAAGGTGGCCAGCCGCGGCTGCTGCCTACCCTGTTCATTTGTGATGAATAGATAGGATAATATTCGTCAGCTGTTTTTTGACTATTATCACCAAAAAAAGCATGCATGTGCACACCCACCTGGAATTTGTTTTTGTCATGACCATAATGATCATAGGCTTTCCGGTAATACTCAAACAAGGGTTTAAATTGTGCAGGGTTGCCGCCGATAATAGCAAAGATGACCGGCAAGCCATACAGGCCTGCCCGTAATACACTTTCCGGTGTGCCGCCGACCGCTATCCATATATTCAGATGTTCGTTGACAGCACGGGGCAATACTTCCTGGGCTTTTAATGCAGGTCTGAATTTTCCTTTCCAGGTCACAGGATTCTCTTTATTTATTTTCAACAGCAGTTCCAGTTTTTCTTGAAACAAATCATCATAATCATCCAGGTTGTAACCAAACAGCGGATATGATTCAATAAAACTGCCTCGGCCTGCCATCAGCTCGACCCTTCCATTACTCAACTGATCTACCGTAGCAAAACTCTGGTAGAGTTTCACGGGGTCTGATGAACTTAAAACAGACACTGCACTGCCGAGTTTGATATTTTTTGTAACCGTTGCAGCAGCAGCCAGTATTATTTCCGGTGCTGATACAGCATAGTCGGGACGGTGATGCTCACCAATACCATAAAAATCTATCCCTACTTCATCCATCAGCTTAATTTCTTCGATCAGTTCCCGTAAACGCTGCCCTGCAGGCTGCGGTTTGCCATCCTTATCATAATGATTATCGCCAAACATGCCAATACCTAATTCCATTAGATAAATTTTCAAACAAAGATAAGTGATGGGTAACCCTGATTATGTTCAGAAGATTTTCGCAACTTACTAGCAATGAGCAATCTCACATTTAATAGTGACGGCTATCAAAGGAATCGCTTTGATACTGAAATAACTTCAGGTTCTTAACAGAACCGCTATGAAATGTATAATTATTAAAAGACTGCAATGGTCAGTTTTTCTCCTGCTTCTACCTGCTTTTACTTTGGCGCAGCCAAAAGGCTGGTGGGTGAAGCATGCGGTGAAAGATATAATGACGAACGAAACCGAATTAAAAAAAAGGTGCCCCAAATGCAGCTTTCTTGGCAAAGCTGCTAACAACGGCCTATCTTATGAAATGATCTATAATTCTGATGTAGACCGGAAAACACATACCTACCGCGGTCATGTGCAGTGGGAATGGACGGTAAAGAAAAATCCCGATTCATTGCTGGCCGGCGAAATAGTAACGATTAAAGGAACTGTCAGTAACCTTTCAGGTGAACCGGGCAGCGGCACTACAGCATGGGCTTCATTCGGAACATGGGGCTTTATGAAACCCTTATCAGGAAAAAATGTAACGGCAGGCCCTAACAGCAGCCTTATTATGATCGGAAGCTTTACCGCACCAAAAGGTCCCGCACTAAACAAGGACGGATCACTAAACCCATACACCACTCTTTCATTTGAGTTATCCGGTGGCAACGATAGCAGGTTTATACGCCGGATCATCACCTATAAATGGGTTGAGTTTGGGGTGCAACCGCAGGTAAAAGATATTCCACCACCAACCCCTCCTCCACCGGCAGTAGAAAATGCACCACAGTTGTTCACACAGAAAAATATGTACAAAGTTGGCGAACCCGTAGTAGTAGTATTTAAAAACCTTCCGGGCTTTACTACAGACTGGATAGGAATTTATGGTGCCAAAGCTTATCATGCCAATGAGTATATTGAATGGAAATACACCAATGGCCTGAAAGAAGGAACGATGACTTTCACCAGTCCGCGGTACGGTGCCGGAGATTATATGTTCAGGGTGTATGAAAACAACGGCTATAAATTACTAGCACAAAGTGTGGCTTTTAAAGTGGTGAATTAACAGCTGCGCTAAAAGGAATTTTATAGAACTTTGAAATTAATCACAGGGCAGGATTCAGAGAAAAAAAAAGCACCGTCACCGATGCCTGATAATATATTCCTGCTTACTACTTACTCCCCATCTAATCATCCAGCTTCAGTACTGCCAGGAAAGCCTCCTGTGGCACCTCCACATTTCCTATCTGCCTCATTCTTTTTTTACCTTCCTTCTGTTTTTCCAGCAGTTTTCGTTTCCGGCTGATATCACCACCATAACATTTAGCCGTCACATCTTTTCGCATGGCAGATATATTCTCTCTTGCCACCACTTTTGCACCAATAGCCGCCTGAATGGCAATCTGGAATTGTTGTCTTGGTAATAGCTCTTTCAGTTTCTCACAAAGTTTTCTTCCAAATTCCTGTGCCCTGCTCCTGTGGATCAAAGCACTCAAAGCATCCACCTTATCACCATTCAGCATAATGTCCATTTTCACAATATCACTGTCACGGTAACCGATAGGGTGATAATCAAAAGAAGCATAGCCTCTCGTTTGTGATTTCAGTTTATCATAGAAATCAAAAACGATCTCCGTCAATGGCATTTCAAACAACAACTCCACCCTTGTTGGCGTCAGGTAACTCTGGTTCATCAGTATACCTCTTTTGCCCAAACAAAGTGTCATGATATTGCCTATGTATTCCGGTTTGGTAATGATCTGTGCTTTGATGAAGGGCTCTTCAATTCTTTCTGTCTTTACCGGGTCAGGAAACTCAGTTGGATTATTAACGATCACTTTCTCTCCTTTCGTAGTATAAGCAATAAAGCTTACGTTCGGAACAGTAGTGATAACCGTTTGATTAAACTCTCTCTCTAATCTTTCCTGGATGATCTCCATGTGTAGCATGCCAAGGAAGCCGCAACGAAAACCAAAGCCAAGTGCCTGTGATGTTTCCAGTTCATAAGTAAGTGAAGCATCATTCAATTGCAGCTTGTCCATACAATCCCGCAGCTCTTCAAATTCATCCGTATTCACAGGAAAAATACCGGCAAATACCATTGGCTTCACTTCTTCAAAACCCTGTATCATTTGCGGGTTGGGATTAGAAGCAAGTGTAATAGTGTCACCTACTTTCACCTCCTTGGCATTTTTAATGCCTGTAATGATATAACCCACATCACCCGTTTTTACTTCATTCTTCTCCGTCATCTTTAGTTTAAGAATACCCACTTCATCAGCTTCATACACCTGCCCGGTAGAAACGAATTGTACTTTATCTCCTTTTTTAATTGAACCGTTCAGAATACGATAGTAAACGATGATACCGCGGAATGAATTGAATACTGAATCGAATATCAGGGCTTGCAGCGGGGCTTCCGTGTCTCCTTTTGGAGCAGGAATCCGGTTGACGATTGAATCAAGTATTTTCTCCACACCAAGGCCAGTACGGGCACTGGCATGAAGTATATCTTCTCTTTTACAACCAATAAGATCCACAATCTGGTCTTCCACTTCTTCTATCATGGCCCCATCCATATCAATCTTATTGATGACAGGAATGATCTCAAGGTTATTGTCAATAGCCAGGTATAAGTTACTGATAGTCTGCGCCTGAATGCCTTGTGTAGCATCAACTAATAACAGGCATCCCTCGCAGGCGGCCAGTGCCCGGCTCACTTCATAGCTAAAGTCTACGTGGCCGGGAGTATCGATCAGGTTCAGGATATATTCCTGCCCGTCAGTATGCTTGTAATTGATCTGGATGGCATGGCTTTTAATCGTAATGCCCTTCTCCCTTTCCAGGTCCATATCGTCAAGCACCTGGTCCATCATGTCTCTGTCGCTGATGGTGCCTGTACTTTGTAACAAACGGTCAGCCAGGGTGGATTTGCCGTGGTCAATATGTGCGATAATGCAAAAATTCCGGATATTCTTCATGTACGTTTGCCTCAATTTTAGGATGTGCGAAAGTACGGTTTTTGGGTGAGCTTTAGGCATTCAAAACCCGGTCGTTAAGAACTTAACTAAAGGTTATTTAACCAACTGATAAGCCTAAGGAAAGCTGGTACTTAAACTCCATGCCAGCATGATTCGGCATATATTTGAGCAAATCAGATTCAGTAATGAAATTTCTGGTTCTATTACTATACCTGTTCTCAAATCCTGTTCACATTCAGTCCTGCAAGAGTATAAAAAAGGGAGTTTTTGCAAACGAGCGGCTGGATACCGTTATGACTGGGAAGCCAGCTTTAGGGGGCATACACTCACCGGCTTCAATTATATTTTAAAGTAGTTATTTTCTGGGCTGTTTCACTAATCAGGTTCATGTAAATTGTGAATTAATAGTACCTTTTCTATAAAAGGGAAAAAACCAAAGCCGATATCGGTAAAAAAATATTTTCTTATTTAAAAAGGGCTATACCGTTACAAGTATAGCCCCGGCTTTGACTATTATCATCAAAATGAAACCCCTTAAATGATTGCTGCTTGACGTTTAATTGCCATACAGGTTAAAGATTTATCGTAGTTACTTTGGAAGAAATTGTAAAGGTTCCTTTTTGTGTACCACCTGAATAAGTACCGCTGGTATGTAACCCATTTGTGTTGGTACTGCCGCTTACACTGCCACCTGTATATACTTTATAAACTGAGCCGCTTTGCAAAGAAGATGATGAATACACAAAATAGTAAGCGCTACGGGCCGGGGCATAAGTCACCAGGCTGTTGGCTGAAGCATCCTGTATATTAAACAAAGTATTCGCCGGTACATTACCATTTATTTTCACCAGTACGGTGTACTGGGATGAAGTACTGCTGGTAGCTTCAATCATATTCCCAGAATTAGGACCGGAGGCAATTAACAAACCTCCCGATATATTAAACGTACCATTATAATCCATCGCCACTTCTGGTGAAGAAGGAGGGCCTTGTGCTATGGCAGTACCCCCTGTCATCACAATGTTACCATTGGCGTCTATGGCATCACCACCGGATGAATTTAGAGAAATAACGCCTCCCGCAAAAGTGAGTAAACTGCCATCATTGGCTTCTCCGTCGTTGCCATAAGTTGAATTTACACAGTCGTCCGAGGAAACCACATTAACATTGCCCCCGGTAAAAGTGATCAGCGGTGCTTCAATTCCTTCTGTAGATTTTGTAATAGAAATTGTTCCTCCGACAACTGCTATGGAAGCTTCAGATTTTATTGCATCGTCAGCAGCAGATATGATAATATTTCCGCCATTAATTGCCAATGCTCCGTCACTCTTTACTCCTTTTGCTTCACTTTCATCAGAACCGTACGTAAATACCGTGCCGGATGCAGTAATATTTAATGTCCCGCTATTTACAGTAAAAGTTCCATCGGTTGTCATTCCCTTACCTCCGCTACCGGTACTGGTAATTGTCATTATACCATTTACCATGCTGAAATTGCCGTCACAATTAACACCGGCCGGAGCAGCAATATCTGCATCCTCCGTATCATAAAAAGCACTGCCGCTTGTAGTAATGATAATATTGCCATTGGCTACTGTAAAATTGCCTCCGGTCTTAAATCCTTTCGCTCCCTTCCCTGATACTTTGAGAGTAATGGCATCGCTGCTGCTCACCGTTGTATAACTTTCACTATTTATCCCATTTCCTTTATCGCCAGTTGTGGTTACAGTAATTATCCCGCCGGCAATTTGCACATATGGCGTAATAGAAACATCAGTTTCATCATAGGAGGCGGTAATTCCATCATCGACACTGTTTACAGTAATTGTTCCGCCATTTATTGCCACATACCCTTCCTCACAATCTATACCATCTCCGGATGAAGTGACCACCACCGCGCCTGCATCCATTTTAAAATAATCATTGGCATGAATACCATCCGATACGGCTTTGGTTATTGATATGTTTCCCTGGGTAATATAGATATAATCATCACTGCAAATGCCATGTTTGTAGTTACCGGTAACTGCCAGTGTGCCGGTTCCGCTGAATAATAATTGCCCCTCACTGAAAAAGGTAGCTTTCTGGTCCTCTGTACTGGTGGCATAAGTACTGCCGTCAATCAGTCGGTTATTCGTACCATTGAGCACAGTGACCGATACTTTTTTACTGGCCTGGATATTAATAGCAGGGCCATCATCATTGGTAATACTTACACCATTGAGTATAAGCCCAAACTTATAGTCACCGTACAGTTTAAAGGATCCTTCGGTAACTATGCCGGAAAGTACATAATTAACTTCTGTGCTTGTAACAGTTGAAGTAACCACTACGTTACCATTAGTTACCGTTACACTTACACCCGAACTTTCAAATGGGTTAGTAACCGTAGCCGTGGTTTCTGAATATTTTATAACAACAGCATTTGAAAAAGTTGTGTCTTTGGTGTTGGTCACAAAAGTGGTATCATCTGTATTTCCGTCATCCCCACTTCCACTATTATCCTTTTTGCAGGATGACATTGCTGAAACAACAATAACGGTTATCATAACCGTAACAAAGAGCTTGCTAATTCCCATAATATAGATTTTAAATGTTTGTAACTTCTGACGTTATTAATTACGGAAAGTTGAATTGGTAATCCGGCAAAACAGCCTTGTCTCCATGAATCGGGTATATCTGTCGACGAAAGAAAAAAAACGCCTGACAAGGAACAACCTGATTACAAAAAAGGCAAACCGAACTCCAGAGTACAGACGGATTTATTCTGACTTTTATTCAAATTGCAATGCCTTATTATCGCCTATTTTTTACCCTTAAATGATATTGTCCCGAACCCCCCACCCATTCTGCATCCTTATATTTTTCATAAGTCCGGGTGTTGGGACAAAAAGAGCACTTAACAATTCATTCACTAGTGTTTGGCATATTGGCATCTGCTTTGAAATATTCCTGTTGACCGGGCAGTAAAAAATTATAGTACTGCCATAAGCCCGGCGATTGCAGTACAACACAATTAAAAGTCAAACACATGAAAAAGATTTTTACACTTGTAGCCGGAATGTTATTAACAGCAGCTGTTTTTGCCGCAGACCGGAAGCCGGTAGTTACCCTTAACAACAATAAGAACTACAAAATCGTCATTGATGGCAGGATTTATTTTGGCGACAATATGACCATCCGCCTGGACGATTTCTTCAGGAAGCGTCATACCATTAAAGTGTATGAAATAAAACGGGGCTTCTTTGGAAGAACAGAAAAAATGGTGGATGCTGCCACATTCCTGTTGGAAAGAAATGACATGGCCATCAATATTGATCGTTTTGGTAACATTATGATCCGGGAAATAAGAGATCATGGCTGTTATGATAAAGACGACAGGTTTGAACAACATGAAAATGGGAATAACAGGAAAGACGACCATTATAAAAAAGATGGCCGCAACAAAAGGTACTAAGTTTATTATCTTACAATTGAAACCGCCCTTCATCCGGGCGGTTTTTTATTTCCCGGAAACCTGTTTTTTTAACTTTTATGTCTGGCTGTTTAAAGTATTTTTATTGGAATAATCAAATAGTTGAACCCCGGATATACACATAAAAAGTGGTTATTGCTTCCTGTTGCCGGAATCATTCTTTTTATATTGCTGTACGTTATCTCCACATTCTTATATCCAGGCGGTTCAGATTACAACAAAACTGAAAATGGCTTTAATTGGTTCCATAATTATTGGTGTGAATTACTGGCATATCATTCTCAAAATGGTACTCCTAATCCCGCCAGGCCGGTGACAATAGTGGCCATGAGTATATTAGTTATCAGCTTAATTATTTTCTGGCGGCAGGTTCCGTATCTCTTTAAAGAAAGTAAGCGAAGTGATTGGGTGATCCGGAGCAGTGGTATTACCTCAATGCTCCTGCTGCCAATTATGCTGGTTGGCCCGCATGATCTTGTCATCAACCTCGCTGCTATGTTTGGTTGTATTGCCGTTATTCTTGTTTTGCTAAAATTATTCCAGCATAAAATGAAAATTTCTTTCCTCCTCGGGCTGGTGTGCCTGTTACTGTGCGGGCTTAATAATTATGTCTATTACAGCAGTAAATGGCGTTACCTCTTACCCGTTATCCAAAAAATATCTTTTCTGACCTTTTTGGGGTGGTTTGCAGGATTAACAATCAAACTTTATAAAAAAGAAAGTATTTTGAAAAAAAGTTTTCATGAAACTGTCTGAACTTCACCTGCTCCGGATTTTATCTTTTGCTGCGATTGCCTTTTTGATTACTTGTTCCTGCAATGATGCAAGCCAAAAAAAAGAAAACCAGCCAGAAGCAGTTCTATCCTCTGAACTAACTGAGAAAACGGCCTGTCTTCTTTCTCAAATAGCTTATTGCACAGATATATCCGGGGCCATTAATAAATACATGCCTGGATGGCACCCTTTATGGGAAGGAACAGAATTAAACGGTAACCATGCTTTGGTGGCCAGTAATGGAAGAGAATATGTCTTAGCTATACGTGGTTCGCTGATCAGCTTCAGTTGGGCGGCTTTTCAAAACTGGATATACCAGGACCTGCATGTAACCTCACAAGAAAAATGGATGTTTACAGACGATTCATCTAAAGCAAAGGTCGCACAGGGTGCTTATGATGGCTGGCAAAACCTGAGCAAAATGGTTGATAAAAAAACAGGCCAGTTACTCCTGCCTTTTTTACAGCGTATTCTAAAAAATAACGCCCCTTTACTAATCACCGGGCATAGCCTTGGTGGAAATCTTGCTACAGTCTATGGCTCCTATTTATGGCAGCATCTCAAAAACAATAAAACCGGAGCGAACCTTAACGTCATTACTTTTGCTGCCCCGGCTGCCGGCAATTCAGCATTTGCCAATGACTTCAACAAAAAATTTCCCAGTTCTATCCGTGTGGAAAATATAAATGATATTGTACCAAAATTTCCAAGCGTCGCAGGGATTACTACACTTAACAGTTTGTTTACCGATTCTCTCCATGCACAGAAAATTGACGTAGGTTATAAAAACCTCACCGTCTCACTCAGTACGGTATTTTCAATGTTAAAAACTGCTTTAACGCTGCTTGAATTCACAAACGGAATCTCCCCTTACGCTCAAACAAATGGTGCTGGTAAACAAATCAACATCCCTCTTTCAGGTAAGAATACCGGCAATGAAATCATGAACTGGCTTAGCGAAGCCGGGTATCAGCACAGTATAGCCCAATATGCCGTTTTTGAAGAGGTGCCTGTCGTTGAATGTGAACAATAGTGTGCCCCGCTTTTGGGTAAGTTCATGGAAATTTGTAATTTACCTAAAAGCTTGTTGTATGAACACCTCTACTGCCAACGATTTTTTGCACCTTGCCAGTTCGCTCCATAAGGAGGGCTTAGACTATGATCAGATTACTTTTCAGCTCCGGGAAAAAGGAGCTCCTGAAAGTGCCTTACAGGAAGTTATTCAGCAATTAAAAAATATCCGCCTGCTCAAAAAAAGGAATGTAGGTTTTGCCTGCTGCGGTATTGGTGTGGTGCTGCTGATTGTAGGTTGTATGCTTACGATACTCCTTTATAGTAGTGGTGGAGATATAAAATGGGCCATGTATGGGCTTACCACTATCGGAGTATTCTTTACGTTGAAAGGATTGATTGATATCATGGGTTGGTAAACCATCGCTTTCTGCCACTGCAGCCTGGCAAATAAACTTCATCTGATGTTTGCTTATAAGTTTTATATAACAGTGTTTACTATGTGCCTGTTATTTATTTCCTGTGCAACAGGTAGTGATAATCTGAAAGAAAAAGCAAAGCTGGAAATAAAACAGGCTGAAAATGATTTTGAAAAAATGGCGGCTGATAAAGGCATTGCAGAAGCTTTCTGGTTTTTTGCTGATTCGGACGCCATCATAAAGAGGCAAAAGGATACGCTGATAGCGGGCAAGAATAATATCCGCCTTTATTACTCGACCCCTATTTTAAAACAGCCGCTGTAAAATGGGTGCCGGATTTTATTGATGCTTCTGAAAATGGAGACATGGGCTATACCTATGGCCACTATGTTTGGCAATCAAGAGACAGCACAGGAAAAATCATTGAAAGCAGTGGTGTCTTTCATACCGTCTGGAAAAAACAATCCGACGGCAAATGGAAATATGTATGGGATTAAGCTCCCGCCTATACTATTGTAAACCTTTCCCGGCATTCACCCATCACCAGCCAGTAAATTCCATCAGGCATCCCGCCAATGCTAAGAGAAAGTTCCCTTGCAGCATCAGTAATTTTTCCTTTCCGTATTAACTGACCACTGTCATTTGTGATATAATAACTATCCGCGGAAAACGGTACTACAGGAAATTGAACTGTGATTGATGCATTCAATGGAACAGGGTTTGGAGTAAGCAGAAACCGGTCATGGTTTTTCATATTAAGCTCTGTCTTAACCGGGCTGGTGAAGCCCTGAAGGATATATGGTGCAATGCTGATAACCGACAAAAAAAATGCCACCGAAGGTATTTAATTCCTTAAGTTTTCTCATGTGAATATCTATTGCCGGGATTGTCACTAATTACGTAGTAACTGAAGCAGAAATTGTACTTAACTAATCAGGGGCAATTCTACATGGAATGTCGTACCCTTTCCCTGTTCCGTTTCAAACCATATCTTTCCTTTTGCTTGCTCCACAATGCCTTTACACATAGCCAAACCCAGCCCTGTTCCGGATGACTTGGTAGTAAAATTGGGCACAAATATTCTTTCCTGCATTTCCTCTGCAATTCCCTCTCCGTTATCTTTTACACTAATATATACCTTACCTGCACTCTTTTTCTCGCTTACTTCAATATAACAGGATGCATTACCATTACATGCTTCAACAGCATTAGCAAACAGATTGGTAAAAAGGCGGTTCATTTGTGTTTTATCAGCATGGAGCATTACCTGTTCATGTACCGGTCTCCAGATAAAGCTTACTTTCTCATCCGCAGCATATAGCTCTTTTAAAGAAGCAATTACTTCGTGCAAATCAAATGTGGCAACATTCGTATTTCCGATATTGGCAAATTGCGAAAAATCAGCAGCAATTTTTGATAAGTGATCTATCTGCTCCACTAATGTATTTGCCACGTTAGCCGAAAGCTCTTTTACATTTTCCTGGTTATTATTAATGGCTTTTTGCAGGTATTGGATACTCAGCTTCATAGGAGTCAGCGGGTTCTTGATTTCATGCGCCACCTGCCTTGCCATTTCCCGCCAGGCACCTTCCCTTTCACTTTTAGCAAGAGCAGCGGCACTTTCTCCCAGTTTAGCTACCATTTTATTATATTCCTGTACCAGTTCCCCGATTTCATCATTCCTATTCCAGGTAATTTCCTCATTCAATTTTCCTAGGTTCACTTCTTTCATCTTATCACTAATAAGTGAAAACGAATCAGTAATCCGGTTGGTAATGAATAATGCAAGCAAGCCGGCAATCAGGAAGATAAAGGCATTCAGGTTAATGATTGTAACAAGGAAATTGGATATTTCTTTTTCCAATTCAGGCTGAGAAGTGAAATAGGGTATATTAATATATGCATACGCCTGCCCATCTGCATCCCTCACAGGACTGTACATACTGTAATAGGAAAAATTACCCACTTTTTCTTTCTGCAGGTATTGAACTTTACGAAGTCTCTCAAGAGAATAATAAGCAACAGGGTCAATTTTCTTACTTAACACACCCTTATTATAAACATTAGCTTCTGATGACACCTGGAGGTTACCTGCCAGGTCATAAACATTTACATCCACACCATGTATATCCGATACTTCATCCACCAAACCCTGCAAGCCTGTATTTGAAACTGAATCATATATTTTAATTACATCATCAAACGTAGTATGATCAGACATTTTTTTCTCCATCTCATTCACCATTATCTTCATGGTGCGGCTGAGTTTATCACTGTTGTTCTGATTATACCTGTTGATAAAAGATGACACAGTGGCGGCAAAAATTACAAGAAATGAAAATATACTGATAAAAATAAACGTACTGTGTATTTGTTTCCTGATCGTCAGTTGAAGCATCTGACGGATACTTATACGGCCCAAGCCGCTTCGTAAAAGAAATGAAAGAAGCTGCACCAACGCTACCATAAAAAGAAAGGCGCAGAAGATATAAGAGAATAGTGTAATGGCCTGAATAAACGTTTCCTCCTTTCTGGCGATCACTACTACTTTTTCATTGCCCGATCTGTACCATAATTCATCAAACTCCCCATTTAATTTACGCTGAAACTCTGCTTTCGGCACTTCACTATTGGTAAGCCAGATCGGAAAAGGATAATTACCTGGAGGAGAAATAAGCCGGCGGCCCGCATACACAGCTATAGAATATATCGGAGAGTTCTCCGGATCAGCCTGCTTAAACTGACGGAATAATTCAGGGAATAATGCCTCGTTACTGAAATTTTTTGGATTGGAAACAATAAAGAATGTGCCCAGCCTCGAATTACTCGTATCTCTTACTTCCCTCCTCGTTATATAGTTGAACTTATCAAAAGATGTCTCATAATAAAAAAGGCCGTCAATCTGCGTCGGCTTCGATTGAACCGTCAGAATGGTGTTAAGCGATTCGTAAGTAGTAGGATCATCATTATATAAAGGCCTGTTATATTCATCATACACATATAGCCTTGTATCATATTTATTAAGATAACCCCTGTAATTATCAGTAATGATGCTATCTCTGAACTTCTTTCCATTGTCAGGGTCACCAAAGCGATTAAAATTTTCCTGCAAAAAATCCTTATCCAGGTATTGGATAGCAATACTCATCATCATTTCACTCGACTTATCTGTTTGTACAGAAAGTTTATCCGCCATCCTCTTTCTTTTTTCCCATTCCACTTTCCTATTTTCCGACAGCATAATCACTGCTATAGAAACGGAAAAAATAAAAAGCCAGGCAAGCATTCCGGCTATATTAACCCTGATACGTTTAAAAATGATGCCCTGCCGGTGAATCAGCCAGGTGTATATAAGTAACCATAATAATACAGGCAGGTAAAAGAGTACTTGCGGATTGCCCGAACGAAGAGTTAAGTAAAGTAATCCCACAAAACCAATAGAGAAATAAATAAGATAATTTCTGCCGGTGAATAATGGAAAAATAAACCGGTATAATAATTTAGAAAGATAGTAATAGGATAATGAAAGGCAGGCAAGCACCACAAAGCCTGCTACAGTGTAACGATCTAGGCTGAAAAAATTAGTAACATCAAATGAAATCTTGGAATCCGATACCAGGCTTCTCACAACGTTTGCCAGGATGAAGCTCGAAAAAATCAGAATGAGTAATGATATTATTCCTAACAACCAGCACAACCTTATTGGGATGCCTGCAACCGGGTTTTCGACATTCCTGAGTTTTGACCAGGCAAACAATACGATCCAGCAAAATAGCAAAGCATTGATGAGCAGATCACCCAATGACCGCTGTATAGTATCTGCACCATAAATTACCGGGTTGAATATTTCAAACTGCCTGAGGTTAAGCAAAAAGGGGAAAAAATATGTAACAAGCCGCAGGATAACCAGAACTGAAAATAGTACAAGAACCGATTTCCATGGGCCGTATCTTTTGGCTACGGATTCTGCCAGCAGATGTATAAAAAGGAACAAGAATAATAAAGCTCCGAACCGAAGAAAAATCGTTAGTTGATCATTAAACGGTACCGCCCCGGTAACCTTTTTATCCAGGTAATAGAGTATTTTGCCCGAAAGTGTTTTGACAGGAAATTCTGTAATTGCATCACTTATCCTTACCCGCTTACCAGCTTCATGGCTATAGGTGAATTGCTGCGGTAAGTAATCCGTTTCAATAAAAAACTCTGACCAGATGGGAAGTAGCGCAAAAGCCAGAAGCCTATTTGACCCCGCCTGCCCCCCCATACTTTGTTTGATTATTAAATACCATCCGTTTGACAGTTTAGAAAAATATTCCCCATCAGCAGCAGAAAGCATCTCCGGAGGTGGCACTATCAATTGATCGTTCCAAAATTTCAAGTCCACATCCCCAAAATCATTAACCGAGTAAAGAAATATTCCATACCTTTTTGCTGATAAGCGGGAAAGTTCCGGCAAAGTCTCACTCTTATTCAGCAACCTGCTTACCAAAGAAGTATCCTTCAGGAATGACGAAAAATCTTCCTGTTGGGTATGAATATATTTTTCTGCAATTCCCACTTCTCTTGCAACAGAAGAACGGCTGGTATAGAGTGTATTAAAGAAAAAAGAAAGAGCAAACAGTATAATAGCCAATACCAGGAAACTGTACCTGCTCCAGAATATATTTTTTGATTGGGCCTTCACTTATTCAGTTCGCTGTTGTTTGACGGAGTTCCATATTGCATCCATCTCCTGCAGGGTCATTTCATTCAGGTTCTTTCCGTTTTGCAGGGCCAGTTGTTCCATTTTGGTAAACCGGTGGATGAATTTTTTGTTAGTTTTCTCCAGCGCATTTTCGGCGTCTACCTGCAAAAACCGTGCATAATTAATCAAAGAGAAGACCACATCACCAAATTCATCTTCAGTATTGGCCTGGTTACCGGTTTCAATGGCTGATTTCAACTCCCTCATTTCTTCTTCTACTTTCTCCCAAACCTGCTCTTTATTATCCCACTCAAAGCCTACTTGTTTGGCTTTTTCCTGTAATCGCATAGCTTTGACAGTGGCAGGTAATGACTGAGGTACTCCGCTTAATACTGATTTCTTCCCTTCTTTTAACTTTAGTTTTTCCCAGTTTCTTTTCACTTCCTCATCATCTTCCACTTTTATGTCCCCATAAATATGCGGATGTCTTGCCACGAGTTTATCACAAATGCCGTTAATTACTTCATCCAGTTCAAACTGCTTTTGTTCGCTGCCGATTTTGGCATAGAAAACAATATGCAGCAACAAGTCGCCAAGTTCTTCTTTTATATCCTTCCAGTTCCCCTCTGTGATGGCATCCGCAAGTTCATACGTTTCTTCAATGGTCATTTGACGCAGTGAATAAATGGTCTGCTTCCTGTCCCAGGGGCATTTCTCCCTGAGATCATTCATTATCTCAATAAGTCTTGAAAAGGCTTTCTCGGTAGTAGCGGACATAATGTTTTGTTATAATTCAAAAACAGAAAACAGTATAAATACAGCAAATAATACAACCAGCATAATAACTCCTGATATGTTCAGCAGTAAAAATTTTAAAAAGGTTTTTGGATGCCTTTGGCCATAAAATCGCTTCATAGAAAGATATAAATATACTCCTCCCGAGAGGAATAATAATCCTGTCAGTACATCAGAAATTCCAAGGCCTGTTACCGTACCGAATTTATCGACCCCAAAAACAAACAATAAAAGAATAAAACTGAAAATGTAATGATACACACTAAATATAGCATGATCGGCATAGTAAAAATTCTTACGCCGGATATACAGTAATTTTAAGATGAGTGCAAATAAAGGAAGAGAAACAAATAACAGGTATGGGAGCTTATGAAGAAATGTATTACCCAGTGTATTAAAACCAGCCCTGGGATCATTCCGGTACTTTTCCTTCAATTTCAGGTTCTTTCGCTGAATAACTTTTTCAAACCACCCATCTCTGTTAGCAGAAGGAATGATTTTTTGTATTGAGTCATACTCTGCGAGACTATTATACTTTTTGCCGCTTATGCTTATGAATTCAACATCACCCCAATACTTTATCATATCTTCCTCAGTCAGTACTTTCGTTGTATCCTTAAGCATTTTCAGTGCTTCCCTCCACATGCCATTTGCAGGATTTTTCAATAGTTCCTCCTCTCCTCTTTTAATATACTTACTCCTTTGTTCACTTGTTAAGTTATTGGAAAGGTTAATTTTGATGGCCTCTCCTCCCTTAAAAAAACCAAAAAAGATCAAAAAGAATACAGCGGAAGTAAATACATATTTTTTAATAGGGTTCAGGTAACTGGCCCTTTTCCCTTTAATATACTCCTGGGGTAAAAATCCGGGCCGCATCAACAAATACTTCATCGAATCAAAAAACTTGCTGTCGAAATGAGTAATATCATACAGAAAGTGTTTTACCATATGTCCGAAAGATTCATGAGGCACCACATTTTCCTGCCCGCAGTTATGACAGAATTTTCCCTGTACAATAGTACCACAGTTAAGGCAATCTTTCTCTCTCCGCTGGGTTATATGAGACACCTGGAAATTTTTCTTAAAAATAAGTACAAATTATACAGGAATACATTCTTTTTCGTTACTAACAATTAAGGTAACTTTGGTTGTTAAAACAATATACAGCTGGTATGAAATTCCTTTTTTTTCCCGTTTCTCTTTTTATTTCCCTTTCGGTAAAGACCCAATACTACTATAATGACATTATTGGTGTAGAAGAAACAAACCTCCTTATGAAAACCTACCTATTAAATAAAGTCAAATTCGTCAACGTAACAGGGTATGACAGTAAAGGAGTGAAAGCAACTGACTTTTCAGAATTTCAGGAAGTAAAAGAAAATGGCCGTTTGTTAAAGAACTCATCCATTAATAACTTTTCCAAATCAGTGGTGTACACCCGTTTCGATGAAAAAAGCCGGATAATCAGTAATACCGACTCTTCTGCTCAGATGCAGGGAATTACCAATTATTCCTACGATGAAAAAGGTCGGATAAACCGGGTAGTTAATACTGTAAAAGATTCTGCCCGTGCATTTGATCACACTGAGACCCATGAATGGGTGTATACCTCAAACGGAAAGCCAGAAAAGATGTGGCGTATACTAAAAACTACCGGAGATGAAAACAATGTTGACAGCCTTGAAGTTCGCTTTATTACTGACGAGGATGGGAATATAGCTGAAGAAAGAACCTATAAAAGAGGAATAGAAACAAGCTACCTCTATTACTATTACGATGACAAGAATCGCCTGCTGGATATTGTTCGATTCAATACCCGGCTAAAAAAATTATTACCAGACATTATGTTTGAATATGATGACAAGGATAATGTAGCGCAAAAAACCACTACTACTTCCAGTCTGCATCTTGTCTACCTTATCTGGAGATATATTTATGACGAAAAAGGACTTAAAATAAAGGAAGTTTTGTTTAACAACGACAAACAGATAACAGGCCGGATAGATTACAACTACTCTTTCGGGCAATAAACACTGAAGCGACTGATCTGCCTCATTTTTTTGAAAAGGTAAATGCATTTACTTGCTGTCTCAGGTTTTTTGCAATAAACATGAATACTGTTCTCCCGATAGCTGATCAATGGAAGACGGAACAAAAAGTATTTGAGAAAAATCTTTCTGTACTGAAAGAGAGGTTGAATACAGACGCCATCCATGATCTGCGGGTCGCTATTAAAAAACTCAGGGCTTACCTGGAATTATATACTGAACTCAGGAAAGAAAAAGAGCTTTCTGCCGGCTGGCAACAGGAATTACTAACGGAAACTGATAACCTGTTTAATGTCTCAGGCCGCCAAAGAGATGTTGAAATATGTTTGTCCTTATTAGCTGCATTTAAAAATGAGAAACAGTACTCCTTCAGCCATTTACAATTATTCCTTCAGACTGTTTTGAAAATAACAAAAGCATGGACGAATGAAGCAATATATCACTATTCAAACAAAGAAATAAGGAAGATTTATTTTCTATTCAAACAGGAAACAAATTCTGTCAAGCCAGAAGAGTTTGGGCATGCCATGCAAACTATTATTAACAACAGGCTTATAGAAATCAAAAATAGTTTCTCACAACCGCATAAACTTCGGAAAAGCCTGAAATCGGTTTATTACTGCCTTTGTTTTTTTAAAGATGATGATTACCATGCCGGGCTGCTGCATGACATTCTGGATGACCTCGGAAACTGGCAGGATCATGAAGTGCTGGCTGCAAGAATAAAACATTTCCGGAGAGACTATCTGCCAAAACCAATTGACGAGTACGAAACACTGAAAGAACTTGAGAAAAAAATCAAAGAGAAAAAAAAGTTTCTTATAAAAGAAGTGCGAAACAAGACCAGGAATTGGCTAAAAATAATTAACATCAAATAAAAAGCTTCAGTGTGTACTGAAGCTTTAGTGCCCGAGACTGGATTCGAACCAGCACACCCTTTCGGGCGCCACCACCTCAAAGTGGTGCGTCTACCAATTTCGCCACCCGGGCAAACACCATTTGGGAGTGCAAATGTAAGCGGTTTATTTTTTCAGAACAATTCTGAATGTTGTTCCCTTTCCAATTTCAGAATGTTTTACAAAGATTTCTCCTTTATGATACTGTTTGATGATGCGCCGGGAAAGGCTCAATCCAAGCCCCCACCCCCTTTTCTTGGTGGTAAACCCGGGCTTGAATACCCTGCTAATATTTTGCTTACTAATCCCTTTTCCTGTATCTGAAATATCTATATAAATGGATTTGTCATCCTCATGAATATCTGTGACAATCGTCCCTTTACCTTCCATAGCATCTAAAGCATTTTTTAATAAATTTTCAATGACCCAGTCAAACAAGGGAGCTGATACCTTACTCATTATTTGCTGCTGTCCATGGGTGTTAACCGCAAAATTGATCTTTCCGGCAGCTCTTTTTCTCATATAGTCCACCATATTATTGATCTGGCTTACCAGATTCGTTTCTTCCAGGTGCGGTGTACTACCAATTTTTCCAAAACGATCTGATACTAATCTTAATCTATCTACATCTTTTTCTAGTTCATGGGCAATTTTTTTACTGTCAGGGTTTTCCTTCAGCATTTCCACCCAACCTTCCAGCGATGATACAGGGGTACCAAGCTGATGAGCGGTTTCCTTCGCCATCCCAGCCCATACCTGGTTTTGCACGGAACGATAACTACTCCGGAGAGATAAAAGTGTAATGGCCATAAACAAAGCAACAATGCATAATTGTACTATCGGGTAATACCGAACCTCGTTCAGCAGTTTGGATTCACCATAGTAGTAGCGGTTCCGGAAAGAAGGGTTGTTCGGGTCTACCCATTCAATAGCTTTGTTTTGAGATTTAAACAGCCTTAATTTTTGTTCAACATAAGGAATACTTTTTGCTGCCTTAGCAGTATCCAGGTTTATATATTGAGTAATACTATCCTTTTCATTTGTTTCAATGATTGGGATCGACTTATTTCCGGTAACTATTTTTGAGGCAAATGTGAGATCAGCATCAGATGGCGCATTGATGATAAATTTAATGGCATCTATCGATTGTTCTACTTTCTGTCGCTCATCCCTGGCTATTTTTCTTGCCAGGTACTGTGAATAAAATATAGTACCACTGACTATTATGATCGCCAGCAATGCCAGCAATACCCGCCAGTTTAAAATTTGCCTAAACATATTTCGAATTTAGCAATGATAGACCGGCTTCCCTTATTTTTGAGTAAATATTTTCACAGCATTGAGCCCTTCACCTAAAGTAGCTATTGTAATTCTAAACTGGAACGGACAAAAATATCTAGAACAGTTTTTGCCATTTGTATTAGCTACCAGCTATACAAACTATGAAGTAATTGTAGCAGATAATGGATCAACAGATAACTCAGTCAATTTTCTTCAGCAGCAATATCCCGGCATCCGCACTATTTGTTTTAAAGAGAATTACGGCTTCGCCAAAGGATATAATGAAGCATTAAAACAGGTGCAATCCGACTATTATGTAATCCTGAATTCGGATGTGGAAGTAAAACCAGGCTGGCTGGCTCCAATGGTTGAATTACTGGAAAACAACAGGAATATAGCTGCCTGCCAACCTAAAATTCATTCATATCATAACAAAACGATGTTTGAATATGCAGGTGCTGCAGGTGGCTGGCTGGATAAATACGGTTACCCGTTTGCCAAAGGAAGAATTTTTGATATATGTGAAGAAGATAAAGGGCAATACGATCAGTGTGAACCGGTTTTTTGGGCCAGTGGCGCCGCCATGTTTGTCCGTTCTTCTGTTTTTCACGAGGTAAAGGGATTTGATGAGTACTTTTTTGCTCACCAGGAAGAAATTGACATGTGTTGGAGAATGCAACTGGCGGGACATAAAATTTACTCCTGCCCTTCCTCCATAGTGTATCATGTAGGCGGGGGCACTCTGCCAAAAGGGAACTCTCTAAAGACCTATCTGAATTTTAGAAATAACAGGATAATGTTGTCGAAAAACCTTCCTTATTCTAAAAAAATATGGATAGTTCCTGCCAGGAACTTTCTTGACGCTTTATCCGCATGGAAGGGATTGTTATCAGGAGATGGCGGTTATTTTATTGCTATTATCCGCTCTCATCTTGCCTATTCTAAATGGTGGCTTTTTTACCAGCGAAAAAGCCTGTTTCCTGTAACCAAAAAAGGTAATCTTTCCGGCTATTCTAAAAAAAACATGATTTGGCAGCATTTTGTCAGAAAGAGAAAACATTTTGATGAAATTATGAGCAAGCCGGAATGATTTTTTTGTATGAACCCCTTATTTTTGCAACACAAAATTCCATTATGACTCATCACCCTGAATATCACGAAGAACTTCAGAAAGTACAAGGTCAGGATTTTACCCACAACTGGGTTTCATCTTCTGGTTTTCTTTTTTACCTGCAGATAGCATGTATCGTTGCCTTTTTATTTGGCACCTGTACAATGTTGTATAATAAGAAATACAGTAAAATTGATGTACCGGTTCAGGAAAGCAGCCAGTACACACCAAAGTACAAATAATTAATTCAAAATTTTTTTAAAAAGGGCACATGCCCTATTTTTGCGTCCCGCTTACAGAAAATAAGCTGATGGCTACAAATCAACAGTTCTTTTATATGCGGAAGTAGCTCATTTGGTAGAGCACGACCTTGCCAAGGTCGGGGTGGCCGGTTCGAGCCCGGTCTTCCGCTCCAAAGTCCTCTTGCCGTTCCGGCGGAGGATTTTTTTTGAAATTCTGGAATTAAGGTATTTAGATACAATAGTTCAGGCAGTTCATAATGAACTTTAAACTATTAAACCTTAAACTTCAAACATTTCATGCCCTGGTGGTGGAATTGGTAGACACGCAGGACTTAAAATCCTGTGGCCAGCAATGGCCGTATCGGTTCAACTCCGATCCGGGGCACTTTAAAAGCGATTCAATATTGAGTCGCTTTTTTTATTAATTTACAAGTGAAGAAAGGAGAAAAACCAAACACTTCATAGCCGATGTCTCACTGCGGGCTTTGTGTGCAGAGTGGACTCGGCGTTCTACTTTATCATGGCAAGTGCCACAAATCCCACACAGGCCCATCTTTCACATAGCCTTGGAAGGTTTATAATTTTGAAGACTCGTCGTTAGTAGTACTGCAGTTGGTTACATTAAGAAATAAGATGCCTCCTTCGTCGGCATAGCAATACACTTTTACTTCAACCTCTCCTTAATCCTTCGCTTTACTCAGGATGGCAAACGATCCTTAAAATCAAGCCCATTCTTTCTTAAAGTGTCCTTTGCAATATCGTATCCGGCATCACTGTGCCGTATCACTCCCATCCCAGGATCATTGCGCAGCACTCTTTTCAATCTTGCTTCCGCATCGTCCGTTCCATCGGCAACGATAACCATTCCCGCATGTATACTATAGCCCATGCCTACTCCACCACCATGGTGCAATGATACCCAACTGGCGCCGCCGGCCGTATTTACCAATGCATTCAATATCGGCCAATCGGCCACGGCATCACTGCCATCCAGCATGGCTTCGGTTTCCCGGTTAGGAGAAGCTACCGAGCCGGTGTCCAAATGGTCCCGCCCGATAACAATGGGAGCTTTTACTTTTCCGGTGCGCACCAGTTCATTAAATGCAAGCCCTGCTTTTTCTCTTTCGCCCTGCCCCAGCCAGCAGATCCTTGCGGGCAATCCCTGGAAAGCAATTTTTTCTTTGGCCATCTTCATCCAGCGTATCATGCCTTTGTTGTCAGGGAACATGTTCATGATAAGCTCATCCGTTACAGCAATATCAGTAGGGTCGCCACTCAGCGCCGCCCAGCGGAAAGGGCCCTTGCCTTCGCAGAATAATGGCCGGATATAGGCTGGTACAAAACCCGGAAAGGCAAAACAATCCAAAGTCGGAAAGTCGGAAAGTCCGGAAGACCAGTCTTTCTGACTTACGGACTTTCGGTCTTGATACTCTTGTGCTCTTGCTCTTATATTGTTTCCATAATCAAAAGTGATAGCTCCTTTGTCCATCAGTTGCAGCATCAGTTGCACATGCAGGTACATACTTTCATAAGCCCGGTGCAGGTATTCGGTCGGGTTTTCTGTTCTTAAAATATTTGCCTGTTCGTTGCTGAGAGTATGCGGTATATAACCGATCAGCGGGTCGTGTGCACTGGTCTGGTCGGTGAGTGTATCAGGAACGATGTTCCTTTCTACCAGCCGCTGCAACAAATGAACAGCATTACAAAGAACACCAATGCTCCGCCCTATGCCTTCTGCTTTCAGCGTTAAGCTTCTGTCAATAGCTTCATCAATGTCAGTATATTTCTCATCCAGGTACCTTGTTTCAATGCGTTTGTCAATGCGCCACTCTTCCACTTCGGCAATCAGCGCCACTCCTTCGTTCATAGTTATGGCCAATGGTTGTGCACCGCCCATACCACCGAGACCGGCGGTTACATTTAGGGTGCCTTTTAGTGTGCCGGCCAAACTTTTATTATGATTTGTCACTCCGATACTTCGTTCCTCAGTACGGGCTGCGGAGGAGTCTCCTGCAGAACTGATCTCTGAGGTCCCTCGTTCCTCGGGACGCCAAGAAAAATGTTTATTAGCAACTGCAGCATACGTTTCGTATGTTCCTTGTACGATTCCCTGCGATCCGATATAGATCCATGAGCCGGCGGTCATCTGGCCGTACATCATCAGGCCTTTTTTTTCCAGCTCATCAAAATGTTTCCAGTTGGCCCAATTGGGAACGAGTTGCGAGTTGCTTATTAATACCCTTGGTGCATCTTTATGTGTTTTCAATATACCTACTGGTTTACCGGATTGAATAAGCAATGATTCATCATTCTCCAATATTTTAAGTGCGGCAATGATATTATCCAGTGCCTCAAAGTTGCGGGCAGCTTTTCCTCTTCCGCCATATACAATAAGGTCATCAGGACGTTCGGCCACTTCAGGATTAAGATTGTTCAGCAACATTCTTAAAGCCGCTTCCTGAATCCATCCTTTGCAATTGAGTTTGCTGCCGGTTGGGGTTTTGTATTTAACTGCGTCGTAGTTTTTTACTGCTATGCTCATATTAATGATTATTAACCGCAGAGGTAAAGAGACCACAGAGTTAACGCTGAGGCTCTGCGCAGCCTCTGCTTCTCATGTTCTCTGCGGTGACCCGCAAAAGTCGTTATTCTCTGTCAAATTAAATATCTTCATGGTTCAGAAATCTAAACCAAGCCAATGAGTATTCACATCAGTGCTCAAAAAGGCGAGATCGCCAAAACTGTGCTCCTTCCCGGTGACCCGCTTCGGGCTAAGTACATTGCCGAAACCTTTTTACAGCAGGCAAAGTTGGTCAGCCAGACCCGAAATGCTTTTTATTTTACTGGTTTATATAAAGGAAAAGAAATTACCATCGGTGCCAGCGGTATGGGTTGCCCTTCCATTGGTATCTATTCTTATGAGTTGTTTACAGAATACCAAGTGGATAATATTATCCGCATCGGTACCTGTGGTGCTTATACCACCGATTTAAACCTTTTTGATCTTATTAATGTAGACAATGCCGCCAGTGAATCCACTTTTGCCAAATATGCATGGGGGATCGGCGGCAGCAGTATCAAACACCAGGGAAAGGCTTTTAATGTCATTAAGCGTACAGCCAAAAAACTAAACCTCGCTATCCATAACTGTAATGTACATTCAAGCGATATATTTTACCGGAAGGATACTGATATTCCTAGAGTAGCTGTAAAGAAAAAATGCCTGGCCGTGGAAATGGAAGCTTTTTCTTTGTTTGCCAATGCAAAGCATCTGGGAAAAACAGCCGCTACCCTGCTCACCGTTTCTGATATCATACCCACTCATGAAAAGATATCGGCAGATGAAAGAGAGAAAGCCTTAAAGCCGATGATGGAGTTGGCGCTGGAAGCGGCGTTGAAGTTGTGAGTTTCACCGCAGAGAAATAAGGACACTAAGTTTACGCAGAGAATCTCTGCGAAATCTCTATTTTCTCCTGTTCTCTGCGGTTAAATAGTAAAGGAATCGTACCCTTCATTTAGCCCTGCTTTTAATGAACTTGCAAACTTGTTCACCTTTTCCACGAAAGAAAAATCTTTGATAAGGCCTGATACTATATTGATATCATCAGCGAAGATGCGGTCCTCTTCTGCAAAGCCGACAAACTCACGGACATAATCATGAGCAAATTCCAGCAAGGCAGAACTCTTTAATGGCCGGCGGAATTCAATGGCCTGGCAGGCAGAAAGTAATTCAATAGCAAGAATGTATTCCAGGTTGTCCAACACCCTGTTGAGTTTTCTTCCGCTGATGCTGCCCATGCTCACATGATCTTCCTGTCCCAATGATGTTGGTATACTATCTGCACTGGCCGGAAAGCAGAGAGTTTTATTTTCTGTCACTAATGCGGCCGTAGTATACTGGGGAATCATAAAGCCGCTGTTCAATCCCACATTGTTCATCAGTAAAACAGGCAATCCCCATTTGCCTTCGAGCAATAAATAACAGCGGCGATCTGAAATATTTCCAATTTCAGCAGCAGCAAAACAGCAATAATCCAAAGGTAATGCCATTGGCTGCCCGTGAAAGTTACCACCACTGATCGTATCATCGGCGCCAAGGATGATGGGGTTATCGGTAACAGCATTCAATTCAATCTCTGTCAGTTCTTTTAAATGCAGCCAGGCATTGCGGCTTGCTCCATGCACCTGCGGCATGCATCGGAGTGAATAAGGATCTTGTACTCTTCCGCAATCCACATGGCTCTGCATGATTTCCGAATCATTCAGCAACAACCGTAAGCGTTGCGCCACTAATTTATTTCCATTGTAAGGACGAAGTTCATGCAATCTTGCATCAAACGGAGCTTTAGTGCCTGTCAGCGCTTCCAGGCTCATCGCCCCGATAATATCAGCAGCTTCTAAACAATTATGCATCCGCTGCACTGCCTTCACCGCAAAAGATAAAATGAATTGTGTGCCATTAATGAGAGCAAGACCTTCTTTGGGTCCAAGCAGAACAGGCGATAACTGTAGTTGATCCAGTACCTCTTTTGAATTTTGAATTTTGCCATTGTAAAAGCATCCTCCCAACCCTATCAATGGTAAAAACAGGTGTGCCAACGGGGCAAGGTCACCGCTTGCTCCCACACTACCTTTCTCCGGTACTACCGGTATCACATCATTTTCAATATGCCAGATGATCCGTTCCAATGTAGACAACTGTACTCCCGAAAAACCCTGTGCCAGTGCATGCACTTTGGTAATGAGCATGATCTTCGCCACTTCTGTGGAAATAGGGTCACCCACACCTACACTATGACTTTGTAAAATTTTGTATTGCAGTGTAGCCGTATCTTCAGCCGAGATGGGGGTATTGGCCAGTATGCCAAAGCCGGTATTTACACCATACACTGTTTTATTAGCCTCCACGATCTGCTTTACAGAAGCATGGCTGGCATTTACTTTCCGTATGGCATCCTGCCCTAATATGGCTTTCAGTTTTCCCGAAGCAATAGCAATTGTTTTATCCACCGTCAGCCGGTCCGTTCCATAATGAAAAACATTACTCATAGCAGGCAATTAGGGTTGCAATTTAATCGATTTGCTGCGACCATTTTATAATAAATAACAGCGGGGCTGCAACCTTTGCCAAATGGCATTTATCTTTATGCAAATTCTGCTTCTTTATGCACCGACTGTTGTCAGTATCTGCCGCCCTGCTCATTGTTTTAACAACCAGTGCTCAAAGCCTGAAAAAATATCCTGTCGGTAACTCAGGTTGTTTTGTGTATGGCTATTGCGAGATAAAATATGAACTGAGCAAAAGCACTGATTCATCATCTATCTATTCCGGTGAATGCAATAAAGATGAAGTAACGTATGGAGTGATCTGCGTTAAATTATTAAACCCGATCACTGAATTGCCACTGGCAGAAGACATGATGACATCCTATGCAGATTATCTTAAAACAAGTTTTGAGATCACTAAAAGTGCAGGCTATGGCCGGGGCCATCGGCTGAATAATAAAGAAAATACCCGGGGCATTATTGATTACTGGAGTGATCTGAAAAAGAACAACTGGAAAATAAAAGCATGGACAGATGGCAAGTTCATCGGCTTCTTATATGCATTCAGTAAAAAAGAATTACCGGAGCAAAAAGTAAATGTCTTTTTAGATAGTTTCAGGCTGCCCGGTATGTAAATTTCCTTTCCCCTTTGGCCCAATTGGCTTATATTTGCCGCCTCAAAAAGGTCCGGTAGCTCAGTTGAATAGAGCAATTGCCTTCTAAGCAATAGGTCATTGGTTTGAATCCAATCCGGATCACAAAAGCGGAGTCTATATGACTTCGCTTTTTTACTTTTACCAAAATAACCAGTAATGGATGTAAAGATCGAGGCCTCATGGAAAGATGTGCTGAAAACTGAATTCAGCAAGGCTTATTTCGAACAGGCCGCTTTACATATTAAGACAGAAAAATCTCAGGGTAAAACCATTTACCCTCCCGGCAGTCTCATCTTCAATGCATTTAATACCACCCCATTTGATAAAGTAAAAGTGGTGATACTTGGGCAGGATCCTTATCACGGTCCCGGGCAGGCACATGGTCTTTGTTTTTCTGTACAAAATGGTGTACCGCCACCGCCTTCTCTCGTCAATATTTTCAAAGAACTGCAGGAAGATGTGGGTATTGATGCCCCTACACATGGTAATCTCACCCATTGGGCACAACAGGGAGTGTTCTTATTGAATGCCTCATTAACTGTTCGTGCCGGCGAACCGATGAGTCATTCAAAGATCGGGTGGGCACAGTTTACTGATAACGTTATCAAAACGATTTCAGATAAAAAAGAACATGTAGTTTTTTTATTATGGGGAAAATTTGCACAGGAAAAAAAAGTACTGATCGATGAAACAAAACATTTGATACTAAAAGCGGCGCATCCCTCACCCCTTTCTGCTCACAACGGGTTCCTGGGGTGTAAACATTTTTCAAAGACGAATGAATACCTTGTAAAAAATGGTATCGACCCCATTGACTGGAGTTTATAAATTTTTAAATCGTATATAAAGATGACAATACCCGCCAATCTTATACTGGAAACAAACAAGGTGATACTACGGCCTGTTGAAGAAACAGATTTTAATGATTTTCTTCATATTGCCCGGCAGGATGCTGACATGTGGTATTATTTCAGTTACAACCTTGGCGATGAAGCGCAATTACAGCATTGGATGAAAATGGCGTTTGCAGACAGAGAAGCAGGAACCCGCCGCCCTTTCACCATTATTGATAAAGCCAGTGGAAAGATTGCCGGCAGCAGCAGCATGGGCAATATATCTTTTCATGATCTGCGTTTAGAGATCGGATGGAGCTGGCTGGGCAAAGAATATCGGAGCACCGGGATAAACCGTCATGCTAAATTCTCCATGATGAACTATGCCTTTGAACAATTGAATTTTGAGAGAGTAGAATTTAAAACTGATGTGGAGAATGCAAGAGCAAGAAAAGGATTGCAAAATGTAGGTGGTATAGAAGAAGGTATTCTCCGCAGCCACATGACCATGTGGAACAACCGCCGCCGCACTTCCATCTACTATAGTGTATTAAAAAGTGAATGGCCGGCTGTAAAACAAACTAACTTCAGCGATATATTACCAGCATGAAGATCCTGAAAAATATACTTGGCAGTATGTTGGCTCTCTGGGCCATGATCACTTTTATCACCACTTTTATTATTGTATTTATCCCCTCTATGCTGTGCTGGCTGATTCCTGAACCAAAAGGACAGGACATCTTTATCCGCATATCACGGTTGTGGATGATAGTCTGGCTACACCTGGTGGGTTGCCGTTTTAAAATAAAAGGGAAAGAGAATTTTAAAAAAGGAGAAACTTATATTGTTACCTGCAATCATAACTCACTGCTGGATGTACCACTGTCATCGCCGTTTATCCAGGGACCGAATAAGACCATTGCCAAATCATCATTTGCCAAGGTGCCATTATTTGGTTTTTTCTACATGAAAGGTTCAATACTGGTGGACAGGAAGAGTGAGACCAGCCGCAGGCAGAGTTTTGATAAGATGAAGGCTGTGTTGAAAAAAGGTATGCATATGTGTATTTATCCCGAAGGCACCCGAAACCGTACTAACGAGCCACTTAAAAAATTTCATGACGGCGCTTTTAAACTGGCAGCAGAAACAGGAACGGCGATTCTTCCTGCCGTAATTTTTAATACAAAGAAAGTTTTACCAGTTGATAAACCTTTCTTTTTCTGGCCGGCCAAAGTTGAAATTCATTTTTTACCAGCAGTTGATGGTATAGGAAAAACTGCTGATCAGTTGAAAGAAGAAATATTTACAATAACAAAAGATTACTATACCGGTCACCATTATTAATAGTTGTTGAAATACCGGGTGCGGTTTATTCTCAAATCCTGCAGTAAAGAAGCTTTGGGGCTTATCGAAAAATTGAAAGAACGGGTATAGCCAACCGGTATTACATTGATTGACATTTGCCAGCAGTGCATGTCCCTGTTAATCGACATGGAAACGTATTGCAATTCCCGGGTGTCAATATCATAACTTCCGCTCCAGGAAAGTTTCCACTTTGGCGTAAGATTGAAGCCCCCGTTTAATGACAGGCCACCCCATGTAAAATCTTTTTCAAACCCGCTGAAATCAGCCTTCAGCCTGCTAACAAATGAAAGCGAATAACTCAGGCTCAGGTTCCATTCCACATTAAAATCTACAAACTCAGACGGATTTTGCTGCATGTATTCCAAGAGCCGCTGCTGATCTGCTATCAGTGTCGGATCGTTCAGGTTTTGTTCAATTTGTTTTTTTCTTTGTTCGTCTTTTTTAGGGTCCTTGGGTTTACTCTGAAAACTGGTGCTTATAGAAACACCCCCGTTGATCAGGCGGCCAAACTTAAATTTTCCTCCCTGCCAGGCATACTTGTTGATATCATATCCCAATGTATCACTCTGGTATGGACTAAGTACGGTACTTCCGTTTATACTTATTTTCTCAAACAAAGTAGTCCGGAAATAAAAATTAATCGGGGAAAGCTTAAAAGTGGGTCTTATGAAATCATACGAACCATTAAACCCAAAACCCTCAATCAGTTTTACTTTTTTTATCGCAGCCTCACCTGTGTCTTTTTTAGAACGCCATTTCATCTCGAGGTTGTTATCAACGCCAAAACTCAAAGCCGCTGATTTACGGGTGCTGGTATTGTACAAAAAGCTTCCGCCAATTTCATTATAATAAAGTACCCTGCCGGATGTATCCACCTGTGTACTTTTAATATGTCCTTTATTCAAATCAGGTGTGTAACTCACACTCATGGTGGGCCTCATCACATGCCGCAATGCAATGAGCCTTGATTTCTTAGTATACACCGTTCCATACATAGCCGTATTAAAACTTAAAGAAGTACTTCCCCGCTGATCAATAAATAATCCTTTTGCAGTTACAGTGTCCACTTTTTTCAAAGTTGAATTCCAGTAGTAATTGGTAGTGCGCTGGATCCAGGTCTGGCTGTAGCTTACTCCCGGAGACACCATTATTTTTCCACCCAGTATGGGAGGCAAAGCCACAGTTATCGGAATATTGTGCTGCGCTGTCCACTGGGCTGTATCAAGCAGGTATTTAAAAAAAGGCTTCACCCCGTTTTTGCCGTAAGTAAGCGTATCATAAAAACTGATATTATTACTGAAGTTGCCATTGTAGGCAATGCTTAGGTTCTCATACCATTTTGCAGTTCCGGCCCTGTTCTTATTCTGAAACGGGTAAACATTACTCATAGTAAAAGCAGCATTGGGCAGGTTCAGGTTTATTAATCCTATTGCATTATTCTGGGAATGGTTGGCGCTTAGTGACATGTTAAACGGGGTGTTTTTCCATGTTTTGCTGAAAGTAATTGAGGACCCCATCAGGTTTTGATAATTGATATACGCATTCCCTGGTGTCAGTCGATTATATTTGGTGGAACCTGCATTTACATTGGCAGAAAAGGTAATGCCGGGTCTGGCCTTCATATCCATAGAGTGGTTCCAGGTAATATTAAATACCCGGCTTTTTGAAAAATCAGGATCGCCTTTGAAATTGATTTTGGAAGAACGCAAGCTTACATTAAGCCCTCCGCTGAACTTGTATCTCTTCCTGTAAGTCAGCTTAACAGCAGATGCCCATTCACCATACGAAAAAAGATCACCTGATATTTGTGCATCCCAGTAATCATTAAGCACTTTGTAATAACCCAGCCCCTGCAACCCCAATCCTCTAACTTCGTCTGTAATAAACTGCGGACGAAGTAAGCCAGAATGCCGTCCCTTACTAAGCGGATAAAATCCGAAAGGCAGATAAAGGGGTACTGGTACTCCTTCAAATTCCGGATGCGCCGGTCCGGACACAGCCAGTTTTTCATTTATTACTTTCATCCTGGGCGTTACAAAAGCAAAATGCGGCTCATCCAGCATACAGGTGGTAAACCTGGCTTTTTTGATAAAGGTTGTATTCTCATTTACTTTTTTGGCTACTTCTCCTATTACCAGTATTTCACCCTGAGTGGTATAAGTATTCTTCGTAAGACCCACCTGCGATTTAAAATTATACTGTATAGTATCACTGGTAAAGTCGCTTTCCCCTCCTATAAAATGTGCGGTTTCTATTACCTGGCCGGCACTGTCTTTACTGTTATAAGCAGTTACCACCTGTTTTTCCTGATCTACTTCCACTTTAGGTGCAGTAAGTGTTATGTCTTTGTACTCCGTTTTTGTTTTTCCGTATAACAGAATTTTTTTTGCCTGAATCATCACCACTGCTGAGTCTGCAGCTTCATATTTCAATGGGCCTTCCAGCGAGTCTTTTGAAATTTTCAGGTTAAACGTATCTACTTTTTGTTTCAATATTGCAGAATCACTGGCAGGCAATTTTGTAGTATCGGCAGCCGTTATAGCATTTGCAGTACTGCTGTCTCTTTTAGGTAATGGTTTTGTTGTGTCCTGATCAGTTGTTAAAGGAGTGCAAAAAAATGACAGAGGTGCGCTGTTTGCAGTTGTTTTCCACGTTTGTGAACAAATTATAACTGCAGTCAGTATCCCGTTAAAAATGTATTTTGACCTAAATTTGTATAATCGCTTCATCAGGTAGGCAGCAAATGTAAATCTTTATCAACAGGCGGCCTATCAACGAGCCTAAACAATTTGTGAATATTGAGTCCGACCCTGTGCTATAAAAGTCCATAGGACGCAAAATGAAAAACTATGATCAAACGAACCTTTATTTTCTTTCTTGCCGCCGCATTCAGCATTACCATCTTTTCATTTGTCGGAGAAAGTAACAGTACAGCCCCCCGAAAACAGAAAGTGATTAAAACCATTGTTATTGATCCGGGGCACGGTGGCAGCGATGCCGGTGCAAAAGGCCAGTACTCTTACGAAAAAGATATTTGTCTTTCCGTATCCTTAAAACTGGGCAAACTGATCGAAAAAGAATTTCCTGAAATTAAATTACTTTATACCAGAACCAGCGATACCTATCCTGCACTGCATGCAAGGGCCGACTATGCCAACAGCAATAAGGGAGATCTTTTTCTTTGTATACATGTAAACTCTGCACCGGCGCAGCGCCGGTCTGAACTGATCGGGCATAAAACAGTTACTTCGTGGGTTGGAAAAGGCAAGAAGCGAAAAAAAGTAACCCGGAAAGTTCCTCAATACCGTTATTACACATTACCCAGTAATGCCAAAGGAACAGAAACCTATATCTGGGGAGCCCATAAAAGTGAGGAAAAAGAGTTAGCTGTAAGGGAAAATGCCCCCATGCTTGCCGAAGAAAACTATAAAGAAAAATATGGTGAGATGGATGTCAACTCCCCTGAGTTCATTGCCCTTTCATTATTAAAAACAAAGCAATATTTTAAACGCAGCGCTACATTGGCCGGTTTAGTACAGGATGAATTTGTACAGGTGGGCCGTGTTGACAGAGATGTAAAACAAAGACCGGTAGGTATCTGGGTACTGCAAGCAACTGCCATGCCGAGTGTATTGGTGGAAACAGGTTTTATCTCCAATCCCGATGAAGAAAGATACCTGAACAGTGATGAAGGGCAAACTGAACTTTCTGAATGTATTGTAAGAGCCCTGCGGAAATATGTAAGCTGGCTTGAACAAAAACAGGAAGAAGATAAAAGAGAGGATAATGGCGCCAATACCAAGGATTCGCCAAAAGCAGCTTCTGCCGATACCCGTAAATTCCTCGAAATGATTGAAGCAAAAGAAAAGAACCGAAAAGGAAAATAGCGATTAATATATTCGTGCAACTCATGAAGGATGAACGATGGTTCATCCTTCACTGTTAATCCGGTTGGTTTAAAAATAATTAGCTAATTTGGCACTCACATAATATATATACCCGACCAAATCCATTGGAATGAAAATCAGTAATGAAACAAAAGTTGGTATCCTGTCTGTCGCAGCACTTACTATTCTGATTATAGGTTTCAATTTTCTGAAAGGTAAAGACGTTTTCAGCCGTACAAAAAAAATCTATGCTGTTTTTACAGAGTTGGGTACTCTTGAAAAATCCAATGAAGTAAAAATAAACGGTCTGCCAATCGGTAGTGTTTACGAAAAAAGGGAAAAAGACAAAGATGTAAGCGCTGTGGTTGTTACCATCAGCCTTACCCGTGATATTAATATTCCCAAAAATTCAGTGGCTTATATTTCATCAAGTCTGGTTGGCCCCTCTTACATTGTTATTGAAAGAGGTAATGCTTCAGAAATGATGAAATCGGGAGATACGCTTACTACGAGAACTGAAACAGGTATACTGGGAGATGTAAAAGCACAGATGAATCCCACCCTTGCCAAAGTAAGGGATGTGCTGGATTCACTGCAAACTACTTTAAGCGGTGTTAATGGTTTGCTGAATTCTGAAAATAAAGGTCACCTGAAACAAACGCTGAACAACCTGAGCCAGGCAAGTAATGCACTAAATGGCCTGCTCGATAACCAGAATGGGGCACTTGCCAAAACCTTACACAATGCGCAGGCCATTTCTGAAAGCCTTAAGAATAATACCAACGATGTAACAGCCACTATCAGCAATGCCAAAAAAGCAAGTGAAAAATTAGCAGCCCTTGAACTGAAACCTACTATTGACTCTCTGAATGCAATGATCAGCCAGTTGAAAGCAACAGCTGCAAAACTATCCGGCAACGAAGGAACCCTAGGCGCCCTGATGAATGATAAAACTCTTTATAATAAGATCAATGATGCTATACTAAGCGCTGAAATACTGATGGATGATCTCCGTACACATCCTAAACGCTACGTTAATCTTTCCGTATTTGGTAAAAAAGATAAAAGCGGCCCTTTAACTTCGCCAGCAAAAAAAGACACAGTTCCGGCAGGGGGTAACTAATGCGATACTTCAAACTATTATTTGGCTTATTACTAACCGGGCTTTTTTACAGGCCGGCTATCTCTTCTGCACAGGAAGTGAAGCAACCTGTAACAACCATAGCCCCTGCCCCTTCTGCAGATTCACTCACAGATATACAAATACTCGGATCCAGGCAGTTTACCATTTTGAAAGTAAACGACAGTACCACCCTGCAAATACTGGCTGGTAATGTAAGGCTGAAGCAGGGAAAAAGTCTTTTCACCTGCGACAGTTGTGTATTAAACAACGGCATTAAAATATTTGAAGCATGGGGCAATGTGCATATCAACGATGTGGATACAGTGAATGTGTATGCCAACCACCTGCGATACCTGATCAATAAAAAAATTGCCTACCTCGATGGTGCGGTAAAACTTACAGACAGTAAGGGAACTCTTACTACACCTGACCTGGAGTATGATATGTCAACCGAAATCGGTATTTATAAAAATGGTGGGAAGGTGATCAATAAGAATACAACTCTTACCAGCAAAGAGGGCTACTACTATGCTAGCCTGAGAGACATTTATTTTAAAAAAAATGTAGAATTAAAAGACCCCGCCTATTACATAAAAACCGATTCCTTATTATACAATACACAAAGCCAGACCACCCGGTTCATAGCTCAGACATTTATCAAAGACAGCAGCGGCCGTACCATTGAAACTAAGGACGGATTTTATAATATGGCCACGGGAAAAGCCGAATTTGGGAAAAGACCCATTATCCGTGACGGTAAGGTTTTCATTACCGGAGATGATGTAATCTTTGATGACAGTACCGGCACTTCACAGGCAAGAGGTAATGTGATAATAGTAGATTCAGCACAAGGCACAACGATACTTGCAGGTGAAGTATATCGTGATAGTAAAAAAGAGAGGATGCTTGCCACCCGCAAGCCACTAATGATCATCAAACAGGATAATGATTCCATATATGTTACTGCTGACACTCTCTTCTCTGCAAGACTGAGTGATTTATACGCTGCTAAAGATTCATTGGTAAAAGACACTATTAAAGGAACAAAAGTGATCAGCCTGAATGAAAAAAAGAAGGACAGCACCGACAGGTATTTCGAAGCTTATCGGCATGTAAGGATATTTGCTGATTCCATGCAGGCTGTAAGTGACAGTTTGTTCTACTCATTTAAAGACTCTGTATTCCGCCTTTACCAGGATCCTGTACTCTGGTCAAAAGAAAGCCAGATAACAGGTGATACTGTTTTTCTGTTTACAAAAAATAAAAAAGCCGACCTCATAAAAGTTTTTGATAACAGTATGCTGGTTAATCAGACCGACCCGGAAATATTCAACCAGATAAAGTCTATCCGTATGGATGGATGGTTTAAAGACGGAAACATTGATTCAGTAAGAGCAGCCGGCTATGCCGAATGCATCTATTATATACAGGATGAAGACAGCGCTTATACCGGTGTTAACGAATCCAAATGTGATCTTATAGATATTTATTTTGCTGAACGGGCTTTACAGAAAGTCGTTTTCCGAAGCGATGTTACCGGAACAATCTGGCCGGTAAGGGAAAAATCTCCGTCAGAAATGCGGTTAACTAAATTTCGCTGGCTGGAAAACAGAAGACCCAAATCCAGGTTTGAGTTGTTTGAGTAAAACTAAGGTCCCTACGACCTCCATTTTCGGATTATATTACTATTTCGTTCATCGGCTACACTTTTGCATTTTCTTTAGACTTTGATGGCATCATTTTCGTTTTATAAGGAGTAAATCAAATCATCATGAAGAAAATACTCCTTGTTGTTACAGTTATTGCCCTCATTGGTTTTTTAAATACCTCTTCCGCACAGGATTACAAAACAGCTTTAGGTATCCGTCTCAGCAGTTCCAATGCAATGGTGAATAACGCAGTTACCTTAAAACATTTTATCAATCAGAATGTGGCGGTTGAAGGCCTTTTATCTTTTGGCGATCCGCTGGCAATAGGTGCATTAATTGAATTTCACAAACCCCTCAATGCACAAGGTCTTACTTATTTTTATGGCGGTGGCGCTTACCTGGCTTTCTTAAAAACCGTAAATACCAATACTCAAAAGACTTCTACCGATCCCAATTTTGGAGCACAGGGTGTAATAGGCCTGGATTATAAATTTGCTTCAATCCCTCTGAACATATCACTGGACTGGAAACCTGAATTAAATATTGTAACCGATATCAACTTTGAACCTGCAGCTATTGGCTTTACAGCCAGGTTCACTTTTGGAAAATAATTTTTTCTCTTTGGACACGGATTACGACCAGCCCTGCTTATTGCAGGGTTTTTTTGATTTCAAAAAATTGAGACCTTTAGCTTCTGCTTTCCCCCTTCTTTCCACATTCTGCAAATTTTTACTGGTTTCTGCGTTTTTTTGCAGGAATTCACTTATTTTAGTGAGACCAAAATTGACGAATGCTAAAAAAAGAAAGGCAGGCCTATATACTGCACCAGGTAAACCTTCACAATAAGGTACTTTCTTCTTCGCTCTGCACAGAAATAAATGTGTCGGAAGATACCATTCGTCGTGACTTGCAGGAACTTGCCGAAGAGGGTAAAATTATCAAAGTACACGGTGGTGCTTTATCGCATTCTTTCAATGAAGTTTCATTTCCTGTCAATGGAGTTTATTCCCAAAATCAAAAGAGAACGATTGCACAAAAAGCTGTCAGGCTTATCAGTAATGGCATGTTTGTGCTCACAAGCGGGGGTACAACCATTATGGAACTGGCCCGTTCACTTCCTCCGCAAATGAAAGCTACCTTCATTTCCGGCAGTATTCCGGTAATACTTGAATACATGCACCACCCCAACATTGAAGTAATTATTATAGGGGATAAAATTTCAAAAAATTCGAAAATAACAGTTGGATCTGAGGCGATTGCCAAAATAAAGCAAATGAAACCTGACATCTGCTTTCTGGGTACTAATGCCATTGATGCAGAGCATGGCATTACAGATAATGATTGGGAAGTGGTGCAGCTAAAGAAGGCCATGATAGAGTCTTCTAAAAAGGTAGTATGCCTTAGTATTGCTGAAAAAATAAATACCGTACAGCCTATCAGGGTTTGCGGAATAGACGATATAGATGTACTGATCACAGAGTTGTCACCAGGCAACGCTGTTTTGCAGCCATTCGTTGATGCAGGTATTGTAGTTTTATAAAATAATAAACTGAAACTGCTTAATTATAATTATATCAAAAAAAAACAGCTATGAGAAAAATTCTCCAATTGTTCCTGGCATTATCGCTGATGCTGCTATTGCTGCCCCCTTCTGTGCAGGCACAGGAGCGAACCATTACCGGCACCATAGTGTCAGAGGATAATAAAACACCACTGGCTGGTGTTACAGTTAGGGTAAAAGGCACCCGTAAGATCACACAAACGGATGCAAACGGAAAATTCACCATCAAAGTAAATCCCGGTGAAGTATTGCAGGTAACCTATGTGGGTTATGTAACTGCCGATATCAAACCCGGAGATGGCGATATAGTTGGTTTCAGCATGAAAACTGCTGATAACACTATGGGAGAAGTGGTGGTAACGGCTATGGATATTAAGCGAAGTCCCCGTTCATTGGGCTATTCTACACAAAGCCTTAAAGGTGACGAGATACAGGAAACCCAAAGAGAGAACTTTTTAAATGGTTTGCAGGGTCGTGTGGCAGGTTTAACGCTGGATCAGACTTCCGGTGTAGCAGGTTCCTCGTCATCTGTCGTACTCCGCGGGTTTAATTCACTTTCACTCAGTAACCAACCACTCTATGTAGTGGATGGTGTGATACTTGATAACTCTACCCTGAATGAGACATCGTCGGGAGGAGCTACCAATGGTTTAGCATCAGACAGACCTAACCGTGTAAGTGACTACCAGAACAGAATTGCAGATATAAACCCAAGTGATATTGAAAACGTAACCATCCTGAAAGGTCCCGAAGCCACTGCTCTTTATGGAAGCCAGGCCAGTTCAGGCGCCATCATTATCACTACCCGCAAGGCCAAGACAAATAAAATTGCTGTTCAGTATGACAATAGTTTCCGCTTTCAGAGAGTAACCCGTTTCCCGGAAATACTAGACACCTATTCAGGCGGGTTAAACGGTGTTGCCAGCTCCAGTTTCCTTCGTTTCGGTCCTGCTTATCCTGAAGGAACGCAGCTATATGACAATATCGATAATTTCTTCAGAACAGGTACTTCTCAAACCCATAACCTGGGTATGGATTTTGGTTTTCTTGAATCCAAGTTCAGGGTTTCAGGAAGCTTTTTTGACCAGAAGGGTGTTGTGCCTAATAATGACTACAGAAGATATAATTTCAGAATTTCTAATACTACTAAATTCCTGAAAGGAAAGGTTGATATTACTCCTTCTTTTGCATACATCAAATCAACAAATAATAAAGTACTGAGAAGTTCAGGCGGTTTCTTATTAAGCTTGCTAATTTGGCCATCTACAAATGATATCAGAACATACGAGAATGATTTATCAGGCGATAAACTTGACCTGTTCGATGGAACTTCTGCCAACGGAGAATATGATAATCCGCTGTGGAATGTTAACAACAACTTTGGTAAAGATGAAAATACAAGGAAAACATATAGTGTTGGTGTAAATATTAATCCCTGGAAATGGCTGACATTATCCGGTCGTTTCGGGTATGATACTTACGATCAGAATGGTTTTCTTTTCTTCCATCCCCAATCATTTTATGTAACTGCCGGTAGCGGTGGCACATTGGATAATTATTGGAGAAAGTACACTGGTTACAATCATACTGTTACCGCCACTGTCAAGAAAGACATCGGAAAGAACTTTAACCTGAGGCTAATGGGCGGTACTATGTGGCAGGATTATACGACCAAGATGTTTGCTGTTTATGGAACAAACATTGTTGACTCTGTAGGTGCTATCACTAATATTGCAGGTAATGGTAAAATGTACAAAGGCGGTGCTATTATTTCTGACAAAGACCTCGCTGCTCTGATGGGAAACTATATGGATAGTAATGTAACCCGTGCCAGTACCCGTTTGAGGCTTAACCGGAATAAATTCGGAGAGTATAATTATGTTACACTCCGCCAGTTGGCTTATTTCGGAGAATTTGCCGTAAGTTTTAAAAATTACCTGTTCTTAAACTATACACACCGTTTTGAAGAAGCATCTACACTGCCAAAACAAAACAGGAAGTATAACTACCCGGGTGCAAGCTTAAGCCTTATCGTAAGCGACCTCTTACCGGCTCTTAAAAAGGGAAATATTCTGAATTACTGGAAGGTTCGTACATCAAGGGCCAGTACTGCCCGTTTGAACTCCCCTTACTCCACTCAATCTGTTTTTGTTGACAACCTGGCAAGCGGCGGCGGTTATTCTTACGGTTTCTTCAACAATAATGCTGAACTGGAACCGGAAAAACAAAACACCTATGAAATAGGAACTGAGTTCAGGTTATTTAACAGTCGTTTAAGCATAGATCTTACTTATTACAATACGCTTAACAAAGGGCAGATTATTGAAAATTTCCGCCTCAGCTATGGAACAGGCTTTGTGCTGAATACGCAGAATGCCGGTTCTACCCGTAATAAGGGATTAGAAATTGTACTGGATTACAACGTGATGAAGAAGAAAGACTTCAACTGGGATATGCGTTTCAATTTTAATAAAATGCGTAATAAAGTGGTTGGCCTGCCCAAGAGTGTTTCCGAATACTATATTGCTGACACCTGGTTATACACTGCAAGAGGTGGACTTAAACTTGGCGGACCGACAACTTCTATTACTGGTTCAACGTATTCCCGCAATAATGCCGGGCAGATTTTAATCAATCCGACTAATGGTTTACCAGTTACCAATTCTGCTTTCAGCGTTATCGGGGACAGGAACCCTGATTTTACAACGGGTTGGAATAACTCATTCCGCTGGAAGAACTGGAAGCTGAATATGCTTTGGGATCTGAAAGTTGGTGGTGATGTATTCAATGGCACCAACAGGTTTATGACTGTAAATGGTATCAGCGAATACACAGCCGATCGTTATACACCAAGAGTAGTACAGGGAGTGCTGAATGATGGTTTGCAAAATTCTTCTACCCCTACTCCTAATACTATTGTTATAATACCTGCTTATCAATACACTTACTATACTTTACCTGATGAGGAATTTATTGAAAGAGATGTGAACTATTTCCGCCTGCGGGACTTGACACTCAGCTATACTTTCAACAAAAACTTTATCAAAGCATTTAAGAACCTGAGTGCTTTTGTTACAGCAAATGACCTGATATTATTAACCAACTATAGTGGCGCCGACCCTGCTGTAAATGGTAATACAGCCGGTGGCCGTGGTGTGGGTGCATTTGGCTTTGACTATGGAACATTATCGGCTCCAATGCAGGTTAATATAGGAATCAGGGCATCATTCTAACCATCAAATTATTCAAATATGAAAAAGATCATCAATAAATTTATATACGCTGTTTCAGCAGGTTCTTTATTACTGCTGGGATCCTGCAGCAAAAAAATAGATGAGGCATTTGCTAATCCAAATGCACAGGTTAAACAACCTATTGAAACTCTCTTACCAGGAGTCATTGCCAACATGGCTATACAACACTCTGCAAACGGCACCCTTTATGGTCCTCAAAACGATGGGCAGTATATCGGCCGTTTTATACAGAACTGGGCTACTAACTCAACTGGTAACCAATATGACCAGATGGGTGATAACTTTATCAATAGCAGTGATGTAATGGGAAGTATCTGGGCGATGCATTATTATGGAATGGGACAGAATGTAAACCGGATAATCCAATGGGGTACTGAAGAAAAGAAATGGGATTATGTTGGTGTTGCCCAGGCAATAAGGGCATGGGGATGGTTAACCTTAACAGATATTCATGACGATGTTATTCTTTATGAGGCTTTCCGTTCTGAGCAGTTGGTTTTTAAATATGACCCACAGTCAGAAGTGTATGAAGAAATAAAAAGACTGTGTGCTGCATCACTGGAGAACCTTTCCAAGACAGGTGATGGCGTAAGCCAGACTAACCTTGCTATTGGTGATGCCTATATGAATGGCGGCGATGTAAATAAATGGAAAAAATTTGTTTACGGAATTCTGGCAAGAACATACCATCGCATTACCAATAAGTCTTCCTACCAGCCTGACTCAGTAGTGCATTATTGTGATTTGGCAATGCAGACCAATACAGATAATACTTCGCTCAAATGGTCTAATGCAGGAGGTGTAGGTACTTTTAGTTACTGGTCTCCCTACCGTGGCAATATAGGCACCCTCAGACAAACAAAATTTATCGCTGATATAATGCAGGGAGTAAATTCAAGATTCCCAACAGGAATACAGGACCCAAGGGCATGGTACATCATCAGGGAGAATCCTAATGGTACATTTAAAGGTACCAGGCCCAACAAAGGAACGGATGGTTTAGCCACAGCGGACCAGCCTGCTAACTTTTGGGGCGGTACTTTTGGAACAACTACTGCACCTTCCAGTGATGCAACGGCCCGGTATGTATTCAGGAATGCCCCTGTATTCCCAATCATCACAGCCAGCGAAATACAATTCATTAAAGCCGAAGCCTTGTTAAGAAAAGGCGATAATGCCGGAGCACTCACTGCTTACAAAAAAGGAATTGAACTCAATTTTGCGCAACTCAGATCAGATTATGAAGCGACACTGCCCACAGCAAATAAAATTACTGATGGCTCAAGAGATGCTTTCCTTGCTAATCCTTTAGTTGTACCAGCTGCAGGAAACCTCACCCTCTCTCACATTATGATGCAGAAATACATTGCTATGTATGGATGGGGTGTGGTGGAAACCTGGGTGGACATCAGGAGATATCATTATACCGATGATCCCACAGGAGTGACTGCTGCTTCACCAAATCTTCAGGTTTATGCCGAATTTGCTCCACCCACCGGCACTGATCTTTATACAAGAAACAATGGAAAATGGATTTACAGGCACAGGCCAAGGTATAATTCAGAATACCTGTATAATATTGATGAATTGAACAGGCTTGGCGCTTTTGCAACAGATTATATTACCAAAGAACATTGGTTCTCTAAAAAATAAACTAACTGCTAAAACAATAACAATTATGAAGTCATTAAAAATATTTGCACCCGGAATAGCCAGCCTCCTTATTGTGGGAGTTATGCTGGTTTCCTGCACAAAATCTTTCGATTCGAAAGTTGCCAGCCAATATGGGCTCGCTAACAGCAGTAATGTGCAACTGTTCCTGGCCACAGTAGGCGCAACCCGTAATTACGTTTATGTAAATTCAAACCCTGTAAACGGGGCTGCATTAACAGCGGGAAGTGTATTCCCTGCCACGGGTTATGGGTTTAGTGTTCCTACTGGTCTTGCATCATTCCTCGTCAGGGACACACTGACTGCGACCACACAAACACAGTTATCGTTCGCAGAAAACATGCAGGTGGGGAAAAACTATACGGTTTTTGTATATGATACCACTACAGCTGTAAAGCAAAAAACGGTGGAAACCAGTATTGTTATACCGGAAGATACCACCAGCCGTTTAAGATTTGCCAACTTTGTGTATAATCCTGGAATCATCCCTGCGGTGGATATCTATTCTAAAAACAAAGCGCAGAATATTTTTACCAATGTGCAGGTTACGGATATAACCAGTTTTATTCCTTATCAATCTAATAAAGCGGATACTTTCTATATCCGTTCAACTGGTACCACCACTAATCTGCAGAATTATACCCCACCAACCCCACCAGCTACTGTTGGTACATGGTCTGATATTTACTTAATTCTCACCCCCACAATGAAAAGAAGCTATACCCTTATTTTCAGAGGTGGTTTTCGGGCCGTTACAACCACTAACTCAACAGTGCGGGGCTTGTCTGTATTTGCCAATTATTGAAATTAATAGTACAACAATCAATGAAAGAAGTCCTGAATTTGGGGCTTCTTTTTTATTTAAAGAAGAGGTAGGCAATACTAATAGCTGTAATGATACCTGCCAGATCGGCCAGCAGCATTGTTGCAACAGCATACCGGGTATTCTTTATTCCTACAGCCCCAAAATAAACAGCAATGATATAAAAGGTCGTATCTGAGGAGCCTCTGAATACAGAGGCAAGATTACCGGCAAAGGAATCCACTCCCTGTGCATTTAGTGTATCGATCATCATGGCCCGGGCACCGCTGCCACTCAGCGGTTTCAATAAGGCTGTTGGCAATGCATCCACCACCCTGCTGTCTCCACCAAAGAAAACAAATATGCTTTTTATACCGTCCATTACAAACTCAAAAGCGCCGCTATTTCTTAATAAACTTATTGCTACTAATAAACCCACCAGGTAGGGGATAATACGAATCGCCGTTTCAAAACCCCCTTTGGCCCCATCCACAAAAGCATCAAAGACAGGTGTTTTTTTATAAATAGCACCGACGATTATTAATAGAAAAATCAGGAGTATTATTCCATTACTCAGGCTGGTGGAGAATAGCTGCACTCCTTTTGCATCCAGTGTTTTGATATATAAAATCAATGCTGCAATAACAGCAGAGATACCCAGCACCCATAAAAGGATAACTGATTGAAAGATCCTGATCCGTTGCCGGTACGCCACTATCAACAAAGCAGCAACGGTGGCGACAAAAGTGGCAATCATACAAGGGATAAAAATATCTGTAGGATGCTGTGATTTTAAAGCTACCCTGTCTGCAATAATAATGGTTGGAATCAATGTAAGGCCTGAAGCATGCAAACAAAGAAACATCAGTTGCGGGTTGGAAGCTGTTGTTTTATCCGGGTTTATTTCCTGCAGGCTTTCCATTGCTTTTATTCCAAAAGGTGTGGCTGCATTATCAAGCCCCATCAGGTTGGCAGAAAAGTTCATTACCATATGTCCCATGGACGGATGTCCCTTGGGCACTTCCGGAAAAATCCGGGAAAAGAAAGGCCCGATGATCCGTGACAAAAACCGGATGCCCCCGGCCCTCTCGGCAATACTCATGAAGCCCATGAATAATGCCATGATACCGATCAATCCTATACAGAGATTTACTGCATCCTTGGTTGTTTCAAATATCCCGTTTGCGGATAGCATTCTGTATACCCTGTAGCTTCCTTCACCTGTTTTATATACTTTTTCTTTTCCCCATACAGCCTGTTTCTGGTTAGACAACCGGGAATGAACAGCAGCCGGCACGGCTGATGAATCCAGTGTCCTTGCAGAAATGGTATCGGTATTTTTCCCGGTAACAAGATTGCTGAAAATTTGCCGCTGTTCTGGTTCTAAAGCAAATTTTCCGGCTGCTACCAGTAATGCTATGATTATAAAGGCTGTCCAGATTCTGCTAAGTGCCATAAATAAGTTTGAAGTTTATGGTTTGAAGTTAAGTGTCTTTGATTAAACTGTTTGCTTCTCTGCCGTAAAATGTATTTGATTATCTTTGCCGCCTTTAGAAAAATCTGCCTGTTGCAGATACTGACTACAAACTACAGATTAAGAACTATAAACAAATTTTCATGGCTTTACAAGCAGGAATTGTAGGATTACCCAACGTAGGAAAATCAACCTTATTTAACGCCGTAAGTAATAGCGCCAAAGCACAGGCCAGTAACTACCGCTTTTGTACCATTGACCCAAATGTGGGATTAGTGGATGTACCGGATCCCAGGTTGGCAAAACTGGCAGAGCTGGTATTACCTAACCGGACAGTGCCTACCCAGATTGAAATTGTGGATATAGCCGGACTTGTCCGTGGAGCCAGCAAGGGAGAGGGATTAGGTAATAAATTCCTCGGTAATATTCGTGAAGTGGATGCCATCATTCATGTTGTACGTTGTTTTGAAGATGAAAATATTTTGCGGGATGAAGGGGCCATCAACCCCGTTAGTGATAAAGAAATTATTGAAACAGAATTGCAGCTCAAAGACCTGGAAAGTGTAGAAAAGAAGATTCAGCGAAACGAGAAATCATTTAAGGCTGACCCAAAGCTAAAAGCCGATCTGGATGTGCTTCATAAATGCAGAGAACATCTTGAAAAAGGAAAAAGCATCCGTGAGCTTGATCTGAATATAGTGGAGAAAGGGGCAATAGCTGATTTATTCCTGCTTACAGATAAACCAGTACTATATGTAGCCAACGTAGATGAAGCTTCTATGCACACGGGTAATAAATATTCTGCAATGCTGGCCGAAGCTGTTAAAAATGAAAAAGCGGAGGTTATTATCATGAACAATTCCATTGAAGCACAGATACAGGAAATGGAAAACCCGGATGACAGGCAGCTTTTTATGGAGGAATACCAGATGGCAGAACCTGCACTCGACAGGCTAATTCATTCTGCTTACCGGCTGTTGAACCTGTACACTTATTTCACAGCCGGTGTACAGGAAGTAAGGGCATGGACTATCCACCAGGGGTGGAAAGCCCCACAGGCTGCAGGTGTAATACATACAGATTTTGAAAAAGGTTTTATTAAAGCAGAAGTAATCGCATACGATGACTTTATAAAATTTGGATCGGATGCTGCCTGCCGTGAAGCAGGTAAATTGAAAATCGAAGGAAAAGAATATGTGGTAAAAGATGGTGACATTATGCATTTCAGGTTCAATGTCTGATCTGCCGGACCCCACCGGTAACAGGTTTCTTTTAAATTATATATTTCAAAAAGAAAAATGTATATTTAGTTAACCATTAACTAAAGTCAATATGCGCCTCCATATTACTTTATGTTCAATTGCTAACTGCTCCTTTTTGCCTGTTATCTTTTTGATACAGGTTTTGCTTCAGCTTACCTCAAATGCCCAGGGAGTAGTCAGTTCTGAAAATGAGTACGCCTCCAGAAAAAAATCTGTAAAACAAAAATCGGCCAGTGAACGGCTTTCAACAAGCCTGATTTGCTTTGATCCTGTTGATAATGAGGCCAGTTATTCCATTACTCTTTGTGCCGATTTACCTGATAATACTAACCCGGGAAAATTACATGTAAAGAGTGAAACCGGGCATGTGTTTATCATTCTTTCCAAATGGAATGAAAAAGATACTATTAACAGCGTATTTGGATTTTATCCCAGGAGACCTGCTTCCAGCCTGATTTTTAAAAATGTCCGCAGCGAAATTTTCAATAATAGCAACCGGGAGTATAACGTATCCTTATCAAAAAAAATTAATGAGGAAGATTTCAGGCTGGTAATTAAAACGGCAGTAGACCTTGCCAAAAGAAAATACAATATCAATAAGTACAATTGCTATGACTATGCAATAGAAATTTTCAATTCTATTGCGGGATTAAATAAGATACCCGTTCACCACATCCGTTTCCCCTTTATTTTTGGAAAAGGAGGATCTCCCTGCAGCCTGTATGCAGACCTGAAAGCAATGAAGTACAGCAGTTCAATATGGGCACCTCTTATTCAGTTTGGATTATTCAGGGCCCCGTGAAGTTCCAATTAGATTTTAGCCATTCGGCTTCATTATAAAAAGAAAAATTTTATTTAACCTTTAAAACTAAACTTTATGAGAAAGTTCTTAGTTCTTCTTTGCAGTTGTCTTATTTGTCAATTAATGATGGCTCAGCTACAGTTCGATTCGACCAGCAAGAAAAAAAAGAAAGTAGAAAATTTTATTTTTGGAACTATCGGTTTTCAAATGTCAAATTTTAACGGAGATGCCGATAGTTATGATAAGATGCTGGCTGGCTTTTATGTCGGCTTGGGTATCCGCCTGGTTGAGTTAAGCGACAACTTTGGGATCAGAACAGAAGTAAACTATTCTTCACAGGGCTCAAAATATTCTGATTATGTATCGGGGAAAGTTATGCTGGGTTATATCAATATGCCGATAGTAATAAGAGGCGCTTCCAAAGGCGGATTTTATGGGGAAGCAGGCGTACAACCGGGATTTCTGCTGAGTGCAAAAGATAAATATGAAGGAGAAACCTATGATTTTAAGGAATATATAAATGGGTTTGATTTTGGAGGCATACTCGGGTTTGGCTATCAGAAAAAACGAATTGGTGTGGGAGTCAGGGTGGCTCAGGGCTTATCAAACATCAATAAAGAAGGTGATGATTACAAAATTAGAAATTTTGTGGGGAGTCTGAGAACAACTTTAGCATTCTAAAACATACAATAAATGCACTACTGCACTGCTCACCGGGTCATGTCTGTCATTTCTGCATTCTGCAGAAGATTTTGACATTATCCGGTGAGTTGCAGGCATTTTCCTGATTGAATCATGTACCGGTAATAGTTGGAATCTTTCCGATTTTATCCTTAGAACAATGCTGTAACCCCTGCTCTGCCTAAATGCACCGTTCTTGCCACTCCTGACTTACGGCCATCATACTGGAAATTCAGTTCCAGGTTATTCATCAGTCGCTTATTAAAACCAAGTGACCAAAGGAAATTTTTGCCCGGCAATAACCCATCCAGCATAATATAACTTACCGTTGTATTTGCAGGGAAGTTGTAATTGATAGTATTAAAAGTAAACTTACCAGTCAATGAACTACGCTGAAGAATATTATATCTCGATTCAAGATTAACAGAATTAGAAACTGATTTTTCATAATTAAGCAATTCATTCTTCTTTACATCGAATTTATAGCTGGCTGCAATTCTGAATTTTGTTCCCTGGATATACATAAAAGAAGGTTCTGCATTATAAATTGACAATTGATAATTTCTGTTGGCAAATTGCGGGGTGTATAATGCATTAATACCTTTTTTACCGTTAAGGGTAACTGATAGCTTCCTGCTGATATTCCATCTCCATTTTACTGCCCAGTCGTTGACTTTCCTGCTTTCATATCCATAAGTCAGCAACGATTTGCCAGTATTACGGTAATTAGTAAGATCAATTCCCCACTTACTGCTGAACCGGTTAAGCGAAAGTGTATTGAGTATAGTAGTGCTTAAAGTAATTAAAGCAGTGTCCTTTACATCATACTTAAAAGGATTGAATTCAAAGCCGCCATCGGCTACGGATTTTTTACTTGTTTGAAATGAAGTAAGCAGGTTCAGTTTTGCTAATAATTTCTTTACACCCCTCAGACCGGAAGCATTCAAAACAGCACGGGGATTGATATCAAGCCTGTAATTAAAAGTAATATAGTTTGCTTTTATAAACTCATTGGTTGGGGTAAATACACGAATAAATTTTGCCTGGTCGGGGAAAGCGGCCATTTCGAATTCATTCAATTGCTGGATGCCATCTGCATTATAATCATTCCATGCATACTGTCCGGTTCCGGCAGGTACTTCCAGGTAAGCAAAATCCCTTCGCTGCTCCTGTCCGGCACCCACTTCATATAATATGTTACCGGTTACCAATCCTTTCCACTCGTTCATTACATACTCAGCCCTGCCAAGAATAGTCTCATCTTCTTTTTGCCTTGAAAGATCACTGTTATATACTTTTAGTTTCCTGAAAGTCGCATTGAGATAAAACTGCCGTTTTGCATTCCCCTCCAGCATTGTTTGCAGGTTAAGATTCAGGCTTCTGTCACCCCGGACAAAGTTTTTATCTACCGGATACTTATCAGATCTCGTAAAAAATGTAACGGCATATTTGTTCTTCTTACTCTCGTCCGATTTAAAATATGCTGAATAAACATCAAAAGAAAACGCAGCCGGAATAAGTGTATCGCTGAGTTTATACTTAGGAGAACTCCGCTCAAGGGAATAATTCACTCCCACCCTCCAGTTATCCAACTTTCTGAATTGTTTACTCACATCCAGTACCGGCCGGATAAATACCCCCTTATTCAACTGGTAATTAAAATTTGTAATGACAAACTGGTTATTAAACTGCCATCCTTTCCAGCCGGCATTATGTTTTACCGAGTTTTGGAAACCCTTGTAGTTATCACTTCGGCTATACTGAATGAACTGGTAAGTAACAGTATGATTATTTTTATCCTTTATGCCTGCCGTAGCTTTAATGATGTTTTCGTCGACAGGAACCGGTGAGGTTTGCAATATCAAACCCCAATCCCTTGTAAACTCCACATTACGCAACCGTTCCAGCGGATTAAATTTTCGCTGTACATATTCATAATCCAGCCCGGTTGCCAATTCCAGCTTTTTTGCAGTGTTTAACAGCCTCGTATTACTCAACTGCAATTTTGCAGCCCAGCCTCTGTCATCCCCATTGTGTTTTGAAGAAAATGTATTTACATCGTTATTACTTGTGGCTACCTCAGCCTTTATAAGGATATTTTTATCAATAGTATAATCAATACCGAGATTAATAATTTGCTGCCGTTTTGGGGCTACCAGTATTTGCACCGGTTCATACTGTCCCTGTTTTACCCCGGCAACCGGAGCCACATATTTATATACTTTACCATTAGCGCCGTTGAAATCAGGTACATAATTTCCATTACCCTGCTTTACATCCACAAAAGATAAACTGTAGGTTGCAGTCAGCGGATTTGTAGAATACTGGTAAAATGAATCCGTACCGGCATATAATTTTTCATATAGAATTTTATCTGCGGCAAACGTATCAATAACTGCTGTGGGATAATATGCATTCTGAGTACTATCCCCAAGATCGGAAAGAAACTGCTTTTGCTTTGTATCAAGTACCTGGTTGATCTGGGAATTTCTTGCATCTGCATTATTAAAAACACCAAACCGTATTTTCAGTTTTTGACTAATCCCGAACTCCTGTGAAAGATACAGATTGGTATTCAGGTAATTTCTTTCTGCAAATTCAAATTCTACCTGTATACGGCTATCCTTCGTAATCATTCTTTTGGGAGTAAAAGTTATTTCTGCAGAATTGTAATTAATTACATAATCCTGGTCTTCTCCCCGTTGCAGAAGTTGTCCGTCATAAAAAACCCTTTCCGTATTAGCCAGTACAACAAAGAACAATTCATTATTAGGTCCCTTCAGGCGATAGGGTCCCTGGTTACCTTCGAGTGGCTCCAGTATCTGCCGGTTAAATTTTCCCTTAGCGATGGAACCACTTACCAGTGTTTTGGAGCTGACTTTTTGTGAAAGCCTGTTATTCGTTTGAAATGATATTCCCTGCAGCCGTTTATAAAAATTCAAAAAATAACTCTGATTTTGCCTGATATCGATATCACCCAGGTTCAGTTGCCACCCTCTTTTCCTGAATTGAAGGTATACCTGGTCAAATTCATTCAATTGCTGTGTGGTACCATCGGGCTGTATAGGAATATTATTATCGGTAATGGCAGCCTGAATTTCAATACTGTCGCCCAGCATACCGCTTAATTGTAAATTAAGAGAAGAGTTTATTACTGCATCCTGGCTGTTTCCAAAACCTATTTGTCTGCCCAAACTTCCTTCTGCTTTCAGAGAGCCAAAATCGAACACTCCCCGCTGTCCATCGCTAAGTCCTTTATTGAATTCGAAAGGTTTAGCATAAAAATTATTCATTATACTGTCGAAGCTCATTCGCTTTGCAACCGCATTAAGCTTGAAAGGAAATACCCGGTAAGTAATAGTAACTTTTTCCACCAAAGGTTTTTTTATCCAATATAATATGGCATTAATGTGATCAATTCTGTAATCAGCCGCAGAAACGAATGAAATAGAAAGACTGTTTGGAACAATACTTACGGAATCAATAATAACACTATCAATTCCTGTAGTTAAAGTTCTGATTCGCAAATTCGAGATGTTATTAACCGGAGCGGGGATTTGGGCACTGCTCCACCAGGAAGACAACACAAATAACAATAAAAAAAGATATGGTTTTCCAGGTTGCTTCAAAAGCAGCAGTTTATCACTCAAAAGCGTAAATTTCGTTGATTTTATTGTATGAATGAAGCTCTTCCTTTAAATCGTCTTATTTTTGATAATCAATTCAGTAAGTATGGCCGGCCCCGGAAAAAGATATAACGTTGGACTGTGTTTGTGTATTCTGACCTTTCTGTGCCCTTTTTTAACATCATCGCAGCAGGACAGCTACTGGTATTTTGGCAAAAAAGCTGCTTTAAATTTTAACGTTACCGGAAGCCTGCCCGTACCCCAGGTAGTAAATAATAGTGAAATGGAAACGACAGAAGCAGCAGCAGCTATTTCTGACAATAGTGGCAACCTGCTATTTTATACTAACGGAGTGCAGGTTTATAACAAAAACCACCAGTTAATGGCAAATGGGGATGGTTTGGCTGGAAATTCATCTTCCTGCCAGATAGCTGTAGTACCTCATCCCGGCAACGAAAACCTGTTTTATATTTTCACAACTGATGCCTTCGAAAACGATTTCATGAATGGCTACCGGTATTCTATCATAGATATATCAGGCGATGGAGGAAATGGTGATGTAGTAAGCAAAAATAATTTATTATGGGCCTCCTGTTCAGAAAGGATAACAGCCATAAGACATGCTAACGGAACTGATGTTTGGGTGATAACCAATGATCAGGATTCGAATATTTTCAGAGCCTGGCTGATTACCTGTAATGGATTGCAACCCGGCAGCATTGTTTCAACATTGGGAGAGGTGCTTAATCAGAACCCTCTCATGAATGTTGGTGTTATGAAAGGCAGCCCTGATGGCCTTTTTATAAGTCAGACTCATTTCCCCCTGGTTACTATTAACCCAAACGATCCGGGCTTCTTTCAGTTATTTGATTTTAATAATTCTACGGGTGTACTGGGTAATGTAAGGAAAATCAGTGTGCCTGCCACCCAATACAACCACTGTGAATTTTCACCCGATTCAAAACTGATTTATTTAACCAGTAAAAACAATAAACTGCTGGATCAGTTTGAAATCACATTACCAACCGCTGCCGATATACAGGCTTCGAGAGTGAGCCTGCCCACCAGTACCAGTTATTATGATATTCAACTGGCAGTCGATGAGAAGATATACCTGACGCAGGGAAACTCTCTGCTGGCAGTTATTAATTATCCGAATATAAAAGGAACCGGCTTTGATTTTCAGCGAAATGTTATCAACCTGAATCCGGGATCAGCATCTATTGGCCTGCCATCACATATCAATGATATTGTGGCCTCCAATAACCAGGGCAATGGCTTTGATTTTACCATACTGGATAACTGTACAGGAAAAATACAATTTACTTCCAATCCGACTTTACCAGGAACACTGACCTGGCTCTGGGATTTTGGTGATGGAAATACTTCCACATTACAAAACCCGATCCACACCTTTGCTAATCCCGAATTACTGTACACGGTAAAGCTTACTATTATTTCTTCTGCCGGTTGTGGCAAGCTTACCAGAACAAGAATTATTAGACCTTCAGGTATCACCAGGCCAAAAGCAGGTTTCAGCAGTTTATTCAGGTGTGATTCGGGCTATATAAGATTTATCAACAGCAGTACAGGTATTCAACAACCGGGATTAAGCTTTCTTTGGGATTTTGGAGATGGTCAAACCTCAGCAGATATTAATCCTGTTCACTCTTATCAGCAAGAGGGAAACTATAATGTTAAATTAAAAATCATCAGCGGCAATAATTGTCATAATGATTCAATCACCTTCCCGGTTAGTTTTTTTCAATTTTCAATTGATGTGATACCCGACCAGACTATCAATTTTGGTCAGACAGTTTTTTTGTCAACTGATATTCCTGCGGCAACATACCAATGGTCACCGGGAAAATGGCTCAGTGACAGTACAATCAGGAGTCCTGTAGCCACTCCGCAAGAAGATATTCTTTACAAACTTACAGCCATCAATGGACAAGGCTGTACGACGGCAGATTCAGTCAGGATCACCGTGATACAAAACGATTATATTTATGTTCCTACCGGGTTTACGCCAAATAATGATGGAAAGAATGATATTTTAAAACCCCTGATCAACGGAAGAATAGAATTAAAAGAGTTCAGTATTTATAATCGGGGAGGTGAAAATATATTCACCACATCACTTCCGGGTAATGGTTGGGATGGAACAATAGGCGGGTTGCTGCAATCTTCCGGAGTTTATGTTTGGGTACTCAGGGCTGTTGACAAAGATGGCAATGCCATCTATAGAAAAGGGACGTTAGCCCTGATCCGCTGATACCCAACTATCGTAAACGGATGAAAAAAATAGTTGTTATACTTTTTGTTGTTAGCTTAACTGGAATAAAAGGTTCAGCCCAAGCACCTGTAATCACAAAAGTGCAGGCCGAGAATAATAATAGCTGTATTGCGGCAGGACCCGTTTTTCCTCTTGGTAACTTTTCTTCAACTCATTTAGCAGGTATCGGAGCTGAGTATGCATGGAGCCATAATCGCTTTGGGAAAATGCATGCCAATTTTCAAAAAAAAAATGATTTCGTTGCCGCCGGAGGTGTTGCCCACTACTTTGGCAAAAAAGAAAAAATCGGGGCCGGTACATTTAAATACCCTGGCTATACTTTTATTCATATAAATGCAGGTATCTTATACAATCTTTTCAGGGCTGGCAGCATCAGTCTGACTGCTGGCCCCGGTTTAGGTATCTATAGTGGCAATACTCGGTTTAATATCAACACAGTTTTATGTATCAGATATTATGTAAGCCCTGAAATAGCAATCACACCCGGCTTAGTTCTGATAAAAGAAACCGGGAGTGACCCTTTGTATTCAGCTTCTTTGAAGGCTGCAATCGTTTTTTAACCGGTGATTCCTTCAAGAGCCATTAAGAAAGCATATTCCAGTGCAACCTCTTTTAAATAATCAAACCGGCCGGATGCACCACCGTGGCCCGCTTCCATATTTGTTTTAAGTAAAAGCAAGTTTTTATCGGTTTTCATGACCCTCAACCTTGCTACCCACTTAGCCGGTTCAAAATATTGTACCTGGCTGTCGTGCAACCCGGTTGTCACCAGCATATTTGGATAATTCTTCTTTTCCAAATTATCATATGGAGAATATGACTTCATATAGAAATAGGCATCCTTATTGGCCGGATTCCCCCATTCATCATACTCATTAGTAGTTAACGGAATAGTTGGATCTGACATGGTGGTGATCACATCTACAAATGGCACCTGTGCCACTACTCCATTCCACATATCCGGCGCTATGTTTACAATAGCACCCATCAGTAAGCCACCGGCACTGCCTCCCATTGCATATAAATGACCCTTTGAAGTATATTTTTCTTTGATCAGAAATTCACCACAATCAATGAAGTCGGTGAATGTATTTTTCTTCTTCATCAATTTACCATCTTCGTACCACTGCCGTCCCATTTCCTGACCACCACGAATATGAGCAATCGCATATACAAATCCGCGATTCAGTATACTTAAACGATTGCTGCTAAAGCTTGCATCCATACTGGCGCCATAGGAGCCATATCCATAAAGCAACAAGGGAGCTGAACCATCTTTCTTTATACCTTTTTTATATACAATTGAAACTGGAACTTTGGCGCCGTCTTTTGCAGTTGCATATACTCTCTCCGTTACATAATCACCCTTATTAAATTCTCCCAATACTTCCTGCTCTTTCATCAGTTTTTTACTCTTTGTATTCATATCATAATCAAAAACTGAATTAGGTGTAGTGAGTGAGGTGTAATTATATCGCAGAGTGGTAGTATTAAATTCAGGATTAGCACCAACATAGGCTGCATAAGCAGGTTCGCCAAAATCAAGATAATGCTCTTTACCTGCAGCGATTTCTTTAATTCGCATTTGCAGCAAACCCTCTTTTCTTTCTGTAATTACCCAGTAATCCCTGAACACCTCTATATCCTCAAGTAAAACATCTGCCCTGTGTGCAATTACTTCTTTCCAATTTTCCTTTCCTGTTTTGTCAACCGGCGTTTCCATCAACCTGAAATTCTTTGCATCAAGATTGGTCCTGATCAAAAATTTATCTCCCCAATGCTCAAACCCATACAATACCTCTTTTACCCTTGGTTGAAATATACTGAAGGAGGCATCCGGATCGCTGGCTTTTAATATCCGAAACTCACTGGATAATGTAGCGTTGGAATAAATCACAATATAATCCCTTGACTTTGTTTTGTAAACGCCAATATAATTCGAAGGGTCTTTTTCCTCATATACAGTTACATCAGTTGCGGCATCTGTACCCAGTTTATGTTTCCTGATCTTTTCTGAAAGCAAAGTAACCTGGTTATTAGAAGTGTAAAAAAGAGTTTTATTATCAGCTGCCCAAACCGCATTGCCCCCTGTGCCTTTTATTTCATCTTTTAACAACTCTCCTGTTTCCAGGTTCTTAACATAAATAGTATACTGGCGGCGTGATAATTTATCGACGCCATAAGCTATTAACTTATTATCCGGACTTACGCTGAATCCTATTGCAGAGAAATAGCCTGAGCCTTCTGCCATTTTATCGGCATCCAGCAAAATTTCTTCTGGTGCATCCAGGCTTCCTTTTTTGCGGCAATATTTATAATACTGCTTCCCTTCTTCTGTACGAGAATAATAATAATAACCGTTGTTCAGCACAGGTACTGATTCATCTTTTTCCTTGATGCGACCTTTCATTTCCGCAAACAATTCTTCCTGGAATTTTTTGGTACCAGACATCATAGTATCCAGGTACGCATTCTCAGCTTTCAGGTAATCCACTACTTTAGTACTGTCAGGTCCTTTCTTAAAGTAATCATTCATCCAGTAATACTCATCAATACGGGTATCACCATGAGCCGTCAATTCTTTATTTTTCTTTTCTGCCACAGGAGCAGTTACTCCTTCGGGCCATTTAACAGGTTCTTTTTTCACAGTATCATTATTTTTACAGGATACAGCCATCGTTACTACAGATGCTGCCATTATAAAGGTTTTTGTATTCATAAAAATTTATTATTGAGTCTGAATGTACGAATAGCCGCTGAAAACAAAAAAGCCCTTTGTGATAAAGGGCTAATAACTAGTTTAGAGCAGCTTATTTGTCGCTGGCCAACCCCGCCATCATGTATTCCCTGTTTAGCCGGGCAATATTTTCAATAGAAATTCCTTTGGGGCAAACTGCCTCACAGGCCCCAGTGTTGGTACAAGCGCCAAATCCTTCTTTATCCATTTGTGCCACCATGTTCATTGCCCTCGTTCTCCTTTCAGGATGACCCTGTGGCAATAGTGCAAGATGGGTTACTTTAGCCGACAAGAACAACATAGCTGAAGAATTCTTACAGGCAGCCACACAAGCTCCACAGCCAA
>JBGAPQ010000008.1:0-197697 GCA_044221225.1 Chitinophagaceae bacterium
AAGCTTTACCATTACCTACATTTTTTACTTTGCCTGTTGTTAGAATTGCACTGATAACTTTTGGACCATTCTCCTGCTCCCATGCCTCTAAAATGTAATAACAGAAATCTAAATATTTTTTATCAGCAGTGTACCTGTATAACTCAACCATTGCATCCAGTACACTGGTAGCCGCCATACCTATATGTGTGCCAGCTATAATAATATCCATTTGCCCCTGTTTTTTCCCGAATGTTCTGCATAGGAGATCTCCCATTTTTTTACAAGTTTCTAATGCAGGCTTATAACCAGTAACTCTGTAATAGGCCAACAATCCATGCAGGTTGTATTTATGACTCCACACATCCCAACTTGTCCAGTATTGATCGGGAGTATATGTTCCTAAGTAACCATCTTCTTTTTGTGTATTGATTAATTCATACATCAATCTGTCCATTTGCTTTTTTAAAGCAGGGTTATGCGTCAGCTTCCAGGTATTGCAAGCTGTTTCAAGATACTTGCCAACATGCTCACCAGCCCAAGGGTGAATTCCCGGCCGGTCAAGATAAGAACCTATCAAACCAAACTCATCAACTTTTAATAAACGCTGTTCTAGATTTTGTGTAAAGCGTTCACCTAAATACCCATTGTATTTTTCATTTTCAAAAGCAATGCTGTTGAATTTGTTTTGAACTTTATCTTTAACCAAAGGCGGGGCTGTTCCTTTCGCTGGTATTTCAAGGTAATCAGTAGCAATAAATAATTTTTCTTTCTTAAGATGTAGATTGCTGTTGTCATCATTTACCTGGTAACCTACATTAAACACATTCCTGCTTACATCTGCAAATTCAGAAAAAGAAATAACAGCTTCATCTCCGGCTTTTGGCTGCAGGTGTATGCTTTTTGTTTCAGTAAACAATATCTTACTATCTGCCTTATCTGCAATCCAGTATTTTATTTTTCCGCTAAAAGCGTTGTTGCTTTTGTTTACGAATGTAATTTTTGTGCTAAAACGATTTTTTGAAGTTTCGTTAATTATCTGGCTTATATCTACTTCATCTACCCAACCATTCGGTTCAATGTTATACGGCCCGTCCCACATGCCCATCCCACCAATTAAATTATAAATCCGTACGGCAATAACATTTTCTTTACCCCAGTTTACTAAGTTTTCTGGAATAGTATAAACCCGTTGTTTTTCCCATTGAGTAATATAGCCGGGGGGGAAAGAACCGGTTTCGCCAATCTGCTTGCCATTAAAATAGGTCTGATCAACATCATCAATTTTACCAAGCCGCAACTTCAACCCCTTTCCATTTGTGGTTTTCATATTGGCAGGAATAACAATTCTTATCCGGTACCATGCATAAGAAGAGTCTTTGACAAAGCTTTTTGCAAGTTGCTGCGTTTGCCAATCGCTATCGTTTAAGCTGGGGCTTGCCCATTCAGGATTGTCACCAAACTTAAACTTGTTGTCTTTCGGCAAGTTAATTGATTGTGAAAACAGTGTCTGGTAACACAAAAAGAGTAACAAAATCAGGTTCGCATTTTTCATACCATACAGAATTTGCATTAGTTAAATTGCTATTGCAATTTTTTTACTGGTGTTGAAAAACTCTTACATAATCAATCTCCATTACAACTGGAAAAATAGTATCGTCAATCCCCTTTGCTCCACCCCAGTTCCCTCCAATGGCCAGGTTTAAAATAATATGAAAACGCTTATCGAAAGGCCAGACCTCAAACCCCTTTCCTTCGTTTTTGAAAGTGAAATAATGTGCATTATCCAAATAGAGACGATACTCGCCAACATCCCATTCCAAAGCATAAACATGAAAATCTGAATAATTGGTCGGGCAAGAAATTCTGGCATTTTTCTGCGTTCCAATAGTATGGTTATACTTTTTTGTGTGTGCCGAGCCTACAATTGTATCAGGATCGAAACCTACGTTTTCCATAATGTCAATTTCGCCACTTGCAGGCCATCGTCCGTATTCCCAATCGGTTGGCAACATCCAGATGGCAGGCCAGGTACCTTTCCCGGTTGGATTTTTTGCTCTTATTTCAAAGCGGCCATAAAGCCAGTCACCTTTGCCTTTTGTTCGCAACCGTGCCGATGTATAAGGTTTTCCCCTCATTGAATCTTTTAATGCTGTAATAGTTAAAACACCATTTTCCACCCATGCGTTCCTTTGATCTGCAGAAGTGTAGAATTGCTTTTCGTTATTTCCCCAACCAAATGAATTTCCCTCGGTATCATAACTCCATTTACTGCTGTCGGGCAGTCCTTTGTAATTAAACTCATCACTCCAGGCTAATCTCCAGCCACCACTGCTAAATGATTTTACAGTCTTGTTTAAGCTACTGCATGAAGCAATAAAAGATGTAATTAATAACGAATAAAATAATCGCATAGCGAAATACATTTTAAAAAACAGGTTTTACGATTAACAGAACAGGGGTACTAATTAGTTTCTCCTCTCCGATTGCTTTATCATGGCCTATTTTTATATACTACTCCGGAAAAAGTGTATAACAAAGCACAGGACATTGCTGTCCCGTGCTTGTTGCTTATGCTGCTTGCTGAGAAAGCTTTTTTAATGACAATATTGGCATCTCATCGCAAATAACGATTACCTGATTTATAAAGATCATCCATCACCTGAACTTTACTCATATTAAATTTTTAACGGGGCTTACATGAATTATCAGGTTAATAATTTAGATTGGTATTAGACGTCATCTTCTCCTGCCAGCGCCAGGGATATAAATGGAGGAGTTTGCGGTTCCTCCATTTATAATTGGCTTTAAAAACTGCATTTCTGAAATTACTAATAATGCCATTTAGTTTTCCTGTTATTGCAACCACCAGGGGGTTTTATTTACTTCATCAAATCCCCCATATTGTTCATCCACAGCCTTTTTATAGTTTACAGGGTTTTTAGTTATCTCGTCTGTCGGATACATATTACGTTTAGGAGCCATGGTTGGCGCAGCCGAATTTAAAGAAGTGGCAGGATCAATGGGAAAGACAGGATAACCGGTACGGAGATAGGTTCTATATGCCGAACCACCACCGTTGAAGAAGCCTAAGAAATATCTTTGCATCCAGATCTGCTTCAACCTGTCTTCTTTGGTACCACCGGTTTTATAAGCAGCCTCTCCGGTAAAATAATTATCAATATAAGATTGGGTTATAGCCATACCATGAAGATTTGACTGTATTACGGTAGATAAGGTTCTGTAATAATCAAGCTGGGCTTTTACACCATTTTCGTAATAGGTCTTTGCACTGCCAGTTACCCAACCCTCCTCAATTGCCTCTGCTATGATGAAACATTGCTCAGCATAACTAAAGAAAAGAAAAGGATCACCAATTCTGGATACTGTAGACGAATAGCGTTTATTCACCAGCGAATACTTACCAGCTGCCTTATTTAGTGCCAGTGCATTAGAAGACAATTCTGTCGGGGCTCCTTCATAAGCAGCGAAATCGTTTTCCAGTAAACCACCGGCAATTTTGTAAGCTGCCGGTTCAGCGAAATAAAACAACCGGCGGTCGTTTACGCTTTTTAATAAATCAACCATCAATTTTGAAATAGCCAAATTAAGCCGGGTATTTTCCCCTCCATAAAAAGGATAAGTAGCATTGGCATTGTCAAGATAGGGTAATTGAAATACATCAGCATTTCCTGAAAGTAAATTACCTGCAGCAACAATTTCTGCAAAACGGGCTTTTTGAGCTGGTGTAATTTTTTTGCTGATTGTCATCAGCGCATTTAATTGCAAAGCATTACAAAGCCTGCGCCATTTTGTTGCATTTCCGGCATATGATGTGATATCGCCAGTAAAATTAACACCAAGTGCAAACTTTGCTTCGGCAGCTTTTAAATCATTTAATGCCGCTTCAATAATATCTGCTGCTTTATCATATTTTGGCTGTGTGATTCCCTGTTCAGCCATGCCAGCCTCAGAATAAGGAGCGTCTCCCATGTCTGTTGCAACACTAATTCCATAATTAGCCTTATATAGCAACCTGTACCCTTCATACGAGGGCTTTGCCGGGTTACCTGCTGCAAATTCGACCATTCTGTTTAGTGCAGTTAAGGTCTGTGCACCGCCAAAGCTGCCATAAGGATAATAAGAAGAATAATACTGATAGGGGTTAGGCGTGTTTTCAAGATTTGCACATTGCTTAGCCCCCAACTGAGCGGTAGCATAATCTGTTGAATTGGGATTCCAGAACCGGTAAGCACCTTTCATTACCGAAGTAAGCAGCAAATCAGGAGATACAGATGTGGGTACATCCGGGTTGGTATTTAACTTATCAAACTTTTTACATGAACTTGCAATGGTAAGTGAGACCGATGCAATCAGTAAATAATGTATTTTTTTCATTGTTACTGTTTTTAAAAGGTGAAACTGATTTTAGCTCCAAGATATCTTGTAGACGGGTCTGCAAAATCTTCATTACCGCCATCAGGATCAGAATATTTAAAATCTTTTGCTTTCAACAGCACATTTTGACCAATTAAACTGACAGAAGCGGCTTTGGCTATTTTATGCAAATATTTCGCAGGTATGTTATATGATAAAGAAATTTCCCGCAGTTTGAAAAAAGTCTTGGAGTAAGTATCTGCCATGCTTCCGTTGCCACCCCATGCACTACTGTTGTGCAAGGCTATCATGTATTGTTTATAGGTAGTGGCTGTAGTGTTTTTTCCATATACACGGGTATCTGTTAAGATAATACCATTAACATCATAAGTGGCTGCACCGGATACTACAACAACACCCTGACCAGTGTAATTAGTCAACGTCAAACCTGCTGCTGCTAATGCAGCGTTACCCGCTGCTCCGCCGCCGGCTGCTGCATAAATTCCTGCTGCCTTAACATCTAATGCCCTTTCGGCACCAAGACTATTAGGGTGAACACCTGCCTGCCACATATAACTTTCTGTTCTTGTATTTGTAATACCACCATTGACCCCATCAAAAGACAGGAATAAACTAAAGTTTTTATACTTCAAATTAGCGTTTGCACCCCAAATATATTTTGGGTCGGAATAACCAAATAGCTGGTCATATCCATACGTAATTGGTACACCGCTGGAATTATGTATAATATTACCGCCGGGGTCACGTTGAAAATCTCTGCTGATAAAATGATCTGAGCGTTTTCCTACTTTTACCCAAGGCCTTTTAGATGAATACAAAGTATCTAACTTGGTATAGTAATTATTATAAGTGCTCCAGTTAAGACTCAAATCTAATTGCCAGTTTTTATTTTTAAACGGAGAACCATTCAAAATAATCTCCCAGCCACGCCTTGTTATTTCTTCGTCCCAATTAGTTAAAATCCCGGTATATCCGGAAGCTGCTGTTATACCCACTGTGGTAATCCGGTCGAAAAACCTTTTAGTATAGTGGGAAACATCAACCATTACCCGGTTTTTCAGGAACATAGCCTGTAAACCCTGCTCAAACGTTTCTGCACTAGAAGGTTTAATCGCTGGGTTATATAAACTGGATGGAACACCAGCGCCGTTAAATGCTCCCCAGGTAGCAGCACTGATAGAATAACTGCTGTTAATTTCATAAATATTGGGAACCCCTTTTGACAATGTCCAGGAACCTCTAAGTTTCAACATATCAAGCCAGTTTTTTGTTTGTGGCAACAATTCTGAAGCGATAAAGCTTCCTGATACTGATGGATAAAAATAAGAACGCTGAGATTCTGCTAATGTTGAACTCCAGTCATTACGGCCGGTTGCTTCAATAAATGCCATTTTGTTCCAGGAAACAGATGCACGGCCATATATAGAATTCACCTGTCTTGCACGAATACTCTGTGATACCTGTGCAGCATTAACAGATGCCCTGATGGAGAAAAAACCGGGAACAGAAATACCACCTTGTGTACTGGCATTTATATTGTCAACCATTGCATATAAAATTGTTCCCCCCGCCAGGTACTCTATATTAAATTTATTAAATTTCCTTTCCCCTGTTAGGAGCAGATCGGAGTTTATACTAAAGGCGGAAGATTGTCCAATATTATACTGACCCTTGATTCCACCATTCCAGCCGCTGTTATCAGCGCCGGGAACACTAGTATTACCAGAAGAAAGATAAGAACCCCAAGAGGATCTTAACTCACCTCTTTCCTTGGAAAAATCAACACCCGATTGAACAGTGGCCTTTAACCAGGGAGCAAACTGATAACTTGCTGTTATATCTGCATTAAATATATTCCTTGAAATTTCATTTGTTTTTTCGTAGCGGTCAAAATAAGGATTGTTTATGTTTTTACCCTTGTAGGGGGTGGCATCATTAGGATAATATCCATAAATGTAATTTTGGATTTCCCCTTTTTTATACCAATAATTATCCTTGTAGAGACTAAGGTCAAAATCAACAGGTGACCAAATCAAGATACTGTACATCGGATCATAAGAAGTGTAGCCATTAGAACCAACGTTGGGCGATTTTTTAAGGGCATAAGAAAAATTAGAACTTAGTTTGAATTTTTTAACATTATAATCTATCCCCAACGTATAGGTATATTTTTTTATTTTAGAATTCGGGTAGCGGCCCTTGTTTTCTGCCCAGTTTAAAGAATTTCTGATGGAAACATTGTCCTTACGAAAACCAACACTTAAATTATTATTGGTAACATAACCCTGCTCCAGGAAATTTTTGTAATTATCCTTACCTACCGGCAAATATGGTCTGACTGAAAAAGTTTTCGAAACCGGATCCCATTGGTTTTGCATCGAGCCATCCATAAATGTGCCCCATGAATTTTCAGAATTCAGATCATACGTTCCTGCAGAGCCACGGCCATATACACTCTGCTTTTCAGGAATAGCAAGGAACCCGGCGGTCAACATAGTATTAGTCGTAAAATCTACAGAAATACCAGATTTATTGGAGCTTCCATTCTTGGTGGTAACCAAAATAGCTCCACTTGCTCCACGATAACCATATAAAGCCGAAGCAGTAGCACCCTTCAGTACACTGATTGATTCAATGTCTTCTGAGGACATGTCAGCCAAAGTTCTATTTGCATATGGTATTCCATCTACTACTAATAAAGCACTTTCGCCACGAACAGTAACCATCGGAACAGCTGCAAAATCGGGGGAGTTTCTTACTAATACACCTGCTACTTTACCGGTAAGGGATGTACCAATATCAAGGCCTGAAACTTTTTGTATGCTTTCCCCGGATATTTTTTGAACAGAATAACCAAGGGCTTTTTCAGAACGTTTAATACCCAGGGCGGTTACAACGATATTCTCGTTCGTCACCACCGCATCTGCCAGCGAGATATTTAAAACTGTGCTGCCAGCCGTAATCTTAATGGACTGCGAAGCTTTACCAACAAATGAAAAAGTCAGCACATCCCCTGGTTCTGCCTGAACACTGTAATTACCATTTGCGTCCGTTTGTATGCCACGTTTAGTCCTTTCATTGATCACACTGACTCCTGCAACAGGCTCGCCTTTTGCATCAGTAACTTTTCCTTTTATTTCTGCAGGTACTGGCGCAGGAGGCTCAATGACAACGGGTTCCGGAGAGATTATTTTTCTCCTGACAATGATTGTGTTTTCCGAAATAGCATAGGACAGATCCTGATCCCTGAAGCAATATTCAAGCGCTTCATCAATGCTTGCCTTTTTGATATTTACTGTTACATTTTTTGCTTTTGAAAGCACTTCATCGGCATAAAAAAACTGGTACCCTGTTTGTTTTTTGATTTCAGCAAATACTTTTTGAAGTGTCAGGTTTTCCCCCTTAATAGTAATTTTCTGGGAGTACCCGCTGGCACTAAGCTGGAGGCAGGCTGCGATTAATAAAACCGTTGTAAGTTTCATTATTCTAATCGTTTGTGTTGAAAATCGGCTTTTTTTAAAACCGGATTTACAAAGAGCAGTTAAATACATAGATTTGTATTGTTTGGGTTTAAGAATAAGCAACCGTTGACAGACGTAGTTTACTTTGATACTCAAACTTTCGCCGGGTTTCCGCTGCAAACGGAGCCCGGTTTTTATTTGATATCTTCCGGGTATTATCCATCGTCTGAATAATAACAGAGAAAACTGAGTAGCGTAATCATAAAAACATATTTTTTATGGTGAAACAATTATTCTTTTTCCATCAATTTTAAACTGGACTTCGCCGGTTAACGCAAGTTTTTCAAAAACCTTGGATACATACTCACTCCGGGGAATCGGTCCGGTGAAATGTACATTTACGTTTCCTTTGTAAACAACATCCACATCATACCAACGGGAAATTTGTCTTAGGATAGTTTTTAAATCTGCACTCTTAAACTGGAAACGACCGTTTACCCAAGCTATCGCTTCATCGGTATCAACACGATCATTCACATTAATTTTTCCTTCTTTGCTGATAGCAGACTGCTGACCCGGCTGTAAAAATCTGGCGGTTTGCTTCCCTGCTGAAGCGGGTACTGATACTTTCACGATTCCTTCCAGCAGGGTAGTTTTTATAGTAGCCTCATCATCATAGGCATTTACATTAAAATGTGTACCCAGTACTTCTATTTCTGAACTGTTGGCTTTTACTTTAAATGGCATAGCAATATTTTTTGCCACTTCAAAATAGGCCTCTCCGGTTATTTCGACTTTTCGTTCCCTGCCGGAAAAAAGTACAGGGAAACGGATAGATGAAGCTGCATTCAACCACACTTTTGTACCGTCTGATAATGTTACCTGGTATTGCCCCCCGCGGGGAGTGGAAATGGTATTATAAAAAGCCTCGTCATTTTCAGTAACCTGTCGTCCATTGATAGCATAAGCCAGCAGGCCATTATCTAATTTTTCTACTTTTATATTTCCTTGCTCACTGATTATTCCATTAGTTGCACTATCTAATATTACAGTCGAACCATCTGCCAGTACAAGTATGGCTTTGTTACCCCCCGGTGCAATATCAGCAACGGATTGAACTGCTGGCGGCTTCAATTTTGCAACTTCCTTTTGGGTGGTTTTAGAGGAAAGGATAAAATATGCTCCGGCGGAAAGAAGAACTAATATTACTGCGGCGGCAGGAATCAGCCATTTGCGGCGGATTTTTTTAACACCCTGTCTGTGCTCTTGCTCCTGTCGAATTGTTTCGAGCAACCTGCTTTTAATCCTGTCTGCCAATTCCTGTTCTGTAAAATTTTCGGTATCTGTCAATTCCGTTTCTGTATCATTAAACGAATGATACCATTCGTTTAGCTGCTGTTTTTCTTCAGGACATGCAGTGCCTGTACGATATTTTTCAATCAGTATCAGTAAATTTTCAGGGATTTGCATATAAGTGTAAGTGTGCTGAAAAAGGAAGAACACCTATGCAAAATGGAAATATTTATACCCAAATCAAAAGCTGAATTGAGTAAGTGAAAAACTAAAAAAGGTGGAAAAAAGTTCTGGCAGCCAGTTTTATTTGCTTTAAGGCTTTACTAATCTGATTTTCAACTGTTTTAGGAGATATTTGGAGTTTCGTGGCAATTTGCTTTACAGGCATGCCTTCCTCCCTGCTGTATTTAAATATCAATTTGCACTTTTCAGGTAATTTTTCTACTTCGTTTTTTACGATCTCCAATATCCGCTTATAGTGAAGTGAAGTTTCAGCAGGTATTTCCATGACAGGTACCACCCGGAAGTAGTTATTATATATTCTCTCCTGCTCCTTTTTTTTGATCTTGGCCAGAACCATATATTTTACAGCAGTGGCCAAATAATTTTCCAATGATTCAACCTTTATTTTTTCTCTGTTTGCCCAAAGACTGGCAAATACATCATGAACAATATCCTCTGCTGTTGGGGCTTCCTTTATCCTGTTATAGGCCAACACAAAAAGCTTTTTCCAGAACCGGTTATATAATTCTGTAAAGGCATCTTCATTATCCTTCAAAAGGAGGTTAAGCAGTTCCTTATTTTCATATGTTCTGTAATTTCTCATCCCAAAGCAGCAAGCAGGTTAAAATTAAGGAAATAGGGAAGAAAAAAAACTGACTTATAAAGTTATTATGCAAGGACTCATTATTATGAGGCATTCTTATTCAATATCATAGATTTACAATCGTTAGAAACTTTTGTTTCCCAGGCTTTATTAATAGTAACCCGGTATCTAACCCTTCTATTGAAAATATATTTTTGAACGCCTTATGATCCCTCTCCGTAAGTTTTTCCGCCTGAAGTTTATTTATTTACTCCAGTTCACTTTACCTTTTTTCACATCCCTTGAATTGCCGCCGATCATGATCTCAAAATCACCAGCTTCCCAGTCATATTTTAAATCATAGTTATAAAACTTAAGGTCTTCCGGGGTGATGCTGAAAGAAACCGTTTTACTTTCACCGGCTTTCAGTTCAATTTTCTGGAATCCTTTCAGTTCTTTCACCGGTCTTGTTACTGAGCCCACCACATCACGGATATACAATTGCACTACTTCTTTACCATCATATTTCCCGGTATTGGTAACGGTAACAGAAGCGGTGAGTGTTTGCTTTCCTTTCAGGGAAGCACTGCTGAGTTTAATATCACTGTAAGCAAAAGAAGTATAGCTCAATCCATATCCAAATGGGTACACCGGGTCATTACTCACGTCAAGATAGTTGGAACGGAATTTTGAGAACCACTTTCCTTCTTCCAATGGCCGGCCGGTATTTTTATAATTATAAAAAATAGGCACTTGTCCAACATTTTGCGGAAAGGTTGTACTCAGCTTTCCGGAAGGATTTACATTACCAAATAATACATCAGCAATAGCATAACCGGCTTCACTTCCACCAAACCATACATTTAAAATCGCAGGTACGTTATCATTCTCCCATTTCAAAGCCAGCGGACGGCCGGTAAATAACACTAACACGACAGGTTTACCTGTTTTTAATAAAGCTTTCAGCAAGTCTTGCTGAATCTTTGGAATTTCAATATTGGAACGGCTGGATGCTTCGCCGCTCATTTCAGAAGACTCACCTAACACAGCTACAATAACATCTGATTGGTTAGCAATGTCAATAGCTTCTTGCAAAATAACATTTGCAGGCCTGCTGTCTCTCCGCAATGATTTTCCAAACATACCTGCTCTTTCTTCAAACAAACTGTCTTCATCTAAATTAGAACCTCTTGCATGCAGGATCTTCACTTTACCTCCCATTACTTCTTTCAATCCCGTTAATACCGAAGTTGCTTTATCAAAATTAGCAGCCACACTCCAGGTGCCGGGCATGTTTTCTTTATTATCAGCCAGCGGCCCGATCAATGCAATAGTTCCGCTTTTCTTTAAAGGCAATATATTGTTTTGATTTTTTAATAACACAAAGCTTTGTGCAGCTGTACTGCGGGCTATTTGCCTGTGCTCAGCAGTAAATATGTCTGTCTTTGCCCTGTTCTCATCACAATATTTGTAGGGATCATCAAACAAACCCAGTTTATACTTGGCTTCGAGTATTCTTCTGCAGGCTACATCGATCTGCGCCATAGTTACTTTGCCTTCTTTTAGCGACTGCATTGTATGCAGCAAAATACCTTCTCCTACCATGTCCATATCAATACCTGCCATTAAAGCCCTCGCAGATACCGTCTTCAAATCACCAATACCATGATCGACCATTTCATTAATACCTGTATAGTCAGTTACTACAAACCCTTTAAACCCCCATTGCTTTCTTAAGACATCAGTCAATAGCCATTTATTCGCTGTTGCGGGCACTCCGTCAATTTCATTAAAAGAAGCCATCACACTTCCTGCTCCTGCATCCACCGCTGCTTTGTAGGGCGGGAAATATTCGTTGTACATCCGTTGGTGGCTCATGTCCGTTGTGCCATAGTCTCTTCCTGCTTCAGCAGCTCCATACAATGCATAATGTTTTACACAAGACATGATCGTATTATTCTTTGTAAGATCTGTACCCTGGTAACCTCTCACCATTGCTTTGGCAATCTGTGATCCGAGGTAAGCATCTTCGCCACTGCCTTCGGCTATGCGTCCCCATCTCGGATCACGGGCAATATCCACCATGGGCGAAAAGGTCCAGTTAATACCATCAGCGCTGGCTTCTACCGCAGCGATCCGTGCACTGTTCTCAATCAATTTCATATCCCATGAGCAGCTCAATCCCAATGGAATCGGGAATACTGTTTCATAACCATGTATTACATCCATACCAAATATCAATGGGATCTTCAGGCGGCTTTGCTCCACGGCTACTTTTTGTACATCCTTTATTTTAGCCACCGATTTAATATTAAAAAGGCCACCAACCTTTCCTTCTTTGATCTTTTTGGCGATATCCGAACTTTGCGCCTGACCAGTAACAATGTCGCCACTGCCCGGCAAATTCAGTTGTCCGATCTTTTCTTCCAATGTCATTTTTTTCATCAAAGCATCAATGAAGGTTTTCATTTTTGCTTCATTGGTTTGCTGCGCTGATGCTGCAAACAAAAAACCTGACATTACTGCTGCAAAAACAATTTTCTTTAACATAGTTGACTAATTTATTTATTTTTTTACTTTTTCAGGACCGGGGCAATTAGCTTTTCCCAAATGGCATAGCCTTTCGCATTCATGTGCAACCTGTCTTCCAGGAAAATATTTTCTTTTAATTCGCTCTTTTCATTCAGCATTGCATGAAATACATCTACAAACTTCGTTTTCTTCATACCGGCAAGCCATAAAGCAATAGTGTCATTTGCCAATTCAAATTTTTTCATCAGATGCATCCTTGAAGGGCTAGGCTTCATTGATACATAAACAAAAGGAACCGAAGGATACTTTGATCTTATCAGCCGAAACAATATTTTGAACCGCTCGACAACTATATCAACAGTCACTGTATCACTTGCCGCAAAATCATTCTCGCCGCAATAGATCACTATTTGCTTTGGCTGGTAGGGATAGATTACATCATACCTAAAACGTATCAGGTCAATCAAAGTGGAGCCGCCAAATGCCCTGTTCAATATTTTATGTTTGGGAAAATAATCCTGCACATCTTTCCAAAGGGTAAAAGAAGAACTGCCGATGAATAATATCTGATTAGCTGCCGGGAAAGAAACGCTGTCTTTCCTTTTCAGCTCCTGCACCTCTTTCCAGAATGGAATTTTCTCCTGCGCCTGTATACCAGATACGGCGAGAATAAAAACAACAGAAAGGCCAATAATTCTTTTAATCATAATTAATCTGCTTTTACAAGCTTTGTTTTTTCACTTACTCCATTCTCGTTGATTGCTTCAATTGTAAAATAATAGGTTTTATTCTTATCCATCGCCTTGAACCAGTATTCATTAAAGTCGTGTATCATGATGCAACTGTACAGTTTATCCGGATCGGTTCCGTAATACAGATTATAAGCAAATGCATTATCCACCGGTGTCCATTTGATATATGCACTGCGTTTGTCTTTTTCTGTTCTTAATACAATAAGATTCTTCACTGCATCAGGTTTAGAACCGTTGCCATTGCCAAAGACCCGGAGACCACTAATGGCAAATTTACCAGTAGGCATGTGAATATTCTCGAGCTTAATATATCTTGTCTGCACAGGTTTTTCTAATTCCACATAATCATGCGGCACATCTGTTTTATTATTACTCTTATCCACCAGCAACGTCCATTTTTTTCCATCTGAGGAGTAAAAAACTTTGTACTGGTGATAAATCGTTGTCTGTTTACCCAGGAACTCCGCATCCTGGTCGGCATAGTTAATTTGCACAGCATTGACTGTTGAAATAGCTCCCAGGTCTGCCTGTATCCATTCTCCCTTATTGGCAGTGGCAGCACTCCAATAGGTTTTGATACTTTCATCAACAGTATTGTTAGCATAAAAACTACCTAATGTGGATGAAGCAGTAACCGGTTTCTTATAGTTCAGTAACATCCAGCCGGTAAAATAACTGGAAGGTCCTGCGGAATAACCCGGTTGATTGGCTGAAGGGTTTTTGCCGGGTAAATAATGCGGGTAATCTCCAAAAACGGTATTGCACCACATCATATCATTTTTATCAAACCCGGTTGGCCAGATCCCCATCCTTCTCTCCCAGGTGTTCTTTACACAGACGATGCTGGTAGAGACATGCCAATAATTATTAGTGTTATCCATAAAGGTGGCGCCATGTCCTGCGCCCCTTGAAAAACCACCTGCTTTAAAACTCATAGGATCACTTTGCGGAAAAATCTGTCTTCCATCAAACAACGGCCTGTCACTTACCACAACTCCATCAGCATAACCACTGAATTCAGTGCCCGGTGCTCCATATTGAAAATAATATTTCCCGTTATGCTTGGTCATCCAGGCGCCTTCAATAAAGGGATCAAGGAAGGTGTTGTCCATGTTTTCACCAAACCGTTGCCAGCCATATCGCCAGTCCTGCAACAGGTACATTGGCGTACGGGTACCTATCGGTCTGAATGTTTTCCTGTCTAACTCTATTCCATATACCGGGAAATTATTGCTACTTCCGTTATACATATAAAACCGTCCGTCATCATCTGTGAAGAAGGCAGGGTCCCAGCCGCCAATTTCAAAAGAATCAACCAGCGGAAACCATTTGTTGCCTTTAGGATCAGTACTGCCCCATAATGTAAAAGTGCTGGTATAGGTGGAGCCAAATACCACCATGGTATCACCGATAACACCTACCGCCGGTGCGCAGAGGTCATCCAGTGTTTTATTCCAGGAACGCAAAAAATTTTTTGAAACGAAATTCCATTTGCTCATATCATTGCTCCACCAATAGCCCCATTGGTTGGTGCTGAATAAATAATAGTCTCCCTTATAATTTACGATCACAGGATCGGCAGTGGCACGGTGCCTGCCCCAATCCGTAAAACTGGGATGCGGGGTATAGCCATAATCTATATTTACCGGGTTACAATAGGTTTTTTGTGCATGAGTAAAAAAACTACTCAGAACCAATGCCATTATGGTCAGCGATCTTTTCAGGTTCATAAATTTCCTTTTTTAAGTTCCTCCACAGCATGAGCAACAGCTCTTGCAGTAAAAGCCATATATAAAATTGACGGACTCTGGCTACCGGTACTCGTCATGCAGGCACCATCTGTTACAAATACATTCTTGCAATGATGTAATTGATTCCACTCATTAAGCAAAGAAGTTGCAGAATTGCTGCCCATTCTTACTCCACCCATTTCGTGAATATCAAGACCGGGAGGCTGTTTGGTATCCCAGGTGTTCACTTCTTTTACGCCTGCTGCTTCCATCATGGCTTTGCCCTGTTCTAAAAAGTCATTCAGCATTTTGTCATCATTCTCATCATAACCAACCGAAGTAACCAGCAAAGGTATACCCCATTGATCTTTTTCTTCCTTACTCAGCCGCACATGGTTTGATGCTTTTGCGATCGTTTCTCCCTGCATATACATATATACACTCCAGCGGCCGGGACGGCTCAGTGTTTCTTTAAAAGAGGCTCCGAGCGGTTCAGGCGCTGAGTGATCACTCAGTTTTTCCCGGCTGGCACCGGAATAGATCACATAGCCACCATAAAAATCTGTCTCCTGTTTTTCTACATTCCTGAAATTGGCGATGATACACTCGGCAGGTTTTGATACTTTATAATACCATTCTTCAAATCCTTCCATATAGCCCCACATGCCGCCCCGGTAATTATGAAAGCAGATGTATTTTCCCAATAAGCCATTGTCATTTCCCAATCCATTTGGAAAACGATTTGATGTGGAGTTCAGTAAAATCAAATTAGTATTCAGTGCGGAGGCATTTACAAAAATGATATCAGCAAAAAACTCAGTAGCCTCTTTGGTGTTGGCATCAATCACCCTTACGCCGGTTGCTTTTTGCTTTTCCTCATCATATATAATGGAATGTACAACTGAATGCGGACGAATAGTTAAGTTGCCCGTCTTTGCTGCCCATGGTAAAGTGGATGAATTGGAACTGAAGTAACCACCGAGCGGACAACCACGCATACATAAGTTGCGGTTCATACATTGAGCCCGGCCCTGGTCAAGATGTATTTGTTGGGGATCAGTAATATGTGCCCATCGGCCGGAAACATAATGCCGGTTGAATTTTTCTTTCAGCACTTTCTGAAAATGCTTTTCTACTGCATTCAGTTCATAAGCCGACAAGAATTCTCCATCCGGCATGGAAGCAATACCATCATAACTGCCGCAAACACCAATGAATTTTTCTACATGGCTGTACCAGTCTTTGATATCCTTGTATCCTATCGGGAAAGATTCACCATAGCCATATCGTTTTGGTGCCGTGAAATCATATTCATTCCACCGGGCACAAGCTCTTCCCCATGTTAGTGATTTGCCTCCTACCTGGTATCCCCGTATCCAGTCAAATGGTTTTTCCTGCACATAAGGATGATCTGCATCCTTCACAAAAAAATGCTGTGTATCCTCACTATAACCGGCTGCTTTACTGATCAGTGGATTTTTTTTCTTTGTTTCATTGGTAATCCATCCGCGGTGCGGCAGTTCCCATCTGGATAAATGAGCCGTTGGATAATCTTTGATATGCTCCACCGGTCTTCCTCTTTCCAGCACCAATGTCTTCAGCCCTTTTTCACATAGTTCTTTAGCTGCCCAGCCACCACTGATGCCGCTGCCGATCACAATCGCATCATAGCTGTTGGCTTCCTTGCCGTTGGAATTAATATGTACCTGTAAACTGTCAGGCATTATCAGTATCGGGTTTTGGGTTTGAATAAATAATGATCGAAACTAAATCTTCCCGGTCCGGTAAAAAAGAAAACCAATGCCAGCAATACAAACAGGAAGGGATGCTGATCATTGTCCCAGATAATACCATTACCCAGGAAAAAAGCAATATAACACATGGTACCGATTGTAAACAATGATGCCAGTCTTATGAACAAACCCTGTATAAATAAAATACCCGCAATCAGTTCTGCTCCTTTGCCTGCATATACCAGCAATTTGCCATTGGAGTTTTTGAAATTATCCCATGCCAGGTATTCATTCATTTTTGCTTCGTTAAAAATCTCCCAGCCATGGTAAACCAGGAATACACCGAGTGTTACCCGGATCAACAATAAACCTGCCTGCTCCCATACGGGTGCGGACGAAAAGAATTTATTCATACTATATATTGTTTTACCGGCTGATCATACCGCTCACCTCCTTTCATTATCCTGAAAGGCTGCCCAATGGCCGATGCCTCAGTTACAAATTCATTAACGTCTGCCGTATTAAAAGAAAACAGATCATAATGGCAGGGAATGACAACCCCGGCATGAATAGCTTTTCCAAGTAATGCCGCTTCTTTGCAATCCAGGTTACCGGCTACTTTCCGTTCCGGCTTATTACCATTAACAGGCAGGATAGCTACATCCACGGCGAAAGGAAGCAGGAGGTCTGTCATTCCATCAAACCAGAGTGTATCACCACTATGGTAGATTTTATACCGGCCAAACTCAATCACATAGCCCATATACCTGCAATGCCCTTTTTCATCCCTGTCAATTTCATTGTGACTGGCCGGGATACCATGAAACGTAAAATCTCCAATTGTTACGGAACGGCCGTCATTCAACCCAATGGGAAAATCGATAGCACAGTTTACCCGTTCCGCAACAAAGGCCCTGTTTGCTTCCGGAATTATGAACTGTATACCGGGATTGTTTTTCAACACAGGTACCAGTGTTTCCGCATCCAGGTGGTCTGTATGATTATGGCTGGAGCTTACAATGGATATATTCCGCAATAATTCCGGTCGCAATACCAATTCACTCATCCGGGTATGCGGTTTATCGGTACCAGCATACTTAGTCGTCAATGAATCGGAGAGATAAGGATCCAGCAATACTCTTTTTCCTTTCCATTGCAACAAGAATCCGCTTTGCCCAAGCCACCATAACTGAAAACCATTTTCCGCTGGCAGCAGGCAATCCATATCAGCGATCAGCGCTTCATCTTTTAATATGGCTTTTATCAATTCCATTTATGCTGTCAGTTCGGTGGCTGCTTCTTTATCCAGCAGCACATATGCATTTGTATGTTGTTGAATAAAACTGGCTGGAACAGCCGTACCTATTTCTGCTTCCAGTGCTTTCCGGACAATTGCTGATTTAGAAACACCATTGGCCAGCAGCAATACCATTTTTGCCTGCAGCACCTGTGCCAATCCCAGGGTGATCCCTTTTTTAATGGGAGTGGGCTCATTAAAATAGTGTTTCCCGGCATCCAATGTACTGTCATGCAAGATCTGTTCATGTGCTTTTAAAGTATAATCCACACCCGGTTCATTGAAACCAATATGCCCGTTTGTTCCAATACCCACCAGCATACAGTCAATACCTCCTTTGCTGTCAATTACTGTATTCATTTTTTCACATTCATCCTGTACCGTAGTTGTCATGCCATCAAACAAATGCACCTGTGTTTGTTTAATTCCCAATGGGTCAAATACCTGCTCTTGCAAAATATATTTACAACTGCCGCTTTTATTTCCGGGAACGCCCAGCCATTCATCCAGCCCGATACAAAAGCAGCGGCTGAAATCAGTTCCACTTTCTTTTGCTTTAGCAGTTAGCTCCCGGTAAGTGCCAACCGGTGTGTTGCCGGTGGCAAAACATAATACTGCTTCCGGTTTCATTTGTACTACGTCAAGGATTAGTTCAGCCGCTGCCGCTGACATTGTATTGTAGTCGTTATATATTTTAACGTTCGGCAAACTCATAAATTTTCTCTTACTTTTTTAGCACCGGCTACCATATTTGCTAATTTTTGCCGGGAAGCCCATCTTGCAGTCTGGCTTAATCCGCAATCAGGTGCCACCGATAATTTTTCTGCCGGCACATATTTTAAACAGCGTTGTATCCGCTCCACCACATCATTCACCGTTTCGATATAATAATTTTTAACATCAATGATGCCCACTGCTACATGCATCTTTTCTGCAAAGGCAGCAAGTAATTCTATTTCTGCAAATTCCCGGTTAGCCATTTCGATATGAATTTCATTAACGTCCATATCTAAAAAATCAGGCAGCATGGGTTTAATACTCCGGTAACCAACCGGACGTCCTTTAAAATTGCCAAAACATAAATGCGTACTGAGATTACATTTACCCACAATCGGTTTTACTGTACGATTGAAAATATCAACAAAACGTTTAGTGTCTTCTTTATAAGCATAGCAGCTCATGGAGGGCTCATCCACGGTGATCTCTGTACAACCTGCTGCCACCAGTGCCTCCAGTTCGTTGCGGACAATGGGAAGCAGCGCTTCGGTAATTGCATAACGGTCTTTATAGATGGTATTGGGCAATAAACGGCCGCTAAGTGTATACGGACCCGGCACACTTGCTTTTAATACCGGTCCGGCAGGGGCGAGTCTTTTCAGCCGCTCAAATTCTTTTACAGCTCCCAGTCCTTCCGGCGCTACCAATTCACCTACAATATTATTTTTGCCCCGCTGATCATGTGCTGCCGGGCCAAATTTTCTTGTTTCGGTATCGTTATTTTCTATTCCTTTTATAAATCCATAAAAAGATAAATTGAAATCCAAACGGGTTTGCTCACCATCAGTTATTACATCCAGCCCTGCCGTCACCTGGTCATGAATAGCAGCTATCACAGCATCCTCAATCATCTCCTCAATATCTGCCTTGCCAAACTTATTCATGTTCTGTGAAGCAAATTCTAACCACCCGGGAAACGGATAACTGCCTACCACGGTGCTGCGAATGGGAATCGTATTCATACTATCAGTTTAAATGTACTATACTCAAAAAACTATTTATCTTTTCCAACGTTGGTATATAATGCTGCCATTCGTTGAGAATGTTCATCATAAGCACTTTCAAATAATGATTTTGCTTTCCCATCCCCAACAATTGCAGCAGCTGTTAACACCTTTGGTGGCTGCCCGGCATCGGTTAACAGTTTTGCCAGTTCTGCTTTTATACTATTCACTATTATTATGCCGCCTACAGTGGATCCGGGTGATACGGGTGTTTCCAATCCGTTTATATAAACCATTGAATCACCCACAGGTGCTCCTGTATCTAAAATAAGATCAGCAAAATCAGAAAGCTTTTTCCCGTCTGTTCTCTTGCTTTTACTTTTAACCGAATGTTCTTTTGTTATAATAGCAACTATTTTAATTTTTTTCTGTTGAAATAACTCTGCCATTTCAATAGGCACAATATTGCTTCCGCTGGATGAAACAATTAAGGCACAATCATTTTCACTCAATGAAAAATTTCGAAGTATTCGTTCTGCCAAACCGGCTACATTTTCTAAAAACATCGCCTGCCGCTGACCGTTTGCACCTGTTACACTGTTATGAAAAGTCAACGATAATTCCACAATCGGGTTGAAACCGGGAAAAGAACCATACCTCGGCCACATTTCTTCAACCATGATGCGGCTGTGACCACTGCCAAACAAATGAACTACCCTTCCGGCTAAAATGCTTTTGACAAACCATTCTGCTGCCTGCTGAATTTGTTTTTCCTGTGCTTTTACTTTTTCCAGTATCTCACTGCATTTTCCCAAATAGGTTGTTGTAACACTCATCTCATTTATTTATTGTCGTTATTGTTTATTCATTGCAAAACTTGCAGCACCAATAGCCCCGGCCATATCCCCAAACACTGCTTTTACAATGCTGGTTGTTTTTCCATTGGGTTGCCATTCAAATTTTTTCATAAACTCATTCATTGGCAGAAATAAATCATCGTCTGCCTGCGCAATACCGCCGCCCACTACAATTACCTCAGGAGATAAAATATTAGCTAATGATGCCAGGCCAATGCCTAACTGCTTTACAGATTTCATCCAAACTTCTTTAGCAAACACATCTCCCCTGTTATACGCTTCCAGCAGTTCCTGCGTAGATGTGAATTTTCCTTTGCTTCTTTTTTCAATTGTACAATTACCAATACACTCTTCCAGGCTACCCGGCATACCTGTTACATCACAATCTCCTTCGTCATTTATCACCATATGCCCAATATGGCCAGCCTTATTCATTGCTCCCTGGTAAGGTTTTCCATCAATTAATATGGCACCGCCTACTCCTGTTCCCAGTGTAAGCATCACTACATTTTTCTTATTCCTTGCAGCACCAAATTTTATTTCTCCCATCATAGCTGCCACCGCATCATTTAATACATAAGTTGGTTGTAGCAAAAAATCAGTCCAGTTAAAATGCTCCAGTCCCTGCATTCTTCCGGGCATGCAAGCAATACAGGTATTACTATCATCTGGCAAACCCGGCGCAGATAAGCCTATGGTAAGTTTATCTGTTTTTACAATAGTTTGTAACTCTTTTACTGCCCTGGTTACTGCGTTTTTCCAGACCTTATCATCTCCGTCATTTGTAGGCTGGCAATTTTCGCTCAACACATTACCATCAGCGTCTATTACCACTGCTTTTATTCTTGTGCCGCCAAGATCAATGCCGATTGAAAATTTATTATTCACTTTTTAGAATACTGATATTTAATTCTTATTTATATCTGCCCTTCGCTGATTGACCAGCCGCCATCAACCGCCACGACCTGCCCGGTAGTGAATTTTGATTGATCACTCATGAAATAAACTGCCAGTCCATCCAGATCTTCCGGTTGCCCGATTCTTCCAGCTTCCAATGGTTGCTTTGTTTTGATAAATGATAAAATCTCATCATCATTTACTGCCCGTTGCGCCATTGGTGTTTCAACTAATGCCGGTGCAATTACATTTACCCGGATATTGTTTTTTGCATAATACGCTGCAATGGATTTACTAAAACCAATCACAGCTGATTTAGCTGCAGCATACGCATGAGTTGAAAAAAAAGCCGGCGAAGGAGAAAAGCCCAATACAGATCCCATATTTAAAATTGTACCGCCTTTTTGCAAAGCGATAAATTTTTTAACGGCTGCCTGGTTGGATAACATCAATGAAGTAAGATTAAGTTCAATTGTTTTATTCCAACCCCCTAACGTTAATTCATGCAAGGGGCCATCCCCCATTTTTCGGCCGCTTCCTCCTGCCACATGATATAAGCCATCGAAGCTGCCATATAATTCACAGCATTGATCGATAGCCTGTACCGCAGTAGCAGGATCAATTGCATCTCCGCTTATAGCTACTGCTTTTTTTCCCAATAGTTGCCCGGCTTCCTGCACTGATTCCTGCTTTCTTCCGACCACCACAAGCCTGGCACCTTCAGCAATAAAAGCCCTGGCTGCCGCCAAACCAATACCGGTGGTGCCGCCAATAATCACAATTTTTTTATCGGTGAGTATTCCCATTATCTTCTTTCGATTGATCCGGTGATTTTATGCTTGATGATGAATTTCTTTTCTCCCGACGGAAGTATTTCTTCTTTTATTAAATAATATTGGTCGTCATAATTAGTCATTTTCTTCGTGGACACTGCTATTGCTTTTCCCCGCCAGTTGGTGAGTTGTACCGGCTCCCATTGTTTGCTGACTGCACTCTTATACGCTGCATCCAGGATAGCGTTGACGATGTATCCATCGTAAAATGTTTCTGAAGGTTCCGTTTTTTTATCAATCGCATCAAACATATCAGTGAACATATGGCTATAACCCAGCTCATGTACTTCATCGCCAACCGGGAATAACCAGCCGGCATTACTCTCTGCTTTTTCAGCCACATACTGTTCTCCTTTGCCGGTGGTAAACATTTCAAAACCGGTGCGTAAAAAATTATTGGCCCAGATGGTTCCTTCTGTTCCCATCACTTCATCTCTTAAATCCATTCCTCCACGAAAAGTCCAGCTAACTTCAAACTGGCCAATGGCCCCGTTTTCATATCGCACCAAACCGATCGCATTATCTTCCGCATCTATCGGATGTACCCTTGTATCGGCCCAGCACATTACTTCTATTGGCTTGATATTTTTTCCAATGAAGTTTCTGCTTATTTCCACACAATGACATCCGAGATCTATCATGGCACCACCACCTGATTTTTCTTTATTCCAAAACCAGTCACTGTGCGGCCCCGGATGTGTCTCCCGGCTTTTTGTCCAGATCACTTCTCCAATACTGCCGTTCTTTACTGCAGCCAGTGATTTCAGGAATTTTGGGGTGTAACAAAGATCTTCCAGGTAACCACCCACCACATTGGCTTTTTCCACGGCCTGTAACATTTGTAAAGCTTCGCTGGCTGTTCGGCCCAATGGCTTTGTGCATAATACATGTTTGCCTGCTGCTGCACTGGTCAGCACTGCTTCCAGGTGCATATCATTGGACAAACCAATAATAACTGCATCCACATCCTTATGCTCCACACATTCTTTTATACTTGTTGTGTAATGCGGCACATTATAATCAGCTGCAAATTTTTTAGCATTAGCTTCTGTACGGCTGTACACCGATACGACAACATCTTTGCGACGCTGCGCCACCAATGAATCTGCATAAAAACGGGAAATAAATCCTGATCCTAAAATGGCAAGTCTCATACAATTCCGTTTCGCTGTTAGAAAATTATTTTACAATGGGCCAGGGAAATTTGCTTTTCAGTTTCACTTTCATACCGGTTGCTGATGATTTCCTTGCTGCTTCAATAATTTCCAATACATGCAGGGCATGTTCAACATTGATGCGGGGTTCTGTTCCTTTTAAAAGTGCTTCCCCGATTTTTGTTGCCCCTTCCTGCCATTCATAGCCACCTTTTTCTTTACTCATTAGCTCCGCCGGTTTATCCCAGGATGTATCCAGCATCACACCATTGGTTTCCCAGTCATAGCCTATCAGCCGCATATTACCATAGTCGCCATATATCTGGATAGAATGCAAAGATTGATTCCCCGCTTCATGACCATGCGGGTCAAAATAATTAAAGCCGCACATCACATGGCTGATCACTCCTTTATCATGCTCCAGTAAAACATGTGCATTATCTTCTGCCTGCACTTTTATTTTTCCCTTATCATCTACTGTTCTTTCCGGGTTCACTATACTCGTCATTGCCATTACCGATTTGGCAGGGCCCAGCAGGCCAGTTAGTGTTGCCATATTATATACTCCCAGATCAGGCATACTGCCGCCATCTTTCTCATAAAAAAAAGCTGACCAGGTAGGTCCAGTATGCCCGTACTGTCCGTGTGCACTTGCAATACGGCCTATCTTTCCTTCCTGTATCATTTTACTCATAAATTCAAATTGAGGGCTATTGACAACTGCCGGTGCGCCCCATATACGAAGCTTCCTGGTCTTTGCAAGGTCCAACAGAGCTTTCCCCTCTGCATAAGTATTGGCCATTGGCTTTTCACTCCATACATGCTTGCCTGCCAGTAATGCTTTTTTATTCAATGCACCATGTACCTGCATATCGGTAAGTGTAACCATCATATCAAATGGTACTCCTTTAAGCATCTCATCAATACTAGCATAAGTGGTCGCATTAACATTATACTGTTTATTCTGAGCGATGGCTCTCTCAGGTTTTATATCACAAAGGCTTACAATCTCAATAAGCGGTGATGTTTGCAGGTGAGGAATGTAGCGGTTACTTACACTACCGCAGCCAATAATGGCCACCTTTAATTTTTTTTCTCGCTTTTCCAGTGCAAATCCTTCGAGAGAGGAGAGTAATACTGCCGCTCCCGCTGATGCAGTATACTGTAAAAATTGTTGTCGTGATAGCTTGTTTGACATAGCACTATTTTTATATTGTCGTTGTCCCGGGCTAATGGCATCTTTGCTGCGTCGCACATTCCATCATTATTTTAAAAATTCATCAGTTCAGCACCTTTGCTGCCTTGTTCTCTCTTCCGCCCATGCCCGATGAATTTTTGGCTTCAATATAAGCTTCAGCCATTTTAACATCAGCTTCATATCCCCGCACAGTTGCAAGTGTTATATACATATTATACCAGCGTAGCGGGTATTGTGATGTATGCGCCATTACAGCTTTTTCTTTTATTGCTGCCACATCCGAAATATCAACATAATCTGTTGGCACAAAAGCAAACGATTTTGTATGCGGTTCATTAATTGTTTCATAAAAAAATAAACGAAACGAAAACCGCTTATCCTGAAAAACCCGCCAGGCAAGTATTCCCGTTGCCTGATGATCATTGTGTACGTCCATTGGCCAGGGAGCTAATACAATTGCCGGTTTCAACCGTTGAATAATTTTTTCAAGCTTTGCTGCAACACTTGTATCAGCTGAAAGGAAAGCGTCAGTTGCTCCAAAAAATTCAATCTTTGCTTTTAGTATTTCAGCTCCGTTTCTTGCTTCTTTTTCCCTGATGATTTTTGCTTCTGCTGGCGATTTTCTTTCGATACCATATTCACCTCCTGTCATAGTAAGTATTACAACTGTATCGCCTGCTGCTACGGCATTGGCAATATATCCTCCGCATGACGCTTCTGCATCGTCAGGATGTGGTGTAATAACTAATACTGTTTTTTGTGCTTTAGCAAAAGAACAACACAGTACAGCTAATAATATAAAAGCGTTTCGCAACATTTATTTAAAATACTTACTTGTAAAACCTAGTCTCTTCAACCCGTTTTGTATATCAGGAATATTCATAAACAATTTCCACAATAAACCTGTTCTGTAATTTTCAATCATCACGATGATAGGGCCCTGATCAATTGCCAAATGCGATTTTGCATACCAGTTATGGTGAATGCTGAAACCGTCCACAAAACCATATTTGCTCCATATTTTATCTCCCAGGTTGTAATAGAAGTGCTTTAGTGCTTCCATACTTTCCTTCGGTGTATACGGCATGGATGAAATAGCAGCGGTGGGTTGTATCACGCCACGATCATTCTCGGGACTATGTGCCACATAACCTTTGTAACTATCACCAGCTGTTAAACCCCAGCACTTATCACTATATCCTTTATACTGCTTAGGGTTCTCCGTACAATAAGCCCGGTTGATCAGTGTATGATTTTTCCCCTGAAAGAAATAATCATTACCCAGCGAATCCGTCAAGCCGTTCGGATCAATACCCTGGAAAGTATATTGTTCAAAAAATAGCGGCCCCCCTTTGTCTTTATCATAATTACCCAATGGTAATTTATACCCATAATACTCGTTACCATTTTTAAACCCAAAACTTCCTACCCAGGTACCATCGTAAGCTTCTTTGGGAATAGCTTTAGCAGGATTTGGTGCCGAGGCTGACATAATATACGTTATCAAACATTCATTATAGCCCCATACCGGAAAGTTCATGTCAAAACCATTATTAGGACTCCAGTGCCAGTATAATTTTTTTTCGCCGTTTGTATGCCAATTCCAGTTGGCAGCACCCCACATTTGGTTGATCCGTTTGCGGAGATAAATTTCCCTCGGATTGTCTTTATTAAAGTATTCCCTTGCACACAAAAAACCCATTAGTAAATAAGAGGTTTCAACTATATCCGCTCCATCATCCAGACGATCAAATTTGATGGTCTTACCGGTCCGGCCATTCATAAAATGCGGGTAGATACCATGATAACAATCTGCATTTATCAGAAAGTCTGCGATCTTTATTAATCTTCTTACTGCGGTATCTCTCCCGATCCAACCCCGTTCAACCGCCACTACGGTACTCATGATACCAAAGCCGGTGCCACCGATAGCACCTGCATCAGGGCCAAAAGTTGTTTTGCTAAAATTTGGTTCATCCCATGCTTCATTGATATAGTCCCAATAGTGTTCTGCAAGAACGGTATTACTTCTTTCCAGCGCCAAACCACTGTAAGGATGTGCCCCATGCCAGAAGAAACGGAATGTTTGCCTTTGCACTGTTTCTAATAACTGATCATCCGTTAACCCCTTAATAACTCCCACAGGTGCAATACTGTCTGGGCCATGACCATACTTACCATTTTGTTTTTTCTGAGCAAATGCTTTAGCAGGTAAAAAAAACAGTTGAGCAACTAAGACAGAAAAGAAAAAAAATGAGTACTTATTTTGCATGCGATAATCGTTTCAATTACTTTCCGATACTGTATTTAACACCATCAGTTAATAACGTCCAGTCATCAGTTCTGAATGGCGAAGCGGGTAATCCCTCTTTATTAATTAAGTTTACCTCGCTGGCGTCATCCATCCATGCATAACGAACTGCGACAGGTTCGGGTACATCATCACTCCACACCATCACTGTATTATCCCTAACCCATGCTTTTGCCCATTTAAATTTCTGATCTTTTCCAGCAATCATAAATCCATTCAGGTAGCCGTACTTGTTTCCGGCAGCTACCAATCCGCCACCAGTATGTTCAAATTCAATTTTAATATGACTGTTCTCAACCATCATACTTTTATACAATGGGCCTGAAGCAACAATATTTTTTTCGTAATCATTTTTCAGTGCTAAAAAAGCAAGCCGTTTACCGACATCCAGTTTATTGCGTGGATGAATATCTTTTGCATCACCAATATCTGTGGTCACCACCATTCCTGTTTTGGCAACCTGCAATGTTTTAAATTGTGCATTACGCAGTTCTGCCCATTTACTTCCTTCCGTTCCATTTTGATTGCTGGCATTAAAAGTGGCCAGTTGTACAAAGTAGAAAGAAAAATCGCCCTGCTTAAACTTATTTCTCCAATCCTGTATCATTAGGGGGAAACTTATAGCGTATTGCTGTGCCCATTCTGCATTACTTTCGCCCTGGTACCAGATAGCGCCTTTAACAGCAAATGGAAGTAAGGGGTGTATCATTCCATTATACAGCAGCGTTGGCATTGAATTGGGATTAACGGAAGTAACAGAAGAATTTATATCTACTCTTGTCTTCCATTCACCAGCAAGTGAAAGAATGCTGCCAGCGGTTTCTAATTTTACATCATTGGCATCCCCATGAAAACCACCTCCACCACCTGTGTCAAGTACTTTTACAGCTATAACATTTTCACCCTCCTTTAATAATTTTCCCGGCACGGTGTATCTTCTCACCTTATCCCATACACAGGTTTCGTCTATTTTAACTCCATTTACAAAAGTTAAATCACAATCATCAATTTTACCCAACCATAATGTTGCATCCTTACCTGCCTGTTCAGCAGTAAGTGTAATTGTTTTTCTGTACCAAACTGTTCCGTCTAATCCGGCAAGCCCCTGCTCCTCCCAAATTTTAGGGACAGCCAAATTGCTCCACCGGGAATCATTATACCCGGGCAATTCCCAACCAGTTTTTACTTCGGTATCATCTGCATACTGAAAGGCTGCAACATTCTTTTTAATGTTCTGAATTTGCTCCTTTTCGAATTGTTCACGGTTTGCCGGTAACTGGTTAGCGATGGCTAAAAAATCAGGATGTGCCTGCAATCCCGTTTTACTAATCCATGTTTCTACTATAGTTCCACCCCATGATGTATTAATTAAACCAACAGGTACGTTCAGTTCCTTTTCAATTGTTTTTGCAAAATAATATCCAACTGCAGTAAATGTACCGGCAGTAGAAGGAGTACAAACCTGCCAGTCTGTTTTCTTAATATCATCTACCGGCACCACACTTACATTGTGTTCAATTTTTATGTGCCTTATTCTGCTGTAACTGGCCGAAGGAATTTCTGCATCTGCATTCAATGTGGCAGAAAGAGGCCATTCCATATTAGACTGACCAGAGCAAACCCAGACCTCACCAACCAGTATATCCTGCAGCCCAATATGGCTTGATTTTCCTTTTACTGAAAGAGTGTAAGGACCACCTGCTGCTTCATTTCCCAGGTAAACAATCCATTTGCCTGTTTTATCAGCTATTGTTTGCCTTTTCTGATCATGAAATACCACAGTAATTTTCTCCCCTTTTGCAGCCCAGCCCCAAATGGGTATGGCAGCATTACGCTGAAGAACCATATGGTCTGAAAAAACTGTTGCCAATTTTATTTCAGCCTTCAAGAGTCCTGTAAGAAAAAAACTAAAAATACAAACTGTAATCGTCCTCATATTTGTTGATTTGAATAATTATCTTATTTCCATTTCTGCCAGTATTGGGAAATGGTCGGATGGGTATTTCTTATCATAGGAATCGGTGATAGTGGCAAATTTATTTACCTTTAATTTTTCATTCTGCTTAATAAAAATATAATCAATACAACCTTCCGGTGTTTTATTAAACTCAAAGCCATTCCATGTATCGGCCGGACCATAGGGAGGTTGCTTACTTGCCATTCTGGTATTTATGAAAGCAGCAGTCATGTACTGAGTTGGTTCATCGTCCGGTTTGGAATTAAAATCCCCGGTTATAATGACAGGAATATTTCCGTTACTGGTTAACTCATTTATTTTTTTCGAAATCAGTTTAACTGACTCAATCCTTGCTTTCTTTCCCAGATGATCAAGATGCGTATTAAAAACCCAAACCTTTTTTTTGGATTTTTTCAATTGAAATAATCCATACGTACATACCCTGTTACAGGCAGCGTCCCATCCTCTTGAAACACTATCGGGTGTTGCAGAAAGCCAAAATGTGGATTGGTTAATAACTTTAAACTTCTCTTTGTTATAAAATATGCAAGAGTATTCCCCTTCCGTTTTCCCATCATCCCGGCCTACACCGATATGATTATAATTTTTCAATTCGTCCAGCAGGTACTGCAATTGATGATGCTGTACTTCTTGTGCCCCGATAAAATCGGCTGCATAATAATTCATCAGCGCTGCCACTTTATCTTTTCGCTTCTCCCACCAGTTCTCCCCATCATTCTTTACATCAAGCCTGATATTAAAGCTCATTACTTTTATTTCTTTTTGGGCATTACCAAACAAAAAAAGAAAGCAGAGCAGAATAGCAAAATATTGTTTTTTCATACTTATTTTAACCAGGGACTTTTGAAGTCCAATTTTTGTAACCCAATTTTTATTTCAGGGCAACTCATAAATAGTTTCCACAATAATCCGCTCCGGTAATTTTCAATCATGGCAACAATTGGTCCCTGGTCAATTGCAAGGTGTGATTGCGCATACCAGTCTTTGGTTTCGTTAAAAGCATCAATAAACCCATACTCACTCCAGATCTTGTCGCCTAAATCAAAGTAGAAGTGTTTTAATACCTGCATCGAATATTCAGGTGTATATGGAAATGCACTTAAAGCTGCAGTGGGAGAAATAGTGCCTAAATCTTCCGTCGGAGAATGTGCCGCATACCCATTATAAGTATCACTGGCTGTAAGTCCCCAGCAATTTTCGCCGTAGCCGGTAAATTTATTTGGGTTACGGATACAATGTCCCCGGTTAATTAAAGTATGATTTTTATTTTGTTCCCAATAGTCTGCGTAACGGTCTTTCAGACCTCTTGGGTCCAATCCGAGAAAAGAATATTGCGAAAAAAATAATGGCCCGCCATAATCAAATCCCAGCGGAAGCTTGATCCCATAAAATTCTTTCCCATTTTTAAAAAAATTACTTTCTGCCCAGCCCCGGTGATATACGGCCGGGCTAACCTGGTATTTATCATGAGGAGAAGATGCGGCAAGAATGTACATTATCAAACATTCATTAAACCCCCGAACTGGAAAATTCATAGCCCAGCCATTGTTCGGGCTCCAGTGCCAGTACAACACTTCCTGTCCTCCGTTGGTAAACCAGTTCCACTCAATATCAGGCCACATCCAGTTAATGCGGTTGCGTAACTCCCTTTCAATATTGTTATTCCCGGTGAAATACTGTCTTGCACAGAGTAGTCCCTGGAATAAGTAAGATGTTTCCACCAAATCTGCTCCATCATCTTTACGGCTGAAAGGAATTGTTTTACCTGTTGCTCCATCCATCCAGTGCGGAAAAGCGCCATGATAGCTTTCTGCTTTCAATAAAAATTTGACCATTTTCAGCAGAAACTTTGCTGCTGTATCACGGTTAATCCATTTTCTTTCCACCGCAACAATTACACTCATAATACCAAAACCTGTTCCACCAGTAGTAACAGTCTCATGCCCATAACCAAAGTTGACATCACTTCTTTCCCTGGCTAAACCGCTAACCGGATGAGCAAAATCCCAGAAGTAACGAAAAGTTTGTTTTTGCACCAAATCCAAAAGGGCTGAATCTGATAAATTCACAGGTCTTGCCTTTGGATCAAATAATGCTACAGATGTTTTCTGTTTTTGAGCAATACCTGAAGCTGAAACAAAAAACAAAGCAATAAATAAGCAGTATGATAGTTTTTTCATTTCTTACTATTGTAAATAAGGGGCAGTAAAGCCCAATCGCTTCATTCCATTTTTAATTTCGGGGGCACTCGTAAATAAATTCCACAATAACCCGCTGCGGTAGTTCTCAATCATTACAATAATTGGCCCCTGGTCTATAGCCAGTGTGGAAGAGGCAAACCATGGATCATCCATTTTATATGAGTCATAAAATCCATAATTACCCCATAATTTATTACCAAGTTTATAGTAGAAAAATTTCAGTGCATTCATACTTTCTGTTGGTGTGTACGGAAAGGATGACAAAGCCGCAGTGGGAGTTATTACTCCCTTGTCATTTGTGGGACTGTGGGCCTGGTACCACGATGGCGCCGGGCCATCGCTGGCGGTCAGCCCCCAGGATTGACTGCTGTATCCGTACCACCGGCCTGGATTAGCCTTACAATATTCATAATTGATGAGCGTATGGTTTTTTGTCTGCACCTGGTAATTGGCATAAGCGTCGTTTAATCCATTTGGGTTAATACCGAGGAAAGAATAGTGCTCAAAAAACAAGGGCCCTCCGTTTGGCGAACCTAACGGAAGCTGGTATCCATAATAGTTGGCATTATTAACCATTCCGCCATTGCTTGCCCATCCATTATCATATACAATCCTGGGAATAGAGTCAGCTCTGGATGAAGAAGCAAGCACATAAACAATCAGCCCCTCATTCCAGCCTTTTACCTGGTGGTTCATTATCCATCCTTTATCAGGGCTCCAATGCCAGTACAAAACATTCTGCCCGCCTTGCCTGAACCAGTTCCACTCTACAGTATCCCAAATTGAATTAATTTTAGTGCGCAGTTCTGTTTCTGTTGCATCGGCTCCGTCAAAATATTGCCGTGCTGTGAGCAATCCCTCCAGCAAAAAAGATGTTTCCACTAAATCGGCCCCATTATCATTGGCACTAAAAGGTTGTGTTACTCCGCTTGAACCAATAATCCAATGTGAGAAAACACCATGATAGCGGGTACAGTTGTTAATCAGGAAATTTGTAATTTTCAGCACCCGGTCCCGTCCTTCTGTTCTTGTTATAAATCCTCTGTGTACTGCAGCCACAATAGCCATTATTCCAAAACCTGTACCGCCTGTTGTTACAGTTTCTCCGCTGGTGTTTCTCTCTCTTGCCATGCCGCTTACCGGATGCCCAAAATCCCAAAAGTATTTAAAGGTTTGCTGCTGTACTTTATCAAGAAGCTGTTCATCCGTTAATGCCGGGAATTTGTCTGATGGGTCATACTGTGTAAGAAATTTTATTTCAACTGCATTAAACAATTTACCACCAGCCTTTGACTTTAAGGTAGTACCAACAGACAGGCTATATCTTGATAAATAGGCCAGCGGAGAAGCGGCCTGAATTACCAATACACTGTCACCATTTTGATAAGTAACAGTATAATCTGCAGTATTAAGGACTATGGCAGATGCCACAGATGACCTGTCTATCGGGACCGGAAAATGAAGCCTGATATAAGGATTAATGCTTGTTCCTTTAGTATCATCCTGCCCGGCCACAGCATCCACATCCCAACCAGTAATTAAAAAATTAGCCGGTGGAGTTGGAGGTGGGGCAGGATCTCCCCCTTTTTTGCACGCAAACAGAATCACAAGAGATATAGAAAGTATTAATCTCCCAATTTTTTTTCTGTACCCCATAACTACTTTTAAGATTCAGAGTTAATAAATCAATGTGCTTATAGAATGTGGTAAAGCCACAGCTGTTGCCGCCTTACCATTTACCCACAATGAGTAAGCTGTCCTTAAATTGCTTAGGTTCATTACAATCACAATTACTTTTCCATCAGGGTTCAGGAATGCTGTAGTCAGCAGCTGGCTGCGGCTGGCACTGCTGATAATCCGTTTTGCCCCAGGTTGAATAAATTTTGAAAAGTGCCCTATATAGTAATATTCATTAGTGTAAATCAGCTCCCCGGTTTTTGTATTACCATGTATCGGGGCAAAGCAAAAGTTTTGTACATGATTAGGCCCGCCCGTTTCATCCAATAAAATATTCCAGTCTGTAAAACCAACCATGCCGTTATTGAAATCCCTGATCATATTCGCACCATATTTCTCCCCCAATTGCCAGTTATTTGTTTTTTTCAGATCAAAAGCTTCCTTACAGCCTTCTGTAAAAAACAGGTTGGTATTGGGAAAGGATTCATTCACCAGCTTTACATTATCATGCATAGGTTCGCCACCGCTCCAGGGTTCGTACCAATGAAAACCAATGCCCCATAAATATTTAGCCGCTTCGGAATCGTTTAATAAAGTGCTTGCCCGCTGATAAATCATATCCCTGTTATGATCCCATCCGATGATTTTTTTATCTTTTAACCCTTCTCTCTCCATTGTTGGACCAAGATGTTTTTTCAAAAAATCCCTTTCCTCTTCCCCGGTATAAATACAGCTTTCCCAGCGTTGTGTTGCCATTGGTTCATTTTGAATGGAAATTCCCCATACAGGTATCCCCTCTTTTTCATACGCCGTAATAAATTTTGTGTAATACAATGCCCAAGAATCATAATATTCCGGCTTCAGTTTACCGCCATGCAGCATCTCACTGTTTGTTTTCATATATCCGGGGGGACTCCATGGACTTCCGTATAAATTAAGTTTCCCGCCTGCTGCATTTATCGCTTCTTTTATAAATGGTATCTTATATTTCTTATCATGCTCAATGCTGAACGACTTCAACTCTTTGTCTGTACTGTCAGTAACATAAGTGTACATATCACTGCTGAAATCGCAACTGTTGATATTAGTTCTGGCCACCGTATAACCAATTCCATTTTGCTTGTCGAAATAAGCTTTTAATAACTCCTGCTGCTTGTGTTTTGGCAACTTATAAAATGTTTCTGCAGAAGCATCTGTTAATGCAGCACCTATTCCAAAAAAAGTCTGAAAGGTTTTACCAGGGTCCACAAAAACAGTCACTTCACTTTCCAGTGGCTGAGGTTTATCGGCAAACACAGAAGTATCAACTGGTGATAAACGGAAATTTGTACTATCTGCAGTTGTATAAACAATTACCTTTTTATTCTCAGTACTTACTAAAGAATTTGCGGAAGGCTCACTTGCCGGTTTTTCTTCTTTTTTATCAGAACAGGCAAATAAACCGGTAAGTGCAATAAGTACTACTATTTTTCGTTTCATAACTATTATTTTAAGATTACCAGATATATGTTCCAACGGCACCTCCCGGAATTTCGGCGACAGCCCATTCTCCTTTATACTTTATATTAAAGGACGCTGTTGCAGCTCCGTCGTTTACAACAATTAAAACCTTCTTCCCATCAGGCCTCAGGAAAGCTGCATTCTGTAAACTGACTCCATTGTTGCTCTCAATCCTTACAGAACCGGGCGGCACAAACTTTGAAGCATGCGCTATGATATAATAACTCACATTACGACTGATAGAAGACCCGCTGATGGTGATGGCACCTTTACATTCTGAACAACCCCCGGGTGTATGAGGATTATAGGAAGGATCGCTGGCAAGGTTCCACTCAAGTGCATTTTTGCTCCAGTTTCGCATAGAACCAATTACTACATTTTTCAAATGCCATTTCAGGTCGCCATCAAAACTTCCGTTAGCCCCTGTCCATTGCTCAGTGAAATATAGGTTCTTATCCGGATGCAACGCATGAACTCCCGAAAGTGCACTTATGTCGCCGGCATATAAATGAAATGCTGAACCATCAATAAAAGCTTTTGCTGCTGCATCATTCATAATTGTAATTGGATAATTAGGGTTATCGCAATTATGATCCCAAACAATGATTTTAGCAGTAATACCTGCTGAACGAAATGCCGGACCCAAATGATTTTTTACAAAATCTGCCTGTTGTGTGGCGGACATCACCATACTGGGATTATTGCCACCGTGCTGCGGTTCATTCTGAACAGTTACCGCATCCAGCAAAATCCCTTTAGACGCCATTGCCTGGATATATTTTACAAAGTATTGAGCATACACACTGTAATACTGCGGCTGCAGGCTGCCACCTATACTACTTCCATTATCCTTCATCCAAACAGGGGCACTCCAGGGAGATCCCATAAGTTTTATATTGGGATTAATAACCAGTATTTGTTTCAGTACCGGAATTAAATCCAGTGTATCCTGCGATAAACTAAAATTTGATAAAGTGAGATCCGTTTGTCCGGCGGGCATATCATCATAACTAAAAACTGAAGCGTTTAAATCCGAAGCTCCAATACTGATCCGGAGGTAGCTTACGGCAATTGCATCTGTGCTACTTCCAAATAATTCACTCAGTAAAGCAGATTTTGAGGAGGCGTCCATCCTGTTAATTAAATAAGCACTGCCGCCGGTTAATGTGTAACCAAACCCGTCGATACTTTGATAGGTTGTCGCAGAATCGACTTCAATGTTTATATAATTGTTTGAAGCGGTTCCAAAAGAAAGCGTAGTTGACTGTTTTTGCAGCAAAAAGGATTGATCACCCTTTGTTATCCAGTATTCAATCTTAGCCGGCGATAAAGTAGTACCACCGCCGCCGTTCCTGGAACAATTAGACGAAAGCGACAAAACACCTGCCAGTAAAAAAACAGGCAAAAAATTGTTAGTTTTCATTTTCGATTTTGTGATAAGTGTGAATCATTCTTTTCATTCTGTTTTTCTTAGAAATATCAGCGAATTATTATTCCTGGCTATCAGTAAAACATTTTTTTCTCCCTGAGTATTTATCCATTTGATATCCCTTGCCTCCCCGTCAAAAGAAGGGATAACCGCATTATCTGAAAATGATCCCAACCCCTTGTGGAAGGAAAAAGAAGTGGGAAGCAATGCATCATAGCGTCCTTCGTAAGGTATCACTCCATAAAAATTTCCTGCCGCCATATAACTTCTTTTGGTACCTTCTTCTGCTGCAGCAAAACACATAACGGGGGCCTGTTGCAAATCATCAGGCAAGTTAACTCTCTTAAAACTCCCCTGTCCATCGTTGAAAAAACAGGAAGATGATAATATTTCTGCTTTTAACTCAGCATAGTCCTTAAATAAATCATAGAACATATACTGAACTGTTTTACCAGCCACATCACTATATTTCAGGTAAGCCTTTTTTAATACAGGTAATGAACGTTCTAATTCATCCTTAGCCAGAAAAGTATACTCTTTCCCGTCTATGGTATAACATAAAATCTGCTCAACGGATCCATTATTGTCAAAATCTTTTATATATAGTTTTAGTGGTCCGTTCTTACCTGCCCACAATTTTGAATTGTGCCCCCAGTTTCCTGCCAGAATATCTTCAAAGCCATCTCCGTTTACATCAGCGGCATATAGGGTTTGCCACAGGCCGGTAGAATTAGGAACTGCAGTTTCGGTAAAACTTCCTTTGTTATTAATAAATATTTTCAAAGGCATCCATTCTCCGGTAATAATTAAGTCAGGCCAGGTATCCTTATTAATATCTGTGAAAACAGCTGAAGTAACCATCCCTACCGACTGAAGGAAAATAGTATTTCTGTCCGCCAAATCAAATTTTGCATCCCCTTTGTTAAGATACAAGTACGAATTTACCGGCTGGCCGTAAGCAGTTTGGTTGGCGAGGTTTCCTATAAAAAAATCATTATCGCCATCCTTATCAATATCCGCCACTGCCACACATGATTTGCTTTCATACTGCACAGGGAAAGCCAATTCCTTTTTTGTAAAGTGACCCTTGCCATCATTCATGTATAACCGGTCTTCTCCTTCCCTGCTGCTTTTCAGTACTTCGTTGCCTCCGCTAATCACCAGGAGATCGGGGTGTTTGTCGCCATTAGCATCAAAAAAGATTGCATCTACATCTTCACTGGCGGAGTCTCTCTTAAAAACTGATTCGTCAGAAGACAAAAAACTGCCATCCTTTTTTTGAATCAATAATACACCGGATTGGGTTCTGGCACCACAGGCATAAATATCATCCAGGCCATCGCCATTTACATCTGCCACGGCAATCCTGGGTCCCCGGGTTGACTGCGCATGGGGTATCAGGTATTGTATGTTATAATCAAAAAAGTCGTTCTCTTTATGTTTCCAGTTTAAGGCAATATCATTGCTGATATCAGTATATAATGGCTTTGATATTTTAAAATACGAAGCATAGTCAAACAGGTTTTTTGCATCTTTTTGTGAAAAGATCAGCGATTTACCGGAACTGACATTCTTCACAGTTTGTAACATCTGATTTGGCCACACAATCAAAACACTATCTGCTGTTGTAACTGAATCCAAACCAAAATGCAGCCTGGTATCACAGGAAGACTGGAATCCCCTTGTGAGCATCAATTGTCTGTACTGCATTTTTCCTCTTGAAAAAACGTATGCTTTTGCACCAATTCCAAAATTATTCAGACTATCCCCTTTAAATGAAATAGTAAGATGATTTTTGAAAGTGCTGTTATTTTGCAATACCGTTGCAGCAGCATTAAGGCAATTAATAACAATATCAAGATCACCATCATTATCAAGGTCAGCATAGGCCGATCCATTAAAATATCCTTTCATCTTCTCCGTACCCCATTCTTTGCTTTTGTCCTTAAATGAATTCTCCCCTTCATTCCTGAAAAAGAAAGGATGAGAACTGCCATCCGGCATAGCATCTATTGTTTCTTTATCATATTTATCCGAATAATTTAATCCCTTGTTCACCTCCTGGTTTGAAACAAACCGTATATAATCCATATCTACCGGCCTTTTTACGATTCCGCTTGAAACAAATAAATCCAGATTCCCATCGTTGTCAAAGTCGGCAAACAGTGGAGACCAGCTCCAATCGGTAGCCGATACACCGGCTTGCAGGGCCACATCGCTGAAACTGCTGCCATTACCATTATTTTTCTGAAGACAGTTTCTTGAATATTGATTCTGGTAGCCATTTTTTTCCAGTTTAAACTTGTAGATATCTACATTCTCATCACTGCCGTAAGTTTTTAATGTTCTTTCATCCGGGGGAAGCATGTCAAGAGTAATAATATCGGGTTGTCCGTCATTATTATAATCGGCTACGTCATTACCCATACTAAAACGGCTGTAATGCCTGAAGTGGCTGGCTCCGCTTTCAGCAAATGTTCCGTTGCCTTTATTTATGTAGTAATAATCATTTTCATGAAAATCATTTCCTATATATATATCATCCCATCCGTCATTGTTCATATCGGCTACCGCTAAACCCAATCCGTACCCCAAATTACTCTGATAAATACCTGCTTCTTTTGAAACATCTGTGAAGCGTCCCGTTGTCTTTATATCATTCCTGTACAATATATCGCCGGAAATAGAATCATACTTATGTCTGCTTATCGTATCAACCACATTGGAGTGCGGCCTGTCGGACTGGTTTAGTACATAGCAGTCAAGGTCTCCGTCATGGTCATAATCAAAAAAAGCAGATTGGGTGGTTAACCCGGAAAAATCAAGGCCAAATTCATGACTCCTTTCAGTGAAAGTTTTATTGCCGTTATTTATATATAATTCGTTATGCCCTTTCAATCCGAATTTCTTATTCACCGAACTAACGAAGATATCCAACCAGCCATCACCATTAATATCTGCCATAGTTACACCGGAACACCAGTTAGAAATACCCTGTACGCCTGCCGGCACCGTAATGTCTTCAAAAGACATGTTGCCTTTATTTAAGTAAAGTTTATTCTTCCCTTTGTCATTAGCGGTAAAATATAAATCAGGTAGCCCATCATTGTTTATATCTCCTGCTGCCACACCACCGCCATTGTAATAGTACAGGTAATAAAGAATGTTAAACAATTTTTTATCCGGCAGCTTATTAGAAAATGAAATGTTGGTACGGGAAGGAGGGAGACTGGAAAAAAGAGCATTTTTGTTTTTTTTATTACAGGCAAAAAAGAAAGAGAAGGAAAAAATTAGTAAGAGCGAAAAATAGTTAGAGGAGGATTTCAACATAAAAAAAATTCTGAATATTAAACTCATCATAAGTACAAAAGGGCCGAAACAATGAATTGTTCAGCCCTTTTTACTGCTTATGCTCTGCGATTGCCAAAAAATTTCAACAAGTCATATTATAGCTAGTTACAACTTGCCTGTAAACAGCGCCGACACTTCAGTTGCAGTTAATACTTTGCCATACATACGTAGCTGATCCAGGCTTCCTTTAAATGAACATGCCAGCCAGTCATCAGAATCATAGCCGGTGGAAGGGCCGGCCCCAATTCTGTATTCGCTGATTTTACTTTTGGCCAGATCTAATGCGCCATGTGTACCCCAACTCTTAACATTCGGGTTTTGCACACCATCTACATACAGCTTAACTGAACTGTTTGTTTCATCATACGTAAGAACCAGGTGGTGCCAGTTATTGTCGCACAATCCCGCAATAGACTGTCCCCCTTCCCATGTAAACCAGTTGTCACCTGTATTACTCACAAACATACTTTTTACTGCGCAAGCAGTATTGTTGCCCTCCAGAAACAAAAAGGCTACTGCGTTACTCCAGTGAAAATTATCTACAGCCTTAAGTGACATTATATACTCAGGCCCATTACCCCCGGTATTGTTCTTCGTCTGGCCATCCTTTTTATACCATACAGAGATGGAAAAACTTTTACTGGATACCCAGTCATTAAAAGACGGATACTTGATATATTTTTTATTTACCCCCGTAACACCTTTGCCACTTATACCTGTTGTGGATGTAAAAGGGTTATCAGCAGCAAAATTTGCCCTGATACTATCCACTGCATTCATCAGGGGATTAGTAGTAGTGCCATCAAAAGCAACATAAAACTTCAACGGCCCCCCCGGCGGGTTAGCATCTACCGGATAGTCTCCAAAGGCGGGCCTGTCCATCTTTTGACAAGACGCCAGAAAAATTAGAGTGCCTACCGCAAGGCTGATTTTTTGAATTAGAAAGTTTTTTTTCATTTCAAATATTTTTAATTAACTGGAATAATATCTCATGGCAAACAATGTGTTTACCATGAGACTATGATTTATTACCAACAAGGGTTTTGAATCAATACACCCCCTGCAAAGTCTATAGCTGACTGGGGCAATGGATAGTATTTGTGGCATGGTGTATAACCTGATGCCCCTAATACAGTTTCCGCATCATTCCATCTTACCAGGTCGAAGAATCGTTCTCCTTCCATTGCCAGTTCAAGTCTCCTTTCTTTTTTGATTGCAGCCCTCATCTGAGACTGGGAAGTGAAAGAAATGCTGCTCAACCCTGCCCTGCTACGTATCATATTTACCCAGGTTGTTGCATTAGTTTGGTTAGTAGCTCCTCCGAGTTCATTAGCTGCTTCAGCAGCTATAAGAAGAACATCTGAATATCTGAGTAATGAGTGATTAAGCCATGCATTTTGTTTTCTTCCTGTATAAGTTTGCATAGTAGGCTCTGGATAAACTTTCTTGTTCCAATAAAGCCTTGGAATTGTTGGATAAGCTGGTACTGTTTTGCCATATCCGTCATCCTGACCTGAATACAGGATTGTAGCAGTTTTTCTCTGATCACCCGATTCATACGCTGCCTCAAGATTTGACGTTGGAGTATTCCATCCCCATCCAAGATCCCAGTCTCCGGAACCTCTTACACCTTGCTCAACACCAAACTCATGGCCATTATCCGGAACACCATTAGCGCCCAGATCTGCCTGTATTTCAAACAAAGATTCCTTGGAATTTTCTCCTGCAACTTTGAAGAGTGTGCTGTAATTAGAAATCAGTTGATAGTTCCCTGAATTGATTACCTGTGTACATAAAGCCAATGCGCCTGCCCAATCCTGGCGGTATATTTTTGCTTTTGCCAATAAGCCCATGGCAGTATACTTAGTAAGCCTGCCGGGGAAACGATTATTTCCCGTAGCATTGTTCCAGTCTTCAGGTAAATCCTGAACAGCTGCATTCAGGTCTGCATCAATCAATGCGTAAATCTGCGCTACAGTAGCTTTTGGTTTTTTGGAATCATTAGGACTATACAATCTGAAATCAATCTTTGGCACTTCTCCAAACACCCTTACCAGGTTGAAATAGGTTAATGCACGGAAAAATTTTGCTTCTGCAATATTAATTAACGATGGTGCATCAGCTAATGCTAAAGAATCAGCAATCTGAAGCACAGTATTTGCTTTATTGATCAGGTTATAGTTCTGATCCCAGTAAATGGTAGGAGCCCAGTGTGATTTCTGATACTGAAAGTCATCAAAAATTACACCCCAGTCAGCACCATCTGCGGGACTGCTTCCTTTCATAGCATCATCATCCCGGAATGAGTGAAACCCAAACCAGGGAATACTGCTAAATCCATGATAGGCGGCATTGCGATCCAGGAATGAACCGTACAAGCCAAATACCTGGCCTTCCAAACCACCCTGGTTCAAATCTTCCAATGATGCCTGTAATGGTTTGCGGTCAAGAAATTTCTTACACCCCACAAATGTCAACCCCAATAATGGAATTGCAAGAATTAATAATATGCTTTTGATATTTTGTCTCATATATTTCATTTTTAGGATAGTAATTAGAAGTTAACATTAATACCACCGGAGAAAATCATCGGAATCGGATCGTTACCAGTATCTACACCAAATGAAGTAGGCGACCCCCCAAACTCAGGAGAATAACCGGAATTCCGTTTCCATGTTTTAAAGTTCTGAACATTGGCAAAAATTCTCAGGCTTTTGATATATGCCTTCTTAAGTACTTCGGGACTGAAATTATATCCTAACTGCACATTCCTTATACGGAAATAACTTCCATCCTCAATACCATAATTAGAAGGTAACCTGTTTGTAGAATGGTCATCTCCCAGGATCGGATCCCAGTTAGAAGTACCTTCTCCATGCCAGCGGTTCAGTTTAAACTTAGCATAGTTAAACTTGGTATAAGGCAATTCGGAACTACCCCAGTACCTGTAGATTTCATTTCCGTATACACCCTGCATATCCATGCTAAAATCTAACCCTTTGTATTTCAGTGTTACATTACCACCATAAGTAAAATCAGGTGTCGGGTTCCCAATCATTGTTCTGTCATCAGTATTAACAATACCATCACCATTGAGGTCTTTATACTTCAGATCACCAGGGCCATAGTTATTGCCGAGGTTCATTGTGGGAGAAGCCAGTTTATCGGCATATGACTGAAATACACCTTCTACTACATATCCATAGAAATAACCAATAGGATATCCGGCTACTGTTCTGCTGGGATATTGCTCATCCGGATTTGATGTAAAGGGCGATTCCAGGAACATGTTATTGTAGGTGGTAAGGTTACCGGAAACAGTTACAGTAACATCTTTTGCAAGCTGATGCGTATAGCTTGCAGACAACTCAAAACCACGGTTTCTCATTGTTCCGATATTTGTCAGTGTACTTAAACCAGCACCGGCACTTATCAATGCGAGCAGATCTTTAGTCGTTTTGTGATAATAAACAATTTCTCCATGAAGCTTTCTGCTAAGCATGTCAAACTCAATACCGATTTCCTTTCCATGCACTTTTTCCCAATGGAGATTACGATCTGCCAGGTAAGTTTCTGTGTACACAGGAACTATGATGTTACCAAATACGGCTGTTGAATTAGTAGCAAGTGAAGGATACGCAGGGTAATCAAAACCATAAGTGTTTTGTACACCAAGTACTCCCATGCTGGCTTTTAATTTCAGAAAATCAAATATCTTCTGGTTCTGGAAAAAGTCCTCCTTACTGATTTCCCATGCAGCACCTACTGAATAGAAGTCATCAGGTTGATTGCCGTAATCCTGTCTCCAGGCTGAAGACCAGTCTCTTCTGTAGGAAGCATTCAGCAGATATTTATTCTTGTAGTTATATAATGCACGGAACAAAGCAGATACCGTAGCTTTTTCCCATTGACCGGAAGAACTCACCCTAGTACTCTTATCTCCAAATCCATTATCAATGTACCAGAACCGTTTGTCATTCGGAATAGACAGGCCGGTTAGTGATTGCTTAATGGATCCATAGAGACCTCTGAATTCACTATAATAAGTGGTGAAACCACCTGTTAATGTAAGGCCATGATCATCAAAATTCTTTTTGAAAGTAAGGATATGATCCTGCTGGAATTTATTCCAGCGTCCATTCCCCTGTGATACTGCGGTTCTGTTATAAGAATTATGAACAAACGTGGTGTTTGAAATCGGATCATACAAACTGTCTATCGGAGTGTATGCTCTTGCATCCACATTTGACATATCAGCATAGAAAGTAGATCTCAGATTGAAGTTTTTCAGTACAGTAACATCCGCATAAACACTACCTACCATCCTGTTTTCATAACTCAGTTCTTTATCCCAATTGTCGTCCAGCTCCATAGCCGGATTTATCATTTGCGCAGACTGGATAGCTAAGTTATAATAAGCTCCATGCGCATCGCTGTAAACGGGTGTGATTGGTAAGGCCCTGCGTGCCTGGAAAAGAAGATCTTTAGCACGGCTGTATGGGTTCCTCTGCCTGATACCATTTAAAGTAAAGCCAAGTTTTATCCCCTTACTTACTTTAACTTCATCATTCAGGTTAAGCGAAATCTTACTTAACTTTTCATGTTTAATTATACCCTCTTCATTAGTATAACCAACCCCTATATAAAACTTATTTTTTTCTGTAGCTGTGCTGACGCTAACATTGTTAACATTTACAAAACCAGTTCTTGTCATCGCATCCACCCAGTCTGTATTACCAGTCCATGGTGTAAAATCAAAACGGTCTGTACCGGTGATGCCCAGGTTTGTTTGTTCTTCTTCGTATAACAGTTTGAACTCTTCAGCATTAACCATGTCAATTTTATCTACCAGTTTTTTGGCGCCAAATGAGGTGTTGAAGTTGATATTGACCTGGCCTGTTTTGGCTTTTTTGGTTGTAATGGCAATAACACCATTTGCACCACGAACACCAAAGATGGCAAGAGATGACGGGTCTTTTAATATTTCAATTGACTCAATATCATTCGGGTTTAAAAAGCCGATATTATCATTAAAGATTCCATCTACCAGGTATAAAGGTTTAACCCCTGCAGTTGATAAACTATTTGTACCCCTGATCCGAATATCAGGTTCCTGGCCGGGTGTGCCAGAGTTTACAACACTTAAACCCGCAACCTTTCCCTGCAATGAAGCAACAGGGTTTGTATTAGGCTTATCGGCCACTTCACGGCCTGCAATTTTTACTATAGAACCTGTCAAATCTCTTTTTGAAGCGGTACCATAACCGATTACCACCACTTCATCAATTTTTCTGGCTGATTGCTCAAGGGATACCGTAAGAGAGGTTTTACCGGCTACAGCCACTTCTACACTTTCATATCCAACGGAACTAAAAACAAGTACCGCATCGTCCGGAACAGTAATAGCAAAATTTCCGTTAGCATCGGTAACAGTTCCGGTTCTGGAACCTTTTACAGATACGGATACCCCGGCCAGTGGTTCCCCGGCGGCAGATGTAACTTTTCCAGTTACTCTTAAATCCTGTGATTCAATTTCATTGGCTGATACCCCTTCTTTGAGTACCACCAGTTTAGAGCCCAGAATCTTATAACTCACACCGGTATTGGCAAGAATTTTATCAAGCACCTCTGTAACCGGCGCTTCTACGGCATCCACGGTTACTCTAGGTTTTCTTTTCAGCGCATTTTCACTGAAAAGGAAACGATAATTACTTTTCTTTTCAATAGCAAAGAGAACTCTTTTAATTTCTGCTTCATTCATTTTCAGGGTGATACGATCCTGCGACCATCCCCGTGCAGATACCTGCAGGCATGCAATCAGCAAAAATGCAATCGTCAGTTTCATAATTCTGGTAATCTTTAGGAAGAGATGTTCCTTTTGTGAAACAGCAGTTGTTTCGTTTTTTTTCATATTTTACAATTGAAGGGTTGACAAATCGGATTCCAGCCGGAATCCAAATCCTTTTGTGCTTTATAACGGGGTTTCGCTGCAACGAAATCCCGTTCTTTTACCCTTCCCTCAGGAGGTGTTGTGCAAGGCAGTCATATGGCATAAGCATTAGCGGTGAATAATTATTTTATTTCCATCTTTTTCATATTGAAAAGGAATAAATTCTTTTAACGCTTCCAACGCCTGGGAAACAGTTTCTGTTTCAAAAATTCCATTCAGCCTTTCCTCTGCTATTTTTACATCTGTTATTTCAATACTCACATTATACCATCTCTCCATCCTGACAGCAAGATCGTTAAATGATTCATCCCTGAATACCAGCTTATTATTAATCCATTGTATTTCGGCTACTGTACTATCTGCCGGACTATACTTCAGCTTGTTGATCGACATAAGTGTGCTGATGACTGGTAACTGTGTTCTAACAATATTACCGGTTGCCCTTTCAGTTTCTTTTTTCTCCGTCTCTACTCTCGCTACATTATTCTCTACCACCAATTTTTCACTCGGTGAAAGAATAATTTTGTTATTGGGTCTGGTTTTAATGGTCACCTCTATACTTCCTCGAATCAGGCTTGTTTCTGTTTGTTTGTCATCAGGGTAGGCTTTCACATTGAATGCAGTACCCAGCACTTTTATGCTGATGCTGGATGTAGTAATTATAAATGGTTTTTCTTTATTCTTTGCTACATCAAAAAAACCTTCGCCAATCAGTGTTACCTCTCTTTTTTCAATTCCAAAATCTTTATTATAGGTTAATTTGCTTCCTGCATTCAACCAAACGACTGAGCCATCCGGTAACTGTACTTTGGATTTAGAACCCGGCCGGGTTGAAACTTCGTTCACCTGCTGAGTTACCTCTTCATTTTTTTCAGCACCCCGGAACAGGTCAGTAAATGTGAACAGGCCCAGTAATATCAATACCACAGCTGCAGCCCAATACCATTTTCCAAACCGGTTACGGCTATTTGTCGATAGAATTTCTCTGCCGCTTCTTGCCTCCTCTCCGAAAGACACATTGAGTTCAGACATGCGATGAAGATGCAGCATGTAAGCATCTTCACTTGGGGTATGGTCTTTATCTGGCTGATATTTCCAAAGATCTTCAAGATTTTGAATGGCATACTGCCATTCAGGATGCTCACTTATAAGCTTTTCCAGCAACTGTAATTCATCTGCCGAAGCTTCTCCTGATAACCTTTTTGAAAATAATACCCAAAATTTCTCCTGACTCATTAAACGTTGGTTATAATTACAGAAGACAAAGAAATACGACGCTTACCCCTAAAAGAATTTTAACTTTTTCTAACGTTGGATTTAAAAGATTCCAACATGTTGATTTCCAGGTGCATACATTTCCCTAATCTTCGCATTGCAATAGCCATTTGAGCTTCTACCGTTTTAATTGATAGCTGGAGCAACGCTGCCACTTCTCTGTATTTAAGACCGTCTTCTTTTACCATTTTAAAAATAAGCCTGCACCTAGGAGGGAGATTATTAATTGCCTGTCTTATTTGCCGCATCATTTCTTCTGTCATCATCAGTTTTTCCGGGTCGAAGTAGATGCTGTTTAGTTGCACCAGCCACTCTTCAGGGACAGGAATTTGTTGCCTTTTTTGCTTATTAAGGCGATTAAAAGCGAGGTTTTTGGCGGTTGTATAGAAATATAAAAGTGGAGATTCGATGGTAGTTAACTGATCTCTTTTTTCCCAAACCTTTATGAAAAGGTCGGAGACAAGTTCTTCCGATTCTTCATGCGATTTTAAAATAGAATAGGCAAATAACTTTAACCGACCATGCAACAGGAGAAACAACTCCTTGTAGGCAGCCTGGTCGTTAGTAAAAGCAATAGCAGATAGCAGTCGTCTTATATCCTCATTTTCAACCATACGCAAAGCGGCGTAAATCTAAGGATTACAATTAATATATGAACTAACATATTTACAATGCTTTTTTATACTTTTGCAACCGCCTTACCGGCAGGACCCTTAGCTCAGACGGTTAGAGCACCTGACTCATAATCAGGGGGTCGTTGGTTCGATCCCAACAGGGTCCACAAATGCCCCGGGTCATTTCCGGGGCATTTATTTTAATTAAGCAACTGGTTGTTCTTTAACCTTTTGTTAACCGGGATGAAAATACATTTGTCCACTACTTAAACATATTATGAAGAAAATTTTATTGCTTCCATTCTATGCGGTAATAGCTTTTGCTGTAGCAGCACAGGATGATCCGAAACCTGTTAAGAAAAAAGATACACCTAACCTAGCAAACCGTGCCAATGACCATTTCTTACTACAGTTGGGCTACACCGGCTGGGCTGGAAAACCGGATACGCTTAATACAAAAGGGGTTTCTAAGAGTATAAATGTTTATTTCATGTACGATTTCCCATTTAAAACCAATCCCAGCTTAAGTATGGCGTTTGGTCCCGGAATAGCTTCTGATCATATCCTGTTTTCCAAAACATATATCGGAATAAAAGATCCTGCCAGTACTCTTTACTTCACTGACCAGAGCGATACCAATCATTTCAAAAAAACTAAACTCGCTACGGTATATCTTGAAGCACCTGTTGAGTTTCGTTATGCTGCAAACCCCGCCACTGGTAGAGGGTTGAAGCTTGCTATAGGGGTAAAAGTGGGTACTTTACTTAATACACATACCCGTAATGCTAAATACGAAGATAAGGATGGTGGAAGCATTAACGATTATGTGATGAAGGAATCCAGCAAGAGATATTTTAACAAAAACAGGCTTTCAGGTATGGTTCGTGCTGGATATGGTCATGTAAGTCTTTTTGGAAGTTATCAGTTTACACCTCTTTTCAAGGATGGATACGGACCGGAAGTGAGACCTTTCTCTATAGGTATCACATTCAGCGGACTTTGATAAAAGAAAATTTTTGTTCAAAGCGGCCTGGTTACCCGGGCCGCTTTTTTACTAATGAAATCCTGGCCAATTGTATTTTTTACCTTTGTATATCCCTCGTAAGCTGAGGTGTTTTTATTATTATGCTTGACAATAAGAATGTAATTAATAGCGAAGAGAAGGCTGTGCTGATAGGATTGGTTCACAAAGACCAGACAGAGACACAGGTGCAGGAATACCTGGCCGAACTGTCGTTCCTGGCAGAAACAGCAGGAGCTGTGACCGTAAAAAGGTTTACACAAAAATTATCACATCCTGACAGCCGCACTTTTATCGGCAAGGGGAAACTGGAAGAAATAAAAAATTATATACAGGGAAAAAATATACGTATCGCCATCTTTGATGATGAACTGAGTGGTGCACAAATAAATAATATCGAAAAAACCCTGGAGGTAAAGACTATCGACAGGAGTGATCTGATTCTTGACATTTTCGCCCGGCGTGCAAAAACAGCCCAGGCCAAAGCACAGGTAGAACTGGCGCAATATCAATATATCTTACCGCGGCTGAGAGGAATGTGGAAGCACCTTGAACGATTGGGTGGTGGCATTGGTACGAGAGGGCCCGGCGAAAGTGAAATAGAAACAGACCGGCGTATTGTACGGGACAAAATTTCATTACTGCGCAAAAAATTGACAGAAATAGATAAGCAGGCTTTTACGCAACGCAAAGACCGGGGAGAATTTATTCGTGTGGCATTGGTTGGTTATACTAATGTGGGCAAATCCACAATTATGAATCTGCTCAGCAAAAGAGAAGTGTTTGCTGAAAATAAATTATTCGCCACACTTGATACGACAACAAGCAAAGTGGTTTTTGAAAATACCCCCTTCCTGCTGAGTGATACGGTTGGTTTTATCCGAAAACTCCCTCACCACCTGGTAGAAAGCTTTAAAAGCACACTGGATGAAGTTCGTGAAGCAGATATTCTGCTGCATGTAGTGGATATTTCTCACTCCAATTATGAGGACCAGCTTGCTGTGGTAAATAAAACATTACACGAACTGAATGCATTGGACAAGCCAACCCTGACTATTTTCAACAAAATGGACCTTTACGAAAAAAACACCTTTGATGAGTGGCTCGAAGAAAGTACGAAAAAAGAAATTCTCAAAGATCTTTACGACAGGTGGCAGCATGAAACAAACGGAAATGCCATTTTTATAGCTGCCATTGAAAAAAGGAATCTGGATACACTGCGTAAAACGATACTGGATAAAGTAAGAGAGTTATACCGCATCCGTTATCCCTATAAAACAAAGTTTATTTATTGATGACTGGTAAACAATATACCTGGCATAAGATCGGGGATCATATAAACGATCTTGATTTTGCTGATAACAATATTGCTGTAACAGAAGTGAGGGGCAAAAAGATTTGTATTGGCAAACACAATCATGTTGTGTTTGCCTTTGCGTATAAGTGCCCTCATGCCGGAGGCTTCCTGGCAGATGGCTATATAGATGCTTTAGGGAATGTGGTGTGTCCCTTACACCGTTACAAGTTTAACATGGAAAATGGTTGCAATACAAGCGGAGAGGGATATTTTTTGAAGCACTGGCCCGTAGAAATAAGAGAAACCGGTGTGTTTGTGGGTTTTGAAGAAAATATCGGTTTCTGGAATATTTTCAGGTAAAAAATGATTGTGAATAACCTTGTTGAAAAAGCTAAAATCCCTATTTTTGCTGCCCGTTAAATAAACGGAAAGATATTCCTCCTTAGCTCAGTTGGTTAGAGCATCTGACTGTTAATCAGAGGGTCGCTGGTTCAAGTCCAGCAGGGGGAGCAGGTAATGAAGAGACTGTCCCAAAAGGTCGGGACAGTCTTTTTTATTCGGGTACCTGATGGAGACAGGTTGTCGTATCAGCGATTCGCAAGCAGTTCATTTTACTTTTGAGACGGCCTCTTTTCTTAAGCCTTGAATCTCCCGCTGTTCTTTTCATTGGTCTATTGTCCTGCAGTCCAAACTATGGTAAAGCCTTTGTTGGCCGATTGAGAATTAGTTGACCAGGTCGCAGGATCAGAGTCAATAACCGTATACGTTCCGGCAGGCAAAGTAATATTCGGTCTGATCACCCAATAAGCATTCTGAACACCGCCCTGACCCGTAGTTCCTGTTGCCTGCCATGGACCAAATTGCCTGCCTTTTGCATTCACCAGTGAAATAGTGCCAGGCATTTTCCCATTATTGAAATAATGATAGTTTTCTATCCTTGTAATGATAGTGGCTTCAGTAAGCACAAATTGAGTAGGGCTAAAAGGGCCGTTGGTTACACCATAGATGTTCCCATTATCAAAAATCTTTTTCTCCTGCCCTGTCTTTACTGCCATATGTCCCTTATCTGTGATGGATGTTATTTTAACGCCTTCTATCTCTCTCTTCTTCTTTGCTGTATTTAATATTTTAACAGGTGCGTTCTCTTCATTTTGATTCAGCGCATATTCCTGACCACTTATTACCTGGAAAGAATATTTATAAACAGAACGATCATTAGGTTCTTTTTGCATATTAAACCCTGTGTAAAAATCAGCGCTTCCCCGGCCTGTACCTTTCAGCATGATCATAAAATCATTGCCGGACGGGAAAGCCAGTTCTGTCCAGTAAGTACCATCAGCAAGCTGTAATGTATTTACTGATACTTCCGGTATTTCTGTACGAAGTACTCCATCAGGGAATCCACAGATTCGTCCTGTTTTGTCCATAACATATAAGTTCAAAGGACAATCAGCTGCTGCTCTTGCTGTATTATCACGACTTGCATACTCAATTTTCATTCGTCTTTTACGTTCCGTTACATCTTTTATCTTCTTATACTCTTCCTGCCTTTTCGCCGAAAGTGATTTATACCAATTGGTTTCTGCAGAAGTAAGTTCAGTTTTTCTGGGATCATTGTATCCATTACCCCCGCATATAGGATACTGGCCTTTATAATAACCGGAAGAATTTAATCCGTGTGGAAATATTTTTTTCCATTCCTCTATTGTGTATGACTTGGGTCGTTGTTCTGGCCACGGATCAAGCACTGTTCCCGTTTTCCGCCAGTCTGTGCCTTTAGGATAAATAACTACGGCCTGGTGACCTCCGGGTGTTACCCCGCAATTGGCCTGTATTGGTCCATAATCATATTCCTCCAAAAGTTTCTTTTGAGCTGCATTATTTCCAAATTTAATATTGTCCAGTAGCCCGAGCACCTTGCTTTGATAAGCGCCGCATACATAGTCATCATATTTTTTATCGAACCACCATAGCTTATTATTATCCGGACCGTTACTTACCAGCCCTCTTGGGATTTTACTTTCGTCTGAATAGATTTTGAGAATATCTTTCAATACTGACACTGCCGAAGGTGCTGGTTTGTGTTTATCCGGTTCAGCCGGCTTCGTTACAGAACCCCATCTGCCATCCCAATCTCCCCGCACTACTACACCACGGGAGCCTCCACCCATACTATAGTGCCCATTCATATTTATTACAATACTGGCTGATTTAGCGTCTTTAGGAATACTCACTTGTTGCTGAAAGCTCATAGGGGTTCCCGGTTTTACTTCGTAGGTCCCATTGCCTGGTTTTCCCCCTGCACTTACAGTTACTGTTACAGTGCAGCCATATCCCCCTGCCTGTAACGATCCCGATATCCCAAGAACGCCGCCTTTTTGAATATCAGTAATAACAAGACTTCTTGTCCAAGTAAAGCCGGGCACATCTGTATATTTTGTAACTGTTGCGCCGGTTATTGCATAATTAACCTGCATACCATTGAAAGGTTCGCCTGGAAAAATACCAGTTGACTGCGCCTTTACATTCACTGAAGTAATTATCATTACTATAAAAAGAATTAATCCTTTTTTCATACCTCTTTTTTATTAAAGCAAATTATCAGTGCCAGCCAGCCATTACAATGATGCTGATTTCAACCAGTTGTGATTCTTATCAACTTTGGGAAGGTTTTGAACAGAACAGAAATATAACTATTGGCGGCGGCCATTACCGGAAGAAACCAGTTTCGATACTTTTTTGCAGTGACTGGTATCATTGCCACCCGTGACAGCCATCATAGAATCAGGTAAAAGATAAAACTATCTTACAGTAGGAAAAACGACATATTATGAAACAGCTATTAAAAATGGCTGTAGTGTTTTTATTCCTGTTGTCTGGTTGTGGTCCATCCTCTCATATTACCAGCTCATGGAAGGCAGAAAATGTACAGCCTAAAAAATTCAAAAAGATTATTGTGTTGGGTCTTATCCGGGAAAAGGACAGAACATTGCGTGAAAACATGGAACAACACCTCGTAGGTGACCTGAAAGACCTTGGCTATGATGCCATTTGCTCGTGTGATGAGTATAATCCCAAGACTTTTGAGAATATGACTGAAGAGCAGGCTATCAGCAAACTTCGCAATTCAGGTGTGGATGCTGTGCTGACTATCGTGCTGCTGGATAAAACAAGGGAGCGGTATTATGTGCCGGGTCGTGTTCAATACACTCCTTATCATGTTTACTATAATCGTTTCTGGGGCTATTCAAGAACAATTTACGGAAGGATCTACATGGATGGTTATTACACAGAAGACACCAAGTATTTCTGGGAATCCAATTTGTACGACCTCAATACTAATGGTCTTATCTACTCTGCCCAAAGCCAGTCTTTTGATCCTGCATCCTCCGAAAAGATGGGTGAGGAATACGGACAAATGATCGCAAAAGACATGATTAAGAAAAATGTATTGGTAAACATGAAAGAACAACCAGTATTAAAAGCGATGTGAGAAGTAAATATTACAACAGCTTTATCAAACGCTATGCAACAGCATAAAATATTATTGTGGACAGGCCGTGTCGGTGGTTTATTAGTTACGGCCTTTTTTCTTGCTTTCTTCATAGGGAAAGGGTTTCCCGATATTATGAAAGGTATGGGAAAAGAGTTGTTGCGATTTCTTCCGTTTACGCTGGTCACTATAACCGGGTTTGTTATCGCCTGGTTTAATCCTTTATGGGGCGGACGTCTGCTGCTTGCCGGCGCATTACTGATGGGGATTTATTTTCTGGGTATAAAAGACCCTGCTATTGGCCTCATATATGTATTACCTTCCTTGCTGATCGGATTTTGTTTCTTGGGTGCCTCCAATAAAGAATTGATATAAAATAGATCGTAACTAATTACCAGCCTTCTTCTTATTTTCATCCCCGGATGGGTGTTATTCTGATGATATTGGTTGTGCATTCAGTTATAGTATTGCTGTTGTCTTTTATTTTGCGTGCTGATATAAATCCATTTGGTGCTGTAAACAAAGCGGAATTCTTTGCAGTAGTGTCAGAATATTTTTTTGAGCGGCCCGGCCTGCCGGAACAAAAAGCCGGAGTTATATAAGCTGCTCTGCACCATCTTTTGCAGGCAATATAGCTTTGTGCTCCTTGCACACCGCAAAATGTAATTACCAACAGCCATGCAGTAAACAAAGTGGGTGTTCAGTATTCTTTATCTCTTACTAATTTTTTGCTTGCCGGGAAAAGCTGCCTGTCCTTCTACATTAATCATTTTTAATGCAGTTACATTTTTGCTTTCCACTACATGTGAAAAGTACGGCTCCTTATTTTTACCCCATTGCACGCCGCAATTTCGAAGAGTGATGTTTTGCGCCATATCAAAATAAAATCCTGCTGTACTGCCTTTTACAAATCCCTCCACATCGGCAGGTCGGCGATCATACATCCCGCCAGGCAGAGCAGTAGTTTTATTAATTAATATATCTACCTGATCAAATACAATATTATTAATCTTACCCCCTGATTCGGCACTTACATACACACCATTCTCACTGATACATTTGATATTGCTGAAATAAATATTCCTAACCTCTCCCACTTTCCCTTCAGTGGCTCCCCGGGGGAATCGCCAGTTTGCATCTTTATGATTAATCTTTGCCCGGCGATAAGCTGTGACATAAATTGGTTCTGCTTTGCCCCACCATACATCGCTGAACATATGTCCTTCGATGATCATGTTTGAAAATATGACATCACTCACCACTCCTTCATCCCTGTTCTGAATGCCAATACCACGATTACTTTTTTTGATGATGCAGTTATCGATCAACACCTGGCGGATCGTATCCATATTCTCTGAACCAATCTTAATAGCACAGCTTCTTGATGTCATCGTACAATTGGTAACCGTAATATTTTCACAAGCGCCAAACTCTTCATATTCTCTCCTGTTCTTTAAACAGATACAATCATCGCCGCTTTCAATATAACAATTGCTGATACGTATGTTCTTGCTATGATCAAGATCAATTCCATCGCTGTTGCGCACTTTCAAGCTGTTGAGCAGGGTAATACCGTTAATCACCACATCATTACAACCAATTAAATGAATAGTCCAATAAGCGGAGTTACCAATCCTGACATCTCTGATGCGGATGTTCCGCCCGCCAACGACGGTTAACACATGCGGACGAGGATCAAGTATATTGAATGGCTTTAATTCATAAGAATCATCGAGTTCTGTTCCCATGAATGAAATACCATTGCCATCTATTTCACCATTCCCGCTAATAATAAAATTCTCCACGTTCTCCCCGCCGATCCAGATAGTTCCTTCGCCGGGGTTTGCACGAAATGCACTTTTTGTATACACTTTTTCATCAGGGTTGGCAAGGATCCTGGCACCGCCCTCTATATGCATTTCAATGTTCGACTTTATATTGAACGGACTCGCCATATACACAAACGGTGCAGTAAACAGAACTATTCCTCCACCTGCTGCATTGCAGGCATCAATGGTTTTTTGAATAGCGTCTGCATCATCTGTTTTACCATTGCCAACAGCCCCAAAATCTTTTACTGCAAAAACTTTCTGACGATTCTGCTGCGCAACTGTACAAATTGTGATGAAAGAAAAAAGAACGACGAAATATGTTTCCAATTTTAACATGAGAATAATTGTTTAGTTCGTTAATCCTGCTGGTCTGCTCGCAGGTGAAGCGCCCCATTGTGTTGGCTCATCGGTTAACCACATTTCCAGTTTACCCCCCTGCAAGATCATTGAATAAGTGATATAATTTTTATTATACAATCTGCCATTCCATTTTACTTGCTGAACGTACAGAGCTGTTTCTTTTATCTTGTGCTTACGTAATTCAAATTTTTTGTTGTTTTGTAACAGTAGCACAACTTTATCAAAAATGGGAGAACATAAAAAATAATTGTTCGAGACAGGGTCAACAGGATAAAAACCCATCGCAGCGAATACATGCCATGCACTCATTTGCCCGGCATCATCATTACCGCTCAGTCCGCCCGGGCCATCACTGTATTCTTTCTGCAGAATTTTTCTTACTTCTTTTTGTGTCTTCCATGGCGATAAGGTGTAATTATACATAAATGGAATCTGATGCCCCGGTTCATTGCCATGCCAGTATTCATTTTTTGCAAACAAACTATCCAACGCATTTTCTAACATTTTGGTTCCACCCATCAGTTTGGCAAGACCGGGCACATCATGCGGCACATAAAAGGAGTATTGCCGTGGAGTTCCTTCGGTAATATACGGCTCCCGGTTATCAGCATTGAAGGGTGCAAACCATGACCCATCTGTATTTTTTCCACGCATCATACTAACAGAAGGGTCAAATACATGTTTGTAGTTGAGTGAACGCAGTTGCAGCTGCTTGTAATCTGCCTGCTTATTCAATCCTTTCGCAACAATTGACAATGCATAATCATCAAATGCATATTCCAATGTACGGCTAACCTGCTCTTTTTTATGAAAGGCTTCCTGCACACTGTCTTCCATTGGTATAAAACCGTACTTCAAATATGATGGCAAAGCTCTTCTTCCCATTCCGTTTTTGTATTCCGCAAAACTGGTTGGTGTTTCAAAAGCATTCTTTCGCATGAGCTGATACGCTGACACAACATTATAATTGCGGATGCCTTTATTATAAGCCGATGCAATAAATGCTGTTACATGATCTCCGATCATTGCTGCTGTATAACTGTTCCAGCAGGGGAAGATGGGTAGCCAACCGCCCTGTTCTCCTTTCAAAATAAGTGAACGAACAAAATCATTCGTCATGTCTGGTTTCAACATTTCCAGCAACGGCAATTGTGCCCGGTAAATGTCCCACATCGAGAAATCGTCATAATAATTCCCATTCATTTTCTTCAGTTGTTCATTGCCTGCAAACGAAGGATAAGTACCATCCACATCGCTGAACAATCGTGGATGCTGCATGGAATGATACAAGGCTGTGTAAAAGATACGCTTGTCTTTTTCGCTTGAAGTTTGTACCTGTATTTGCTCTAATGCTTTCTCCCATACCTGCGTTGCGGCAGTACGTATAGCATCGAAATTTTTAGTGCCTATTTCTACTGTAAGATTTTTCTTTGCTCCTTCCAGGCTGCTAAACGATGTACCAATGCGCAAACAAAGTTGTTCGTCTTTCCTTAATACAAAGCCAACAAAAGCACCGGCATCTTTCCTATTCTTAATACTATCGCTTGTAAATATTTCTTCACCACTAAACGTTCCACTCTTCGTAAACGGCTTTTCTACTTTAATATAAAACCATCCGCCGAAACCTGTCTGTTCACCCCAACCCTGGTAAATACGATGCGCCGGATTGCAGCCCCATATCTCTCCTTTCTTTGCATCAACTTTTATAATACCTTTTGCATAATCGCTGTTGGGTGTAATAAGCAAATACAAACTATCATCTTTCAACATGGTGAACTGCAACAGTCCACAACGCAGGGTTGAAGTAATTTCTGTTGCAACAGATCCTGCAGTGAGTTTATAATAAGCAGGCGAAGTGATTTCATCCTCATGTGAAAACGAAACAACATATTCCTTCGCTGAAGTTTTTAAATGGCCGGCAACCGGCATTATGGTAAAGCTTCCGTAATCCTGCGTACAGGAGCCACTTATCCAATGCGAACCACGAAAACCCGTGAGTAAATAATCTCTATACGAATAAGGTGGCACACATTTTTTTTCTGTGAGTCTTGTTTGCGCCGTCCATTGCGTCATGGCAAAAGGCAACGTAACAGCCGGAATGGTATTGGCTCTAGCTTCCGTTCCACCGGCTTCACTATGTTTTACTGCACTGATGGTCGTTGCAGATGCTGTCCCTGCTAATGGCTGCACATACTGCACTAAATTTTGTGCAGATGTTTTATGTACCAATACAACAAAGAGCATAAACACAATCAGGTTTTGTTGCAGTTTTAATTGATTTTGCAAGAATACACTCTTCTTCATTTGCGCTACTGTTGAATTTTAATTGTTTCTATTTCCGGTTTTGGTAATGCAAGTTCCTTAAAAGAGTAAGTCTGTACCTGATTCAATACTATTGCAGGCATTTCTTTGCTCGTTGGTATTTTCAGTTTTTCTATGTTTAAGTGTTGTACATCATCAAAGATCACGGGTACACGGAAATTCTCGTTTTTGTAACGTAGTATTATATTCTTCAATGTAATATTTTTTGCATGCCGCACATACAATACAGCTCTTTAAAATAAGCGGACCTGTTACAAACTTTCCCTTTGGCATAATTACTTTTCCACCGCCAGCCGCAAAAGCCTTATTAATTGCCTGTTGAATTATTCGTTTTTGCACCAGGCATTACGCCGCAGACTGTTATAGGAAAACTTTTCTGCTGACTGTACATTGTATGCAGAAAAAAAATTGTGACAAATACTCCACTAATTCGTTTCATAACCATTAATCTTTGCGGTATCAATACATCTTACTTATCTTAACTGAATGTGAGCTTGTGCTTAAAGGGTGTTACCCCTGTCAGGTACACATGCATCCCTTTTGTTCTCAAACTGCCAAAATGTGTAGCATATCTTTCTCCTTCGAGGTCGGTGATTGATTTATGCGTCACAGTTCCCGGACCGAACCGGATCGTGTCATTTCCTAATTGGTATTCTGCATAATCTTTTTCCAGAAAACTGTCCTGGTTATCTCCAACCGAAACTCCCCTCAACTTTCCACCTTCCATAAAACAAAGTTCGAGTACAACAGGCACATCCTTCAACCCTGTAATGTGAAAATTTAATTCCACAGTCCCGTTTATTTCAATGAACGTTATCGTTGTTTCAAGTGTTTTTACATTACTTATCGGCCGGTTCTTAAAATCCATCTTATTCCAGAAACGGTCATCAATACTTGGGGTAAGTTTGTAATCACCCTGACTATTTCTTTTATCTTTTGGTAGCGGCTGGTAATAGGGCACTTCCAGTTTTTTATGCAATACATATTTATTATCCTCCTTTCTGATTCCTTCACTGTAGAAATAACCCATGCTAAAAAAATTGCATGACAACCTCATGTATTTCAATATGGCTTCCCCCTTCCTGTAAGAAAAGAAATCAGGACTGTTTGAACGACCCGATGCAATGATCAGAGGCCAGTCTACACCACCAAATAAAGTGGTTGTTATTGTTTTTCTCCGGATACGTAGTAGTTGAGACGTGGTAAAAAGCTTTTCATAACTATCAGGAAGTCCGGATGCTGCCGGCAGTTGTTTTTGTAATACCTCATTTTCTAAAAAATAAAACAATGACTTATCCAGTACATCTTCATTAAACCCCTTTAACCCCTCTATCATTCTGGCAATGGCCGCAAAATGTTTATCATTATCCCGGATGGCCATATAGCGGTATTGCAGGTAAAAAAGGGTACTTCTTCTTGCTACATACTGATCCTGTCTCCTTGATTCATTACTCACCAAATCCCCGTTTAGCTCTATGTGATAAAAAAACAATTCAAGATTTTTCCGTACCGGTTCCAGTAAAGACGGCTTCTTTAATAATCTTGAGATGGTGATCAGCGCCGCATTCTCCACGGCCGAATAAGTACCGCTCCGTTCAGGATAATTACCCTCTTTATCATTATATACCCCCTCAGCAAGCCAGTCTTCTATTTTCTCAACATATTTTTTATGGGGATATAAAACATTTATCTGTGCCAGCGCAGCGCAAACCACCCAGCGGTGATTGGGAGTATGTACCCCCCCTTTAGCTAATCCATCACCAGCAAGGGTCAGTACATTTTTCATCACCTCGTTAACCTTGCTCAACTCTGCAGATTTATTTTGAAGCAAAATGGCAGCTGCCGCACCCAGTATCTCCATTAAAAATGCTGTATCAGGTGGTGACTCCAAATTACCAACATTCACTGTGCCATCGGCAGACTGCGAATCTGCTAAAAATTGAATCAGTAACAAAAGTTTGGACACAAGTGATGTACTTTGATAATACCCGGAGCCTGACGAACAATAAGAAGCCGCTATTACAGAAAAGTCGTATGCGATTTTGCGGCCGAATTTTAAATTTCCGGGCTGCACTGACCTCAGTAATAACTCAACCTGTTTATCGTTCGCTTCATTCAGCTTTTTCAACAGCTCAGTATCATTAAAATTTTTTACCCCCAATCCGGCCTCTGCTTGTGCTGCTATTCTGCTCCATAACGGCAGCAAGGCAGTTGCTGCAGTCATTTTTATAAAATCTGTTCTGTTCAGCTTATGCATAACAAATAATTTTTACCAGAATATTGTGTACAAAGCTGCAAGTATTCCGCAGATAATCACCGAGCCTAATACAAAACCTGGTAATACTTTAAACCATGAAGTATTCATTTCAATGGCATGTTTGTCCGTTTTGGGTCTTGGGTTTACAAGACTTATCACAATCATGATAATCGCCACTGTAAAAAAAGTTATCGTCATCCGGTCGAGGAATGGATAATCCGGGAATGCACCATTAGTCCAGGTTGGTAAAAATTTTAATACCGTAGAAACCGGAATAGTAATTATGGCACCTGCCAGCGCAGCAGGTGCAGTCGCTTTTTTCCAAAACATGCCCAGCAGGAAGATAGCCAGTACGCCGGGCGAAATAAAACCGACATACTCTTGTATAAACTGGTATGCCTGGTCCAGTGATTTCAGTGCCGGTGTCACCAAAGCTGCAATCACCATAGAAATGATAACAGCCCATCGTCCGGTAAGCACTAATTTTTTTTCTGATGCATTTTTGTCAAAATACTTCTTATAAATATCCAATGAAAAGATTGTGGAAATGCTGTTAGCCTTGCCCGCCAATGATGCAACAATAGCAGCTGTTAATGCTGCAAATGCAACTCCCTTCAATCCGGCTGGCAATAAATTCATTAAGGCTGGATAAGCATGGTCGGGCTTGATGGCGCCAGCTGCATCAGTCATTTCCTGTTGAAACATCCCATTCTGATGCAATACATACATAGTGATACCCGGCAGTACTGCAATAACCGGAATCAGCAATTTTAAAAAGGCTGCAAACAAAATTCCTTTTCTTGCCGTTTGCAAGTCGGCACCGAGTGCCCGCTGAACGATATATTGGTTACATCCCCAATACGCAAGATTATTAATCAGCATCCCTCCTATCAGTACAGAAAGACCGGGCAATTCCGGGTAATATTTATGTCCCTTTTCAAATATCATATGGAAATGAGATGGCGCTTCTTTTCTTAATACACCCAGGGCCTGTAAAATATTTCCATCGTAGCCAAACTTATCTGCCAGCAAGGATAAGGCCAGGTAAGTAGTAACAAGACCTCCAATAATTAAGACAACTACCTGCACCACGTCAGTATAGCCGATCACTTTCATACCACCGAGTGTAACAATAATGGAAAAAAAAGTCAGCAATGCGATACACCATTCAAAACTTATGCTGCTGATGGACGATATAGCCAGTGAGCCGAGATAAATAATAGATGTAAGATTCACAAACACATAAGTTAGCAACCAGAACACTGCCATAATGGTGCTCACTTTATCATTATACCTTACCGATAAAAACTGTGGCATGGTATAAATTTTATTTTTCAGGTACAGTGGAATAATAAATACAGCAACAAGAATCAAAGTAGCTGCCGCCATCCATTCATAAGTGGAGATAGCGAGTCCGAGTACAAAGCCTGAACCAGACATGCCAATAAAATGTTCGGCGGAAATATTAGAAGCAATCAATGAGGCGCCGATGGCCCACCAGGAAAGGGAGCCTTCCGCAAGAAAAAAATCCTTGGAGTTTATGGTTGCAGATTTTTTTCTGTGATAAATATAATAACCGTAAGCCGACACAGCTATGAAGTAAATAAAAAAAACTATGTAATCTGCAATGTGTAAGGTATGCATTGGCAAAAAAAATTAAATCGTTGGTTATGTATGTCTCCCGTGCATAGGTAATGAATAAGATCCTGTTTCCTTCTAAAGCTTTAAAAGCAATTTCCTCTTATATAAAAAGTACAATCCAGAAAACTGAATGATTGCCACCCCGGTCCATAGCAAAGCAACATGCCATATTTCCGGAAACTTATTTATTATACCTCCAAACAAAAAAACGGATGTGGACTCAAAATTCACTATGCCATGTGCCGCCATATAAATGAGAATGGAATTCATACCCATCCATACCAGCGGGCTGCACCATTTCTTATATCCTGCCACGTCAATGATAAAATAAAACACTGCCAGCAGCAAGATACTCCATCCACCGGCATATACTACAAAAGAGCTTGTCCACATATTCTTATTTATCGGAAAAAAAATATTCCAGGCGAGGCCCAACGCTATGAAAATAATCCCGGAAATAAATAAAGCGATGGCCTTTTTCGCCGAAACCCATTTTTGAGAAGGCATTTTTAAAAACTGACCGGCGAAAATTCCCAGTAAAGCAGAGCAGGTCGCCGGTATATTGGTGAGCAAACCTTCTGGGTCATATACCTGACGGTGCAGTTTTCCCGGTAATAACAAGCGGTCAATATATGCTGCTAAATTTCCCTCCGGCGATAACACACCAGCACCATAACCAGGCACCGGCACCAGCGAAATGATAACCCAGTAGCCAATCAGCAAACCGATAAACCAGATCAACTGACTTTTGAAAGAACTGTTCAGAAAAATTATAGCCGCCAAAAAACAACTGATGGCAATGCGCCCAAGTACACTGGCAAATCTTGTGTTTTCGTAACCATTAAACTTTAGCGCCCCATTTACCACCATCCCGAGAAGTATTAAAACAATAGTACGTTTAAGCAGTAAACGAAAAACTTTCTTCCTGGCTATGGACTGGTTTATTCCGGCTTTTTCCATTTGATTGCCGAATGAAAACGGCATGCTGACCCCGGCAATAAAAATGAACAAGGGAAATATTAAATCATAAAATGTAAAGCCATGCCAGACACGGTGATGTAGTTGGTTACTGATGCCGACAAAAAAATTTTCAGCAATGGATAGATGGTTATTCGTTGTAATCTGCCAATCAATTTTATTTTGTACCAGTGAATACTTTTGTTGTATTACCGATGCAATGCCATGAAAAATTCCCTCGCCACATACAATCCAGAACATATCAAAGCCCCGCAGCGCATCCAGTGACCGTAACCTTTTGCTCCCTTTATCCGTTTCAGCAATATATAGTGGTTGCTCTGTCATATATTTTACAATTATTTGCTGATTGAGGCAGCATAAATAATTTTTCCTGTGTAATCTACCGTTTGTGCTACTATTTCATTTGTTGCTATGGAAAAGGTGAAAAAGCCATACTCTGATGCCGCCAGCTTACTGCCGGTAACCAACGATGCCATTGTTTTTTCTGATGCCGATCCTGAAATAAAATGATGTAATGTACCTCCGTGATGAATATGCTGCAAACTATGTTCATGCCCCGCCAGATACACATCCACTTTATATTTTTCAAAAACAGGCAACAAAGAATTCCTGACAGCCTTTATATCATAGGCTTCCATCCTGCTGCCACCAGTATATAACGGGTGATGCCCTACCACAATTCTCCATTTAATAGCCGGCGATTTTCTGCTAAGCTCTCTTTCAATCCATTTTTTCTGCCTGGTGCTGTCCTGAGTTCTTACATTCGGACCATATTCAGGGTTTGAATAAAACTCTGGTATTAAAGGATTGGTATCAATAAACAGGACAAGGACTTTGCTGGTTGTGTCGCCGGGTATTGAAAAAAGCCGGGAATAATACCTTGCCGGCATCTTCCATCTCCTGCTGATAGTTGAATATTTTACCTGGGCATCAGGATTACTTTTATAATCATGATTGCCTAGTACGGGATACCAGTCCCACTGTAACCTGAAATCTGTGTAAATATCTTCGAAAGAATATTTCCATAATGGATCCCATTCACTTATTACACCACTGGGGTAAAAATTATCTCCGGTGGTAATCACAAATTGAGATGAAATTTCATTGGCTGTTTTTCCCATTTGTTCAGCCACTTGTTTCTGATGATCGGCGCCAGTACGTCCCCAGTCACCCATGGCGATAAAGTTTAATGCAGTTGCTCTTTTTACCAGGGAGTTGCCAAACTTATGTATTCCCAACGAATCATTTACATATACCTGTGCCCGGGCATTAGTAGTAGTAATAAAAAAAGAAAGGAATAAGAAGAGTTTACGATAGCTGTACCACATAAATTTCTTTTTTACGAAAAAATCCCGGGGTTTCTCAGGCCCCGGGTATAACTGCTGCTTGCCTATGTATGAAAATAATTAATAGCCGGTATTTTGTGTCAGGTTTGAGTTGGTAGCAATTGCCGAAGTCGGGATCGGGAAAACACGGCGATAGGTATCTGTGTTTGTTTTACCGAGGCCCCAGGAATTTTCAAACTTCCCGAAGCGAATCATATCATTTCTGTGCCAGCTTTCCCATGACATCTCACGGCAACGTTCTGAATAAATATCATCAAGAGTTAGACTAACCCAGGCAGCGCTTGTAGTACGAACAGCTCGCAGCATATTTATAAGTGATAAAGCTGTATGCCCCATTGTAGCAGTACCACCTCTTTGGATAGCTTCAGCTTTCATCAGGATAATATCAGAAAGACGGAACACAGGAAAATCATTATTCTGGTTTCGGTTGATGGAGTTAGGATCTGGCAAAAATTTAATATTGCGGTAGCCAGTATTCCAGGCCAGTTCATCTTTACCCACATCATAAGAACTGGCACCCAGCCTTGAAGTAGTAAGAGGTGAAATATTTAGGTGGTAGATAAGTGTGGTTCCGGGACTGCCACCACTATAGAACTGGTCGTAACCCAGGTTGGTGGTCTTTACCATGATGGGGTTGCCGGTACTCCAGTATTGGAGGCCACCCAGCCACTGGTTATTCCGGATATCATTGGGATCATTGAAATGCGCATAAAACTCCTGAGTAGTGCAACGGGGACCACTAGGTTTATTATTGATTAACCCGTTACCTGTAGTCTGATTGATAACCGGATCTACATTTGTACCGGGAGTGGAACCGGAATAACGATATTTCATTCCCAGGTTACGATTCAAATCATAACGGGCAAAGAACATCCATCCATTGGATGTGGCGGGATCAAAAGGAATGGCGAAAATAAATTCCTTATATGCAGGACCATTTGTTGGACTGAACATGTTAAAATAAGTAGCCCTTGACTCCAGCGCATATTGGGTACCCCCGCCGGCACTGATCACACTATCACAGGCGGCAATACATTCATTGTATTTAGCAGTACCTGTATACACCTGTGCATTCAGGTACATTTTGGCCAGCAAGGAAAAGGCCATATAGCGGTTGGGCTTACCATAAGTGGTTGCACCGGAGACTGTTTTCAGGAAAGGAATAGCTGCTTTTAGTTCACTCTCCACAAAGTTGAATACTTCTGTCCGGGTGGCTCTTGCTTTAAGTTCCTTGCTTCCGTAGACGGTATCCAGGGGTACTCCTCCCCACAAATCCATCATATTAAAATAGAAGAATGCCCGCATGGTTTTGATTTCCGCAATACTGGTATTTTTTACTGCTCCTTCTTGTGAATTCGCCAGGATATACAGGGTCTGGTTGGCCGTACCAATCAGGTTTGACCAGAAACCCCATAAACCGCCCACATTGGGATGGTCCTTGGTCCATGTATGAAGATGCAGATCCTTGTAACGGTTACCATCCACCCAGTCAGAACCATAGGTCAGCAGCGCTGATTCATCGGTTGACTGGCTGTTTAAAAAGAAAATATCAGTAGTATAAGCACCGCGGAGTGCTGTATACACAGGTCCCATAACGGAGTTAAACTGCGATTCTGTTTTTGGGAATGTCTCCGGTGTTAGCTCCGACACCACATCCACATCCACCTTATGACAGGAAGTGAATACTCCCGCCAGCAGCACCAGGAAAGCTAAACGGTTTATTGTATTTTTCATAATTCGTTTTTTTAAGCATTAAAAAGTAAGATTAACACCAAACATGATCGTACGGGTCTTCGGGTAAAAATTATTGTAATCAATACCCGGGGAAATGCCGCCCTGGTTGATTTCAGGATCAATTCCCGAATAGTTGGTAATCGTAAATAAATTATTTGCCGTTGTGTACAGACGCAGATTGCTGATGCCCTTTATCAGGTTGTTAAAAGTATAGGACAGTGTGGCATTATCTAGCCTAACATAATTTCCGCTTTCGATATATCGGGTTGAATAGAATGAGTTGCGGTTATCAGCGATCTTATCATCTTTAGCGCTGTTCAGGATATTGTTCTGTGCTGCTGCTGTTACATAAGACAAGTCAGCACGGGTGGCATTAAATATTTTGTTGCCAAACACACCTCGAAGGAATACGTTCAAATCCCAGTGACCATACCGGAAACTGTTACTCCAACCCATAAGCAATTTTGGCTGTGCATCGCCCACATAGAAATAATCTGTACCTATTGCGGGGCTGGTTGTAGTGGTACCATCTTTTTTATAGAAGGTGGATACTCCGTTCTGATCTTTTCCGGCATAACTCAGAGAGAAAAACTGACCAATCGGGCGGCCCACTTTCAGTAGTTGCAGAGTGGCACCAGTTTGACCCGGACCTTCCGGATCGGAATAACGGATAGAATCGCCATTGGCGTATGGGCCTTGCAAGCTGGTAATTTCATTTTTGTTGGAAGCCAGATTTAATGTTGTATTCCAACTGAACAACTTGCTGGTTAACGGAGTGGCGTTCAAGGTAAGTTCAATACCTTTATTGTTGATACTTCCACCGTTGGCCCAGATACGTCCACCGGGAATAAGAGACGCAGAGACGCTGTAGTAAAACAGCATATCCGTAGTGTTCTTATTATACCAGTCGATTGAACCACTGATCTTATTTTTCCATACAGAAAAATCAATGCCCACATTTGTCGTAGCAACTTCTTCCCATTGAAGATCGGGATTGGAACCCTGGATAGGACCATAGGCATTTTCCTGAACACCATTATTATAATAAGTACCTGTAATACCATAGATCAGTTTGCTGGTATAGGCGCCGATACCACCGGAGTTACCGGTTACACCATAACTGAAACGCAGCTTCAGGTCATTAAAGATATTCTGGTTTTGCATGAACGACTCATTACTGATTCTCCAGCCGGCACCCACAGATGGGAAATAACCCCAGGCATTGTTGGCTCCGAATACGGAACTACCGTCTCGACGAATAGAAGCCTGTAAGAGGTAACGGTCATTGTAGTTATAATTGATCCGTCCAAAATCAGAGATCAGGCGGGTCTGGCCGTACGTCAGATCACTTCCCATATTGATCCGGTAGCTGGTAATTGCATATGGGTTGCCGAGTACCAGGTTGGTATAACCCAGGTTATCCGAAGGGAAATTAGTACTAGATACCTGTAAGCCTTCACCATAGGTATTTTCCTGCCATGAATATCCCACCACTGCATTAATGCTGTGGTTACCGAATTTGCGGTTCCATGTCAGGAATGATTCGGCAGCCTTAAACGTATTCTGGAATGAACTACGGAAAGCCGATCCGTTTACTCCGAATAAAGAACCAATCAGGGTATGGGCAATACCGATACCCGGATCGGGGTTATTGTAAAAGTTGGATGTAGGATACTTACCATAATAACTGCCATAGTATTCACCATGAAGCGAAGTAGTGTTCTGGTAAGAAATGTTCAGGTTATACTGCAAATCAAAAGGCAGTTTTACCTCGGTGGTAAAATTACCTGTCAGTGTATTATACTTGGTATCATCTTTTGCATTGTCCACGATCGCCACGGGGTTGAAATAACCGGTAGTGTTCAGGTTTTCAAAATAAGTACCATCATCATTCATTACAGGGGAAACCGGCAGGTGTTTGGCGGCCTGCAATAGCACGATATTCTGCAAGGGAACATAATTTGCATTGCTGTTGGCATTTGAAATTGTGAGTCCGAATTTCACTTTATCATTCAATGCATATTGTTCCAGGCTCAGGCGTCCGATAATCCGGCGCAGGTGGCTTCTGCTAAGAATACCTTCTTTATTATAATAGTTTAAGCTGGCACTGTATGTACTCTTTTCATTACCTCCACTGAGTGACAGGTTATGATTATGTGAAATCGCCTGTGACCGCTGAATAGCAGCCATCCAGTCAGTATTAGCCCCTTTGTCATCATTGGGGGAATAGGCAGCACTGTTTGCTGTAAGATAAGCCCGATGCTGGCTGGCATCCATCAGGTCCAGTTTGCTGCTTACGCTTTCAATACCCACATAACCATTATAACTGGCAATAGCCTGACCTTTTTTACCACGACGGGTAGTGATAATGATCACTCCGCTGGCGGCACGGTTACCATAGATCGCTGTGGCTGCTGCATCTTTAAGTACATCCACCGATACAATATCGTCCGGTGCTACAATAGCAATATCGGCTCCAGGTACGCCGTCAATTACATAGAAAGGGGCACCGGGGCTGTTTACTGTAGAAGCACCTCGCAGAATCACCGCAGCCGGACGGTTGGGGTCACCACTGGCAGTGATATTCAGACCTGCCACTTTACCCTGGAGCAACTGACCGACATCGGCAATGGCTCCCCGGTTCAAATCTCCGGGCTTAAGGGTGGTAACAGAACTTGAAAGGTTCTTTTTACTGCTTTTACCATACCCCACTACTACCACATCACTTAGTACACTGGCAGTTTGAGTTAAGGATACATTGTAAAAAGATTCACTGGTTAGTGCTACTTCTTTGGCTTCAAATGATATGCCGGTAAACACCAGGGTGCTACCATCTTTTACATTAATAGAAAAAGAGCCGTCAGCTCCGGTGGTCGCCCCATTCCGGGTTCCTTTCTCCGTTACTGTAATAGAAGCAGCTGGTTGTCCTTTATCATCCGTTACTTTTCCTCTAACTTCCCGTTGGGCTTGAGCGGTCACCACCAGGGATAATAGCAGCAACAACGTAATCGTTATGCCGCGGCATGCAGTTTGCATCGATTTTAGCAGTGTTAACATAGCAAGTTGTTTATCATTTAGGTTAATAATCAGAACTTCAGTGTGGGGGGGAGGTATTTCGCTACGAGCTCTTCATAGTATGGCCGCAACTTTTTCCAGTCTGGCGGCTCCGGACTTTTTGAATAGAGATCATAGGGATTGAAAAGTTTTACCCATTTCAGCATTTCACGGTCATGCTCATCCATCAGGTAATTATAAGCTCCTTCCCGGTGCCATGCATAAAACGAATGATAGCGCAGCATATACAACCCCGGCTCGGGTAAATACTTTTTCATCATGTGGTATATATATTCATCATGCCCCCAGGACATATGCACATTACGCAGTCCGCAGCCTTCAGAATATATTCCATACTTTGTATTATAACTTTCATCTGTATAATCCGGGTTGAGCTTAAAAAATTCCGGGTACACAATTTTATCTGAGTAAGCACAACCTACCGGAAAAGTGTCACCTACTACAGCCCATTGCGGTTCTCCAAAAAGACAGAGAACTTTACCCATATCATGCATAAGACCTGTAAGCACCATCCAGTCGGGATGCCTGTCTTTTCGAATGGCTTCAGATGTTTGTAAAAGATGCTGTAGTTGATCTAAATCAGTATCTGGATCAGAATCATCCACCAATTGATTTAAAAAGTCAAAAGCGTCCCATAAGGTCATTTCCTTTTTACCAAACCCTAAAAACTCCTCTCGTTTCTGCATTACAAATCCATAGGTTTGATATTGGTGGTTCATCCGGTAAAATTCTTTTACCGTATCTCTTTCCGGTTCTTCATAATTGCGATATTCTCCGGTTTTTTTTGCTGTGGCAATGACTTCCGGATCCGGATATCGCCGCAACAAATCATTCTCCCAATCATCAAGATTCTTCAGCGAAACAGACTCAAAATTTTCATGACTCATAATGCTTGTTTTAGTTACTCTAAATCAAATACGATAAATAAACTGAATAGCTAGTACAAAAGAAGCAGGATTTGAAGCATAAGGAGAGCCTTGTACGGACAGACACAAGAGGTCAGTAGTAAAATTGACATCTCATACTGCAAACAAATCGTTGGTTTCTTTTAATAAATGTTAAAGTGACACTTTTTATTGGTACGCAGCTCCTTTTCCTATTATTTATTTGCGAAACCGTTTTCGGTATTTGATGTATTTTTATGCCGGCATTGTTGCGTTTGGCATCAAACTATATATGAGTAAACCCACTATTAAAGAACTGGCAAAGGAACTGGGCCTTGCAGTATCAACAGTTTCCAAGGCCCTGAGGGATAGTTATGAAATAAGTGCCGGTACTAAAGCCAGAGTACTGGAACTGGCCACAAAACTGAACTATATTGCTAATCCATATGCCAGCAGTTTAAGAAGGCAAAGAAGCAGAACAATTGCCGTGGTGATACCCGAAGTAGCCGACAGTTTTTTTTCACTTGCAATCAATGGAATTGAAGCTGTGGCTAGAGAAAAAGGATATCATGTACTAATTTATCTTTCCCATGAAAGTCTTGCAAGGGAGGTTGAAATTCTCAACGAGTTTAAGAGTGGCCGTGTGGACGGTCTTTTAATTTCAGTAGCCCGGCAAACATGCCTGGGGACACATATTGCTGACGCTATTTCGTCTGGCTTGCCTGTTGTTTTTTTTGACAGAAAATGTGAAGGCGTAAATTCTGCTAAAGTGATTACGGATGATTTTGAAAGCAGTGTCAGGGCCACTCAGCACATGATAGAAAAAGGTTGTCGCAGGATTGCTTTTTTATCCATATCACAAAACCTGTCAATACTAAAAAAGAGAGAAGAAGGATATCTCGCGGCACTGCAGAAAGCTGGCATAAAAACAGATGAAAGAGATATAATAACCTGTGAGGGTACTGATGAAGAAAATTATCAGCTTATTAAAGAACTGCTGAAAAAGAAAAACAGGCCGGATGGAATTATAGCTTCCGTAGAAAAATTGGTGCCACAAGTATATCTTGTTTGCAAAGAACTCAAACTAAATATCCCCCAAAAAATAAAAATAACAGGATTTACAAATCTGCAGACCGCATCCTTATTGGACCCACCGCTGACAACTGTCACACAACCAGCTTTCGAAATGGGAAAAACGGCCGCAATATTATTATTTAAAGGGATTGAAAAACCGGAATTCAATTTGGCGGGAGAAAAGGAAATTATCCCTTCTTCATTTCAGATAAGAGAATCGACAGATTTTTGAGCCGATATTCCGAAAATAAAAAACAAGAGTTATATAAGCAGTTCAACTCCCTCTTTCGCCGGCAGGTTGTAAAAATTCCGGTCACATACTATCAGAGCGGAATATTTCCGTGTTTCTTTCTTGGTCTTTTTGCCACTTTGTTTTCCAGCATGGCAAAAGCTTTGATTAATTTTTTTCTTGTTTCTTTAGGTTCTATTACCTCATCAATAAATCCCCTTTCGGCAGCCGTGTACGGATTCGCAAATAATTCTGCATATTCAGCCTCTTTTTCCAGCAATTTTTTGGTGGGGTTTTCAGCCGCAGCTATTTCATTTTTGAAAATGATCTCACTGGCACCCTTTGCACCCATCACTGCTATTTCAGCAGTAGGCCATGCATAGTTCATATCAGCGCCGATATGTTTGGAGTTCATCACATCATAAGCGCCACCGTATGCTTTACGTGTAATAACAGTGCAGCGGGGTACAGTGGCTTCACTCAGGGCATACAATAATTTTGCCCCGTTTGTGATGATGCCATTCCATTCCTGATCCGTACCCGGCAGAAAGCCCGGCACATCTACCAGTACTAATAATGGAATATTGAAACAATCACAGAAACGGGTAAATCTTGCTCCCTTTTTAGAACTCTCAATATCCAGCACACCAGCAAGGCTTTGAGGCTGATTGGCAACAATACCAATACTTCTGCCTGCTAACCGTGCAAATCCCACTACAATATTATCAGCGTAATCTCTATGTATTTCAAAGAAGGAATCTGTATCACAAATACCATCTATTACTGTTCTGATATCATATGGCTGATTAGCACTGGCAGGAACAATATTCTCCAGCACTTCCCTTGTTTCATCACCTAACGTATACGGTATTTTTGGCAGCACATCCTCGCAGTTTTGAGGCATATATCCTAATAATTTTCTCACCTGGTTTATACAATCCATATCATTGGGTGCTGTCAGGTGTGTAACTCCGGATTTAGTAGAGTGAGTGGAGGCCCCACCCAACTCTTCAGAACTTACTTCTTCATTGGTTACTGTCTTCACCACGTTTGGGCCAGTTACAAACATGTAACTGGTATTCTCCACCATAATAGTAAAATCTGTCATGGCAGGAGAGTAAACAGCACCTCCGGCACAAGGCCCCATGATAGCAGAGATCTGCGGAATAACACCTGATGCCTGCACATTACGATAGAAAATATCGGCGTATCCCCCTAATGATCTCACACCTTCCTGTATCCTGGCACCACCAGAATCGTTCAAACCAACCAAAGGCGCACCGGCTTTCATCGCCATATCCATAATACGACAGATCTTTTCAGCATGTGTCTCAGATAAAGCACCACCAAATACAGTAAAGTCCTGTGCAAACACATAAACAAGGCGGCCGTTTACCGTACCGTAGCCGGTAACTACTCCATCACCATAATATTTTTGCTCTTCCATACCAAATTCCTTGGTACGGTGTATTACCAATGCCCCTATTTCTTCGAAAGATCCGGGGTCCATCAGCAATTCCACTCTTTCTCTAGCTGTAAGTTTTCCCTTTTTATGCTGCGCTTCTATTCTTTTTACACCACCGCCCAGTTTTCCTTCTTCAAGCTTTTCTCTTAATATTTCAACTTTTGTTTTCATCAGATTTTTTTTACTTGTTTTATTAATGAGATAACCTGCGTTTCCAGCTGGTGGATTTATGTTCAACAGGGGTCAGCATTTTCTTTTTCTCCATCCAGTATTTCAATGCAGCAATAGAAGCAATTTCAGCATTGGCCTTTTGCTTTTCCTTAATCTTTTCGGGAGTATAATAGTTTTTAACAAAATGGGTATCAAAATTGCCAGAAAAGAAAGCATCATGCTCAAACACAAAAGTTCCAAATGGTAATGTGGTTGCCACCCCTTCAATTTTATACTCCTTGATAGCCTGCAACATTTTTTGAATAGCTTCTGTTCTTGTTTTACCATGAACAACCAGTTTGGCAATCATCGGATCGTAATAAATTGGAATAGTCATTCCTTCTTCATAGCCGTCATCCACCCGTATACCTTCACCAACAGGTTTCTCATACCTGGTCAATGTGCCAATTGAAGGTAAAAAATTATTCAGGGGGTCTTCTGCATAAACCCTCAATTCAATAGCATGTCCGTTGCATTTAATATCATTCTGAGTAACAGCCAGTTTCTCGCCTCTTGCTATTCTTATTTGCTGCTCTACCAGATCAATCCCGATTATCATTTCAGAAACCGGGTGTTCTACCTGAAGGCGGGTATTCATTTCCAGGAAATAAAAATTCAGTTTATCGTCAACAAGAAATTCTACTGTACCGGTGCTCACATAGTTGCATGATTTAGCCACCAGTACAGCAGCATCACCTATTTTTTCCCGCATTTCTGGGGTAACAATAGCTGATGGGGTTTCTTCCACCACTTTCTGGTGGCGCCGCTGTATGCTACACTCCCTTTCCAGTCCATGAATAACATTACCATATTTGTCGGCCACTACTTGTACTTCTATGTGTCGCGGTGAGGTAACATATTTTTCAATGAATACTGAGCCATCGCCAAAAGATGATTTAGCCTCACTGATTGCTCTTTCCATCTGCTCCTGCATATCATCTGCCTTTTCCACGATGCGCATACCTTTGCCTCCACCACCTGCAGAAGCTTTGATCAATACCGGGTAGCCAATTTTGTCGGCAACGTCAATAGCCACATTTACATCTTCAATGGCTCTGTCAATGCCAGGTACCATTGGTATATTGTATTTTTTTACACTTTCTTTTGCTGCCAGTTTTGATCCCATTATTCTCATCGCTTCTGGCGTTGGGCCGATAAATTCTATCCCTGCATCTGTTACTTTCTGTGCGAAATCTGCATTCTCACTCAGGAAACCGTATCCGGGATGAATGCCTTCCACTCCAATATCTTTGCATACAGCAATAATTTTATCACCATTCAGATAAGACTGACTGGATGGTGCAGGGCCCAGGCAAACAGCTTCATCTGCAAATAATACATGAGGAGAGTAGCGGTCTGCTTCTGAATATACCGCTACCGACTTAAGACCCATTTTGCGGATCGTCCGCATGATGCGTAAGGCAATTTCTCCCCTGTTTGCCACTAATATTTTTTTCATCTGAAAGTTTTTAATTGTTGATTTAAACAAGTTCCACCAATACTTGTCCTTTGTCCACCGCTTGCCCCGGCGATACAGCTACTCTTTTGATAGTTGCATTAGTGTGGATCATAATGCTGTTTTCCATTTTCATGGCTTCCAATATCAGTATCCTTTCTCCTTCTTTTACTTCCTGTCCTTCTTTTACTGCCACATCAAGTACCAGGCCGGGCATAGGCGCTTTTATTTCTTTAATATGTTTGGTCGAAACAGTGCTGAACCCCATTTTGTCCAGCATCTGATCCAGTTCATCTTTGATTTCCACATTAAAAACTTCACCTTCCACTTCAATCACCACATTTTTTCCAGTAATATCAGCTTCCAGCAGTCTTGCATTTACAGAGCGGTGATCTTTAATAATATTAAATTCTTCGGAAGATTTTTTGAAGAAATCGATTGCGTCTATTTCGTTCTTATCAAACGAGAATATAAATTCATTGGCCTTTACTTTACAGGCTTGGGAACTGTCTGACATATGGCAAGGGGTTTACTTGTAAGTTAATCGATTCTGAAAATATAGAAAGCCTTTTCATAATAACCGCACCCTGTTTGGGTTATTCTAAGGCACTTAACACCGGAGATTCTGATCAGCGCCTTGTACTAAATTCAATCTGCAAGGTTGTGATTTCTTTTGTATCAATTTATGATTATACTCATTAATTCACAGAATTAATATCATTTGCACCTGTTGTAAATCAGCTCTTTTAATTTTCAAGAAGATTTTTTGTTTCTTTTAAACACCCAATATAATCCTTTTACATTTGCTTCCCATTGGGGAAGCAGGCAGACCATAACTATTTCTTCTGCCAGTTCCAGCAGTGTAATTCCCGCAGCGGCATAAAATAAAGGAACAACGGGCTTATTGATGAAAAAAGCGAGCAGTAAAAAAACACCCTGCAGCAAAGCTGCTGTTTTTGCAAGCCAGGTATGAAAGTTAGTCATCTTTCCATACCGGATAAATGCGAATACAACCTGAACAAGAAAAAAAACCAGGAGAATAATAAATATAATTTTCTCCTCTCTGATGAATTCAGGCATTATTACAAACAAACCAACTACGGCAACAGCAACTGTTAAATCATCACCAATAGAATCCAGTTTTGTACCCAGTATACTTGTCACCTTATACTTTCTAGCTAAGAAGCCATCTATCAGGTCAGTAAAAAAACTGGCGGCTAATAACCACCTGAACAAATCATAATTACCGCTATACAATAGCCATAACAATACAGGAGCTGTAACAATTCTGTACAGTGTAATACCATTGATTATATAATAACTGGCTTTATGTATTTCTTTGTTCACAGAAAGGAAAATAGTTGGTGAAATACCGGCATAGCGAATTTAAGGTTTTATCCACTGGTTATATCATACCTCCTTCCTGTCTGCTTTTAGTTCATTCAGCAACTTCATCACTTCTTCATCCTCCACTTGTGTAAAATCATCATAAAAATTACCAACTCCGTAAAATGGGTATGGAGTATACGGGCAAATAAAATCATCCACTTCTTTTTTTATCCTTTCAGCTGCTTCTTCTGAAGCGACAGGAACTGCCACCACAATTTTTTCAGGTTTTTTATTACGTAAAATTTTAATAGTGGAAAGGATAGTGCGGCCTGTAGCAACTCCGTCATCTACTACTATCACAATCTTTCCTTTGATATCAACCGGTTCTTTATTCCCCATAAATTCTTTATACCGTTCCCTGAGTTGTTGACGAATACGCAAGGTTTCATCCCGGATATATTGTTCTGAAACACCTTTGTTTTCTTCCACTATACTTCCTTCCAAGCTCACTGCACCAATAGCAAATTCCTGATTGCCGGGATGCCCCAGTTTCTTTGTCATCAGCAAATCCAATGGAAGACTCAAATATTTGGCAAGGTAATACCCGACAGGCACGCCGCCCCTGGGCACTGCCAATACTACTCCTTTCTCCCGTTTATATTTTTCGAGGAGGGGAGCCAGTTGCATAGCTGCATCATACCGGTCATTGAAATACATATACTCATTCTTTACAGTTAATAAAAAAATCAGGACAAGTATTTTCTGAACCAATCAGCTGCCAGTTCAGCCACTTCCTGCAGTTTGCCCGGCTCTTCAAACAAATGGGAAGCGCCATCCACAATTACCATTTCCTTTTTGCACTGTAGTTGATCATAAGCCTGCTGGTTCAGTTCTATTACTTCGTCATCCAGAGAGCCGATAATTAATAATACCGGAGCTTTTACATATGGTAAAGAACGAAAAGCGAGGTCTGGTCTCCCGCCCCGTGACACAACAGCCTTAATATTATTTTGCAGCATTGACGCCGCTCCCAAAGCTGATGCGGCGCCTGTACTGGCGCCAAAATATCCTAACTGAAAATTTTTGAATACCGGTTGCTCCAATATCCATTTTGTAACGCCTGTCAACCGTTGTGTAAGTAAAGCAATATCGAACCTGGCACTGTATGCAAGATCTTCTTTCGGAGTGAGCAAGTCAACCAGTAAAGTAGCCATGCCATTATTGTTTAATACATCAGCTACATATTTATTTCGTGGGCTGAAGCGGCTGCTGCCACTACCGTGGGAAAATATAACAATACTATCCGCCTTCTCCGGTAGTTCAAGATATCCTTCCACAGTTACAGACCCTACCGGAATAAACACATTTTCGCCAATCTCTTTTTTCATTTCTTGTTAATGCATTACACCAGCACCCGCATTTCCACACTTGTCCTGCCTTAATTTCATATCAAATAAGGCTCTTTCTTTTTACTGAAAATAAATTTACACCCTTGCCAAAGGCGGTATCCGTGAGTTCACTCATATAATAGAATGAATCTGGTCATATTTTCCGGCAGTAAAGTTTTGTTATTTAATAGAGTAATTAAGGCCAGATGCGTATTTCATTAATCAATGATAAAGGCGACAGCCGGGAGTTGACAAAACTGGTCAGCAATAACTCAGTTGAGCTTAATAATACCCGGGATCTTGATATATTGATGAAAGCTATTGGTAATGCAAAATATGTGCTGCTCGGAGAAGCATCACATGGCACCCATGAGTACTATACATGGCGTTCGGTCATCAGCCGGAGGCTAATATTAGAAAAAGGTTTCTCTTTCATTGCGGTAGAAGGTGACTGGCCTGATTGTTACAGGGTCAACCGCTATATAAAAGGCTACAACGATTCCGGAAGCAGCGCTCAACAAGTCTTGACTGCATTTAACAGGTGGCCTACCTGGATGTGGGCAAATTGGGAAATGGTGGCAATGACGGAATGGATGCGTAAACACAATGCAGCATTACCAGCTGGTAAACGGGTTGGCTTTTACGGGCTGGATGTGTATAGTTTATGGGAAAGTCTCGAAGCCATCATTAATTACCTTGATAAAGTGGATAAAAAGGCAAAAGAAACTGCTCTGCAGGCATGGCGCTGTTTTGAACCTTATATTGAAGATGAAGGACAGTCTTATGCAAGGGCTACAGCTCATGAATGGATACCCGCCTCCTGTGAAGCGGAAGTGATTGACCTTTTATTGGAAATCAGGGATAAAATGGCTTTATATAATACAGACCCGGAAGCTGTACTGAATGTGGAACGAAACGCTAAGATAGCTGTAAATGCAGAAAAGTATTACCGGGCTATGATAAAGGGGGGACCGCAAAGCTGGAATATCCGTGATCACCATATGGTGGATACATTGAATAAGCTGATGGACTTTCACGGCATTCATGCAAAAGCTATTGTATGGGAGCATAATACTCATATTGGCGATGCAAGAGCAACAGATATGCGGTATGATGGAATGGTAAATGTGGGACAACTCGTCAATGAAATGCACAAACATGAGGGAGTTTTTTCGCTTGGTTTTGGTTCGTATAAGGGTTCTGTAATTGCAGGACGATATTGGAATGACGTGATGCGGAGAATGATTGTACCTCCTGCAAAAGTTAACAGTTGGGAGTATGTACTGCATAATACTGGAGAAAAGGACCGCCTGATGCTGATGAATAAAAATGTAAAAGAAGTTTTAGGCAAAAAAGAAATAGGTCACCGTGCTATTGGGGTGGTTTATAATCCACAAAGAGAATACGGCAATTATGTCCCGAGTATAATACCATTACGCTATGATGCTTTTATCTTTTTTGATGAAACCAGGGCTTTATATCCCTTGCATATTGAGCCTGACGGATGGCAAACACCGGAAACTTATCCATTCGGTATGTAGAAAAGGAAAATCCTGAAAAGGATTATATTCACCTTCAACATTTCCTATGCCGGTAAGCTATATTATTTATGGGTCGCTGAGTATACTGGTAATTACTTTTATTGTTTACTTCTTTTCCAGAAAAAAAGATCAATAGATTACAATTTTTTCTTTTTTATCAAATTTCTTATTACAACTGAGGCAGCAACAGCACCAAAAACAGCAGGCAAATAAGAAATAGTACCATACGCAGATTTTTTATAATTTTTCCCGTCTGTCAGCATCAGGCTTTGCTTTTGTGGCTCTTCCGGGGAGAATACTACTGTGATTCCTTTGCAGATGCCATACTGCTTTCTTAATTGCTTCCTTATCTGTTGTGCAAAAGGGCAGTTATACGTTTCTGATATATCTACCACCTGCAATTGGGTAGGGTCCAGCTTAGCTCCTGCTCCCATACTGCTCACAAGCGGTAAACCGCTTTCATAAGCCATTTTGATAAATGTGATCTTAGGGGTAATGCTGTCAATAGCATCAATAATATAAGAAGGCCGGTGGTCCAGATGCTCCATCACCCTGTGGGGATTAATAAATTCTTTAATAACATTCAATTCCAGTTCAGGATTAATAGCTTTCAGCCGCTCTGCCATTATCAATGCCTTTGATTCCCCATGATTGGTGGCTAATGCAGATAACTGGCGATTCCTGTTGGTGGGGTCCACTACATCTCCGTCAATGATGGTCATCTTACCAACACCACTTCTGGTAATAAACTCGGCTGCATAAGAACCTACTCCCCCCAAACCCACCACCATCACATGAGAATGGGTAAGCTTACGCAGTGCCTCTTCTCCTATCAGCAGGTTTGTACGGGAAAGCCATGAAATGTCCATTGTCATAATTGTAAAACAGCAGCGCCAAAAATGGCAATTGCATTTTTTTTCATTTGCAAAACAAGGGAATTGTGGTCAATTGATAACGCCTGCTCTGCTAATCCATAAATTGTTTGAATACTAAGAGAGGCATCATCTGTTTCCAGAAAAATTTTATCAACTGGCAAAAAAGCCAGAGTTTCCTTACCGGAAGAATGCAGCAACGATTTTCCAAATGATAAATAATATCCCCGTGCAATGATTTTATCTGCCAGTATCCTGTTTTTGCTAAACCCATGGAAGATTACAGGTACTTTATTTTTCGTCGTTTGCAGCAGGTGCAGTACTTCTTCCCATGCCCGCACGCAATGAATAATCAATGGTTTCTCAATAGCATTGGCCCAATGAACCTGTGCCAAAAACACCTGTTCCTGCAATGAAAAAGCCGTGCTGCATATCGTATCCAGGCCACATTCGCCAATGGCCAATACGTTCTGCCTGAGACTTGCTTCTTTTAGCAACTTCAGCTGTTCTTCCCAATGAAGAATGGAGATGCCCAGGGATGAATACCAACAGAATACAACCCCGGCAATGGAGTTTTTTCAAAACCACTACTGCAGTTTTGAATGGTCCGTTCATTAGCAACAGGGGGATTATGGCTATGAATATTGATAAACAATGGCTGCTATTTGCAGCGCAATTTAGCATCAGGCAGAAAAGAAACCGACAATTCCTGTAGCTCTCATAGGAAAAAAATCATTTTTCATGTGGAAAAACAGTCACAAAATAATGTCCAAATTTTTTTCTCTTTGTAATAATGAGAGGAGAAATAATCTATATTTGATACCGGTATATAAGAATACCCATTAACATTCTAAATCTAAAAAACATGGCAACAAAGAAAAAAGCAGCTAAGAAACCCGCTGCAAAAAAACCCGCTAAGAAAGCTGCTGCAAAAAAACCCGCTGCAAAAAAGCCGGCCAAAAAAGCAGCTAAGAAAAAATCAGCCCGTAAACCAAACGCTGCTTTTATGAAAGCGTTAACCCCAAGTGCTGCATTAGGTGCTGTAGTAGGAACGAAAGCTTTGCCCCGCACAGAAGCAGTGAAAAAAATATGGACTTACATTAAAGCCAACAAACTGCAGGACAGCAAAAACAAACGTAATGTAAACACTGATGCCAAACTGAAAGCAGTATTTGGTAACAAGAGCCAGGTATCTATGTTTGAAATTGCAAAGTACCTGAGTAAACATCTGAGTTAAGGTATTTTCAACTATTCATAAAAGGCATCTGTCAAATGACAGATGCCTTTTTTATTGCAGGTATTTTTATTTCAGTGGGGCTATTATTCCCGTAAAGCTTATTGCTGAACGATTAGTTAACTGCACATCCAGCAAAGCATTGCCTGTATTGTAAAAAGTAAAAACCATTGACTGCACTTCATTATAGTCATTTGGTTTTATTGTGACCACCCGGTTTCCTTTTTTATCTTCTTCTTTATTGAGGCTAAAAACGGATGATTTAAAATCAAGTGGATTTTGGTTAGTATATGCTCCGCCTCCGGAATATGAACGTCCAAAATAAGGAAGGTATACTTCCAATTTATCTTTTGTGCATTTAACCTCATAAACGCCGTTTACATTCCGGGAACGGCCATATTGCGGGTTGGCATGTTGTGCTGTAAACATCCAGTTATCACCAGAAATAGCCTGCAGAATTTCTTCCTTTGAAGTGGTTACCTGTTTCCCCGATGAACAACTGGTTTGAAAAAGAATCCCTGCAAGGAAAATAGTGGCCAGGAAGGAAAGCGAAGGAAAGGTGTGCGGTTTCATAACTTCAAGTTTAATAAATCAAAGTTACAAAGAGTGCTACAGCCTGGTGCTGCAGCATAATTTTTTATACAAGCCTTAACTAAGGTCTATCATAATTAACCCGGCAAAATTGTTTTACCTTGAAATAAAATGCGAAACCGGTTTCACCCAACAATTAATTATGTATCCTTCAAACAGTTTTAACAACCAGATCAAACAGGTGATGATTCTGATTCTACTGGTTATGCTGGTTTTTCTGGTAATCAGAGAGCTATATGTTTTTTTCCCGGGCCTGCTGGGAGCACTTACTTTATACATCCTCAGCCGCAATAGTTATTTTCAGCTCGTTTATCACCGTAAATGGAAAAAGGGTAGAACAGCCGGTTTATACTTGTTGGTATATTTTCTATTGCTGGCGCTGCTGGTATATTTCACTTTCGTGTTAGTAGAGAAGCAGATCCATCCTTACCTGAAAGATCCTGTTTCAACACTTAACCAGGTAAAAGCGGCCCTGAAAGATGCACAACAGGAAAGCGGTCTCAATCTTATTTCAGAAGAAACATTAATAACCCTGCAACAAAAATTATCAAGCATACTTCCTTCTCTCGTAAATGATACAGCTAACTTAATAACGAATCTTGCCATTTTACTTTTTTTCCTGTACTACATGCTGGTACATGGTAAAGAAATAGAATCATACCTCGGAAGAATCATTCCACTAAAACAGAATAATATTGATCTGCTGGCGGCAGAAACAAAACGACTGGTAAAAGCAAGTGCATTGGGCATCCCGTTTATTTCCATTATCCAGGGAGTTACTGCTACTATCGGATATATCATTTTTGGCGTTAATGAAGTGGTGCTTTGGGGTTTTCTTACCGGTGTGTTTGCTTTTTTCCCCGTAGTGGGTACGATGATCATCTGGGTACCGCTTGTTCTATTTATGTATGCCAGTGGTGATACCTGGAATGCAACGGGACTTACTCTTTACAGTATTATTGTTACCGGGAATGTAGATTATTTATCCCGCATTACTTTATTAAAAAAGCTTGGGCAAGTGCATCCTGTGGTTACGGTACTCGGCGTAATCGTAGGCCTGGGATTATTTGGTTTTATCGGCCTTATTTTCGGACCATTACTGGTGAACTATATTATCCTTCTCTTCAGAATTTACAGTAATGAATTTATCCATACCCCCGATCAGGAATAAATCATGGAGTTAAACATCAGTTTGCCTTTTTCTTTCGTTCATTTTGTAAAATTTCAAAGTACTGTATAAAAATAAAAAAAGCTGCCGGGATTCAACAGCAGCTTTTATTTACCTGTCGGTTATTAAGCAATTAGCAATTCAGGCTTTGTTATTACACATGTCCCTCGGCCAGCATGGCATCAGCCACCCGGACAAATCCCGCAATATTTGCTCCTTTAACATAATCAATTGTGCCATCCTCGTTTTTACCATATTGCACACATTGCTCATGTATGTTTTTCATAATTGTCCTGAGTTTGCTCTCCACTTCTTCTCTTGTCCAGGAAAGACGGATTGAATTTTGAGACATTTCCAAACCTGAAGTAGCCACACCACCTGCATTAGCGGCTTTGCCAGGCGCATACATAATTCCATTCTTACCCAATACTTCAATGCCCTCCGGGGTAGTTGGCATATTGGCGCCTTCTGCCACCATCTTACAACCATTTTTTACCAGTAATTGAGCATCTTTTTCATCCAATTCATTCTGAACTGCACAAGGCAGTGCAATATCACATGGTATCTTCCATGGCTTTTCATTGTCATAATACTGAGCATCCGGGTATTCTTTTACATACTCGGATATACGGCCACGACGAACATTTTTCAACTCCATTATAAAAGTCAGTTTTTCTGTGTCTATTCCATCCGGATCATAGATAAATCCATTACTGTCAGAAGCTGTCAGCGGAATACCTCCCAATGCTATAGTTTTTTCAATGGCATATTGGGCTACATTACCACTACCGGAGACCACTACTTTTTTATTCTTTATAGTTTCTCCTTTGGTATTCAGCATTTCTTCCACAAAGAACAACAGGCCATAACCAGTGGCCTCGGGACGGATAAGGCTTCCACCATAGGTATATCCTTTACCGGTTAACACCCCTGTGAATTCGTTAGTAAGGCGTTTGTACTGGCCAAACAGGTAACCGATTTCTCTTGCACCCACTCCTATATCGCCGGCAGGTATATCAGTATCCTTACCAATATGGCGATGCAGTTCGGTCATAAAGCTCTGGCAGAAACGCATCACTTCCGCATCTGATTTTCCTTTTGGATCAAAATCAGAACCACCTTTACCGCCACCCATTGGCAATGTAGTGAGTGAATTTTTAAACACCTGTTCAAAGGCAAGAAATTTTAAAATACTCAGTGTAACGTTGGGGTGAAACCGCAAACCACCTTTATAGGGGCCAATTGCATTATTCATCTGTACCCTGTATCCGCGGTTTACGCGGAAGTTACCGTGATCGTCCATCCAGGGAACACGGAAAATAAGTGCTCTTTCTGCTTCTATCATACGTTCCAGTATGTTCGCCTTCTGGTATTCAGGATGTTCTTCTACAAAGGGTAGAACTGATCTCACTACTTCAAAAACAGCCTGTTGAAATTCAGCTTGCGCCGGGTTACGTTTAACCACCAGTTCCATGAATTTTTCTAAGCTCGAAGATTTTGTTGTTATCATACAGCAAAAATTTAATTGTTAAGCAATCAGGAAATAATTCTGAAGAGTTTATTACGGGATAACTACTTCAGTCTTCAAATGTAGAACGGGGTCAGCCCCTTTTAAAATGAGCAAAATCAGTTATTTGGCTGTTTTTATATGAGTATAGACAAGGGGAAAAATGATATACAGCTAAAAACAATCATCTGAAGAACTGACAGAAATATTTTAAAAAAAAGAGCAGAACCTCTACCTTACAGCTGTAATTTTTGTTTTCAATTGCAGTTGTCATATGAAGAATATTCTTGTTGCAGTTGATCTTGATGCCAATTCAACAATCCTTGTTGATAAAGCTGCGGAATTGGCGCAGAAATTCGGATCTAAAGTATGGATACTTCATATTTCCGATCCTGAACCTGATTTTGTAGGCAACAGGGTAGGGCCAAAATACATAAGAGAAATAAGAGCTAAAGAAATAAGAAGTGAACACCGGCAGATAAGAGATTACAATGATCAACTGAAAAACAAAGGGATTGAAGCGGAAGGTTTACTGGTAGCCGGAGCTACTGCAGAAACTATCCTGCAGGAAATTAAAAAATTACAGGCAGACCTGGTAATTATCGGGCATTACCACCACAGTTTCTTATACAAATTATTTGCAGGAAATACAGATTTTACAATTGTTGAGAAAGCCAAAGTTCCCGTTCTAATTATTCCGGTAAAAAACTCAAATTCCTGAAAACCTTTCAGAATTAATCTCAAAAACAAAGAACAAAACCAATAACTTCAGACAGCAGAGGTTTTTAAACACAGCAAGCTGACGTAACTTTGACTGGAAGCGGCTAACAGTATAAAACAGACCCTATGCAACTGCAGCCCATTTTTGACGACTGTGCTCTCCGCATTACCCGGTACGAGGAAGTTCATGGTGGCGATATCAACCGGTCTTATTGTTTGTTTACTGCTGACAAAAAGTATTTCCTTAAAGTAAATGATGCATCCTCGTTTCCAAACATGCTTCAAAAAGAAGCAGAAGGACTTCATGCATTAAAATCCACTCATACTGTCACTATACCAACTGTTATTAACCAGGGAACTACCGGCAATACTCAATACCTGTTGCTGGAATGGATAGAAAAACAAACTGTCTCAAAAGACCGGGCGGAAGACCTGGGCAAAAACCTGGCCCGCATGCATAAATTAAAGCAATTCTATTATGGCTGGGAAAACGATAATTATATCGGCAGCCTTCCCCAGAGCAATAATAAGTCTGATACCTGGGATGAATTCTACACGGAATGCCGCATCATGCCGTTGGTTCAGCAATTGTTCGATAAAGGCATCTTTACAATAACTGAAATAAAAGCAGCCGGTAAACTCTGTAATAAACTTGACCAGGTTTTCCCGGCTGAACATCCTTCACTGCTGCATGGTGATTTGTGGAATGGCAATTATCTTATCAGCACAGATGGAAAAGCCTGCCTGTTTGACCCCGCTGTTTATTACGGGCACCGGGAAATGGATATTGGTATGAGTAAACTCTTTGGTGGCTTTGATAAATTTTTTTATGAAGCATACGAAGAAATATATCCTTTGGAACCCGGCTGGGAAAAACGTTTACCGGTAACACAGGCATGGCCATTGCTGGTACATTCAGTATTATTTGGCGGACAGTATATAAACAGGGCAAGAGAAATATTACATCATTTCTCATGATCCCCCAACAACAGATTCCTTGTCCTTCAGGTAAAAGGACTCTGATTTGGTAATCCAGGAAATACCAAAGGAAACAAGAGCTATTGACTCAAACCAGTACACCAGTTTATATTTTGCACTGACAGAAGTATCCAGTACCAGCAAACTGAAGGCAATAGCTGCAATACAGACAATCATGATGATTCCGCAGATAAGGTATATTTTATTCCTGCTTTTCTTTTCTGCTGTCATTTGTTTATGCGGGTTTGTTTTTCTAAACAGATAAATTGAGAAAAATATAAACACAGAGAAAAGCAGTAAAGCAAAAACAAAATGAAGATAATGCACCCAGCAACTGCCGCAAAAAGTAGTTGGAAACAAGGCCACCCCCAATGCGGCCACACAACCTATATCAGCAGCCCGGTTATCAACAGGCGCCGGTCCTTTATAGGATAACAAAAAGAAACCTAACACAAACAATACTCCTACCAGTATATCACCTGCCGCGCCATTATCATAATAATCGCTGATAGAAAACTCCAGCAGGCCCGACCCGTCTGAAATATATTTCCCAAAGAATACTAAAAATGGGAGCAATACACCAATTGCACCAATAAGTGTACGCAGGGTGAAGTAGGAAATGATCTGATCGTTAGGTTCTTCCTGCTTTCTTGCAGCGTGGGGTTGTACTTGTTTCATGGTATTAATTTTACAGGAGGTTTAAAAATGCAGGCTGAAAATACGCATAATCTCCAATCACTTCAATACCATAAATGGGTAAGTGTGGCCCTATGTATTATTTTCACGTAAAAGACTTGACAGTCAGCGACTGTATTTTACTAACTTACTATAAGGGTCCTTCATTATTTTTTCCTTATAAGTTTCCTTTTGGCAGCATCAGCAGTTTTAATATTACGTCTTCAAAAAAAATGAGCTTGCTTTGTATACTCATCCTTTCAGGAACATAATTGTTCAGCAAATTTTGTGATGGTTGCAGTGATTAATTCCTGTTGTTATTTTTTCTGCATTTTATAGACAATGCCTGCATTTGCCCTAAAATTATGCTGGGTGGTCTCATAAAAAAATGTGGGTGCATAGCTCAATTGCAGCAGCCGGATATTCCAGAAACGGTTCAGCTTCAAATCCAGTGCAGCACCAATATTAAGATGTGCCGATGTCACCGTGTTTTTATTACTGTTATTGCCAAACGTTACTTTTTGTGAATAGCTGGATATCCCTGCCATTGCATGTCCCGAAATAATCAGCTTAGAAGGAGCAGGGCTGTTTCCCGTATATTTTACTCCACCCGTTATAGTCAATATACCGGATGTCTCTTTATAAGTATTATCCTTTTCTGTATGCATATAATATCCGGCATCAATACCAACGCCCCAGGATGATTTTATTTTTACGGATATACCTGTACTGGCGCCATAGGCCCCGAATGAAGTGCTTTTATCGCCAAAATTCAAATAACCGGGGGTAACATGAATTTCAGGTGGAGGCCGGGTAAATGTTTTCCCTGATGCGCAGCATTCCTGCGGACAATTATCAAGACCAGCTTTTTTCACTAAATCTAAAATATTCTGGCAGGAAAGTTCAACTCCTACAGTGGCCATCAGGTTATGATCATGCCCATCGCAGGGGGTGGAACAACGGGTATTCGTTGCAGATGGAGTACAGCAATTTCCTCCGTTGGGTTCCGGCGGCGGATTACATCTTAACTCGGTGAATACAGAATCTTTTGCAGGATCATAGATGCGGGAACAATACTTGTCTTCCAGTCCGCAAAAATGCAGCACTTCATGGCAATAGACACGGGGAGCAGCATTACGGCGCCAGGTTCCGCTGGAAGCACCTGCATTTGGAGTTCCTATATATGCATTGGAAGGCAAGCCATCATTGTCCACCATATACACATAATGATAAGCATCTCTTTCTTCTTCTTTTAATTCCCCATATTTTTTTACTACGATGGTGGTTTTAGTCATACATCCTTTAGTACTGTCTTTATCGCAGGGAATAAAGCATTGCTTACTGTAACAAGCTTCCAGGTCATTTTTTACGGCCTGCACATCCGCATCTGTTCCTTCCAGGGCCACCTGGATAATGATATTAATCTGGCAGGGATTATTTTCATCTCTCTCAATAGTAGTACCAAAACGACGGGAAGGCCCGCAACTTTGCAGCCAGCTGACAAACAGAACAAATAATATAAGACTGCAACTTTTCATCGGCGTTTGTTTTGTACAAACTGGCCATAGTTAATCACTATCTTCTGCGGTTCCAATACCCTGTTTAAAAAACTGATCAGTTCATTAATGACAGGTACATCTGTATTAACGAGGCTTACGCTGTGTTTACGACCCGATTTGTTCAGCGAAATATAAATGCCTGTCCCGTCAACAGCTCGGCCATCATAAGAAGTATTCAGTGTAAAGAAGCCTGTAGCTTCGGCCTTTTCAAAAAAAGACTGTAATTGCAGGGCAGATAACACGAAAACTATTGAGTCCTTCGCCGGTCCGTTTACTTCCCGGAGGTAATATCGGGCATCGCCCCCTGCATCAACCAGCAGTTGTTGCTGATTACCCCAGGCAGCACGGGAGCCGGCATTGATAAAAACCACTGTTTGCGACCAGGCTGATAACGATACCGCTGTGGTGAGACAAAACAATAAAAACATCTTTCTTACCATGCACAAATTTGTAATGGTGAAAAGAAAACAATGACAATAATTTGTTTACAAGGGAAATGGGAGCAGTCAGCCAAGATGCCTTTCTGAGGTAAAGCCTTAATTAGTTACAGTAAGTTACATGTATTATCATAAAGAAAAAAGATTTTTTTCGTCTGGTGGTGTAAGCTCCCCATTGGGGCAGTCAAAACCAGAGTCAAACCCAATACAATTCCGTCGGGCCTGTTAGTTGTAATTTTTTTTATTTATACAAGTTGATGGTAATTGTTTTTTATAAAATTCAGATGATGCGTTTGATGTCCGATAATATTAAACCCCATTGCTTCAACTGAAATTCTATGCTTCCAGTTTATTCCTGACTTCCTGAAATCATTTTCGTCAAAACTTTGATACAACTTCATTGTTGATTGCCTGACAGACATTAGTTCCGCAACAATTTGTTTTAAGCTTCTTTTATTCGCTTTTGAATTTTTAGCTATGTTCTCTTCGTCAAAAGAAATTACAAAATTCTCATCCCCTCTCACGAATCTTAATGTTCCACTAATTAATAATCTTTCTATGTCAGAAACGTGTTGAATAATTTCATTTACTGTCCATTTGCCAGGTGCATAAGTTTTTAAACCAATTTTTTCATACAACTCAAAGTTTAAATTATTTAATTCATCAATACTTTCATAAAATGCGTCAAACAAGTCAATATCGTCTACTAAATTTATATACCTGTCAAAATATTCAGGAATTGTTTTTAATTCACTTTTTTTCATTCTTTTATGTTCTTGTTTTACAGAAAATCGAAATGCCTTTTTAAGTATGCATTTCTTAATTTATATACCCTTTTTTATTTCAATTTTGTGAGTTCAAAAATTTCGGTAACCGCCATTAACCCGAAGAGTTAAGCTTCTGTATACCTGTCTCTTTACAAAAAATCATTCTTTGAATAAACTCTTTATAACACAAATACTGCAGCGTAACCGGCTGGTCGGCCGTTATTGAGCAAGAAAACTATCATACAGGCAATTAATGGTTTTTCTTATCACAGTATTGAAACCATCCGTATACCCGGGGTGGCAGCCGTTACTAATGACAACTATGCCAAATTTTTCTTCAGGTTGAAAAAACATAGCACTGTACAACCCATAAGCAGAACCGGTGTGCCCTTTCATTGTTTTTCCGGCAATCAGTTTATCTGTTGTCATGATGGCAAGACCATATCCTTCTTTATCCGATAGTTTGGTTTGCATCTGACGGGCACTATTCTTTGCTATAATTTTTATTCCTTTATAGCGGCCCTGCTTCATGTGCATGATCATATAACCGGCCAGGTCAGTAGCAGATATCTTCATGCCGCCAGTGGGTGAAAAGATGGGGGTACTGTACCCCATCATATAATTAGCTATCTCTTCACGGCGGGGTGCGTATGCAGCAGGCGATGCCGTAAATTTTTTTAAAGAATCATTGTATTCATAAATGGTGGCAAACCGGGAGACCTCCAGCGAATCTACACAATAGCCACCGTATAAACCAAGAGGATCAAGGATATGATGTTTAACATACTGATCAAACCTCTCCCCGGAAACCTTCTCTATAATAGTACCTGCCATGTTATAATTCAGGTTGCAGTATTTATAGGCTGTACCGGGTTCGTAATCATTATAGCACTTTGCCCAATCGGAGTTTTTACCGGGATTAATCACATCAAGAGTAAAATATCCCTGGCTATCATTGATACCGGAACGGTGTGATAATACCATCCTGAGAGTAATTATTGTTTCGGGAAATTGGGGGTTCCTGATTTTGAAACCGACCAACTTACCAATATCATCATCTAATGACAATTTTTTTTCCTCCACCAATTGCATAATAGAAGTGGCTGAAAAAGATTTTGATATTGAAGCGATCCTGAAAAGACAATCATCAGCTAAGGGAGTATTACTTTCCACATCCTTCAGGCCAAATGAATGAGTATAAATAAGCTTTCCCTTTTTAACCACCGCCACGGAAAGCCCGGCCACCGGAGATTGCTGCATTATGTCCCGGATACCTGCTTCCGCTTTTTCGGCCTGGCCAAAACCTTGTATAGAAACAAACAGCAAAAGAAGAAGCATAACAAAAAATGGCAAAGAAGATGACCTGTTCATTCTAAAAGAAGTAACTAATGAAAACGAAAGCTATTTAAAAGAGGGCATATAATCAACGGAATATTAGTTGATACTCTTAAGAAGCTTCTTCCATGAATGAACCCTTTACCTGCTTTATTTTCCCCGAATAAGCGGCAGGTTTTCTATCAATACATACCCGGAGAAAAATAAACGCCGGTATATCCGGCGTTTAAAAAAGATGGCTGACAATTCTTTCTATACATGTTCCAGTTCTTCTTTTTTTAATGGTTTCATGCAGAAAAACCAGTCTTTACAATAAACACCTTCTTCTTTACCAGCCATACGGTCGGCGGCTACACCGCAGGAGTTGGCAGGAGGAACTATCACATCTTCACCCGGTTGCCAATCAGCAGGCATGGCCACTCCGTGTTTATCAGCTGCCTGTAAAGCAATGATCACCCTTTTCAACTCTTCAAAATTTCTGCCCAGGGATAACGGATAATAGATCATAGCCCGGATAATTCCTTTCGGGTCTATAAAAAATACAGCCCTTACCGCTTTTGTGCTGCTTTCATTCGGCTGTATCATACCGTATTTTTTGGCCACATCCATAGTAATGTCTTCAATCAATGGAAATTTCACTTCTGTATTTTTCCAGCCACGAAATTCAATCTTGTCTTTAATGGTACGAAGCCAGGCAATATGGCTATACAAACCATCTACGGACAAACCCACTAATTGTGTATTAAGCTCGTTGAACTCATTTTCCATACGGGCAAAAGTGATAAACTCTGAAGTACATACCGGGGTAAAGTCAGCCGGATGGCTGAACAGGATAGCCCATTTTCCTTTGTAGTCTTCAGGGAAAGAAATATTGCCCTGAGTAGTAACCGCTTTGAAAGAAGGGGCTTTGTCGCCAATGCGTGGCATACTCACAGGCATAGTAATGCTATCTGGTAATGTTGTCATAATTCAATATTTAATAAATGATTTAATCTTTTCTTTTGCAAATTACCCCTTTGCCACAGGGGAATACAGTGATACCTGTCACATTAATATATGATTAATATTATCCGGAAAAGAGGTAAGGCCCGGAGGTGACAGTATCTTTCTCAGCGACTTTTTCTTTTCCAATCACGGATATTCAGCCATACACTCAGTACGGCTGTGAGCAGGAAAATGCTGAGAGTAAAAGTATCAACCAGTTGTTTATTAAAATCTTTGCCGGTGAGATGGAGCAGGAGAAAATGAATATAAGAATTGGACCGGTCATGATAACCCAATGCTTCTCTTGCCTCCCAGTGCCAGTCGGTGCAGGCACAATAGCCCCAGCCATACCAGATACCCAGCACAAACCAGGAAAAAGCTGTAAGCAATATAGTTGCTAAATGCAGATTTCTTGTTTTGGGAAAAGCCCAGCCCACTATATTGAACAGTGTGAATGCAGTATGAAAAACAAAGAAGAAGATATTGAGGAACTGGTGCCACATATTGTAATAACTAAATAAAGATTTCCAGGCAGTAGGGTTACCTCCCCGGTCTCTTCATACTTTGCAATCCTTTTTCTTTATTCAGCATACCGTAAGTAACGATCCTGAACTTCGGGTCATGGATCAGTTGCTGAAAAGAAGGAGATAATAATGCCCGCAGTTCTGACTGGCGGTGCTTGCTCATGTCTTTCGGGCCAAAGGGATTCAGGTCTTCCATAGCACTCATCTCCGGTGTGTCAAGTCCGATATGCACCACAAAGAGTTTGGTGCCGCCCGGCTGCAGGGCTTTTACTTTAGCTGTTAAGGTATCAAGTTTGTTCGCTACCGGTGCGGCATAGCCTCCTTCCACATCCACTTCATCATAGTAGCGGGAGATGGAGAGTTTATATTCCGCTGCCAGTTTTTCTACAATGGCCCTTGTCTCCAATGTCTGCATGGCGGCTCCCATATGGTAATCGAGATAATCCAGTTTCAATCCTGCCCTGATGGCTTTATCGATCTGTGCCCTTAGTTCGGTTTCTATTTCGCTGAGTTTTGGATTATTGCCAAAGAGCAAACTACGGGAAGGAAAGAAATGACCCAATGAATCCACCAGTGAAGGCACAGCGCTTACACCCGCCACGGGACCCCAGCGGTATTGTTTCCATTCGGCATTGAGGGTAAGGTGTATGCCTACTGAAACATGCGGGTATTTTTTCAGTATCTCCGCTGCTTCAGCAAACCATGAGCAGGGTACCATCACGGACATGGACACCGGCATACCGGTTTTCAATACTTCTTCTGCCGCCATATTTACCGAATGGCACATGCCGATATCATCGAGGCGGAAGAGCAGGGGGATTTTTTGCTGCTCATTGTTTTGCTGGGCAGTACTGGTAAACACAGTAAACAGGCAACTGAGCAGAAGCAGGAATTGTTTCATAACTGTTGATGTTGGATAACCTAATAATTGTAGTTACTAAAGTTAGTTTAAACTACTATGCATTCAGTAAAGGAAAGCAGATATGTGTCAATAGCTGTTCCGTTGGTGTTCCATTTGCGGTAATGTTGCTTTGCGGATTGCAAAACCTGCAAAAAAAAATTGCCCGGACAAAAATTATCTGTTTACATTTATTGTCTTCTTACCCCGTGTAATTCCTTTCCCGCCCTCTATTTATTTTTTAACGCTAAAAACAAAATCAATGAAGCAGTTCAGATTCAGCTGTATGTTGCTTTTTGCAACTATGGTATTCTTTTTAAGTTCCTGTGGTGGTGGCAGCGGTGAAAAGAAAGCCGGTGATGACACAACCGGCACAGTAACAACAGCACCGGTACCGGTAAATACAATTGTCACCACCCCACAACTTATGGTAGTGGTAACACATAAGGTGGCCGATTATGCCAAATGGAAACCCTCTTTTGATGCACACGACTCCGTTCGTCTTGCCAATGGCCTGCACAGGTATGTGATCGGCCGGGGAATAGCTGATACCAACATGGTGCTGGTAGCCATGAAAGCCGATGACCTGGCAAAGGCCAAAGCTTTTTCACAAAGCCCGGACCTGAAGAATACGATGAAAAAAGCCGGCGTAACCGGGCCCCCCACCATTCACTTTATCAATACCACCTGGCAGGACACAGCCAATATAGGCGCTGCTCCCCGCTCCCTGACCACTTTTACAATAAAAGACTGGGATGCCTGGATGAAAAGCTTTGGTGAAGGCAAACAGGAACGTATTGATAACGGATTGCTGGTAAGAACAGTGGGGCATGATGCAGATGACAATAAAAAAGTGGCCCTGGTAACAGCGCTTGCCGATACGGCTAAAGCTTTTGCTTATTTTAAATCGGATGCACTGAAAAAAAGAAGAGAAGCCGGCGGATTAACCAGTGAACCCAAACGTTTCCTTTTTACCATTGCACACCGGTATTAACAGGTTGCTTGCTTGCCCAACAAACAACAAGGGATCTTCTGCGGAAGGTCCCTTGTTGTAAAAGGGAATAAGGTTACGACATGTCTCTTTTCAGGAGGTTCGCCCAGGAAGAGGCTGAAAAAATTTTTAAAATAGTTTCATAAAATTTGGCACTATCAAAAAAATAAATTCATCTTTGCACCGCAAAACAAAAAAATGCAACGCATACTATTACATATTGAAATGACGAATAAGTTTAGTCCCGCAGGAGGCTATACTGTTTGTGGGGCATGTATGCTGCAAGGATAAGTTATAAAAACGAATTCGATAGAATACAAGCCCCGCAAGAGATTGCGGGGTTTTTAATTACTGGCTTTTCCTCCGGAAGGGCTAATAAAGAGTTCGATAAAAAAACTTTACTGTTCATTATGTAAAAAATAATGAACTGAATCTATAGCAAAACAAAAAATTAAAATTGCTGAAACAGGAACAACATAAACGATTTAGGCTAATGAATGATAAAGCATTATCACTCAGTTGCCATTGGTATGCACAAACAGCAGGGATTATTGTGGCCATAGGCAATGAAAATGATAGTAAACAACAACGACCGGATTGTATCCATACGTAGGTGCATAGTGTACCTGAATGAAGGAAACCCGGTCGTAATAAACGACCGGGTTTTTTTGTACCCGGAATGAATAATATTAAAATGAAAGGAAGGTATGTGATGAAATTTTTACTGATAGTACTGGCTGTGCATTTCGTAACCGGAATATTCAGCAAAAGAAAAGAAAATAAAGGAGCAGATGTGATGAGTGAAAGAGTTCGTCACCCTGCTGAATTTAATCTGAGATGTGATTAGTTGCAGAAGGAGGAAATAAGTGCTCCCCGTGAGATGCAGCGGGGGACACTTTTTCTAAAAGCTCTTTAATGAAAGATATAGGAGCATTCCGATTGGCCGGATACTTCACTGGAATGAAGAGGCTGTCCCGATTTGCATCGGGATCTCCTATACCAGACGGGCTGTCATGTTCCAAGGCTGGCGAAAAACATTTGCAATGTTGTTGGAAGGGTTCGATTCCCTTACGGTCCACATAAAAGGTTCGTTGGTGTAACGGCTAACATTACGGATTGTCTATCCGTTGCTACGGGTTCGACTCCCGTACGAACCGCGATATTACCAGGTAGTGTAATGGTTAACACATCAGATTTTGATTCTGATATTCTCAGTTCGAGTCTGAGCCTGGTGACAAACATGTTGGCTTTAGCTTATTTGGTAAAGCATCCGTCTGTGCAACGGAAGAACAGGGTTCGAATCCCGGAGTCAACCGATGATGACTTATAGTTCAATGGCAGAACAGTTGGTTGTTAACCATCAGATGAATGTTCGAATCATTCTGTTTCCGCTTGTGTAATGTGAGTGCGATGAAGTTGGAGAGTTGACAGAGCGGTATTGTACTGGCTTGCTAAGTCAAGGTTGGGGCAACACCCAGGCAGGTTCGATTCCTGCACTCTCCGCAATGTTTGGTGACAAGTACAATTCGGTAGTGAGGAATGTGAGATCAGCCAGTATTTGTCGCAAACAACTGGTGCTTTGGCAGAATGGATATATGCACCGGAGTGAAATCCCGGAGATCGTGGTTCAATTCCACGGGGCACCGCATGAATGATTGATAAAAACTAAAACAATGGAACAGGAACAACAATGGAGAAAATTATCCGGTGAACGGATCAGGATGCCGATCGCTGATGAAGTGGGTAATGTATTAATGTATGAAAAAGAAGCGGGGCATGAAGTGAAAGCCTGTATCGGAACCGACAGCCAGGTGAAAGGACGCATCACTGAGTTCGCTACAGTGATCGTCTTCATCCGGAAAGGGAAAGGCGGTTTCATGTATATACACAATGAAACCACCCGGCAAAAGATGACTATTAAGCAACGGATGCTGATGGAAGTACACAAGAGCATTGAAGTGGCGTATGAGTTATGCAACATCTTTAGTCGTTACAGTGTGGATATGGAAGTGCATGCCGACATCAACACCAATCCAAACTTCAAAAGCAATGACGCCTTGAAGGAGGCAATGGGCTATATCGTAGGGATGGGCTTTGCTTTCAAAGCCAAACCGGAAGCCTTTGCCAGCTCCAGTTGTGCAAATAAGGTGGTGCAGTAAGAGCCTTCCTAAATCCCTCCGAAGGAGGGACTTTGGAGTCTTAAAACAGAAGAGTTCTTTAAAATATTGCTTTAAGCAAAAACGAGGTATATGCTTTCTTGCAGCAAACCGGATGAGTGTTTCTAAACACCATAGTGCAGTTGCCGTAGCAAACTGTATGCTGTTGCCAAAGAAACATATATCCCAACCGCTGGAGTCATGGGTGCAACTCCCATTCACAATTCAGATGTGATAGCTCAGTTAGCAGAGCACAGCACGGAAGCGCAGGTTCGAATCCTGCTCCGACTGAAAATCGGGTAGCTCAGGTGGCTAGAGCACTACACTGTGGATGTAGCGAAAAGCAGAAGTACACCGCTTCTTAAAAAATGGTGATGAACAACTAAAGCCGGATTAATTACCTGCACACCTTGCCATACTGAGTTTAGCGAAGTATGATAAGGGATGCAGCCGGAAGATAACCTGCAGGCTGCTGAGCCATTAGCGGCATCATTTCACTTCGCAGTAATAGTTCGTTATCACTGAAAACGAATGAGGTGCTGACGAACTGACCTGGTAAAGTTTATGCAAAGCAGCTTCCGTTATCAACAGGTGGTAACTAAACCGGCTTTATTAAAACAAATAGAAAATTTTTAAATATCGAAAAATGAAAAAAGTAAAATTGAACGAATGGCAGGTGGGCCTGGTATTCAAGAATGAAGCTTACCGGCAGTTACTTACCGCAGGTACTTACTGGTTCTGGAAAGGAGAAGCTGTTTATGTGCACGACATCACTAAACAGTTTGTACCCCCGGTGGAGCTGAACATCCTGTTACAGGATAAAGAACTGGCAGGTATACTACAGGTAGTTGAAGTGAAAGACAACGAGATCGTATTGCAATATGAGAACGGGTTGTTGAAACAGGTGCTGACCGCCGGCCGCTATGCATTCTGGAAATCTGTAGTACAGTATCAATTCATCAAAGCTGATATCAGCAAAGTGGATATTGAAGATACTGTTGACCGTGCCGTACTGGCCAAAGCGCCGGTCAATGCATGGGTACGTAACGCTGAAGTGCAGAGCTATGAGAAAGCCTTACTGTTCATTGACGGTAAGTTTGTGAAAGTACTGGAGCCGGGTATGTACTACTGGTGGAAAAACAGTATTGCCATTTATGTTGGCAAAGCAGATATGCGTCAGCAACAGCTGGAAGTGAACGGCCAGGAGATCCTGACCAGGGACAAAGCGGCTTTGCGTATTAACGCATGGGCGCAGTACAAACTGGTAGATATTGAAAAGGCGCTGGTACAGAATAAAGACTACGACAAGCAATTGTATGTAGCCGTTCAACTGGCCCTGCGGGAATATATTGCCGGTTACAGCTTTGATGAGCTACTGGAAAAAAAAGAAGGACTGGTTCCTTTCATCCTGCAGCAGGTGAAAGAAAAAGCTGAAGCCCTGGGTGTGGAAGTAAATGGTTTTGGTATCCGGGACATTATCCTGCCGGGTGATGTAAAGGAGATCATGAACCAGGTGCTGATCGCCGAGAAAAAAGCACAGGCCAACAGCATCATGCGGCGTGAAGAAACTGCCAGCACCCGCAGCCTGCTGAACACTGCCAGGCTGATGGAAGAAAATGCGATGCTGTGGAAACTGAAGGAGATGGAATATGTAGAGAAGATTGCCGACAAGATCAGTAACATCAGTGTAGGCGGCAATGGACAGTTACTGGAACAGCTGAAGCAGATTCTGGTGAGCAAATAACATAACATCCGGTATCAACCGGTGCCGGATGTTTTACAAATCCTGAGTTTAACGATGATTAAATACCCGGATTCGGTGTTAACAGCTCTTCTCACATCGAAACCCCCAGCATTTTGTTTGTCACTCCAAAAAAACATATATATCAATGAAATACAAATATTTATGTTTTTTCGTGAAGCAAAATTTTAAAATATTTCCAATTTTTTGCAAAATTTGGAAATATTGAGAGAAGAGAGTTATCTTTAAAATATCCAAATTTTACAAAAATTAGGACATTTTAGCAAATGAAGAAAATTGAAAGACCCCCCCAATTTCAGGATATAGTAAAAGGTGCTGACAATAGAATTATGAAATTGATTTTTGATGATGATTTTAATCAAATTATAAGAGAAGTAAATGAGAACTACTATTACTGGGATAAAGTTAAGCACCTGCAAATGCCAGAAGGAGTAAAGCCTGGAGAGGTTTGGGTAATAGCTAAGCTCAGGCGTAATAACACACCCTATCGGTTGCGTTTCGGGAAATATGTTTTTACATGGTCCCTGACAACAGTAATACAGGAACTACTACACTTGTTTGATTTAAATATTGGAGGAACGCTTGAGTCAAAAAGTATTATACCATCTGATGACAAAAATAAATACCTGATAAGCTCTATTATGGAAGAAGCTATTGCTTCCAGCCAGATTGAAGGTGCTGTTACAACTAGGAAAGAGGCAAAAGACATGTTACGGAAAAATAAAAACCCTCGTAACAAATCTGAGCAAATGATTTTAAATAATTATATCTCCATTCAAAAAATTCTGGAATGGAAAAATGAGGACTTAACAGAGGAGAAGCTGTTGGAACTACATCGATTGGTTTCAAATAATACGTTGGATAATAAGATAGATGAGGGTAGATTCAGAACCGATAATGAAGTAAAAGTAGTTGATGTATCAGATGGGGAAGTAGTGCATTTTCCTCCAAAATTTGAGGAGTTAAGTGAGTTGATAAAAAGTTTAATTAATTCCTTTAACAGGAACGAGGAAGAGGTCTTTACACATCCAATTATTAAAGCCAGTATTCTGCATTTTATGATTGGATATATTCATCCTTTTGTAGATGGCAATGGGAGAACCGCAAGGGCATTGTTTTACTGGTACTTACTTAGGAAGGGGTATTGGTTAACTGAATATATGTCGATCTCAAGAATGATATTAAAATCAAAAGAGCAATATGCAAAAGCATACATATATACTGAAACAGATGAAAACGATATGACCTACTTTATTAACTACCAGTTGAGAACGATGAAGCTGGCTTTTAATGCGCTAAGGGAATACATCCAAAGAAAAATTGAGGAAAAAAGAAGAGTTAATGATTTCATTAAAATAGACAATGTAAATGAGCGACAGGCTTTGATCTTAAAATGGGTTTATGAAGAACCTTCTTTGATTTTATCTGTAAAAGAGATAGAAACAAGATTAACTGTTTCAAATCAAACAGCCCGTACAGATTTACAAAGACTTGTAGACCTGGGCTACTTGATAAATATTCCCCTTAATAAAAAAACACAGGCTTACGGAAAATCAGAGCAGTTTGATGTACTTATAAAAAAATAAACCACAGAAAGAGGGAGAACGTAAAAAGCATAGAGAAAACTTCCGTGTTACTCCATGCCTATATGCCTCCGTGGTTCAAAAAAATCAAACTGAGCAAACTTAAAATAATAGAAAAGAATTAAGAGCTCTGGGTTTCCTGGAAGGACCGGTGATAAGCGTAGCCATGAATGTGATGCAGAAAAATTACAAGCACCGGGTAAAGGAGGAAGTGATGGAATTATTAAAGAAAGTATTGGCCAGCCCAATAGAAAGTATGAATGATGGAGTGTTGGCGCTGGTAGCTGAAAAATGCATTGTCAAAACAGCATTAGTATTATGATGAATCTCCTGCCTGCAACTGGCAAGCTTCAGGAGACTCGTGTGCAAAGAGCAACCCGGAACTCCGGGATTCCGTAAAACACCGTATATTTAAGACAGTCTTTCACTACAACTCACCGGTATGGAAAACGCTGTCCCTCCATCAGCAGTTCCCGAACCAAAGCCAGCCCGCAAATGGCTCCGCCTGGGACGCAAGATCCTCATCGGCGCTATCATTATGTTTTGCGTCAACTTTTTTTTGAAACTAACCGGGTGGGATAGCTGGGAAAAATTTTCTGCACAGGCAGATGGTTTTGCCGAAAACATTATGTTCGGTGCTGCCAGGATGAGCCCAATGGCATTATGGAACAGTATTACTACCGGTGAATACACCTACAATACTGAACGGGGTAATTATTTCTCTGTCCGCAGGCAAACAGGCAAACTGACCATAAAGGATAAAATAACAAACTGGTTGAACCTTTACTGGTACACCGGATCAGGCAGGGCATTCTGGGTGGGGCGCATTCTTCTTATACTGGCGATAGTGGCGGGGATTATGCTGGCAAAGGAAGATTATGACAAGGCAAATAACAGATCTGCCGCCTGGCTCATATTCCCCTTCAATATGCTGCTGAAGTTTTTTATTTTTCTGTTAAGCGTAAGCCTTATCTGCCTGCTGCTGTATGGTGTCATCAAATTATTTCTTGCTATCGGTGCCGGCATTGTCTTTATTGTCTCCGGTATTCATGCCACCGGCGGCTTTACTAAACTTTTGTTTGAGGAAGCCAAAGACGAAGCAGCCGGTTCAGCCAAAAAAACAGTGGCAGGTTACCTGTTGCCTTTTTTATTTAAGAAAAAAAAGTAAATACACGGCTCCTTCTTTATACTGGTGCACAGGGACATTGCCTGCGAAGGAAGAGAACTGTAGTCCCGAAAGTAAATTTATAGCACAAGTACAAACATTACGACGAGCCTCCTGCAGAAGATTCGCCGGCGAAGAAAATGTAACAGCAACTAATTCCGTTTATCAAAACTTCAGCCTTATCATACCGGCACACTGATGTGTGGAATTTTTCATTCGGTAACCGAGTACATACACTCCTTTTCTCCATTTGTCGGTGGTGCCGGGTTCCAGCCATATACCGTAGTACCCGTTTGTACCCTGCACTACAAACTGGTTTATTTTTACATGCTCTTTTAATCCGTTTGGCAGCCAAATATTGGTAAACAATTCTACATCATTGGGGCCAAACCTGCTATATAAATTGCCCTGTGCATCGGTGACACAGATGATTACCCTTACCAGTTCCCGGTTCTTGCGTTTGGCTTTGTCGTAGTGTACTGTTGTTTCAGTAAATAATTTTTCAATGGCAAACCCTGCCCGGCTATTACCGGTTTCAAATTGTTTAAAATTTTTTACAGATGAGAAACCGCTTGTAAATAAAAATGCACCTGCAAGCAGGAGAATGGTTTTTGCCAATGAATGTTTCATGGTGATGGTTTTAGGATATGTGAATATAAGAATTGATTTTTTATTCCTCCGCCGCCATCGTCAGCGCATCATTCTCTTTGTACACCGCAGGCTGCTTATCTGCACCCCACACCTTAGCTATCCGGTCTTTTATTTTTTGTTCAAAAATTTCAATCAGTTGTTTATTGGCATTTACCAGGGCCTGTTCTTTTTCTATTTGAGAAACGATTTGGTGTTGGGTCTCGATTGGAGGTAATGGGATTAATGTCGACTTAAGAAAATCAGGTGGCACTCTTTGTAATCCTCCGGTTCCAGTCATATTCAATTTTCCTTTTTCTCTGAAATAATCTGTAATGATATTTAAGTAAATCCATGTTGAAAGAATATTTTGATTTGGTCTGATTACAAAATATTCACTTGAACCAAATCCAATTCCATTAACAAGATTTTTCGCAATACCTGCTTTGCCATTTTCAAAACAGGGAGTCACTTTTGCAAGCAAAACATCATCGTCTTTAAAATAAGTATATCCTTTTATTACTTCTCCGAGTGGCTTCACTTGTGTTGGGATAAAATCAATTTGATTTTCGTTTAAATCAGCCATCGGAACAAAGGAAACTTTCAAATCGTCATCTAAATCTTTTAATTCAGATTTCTTTGGATTAACCTCACACATCTCCCCCAACTCCACCATTTCCCAAGCCGGGTTAATATCAATTTTGTGTTTGTAGTTTTCTGTTACTGCTTTTGCACCATCTATTATTTTTTGCCAGCCTTCTATTTCGGCTACTATTTCTTCTTGTATGGATAAGGGGGGGAGAGGGATTTGCAATTCATAAATTGTAGACTGCGAGATTGAAGGCTGTCCTCCCACTTTTGCGAATCTATTCAAATCAAGTTTTCCTAAAACTAATGCTAAATACTCCTGATTAATTTCGATTAAATAGTTTGTTACATATAACCCATTATCCGTAACCCATGCTTTTGGTGTTGATATATGTACCGCTCCACAATATTCACCAACTCGACCAATGACGATTGTTGGCTCTTCCAGAAAATAATCGTTATGCTTTCCATTTACTCCATTCCCCCCAAATACATCATAAGGCCCGGCAATTAAATTTTTCTGGGTTAATCCACGACCGCTTGATAACTTAAAAATTTTTCCTAACTCAACTAAATCATAAATTGAAGATTTTAATTTATCGTCTGCTTTATATCTCTCGCCACTCAAATTATAATCTCCATTCTTCGCAATTTCATTTTTTGCAACAGCATGCGCCAATTCGCTTTCGGTAAAACTGCCTTCTTTAAATTGCTGTATCAGTTCAATCGCTTCTTCCAACTGGCTTCCTTTTACCGGTGTACGCTGTGCACCCAAACCGTAGCCATCATTTTCAATTTTTACAAACAATATTTCATTACTTGCTTTTGCAAATGATGCATCCATCAATAAAATGGATGTCTTTACACCACTATAAGGGTTAAACACACCGGCAGGCAGGCTCACCACTGCATACAGGTAATTTTCTACCAGCATTTTTCTTAATTCTTTATAGGCCGTACCACTCTGGAATATCACACCTTCGGGTACAATAATGCCGGCCCTTCCTTTGGGGTTCAGGTGTTCGGCTATATAATCCACAAACAATACTTCGCTGCGGTTGCTGCTGATGGAAAATTTTTTGTGCGGCCGTATACCTCCCTTCGGGCTCATAAACGGCGGGTTGGCCAGTATCACATCGGCTGTTTCATCCCAGCGTTCTTCACTGCTCAGCGTATCATACTCCCATATATGCGGGTCATTAAATCCATGCAGGTATAAATTCACCAGGCTCAGCCGCACCATATCGGGAGAAATATCATAGCCGGTAAAATTGCGGATGATTTTTTTTCGTTCATCCGGCGTAATGGTATTTGTATTGGTAGAGACGCCAGCTTTGGCGTCTCTACCATGACGATAACCATTGCCGTCATTCATTATATGTTTAAATGCAGAAATTAAAAATCCTGCCGTACCACATGCAGGGTCCAGTATGGTATCTTTTTTTCCGGGATTAACAACCGCCACTAAAAAATCAATGATATGCCGTGGCGTACGGAACTGTCCTGCATCTCCCTGCGAACCCATTACCGACAACAAGTATTCAAACGCATCACCCAGTTTTTCGCTGTGGGTATATTCAAATTCACCAATGGTTTTTAAAAACAACTTCAATGTTTCCGGGTCACGGTAAGGTAAAAAAGCATTTTTAAAAATATCACGGAACAGTTGCGGCATGTTGGGGTTTTTATCCATACCTGTAATCGCTTCCGAATACAGGCGCAGCATTTCTGCCGCCGTTACTTTGGTATTAAATAAATTATCCCAACTGTATTGTGAAAAAGGAACCAGCTTTTTTTGTTTGGGGTTTTCCGGGTCGGGCAATTTACCTACAAGAATATCCCTGCAATCGTCAATTCGTTTTTTGGTAGTGCTGTCTAACATGGTTTTGTTTTTGATACAATGCAAGCATTGTATTGGTAGAGACGCAAAATTTTGCGTCTCTACCTGAAAAATTGGTCTTGTGCCCAATTTCCTGGATTATTGATTATATAATTTGAAATATTATTAAATGATTGGTTATCCCGGATAATATGGTCATGAAATCGGGATTGCCATGCGAAATTAATATTGTTGATGGTGGCATATTTTTTTACGGCGGATTTGTAACCCCGTATAATGGATGCCAGGTTTTTCGATTGTGGCCCGAATGTATTTGTGGATGATGGTTGCGTTTGTTCACCTGTAGAGACGCAAAATTTTGCGTCTCTACGATCGCCATCATCATCCCGTTTATCAATAATGATGATGCCATGTACATGATTAGGCATGGTCACAAATTCATCCAATTTCACAAATGGAAAATGTTTTGGTATTTCTAACCAATAATCGTTGGCGATTTTTCCGATTGGGGAAAATTGCATCGTTGGTTGCTGTTGAGACGCAAAATTTTGCGTCTCTACGATTTCACCGAAAAAACATTCCCTGTCCTTTGTACAAATGGTGACAAAATAGACAGCGTTCGATCCATAATCCCAACCCTGTAACCGGGCCGATGGTATGCGGTATTTATTTTGAAATTTATCTGGCATCAGGCTGCAAACTGGTCTAATTTGATATAATCTTTAATGTACACCGGAATTACTTCCCGGTATTTAGGTGTTACTTCTTTGAACTGTGCAATGGTCAATGTTGGATGCGTTTGTAAGGCATGAAAATCTTTTGCTTCAATAATACGGCGGATGTCCTGGTCAACAATATAGGCTTTGAAAAAATATTTTAATGCCCGCAGGTTTACATCTTCGTCCGGCGGATAGATAGAAATGAATTTATCAAATTCCTCTTCCAGCATTTCATCATTTGATCTGAACTTGGGAATGATGCCGAATATCTTTTCTATTATCTCACGGATGGATACCTTTCGGTCTATCTGTGCAGCCTTTCTTAATTTCTCCAGGTTAAAATATTCCTCCGGCTTATCAAAAATTTCATGTTGTATATGGCTTATCACATGTTCCCAATTACCCAGCTCCACATGTTTTTTAATAATATCATCCATTTTGATGCGGTCTTCAAATTTTGAAAACAGCTTGCGGTCAATCTTCATGCCTTCTAAACCTATCTGTTCTTCATTAACAACAGATAGTTTATCATGGAATGAACTGTTATACCGGTCCACATCAACACCACCGCCACCTCCGCCTGTACCGCTTCCTTTTGGCGGAGGCAGGTCTATCACTTCATCATAATTAAATTTTTCTTCGAAGTATTCACAGTTCGCAAAGAAATCAAAGAGTTTGAAAACAGATTTCTCATGCTGTATTGTTTCTTCTTCGCCCAGTTCATTTTTGTGTTTGTACTCAAATGTATTTTTTCTTGTACCCCTTCCTTTTATCTGTACAAAATCTGCCGGGCTGAAGATGGGCCGCATCATACAAAGATTAAGCAGGTCGGGGCAATCGTAACCAGTTGTCATCATCCCTACCGTTATACATACTCTTGTCTTACTTGATTTATAACCTTCCAGCCATGTTGTTTTTCCATTCAGGTTGTTATTGGTAAAATTGATGGTCATTTGCTGAGCATCACCAACCTGCGAAGTAACCTGTACAGCAAAATCGGAATTGTATTTGCAGGGATAGAGTTGTTCTGCAAATTCATTGAGTATCTCCGTAAGTTTTCTTGCATGAGTCTGGCTCACGGCAAACACAATTGTTTTACCTATTTCATTGGTGATTGGGTCTTTCAATGCATTCTCAAAAAAGGTTTGACAGAAAACACGGTTTGTTTTTTCGGAGAAAAATTTCTTTTCAAAATCCCTGGAGATAAATGTTTCTGTTTCCTCTCCTTCTTCCGTTGGTATCGCCACAGAATAGCCTTCATCCGAAAGTAATTGAGTTGTTATCTCTGTTCTTGCATCTAATACCCTGGGGTTAATGAGAAATCCATCTTTTACTCCATCCAGTAATGAATACCGGAATGTTGGGTCACCGCCTTCACATCCAAAAGTATTATAAGTGTCCCGCAGCATCCGGCGTTCAATCTCTCTTGGGTCATTTTCTCTTACATTGTCTATATCCACATTCTTCAAATAGTCTTTAGGTGTAGCTGTCAGTCCTAATTTATATCCATGAAAATATTCAAATACAGCTCTTGCATTACCAGAAATTGAACGATGCGATTCGTCAGAAATAATCAGGTCAAAATCTGTTGGCGTAAAATCGTACCGATATTTATTGTTGAACATCAGCGATTGAATGGTTGTAACCACAACATCAGCTTTTCGCCAATCAGATTTATGTTCTTTAAATATGAATGTTGTGTAGTCTGGTTTCAGGTTATTGGTAAAAGCTTTCCATGCCTGGTCTTCCAGTTCCAGTCTGTCAACCAAAAACAAAACCCGTCTTGCATTTTGTGTGCGAAGGAATAAGCGAATGATGGCAGCCGATGTCAACGTTTTACCTGTACCAGTAGCCATTTCAAACAGGAAACGGTCTTTACCGTTTGCAACTGCCTTTTGTAATGCAGCAACAGCATTTAGCTGATACTTTCTTAAAAAGCGAAGTCCGTTGTTCCAAATAAAATCCTTACTGTTTTCAACGCTTCCATTCCATCCGGGTCTTTCTGCATAATCCGGCATCTGAACAGTAACGATATAATCGTTGCCAATCTTTTCGGTAGCCAATGCATTGCGGTCCGGATTCCATTCTTTAATAGCGCCAATCTCACCCGGCGAAGGAAAAGCATAAATTGGTTTGGGATTGCCTTTTTTTAAATCCCATAAATAATGAACAATGCCATTGGAAAGAATTACGAATTGTGCACCAACTGTGTTTGCATATTTTCTTGCCTGTTCTTTTGCCGTTAGAGGATGAATGCTTTCTTTCTTTGCTTCAAGTACACAGTACGGTTTGTTATTGCTATCAACGAGTAAGAAATCTAAAGAGCCGCTTTTTGTTTTTTCATAATCATTGCCCCATGCATCAATTTCGTTTTGAGTAATCCTCACATAATTTTCAAGTAGAATATTAGCCGGGCCTTCCTCATCATCAAAAAACCGCCAACCTGCTCCTTCCAGCAGTTTGTTTATTCTGATCCGGGCTTGGGTTTCTTTGCTCATTGGCAGGTTTAATGTCTGAATTCGAAAATAAGCAAAGCTGGGTAGAATTACCGAACGACGAAGTGTGCGACGCAACGAACGATGCCATATGCACCGCAGTTGGGTACATAATTAACCTTAAGATTGGCTAACATAAACAAAAAGCCCTGTCATTTAATACAACAACAGGGCAATCGGTTTAATGGTTATAATAGTATTATTTCTTCTTCCTTTTTTTCCTTAATGCCGTTTGCATACGGGCTGCCAGTTTTTCAATGCCCTGCTGCACGGTGCTTTCCAGTTTTTGCCCGGCGGCCTGGCTAAGGCGGCGGCTGAGGTAGCCGGCCCCCAGGCTTACCAGCCCGGTAAACAGGGTATTCTCTCCCGGTTGGGTATGGGTGGCATCGGCCAGTTTGTTGCGCAGCAGGGTGCCGGGGCGCAGCTCTTCCTTGGCCTCGTTCCAGTTTTGCTGCAGGGCTTTTTCCTGCTCCAGCTGCTGTATGCGCAGCCGCATTTTTTCCTGCTGTATATCTTTTATATGTTTAATCTTTTTCATCTTCTTCTTCCTCCGGTTCAAACAGGGCTTCTATCATCGAATTCATAATAGGTATGCGCAGCAGCCGGTCTTTGGCCAGCCAGAATATAAGACCAAAGAGCAATACAATGCCCGCCACAATCACAAAACCCAGCCAGTAACTGCCGAGCCACTGCCCGATGGCGATGGCCGCTGCTATACTGAGCAGCACCAGGAACAAAAAAAACACCAGTGCTGCCATCAGCATAGCTATCATCATTGCGGCCAGTTTCGAAATCTTCTCGGCCATAGATAACTTTACCTGCGACAGCCTGGTGTTTGCATACGCTTTGAGCTGATCGACCAGCGACTCTACTTTTTTAAACTCTTCTGACATGGTACTAAAGTTACACTTTGCTTGTCAGATCACTTCTTCGAGTTCGCCATTTACCCGGGCCATTTGTTCTTCCATCTTTTCTTTGCCCAGTTTTACTTTGCGTGTAAACTGATCTTTCAGTTTTTTGCCGTTTTCAGCAATTTTGTGGCGGGTGTTAACGCCTTTGTCAGGAGCGAATAACACACCCAGTATTCCACCGATAGCCAGACCGGCTCCCAGCGCAATCAGCACTTTAGATGTGTTTTTCATCTTTTATATTTTACGGATGAATAATAAGATACTGTCCTTTCAAATATAGTTTTTGAACTCGCCCAAAACAATGAGCTTCTTCATACACCGCAATGACAGCTGTCAATTTTTTAGGGCTGGCAGGAAAGCGAACTTGCTTTATTGTTTTTCCGCTGCTTATTATTCTTCCGCTACCGCATTTGACTGCAAATAAGGACGGACCCGAATGTCAATCTGGCAAGTTGGGCTGCTTTGGAACGCTGATTGTTATCTTGCACCCGTCACTTATTACTTACAACCTATAACTTATAACTTAATACTTAAACCTCACCATGGTACAGGAAAAAGGAACTATATCGATCAACACGGAAAACATTTTCCCCATCATTAAAAAATTTCTCTACTCCGATCATGAGATCTTCCTGCGGGAACTGGTAAGCAATGCCGTGGATGCCACACAAAAGATAAAAAGGCTGAGCTCACTGGGGCATTATAATAAAGAACTGGGCAGCCAGAACATTAAAGTGGCCATGAATGCAGAAGCAAAGACCATCACCGTGTCAGACAGCGGTATCGGCATGACAGCGGAAGAAATAAAAAAATACATCAACCAGGTGGCTTTTTCCGGCGCTACCGAGTTCATGGAAAAATTCAAAGAAGCCAATGATGCCAATGAAATTATCGGCCGCTTTGGTTTGGGATTTTATTCTTCTTTTATGGTGGCAGAAAAAGTGGAGATACAAACCCTCTCTTACCAGGAAGGCGCCGCCCCCGCCCGCTGGACCTGCGATGGTAGCACCGAATTTGAAATCACCGAAGGAACCCGTACTGAAAGAGGCACCGATATTATTTTATATATCAACGAAGATTCGCTGGAGTTCCTGGAAGAAAGCCGTATTCAGTCTATACTGGATAAATATGCCAAGTTCCTGCCGGTGCCGGTACAGTTTGGTACCAAAACAGAATCAGTTGAAGACGGAACAGATGAAGAAGGCAAACCGAAATATAAAAGAGTAGAACTTGATAATATCATCAACAATACCAATCCCATCTGGACCAAAGCCCCGGCCGACCTGAAGGATGAAGACTACCTTGATTTTTACCGGGAGCTTTATCCTTTCCAGGAAGAGCCGCTGTTCTGGATACACCTGAATGTGGACTACCCCTTCAACCTGACCGGTGTATTGTATTTTCCCAAACTGAAGAATGATTTTGAAGTACAGAAGAACAAGATCAAACTCTTCAGTCGCCAGGTGTTCATCACCGATGAAGTGAAAGATATTGTTCCGGAATTTTTATTGCTGCTGCATGGGGTGATCGACTCACCGGATATTCCCCTGAACGTAAGCCGTTCGTTTTTACAGTCAGACAGTAATGTAAAAAAGATCAACAGTTATATCAGCCGAAAAGTGGCGGAGAAACTGGCCGATCTTTTCAAGAAAGACCGCAAGGCCTATGAAACCAAGTGGAGTGATATTGGTTTGTTTGTAAAATACGGCGCCCTGTCTGATGAAAAATTCTATGAAAAAGCAAAAGAGTTTTTATTACTCAGCAATACCAATAATGAACACTATACATTAGAAGAATACAACGCCAAAGTAAAAGACTTCCAGACAGACAAGAACGGACAGCTCGTTTATCTCTACACCGCTGATGCAGAGCACCAGCACAGTTATATCCAGTCGGCCCAAAAGAAGAACTACGATGTGCTGCTGATGAATTCACCTATTGATACCCACTTCATCCATCATCTTGAAATGAAGCTGGAAAAAACTTCATTGAAGAGGGTTGATGCCGATGTACTGGATAAACTGATCGAAAAAGAAGATAGCGAAAAACACACCCTGACCAAGGAAGAAACCGAAAAACTGAAAGCCATTTTTGATAAAGCGATCAGCAATACGAATATGAAGGTTGAGATTGAAAATCAGTCTGCTGATCATATGCCGGTGACCATCACCATGGAAGAATGGATGCGCCGGATGAAGGATATGAGTAAGCTGGGCGGCGGTATGAATTTTTATGGCGCTATGCCGGACAGTTATAAAGTGTCGGTAAATGGTAATCACAAACTGATCCATAAAATCTTATCTGTTGATGAAGCACAGCAAACCGTGCTGGCCAAACAGGCATTTGACCTGGCGCTGCTGGCACAGGGCATGCTGAAAGGCGCTGACCTCACCGCCTTTGTAGAACGGAGTGTGGAAGTGTTGTAGCATAAAACAAGCCGCAAAATAATTTTGTTTCTGATAAAGCAGGGCCATCAGCCTTGCTTTATTACTTTTGAGACTTATGTCGCTTTTTATCGCTTCGCTTAATTCGGGCAGCAATGCCAACTGTTATTATGTGGGAAATAATAACGAAGCAGTGCTAATTGATGCAGGACTCAGTTGCCGGGAAACAGAAAGAAGAATGAAGCAGTTGGAACTTTCTATGGATAAAGTGAAAGCTGTTTTTATTTCGCATGAACATGCTGATCATATCACCGGCATGCCAGGTCTTTCAAAAAAATACCAGTTACCTGTATATATTACTGACAGCACATTGCAACACAGTAATATGCCGGTAGAGCAGCATCTCGTCCGTTCATTCAAACATTCTGGCATTATTTCTATTGGTGATTTAAAAATTACTCCTTTCAAAAAAAGTCATGATGCGGCTGACCCGCATAGTTTTATAATAGCCGGTCATGGAGTGAATGTGGGTGTTATTACGGATATTGGTTATGCCTGCAAAAGAGTAATAAAATATTTCAGCCAGTGCCATGCTACTTTTTTGGAATCCAACTATTGTGAAGATATGTTGCGAAATGGTAATTATCCTTATCATTTGCAAAAAAGGATCAGCAGCGATGAAGGGCATTTGTCCAATGCCCAGGCCCTGGAATTATTTCAGCATTACAAATCTGCAGATTTGCAATTACTGATACTTTCCCATCTATCGAAAAATAATAATAAACCGGAAGTTGTTGAACGTTTATTTTCTCCTCATTCAGCGACTACGCAAATAGTTATTGCTTCAAGGTATGAAGCAGGCCCGGTTTTCTGCATTGAAGGAAAGGAAATCGTTCCTGTTATTAAGCAAAAAAAGAAAATTAAAAAAGAGGAACTGCAGTTGTCGTTATTTTAACCCTTCCCTCTCAGTAAAATATTTTAAGGGGCAAGTCGCTCCGTTTTCCAGACACCTTCGGCTGTCTGAGTATATAAAATTCTGTCATGCATACGGCTGGGGCGGCCCTGCCAGAATTCCATACGAACGGGTTTTACCCGGTAGCCTCCCCAATGCGGGGGTTTGGGAATATGGCCATGTTTGAACCGTTCTGCATAGTATTCAAATGTTTCTTTCAGCCATGCTTTGCCGGCTACCACCAGGCTCTGCGGTGATGCCCATGCGCCTATCTTGCTGCCATCGGGACGGCTGTCAAAATATTCAATACTTTCTTTGGCTGATATTTTTTCAGCTATCCCATTGATACGAACCTGTCTTTCCAGTTCTTTCCAGAAAAAGAGCAGGCAACAGTTAACATTAAAATCAAGTTGTTTGCTCTTCGCACTGTTATAATTGGTGAAGAAGACAAATCCATTTTCATCAAAAGCTTTTACCAGCACCGTTCTTGCCTCCGGCATACCATCATGTCCCACGGTGGCCAGTGTCATAGCATTCATCTCAAGTATCTCTGATTTTTCTGCATCCTCCCACCAGCGCTGAAACTGGGTAATGGGTGAATCCGCCACATCATCTTCATTCAGTGAATGCAATGTATAGTCTTTACGCAACTGTGCTATATCTTCTGGTTTCATAGCACAAATGTAGTTATGAATTTGCTTTTACAAACTGATGGTTGAATGAATGTATTGCTGATAAATTAATTCATCCGGCTATGATTTTCTTTTTTATTCCCCACGATCAGGTAAACAATTGATATGATCAGGCCAATAAAACCACCGGCATAACTGAAATTATGTATGGACCCCACAATAATAAAACTGTTTTTATCAACCAAATCTCCAGGTAGCCACCAGTTAACCCCTGTTTTAATCAAATGAATTTTACCGTATATAAATCCGGCAAATCCGGCCAGCACAGCAAAGCAAATCACAATCACAATAGCTTTCTTAATTGCCGCCCGCATCATTTTATGATCAGGATAAACTAAGCCGGTGAGTACCAGTAAAACACCAATTATTAGCCCGGTCCACCAGGTTGCAAGAAATCCAATTATGGCAACTACAGGTCTGTGTCCGCCATAATAAGATGGTTCAAGCCCAAATTGAACATACTTGAATTTAGTAAAGTATTCTGGTGAAACAGAGAAAGTAACCTGGTCATGAATAATACCATAGAACCCTGCCAGTATTGAACAAATGAAAAAGGTTGATGCAAGCAATCCAAACTTTCTCATTGTACCTGTTTATTACTTATAAAGTATTTTCAAGAAAGATAATAATTAAAAAACCGGAGGATATCCGGTTTTTTAACAATCAGATCAAAGCCTTTTCCTTATACTGCTTGTTCTTTCATTTCTTTTGCCAGCGCTTCTCCTAATTCCAGCGCCTGCTGGTTGATCGCCAACAGGTGATGATATTTCTCTGGCAGCACTTTAGCCAACGCTTCAAGGATGGAGTCATTTTTAACCACCGGCTTCAGTTGCAGGTAAGCCCCAAGTATAATCATGTTCATGATTTTCGCATTCTTCATCTTTAATGCCTCTGTAGTGGCAGGTATCCCTATAATATTAATATCAGTTCTTGTGGCTGGTTTAAAAATATTACCGGATTCATACAGCAATAAACCGCCTGGTTTTATTCTTGGGGCAAACTTATCCATGGAAGGCTGGTTGAGTACAATAGCAGAATCAAACAAAGAGAGTATGGGAGAACTGATTTTATTATCAGAAAGTATAACAATACAATTGGCCGTACCGCCACGCATCTCCGGGCCATAAGAAGGCATCCAGGAAATTTCTTTGTTCTCCACCATACCCGCATAAGCAAGCGTCATTCCAAGAGATAATACACCTTGGCCCCCAAATCCTGCTACTATCAGTTCTTCCAAATGCCGGTAATCATTAATATTATTCATGCGCTGAATCGTTTAAAAGATTTTCAAATCTTCTGTATTAGGTACTTTAATATCACCAAGCGGAAAAGTTTTAACCATCTCGTCATCAATGAACTTCGCTGCTTCGATTGGTGTCATTTTCCAGTTAGAAGGACAGTTACCGATAATTTCAACCAAACAGGTTCCTTTGTGCAGCTGCTGGTATTTAAAAGCGTTTTGCAACGCTTTCTTTGTTCTGCGAACTGCATTGGCGTTGTTTACAGCCTGCCTTGTTACAAAAAATGCACCTGGCAGGTTAGCCATCAGCTCAGAAACCCTGATAGGGGCTCCATAATAACTAACATCTCTTCCATCCGGGCTTGTGGTAGTGTGCATCCCGGGCAACGTTGTTGGTGCCATTTGTCCGCTGGTCATGCCATACACCGCATTATTCATAAATACGATCAGGATATTTTCTCCTCGATTGATGGCATGCAATGTTTCTGCAATACCAATAGCAGCTAAATCACCATCACCTTGGTAAGTAAATACATATTTATCCGGCATCAGTCTTTTAATTCCCGTAGCGACGGCACAGGCACGGCCATGTGCCGCTTCAGACATATCAATATCCATATAATCGTAAGCAAAAACAGAACAGCCAACAGGAGCAACACCAATGGTATTTTCCTGTATACCCATTTCTTCCACCACTTCCATAATCAGTTTGTGAACTAAGCTGTGTGCACAACCGGGGCAATAGTGCATACTTACATCCACCATCGTAGCGGGTTTGTGATACACCATTTCGTATTCTTCTTCCTCTTTGCGGCAGGCAGGTGTTGTCACATCCAACGCTGTTTCTGGCAATATATGTTGTTCGTCAGTTGGCATGATGATACTGTATTAAGGTTTCTAAATGATGGACAATTTCTTCGGGTGTGGGCATCATACCGCCCATTCTTCCATAAAATTCAACGGGTACTTTTCCTTTCACTGCAAGTCTTACATCTTCCACCATCTGCCCGCTGTTGAGTTCCACACTCAGCATCAGTTTTACCTGTGAAGCCAGTTCCTCAATACGTTGATACGGATAAGGATACAAAGTGACAGGGCGAAGCAGCCCGATTTTAATTCCCTTTTGCCGTGCAATATCCATCGCCTTCTGGCAAATTCTTGCACTGAGTCCGTATGCTACAAAAAGATAATCCGCATCTGCAGTATTTATTTCTTCAAACCTTACTTCATTTTCTCTTATCTGCTTAAATTTTTCTTCAAGCTTTAGGTTATGCTCCTCCATCTTCTCCGGCAATATGTGCAGGGAAGTAATGTAATTTCTTTTACGGGTCTTTGGTTTACCGGTGGTAGCCCATGATGATTTATCAACTACAGGTCTTGTATAAGGTTTGAATTTCACTTTCTCCATCATCTGGCCAATGGCGCCATCGGATAGCATCAGTACCGGGTTGCGGTATTTATCTGCTAAATCAAATCCTAAAAACACAAAGTCAGCCATTTCCTGTACGGAAGCAGGTGCCAGTACAATCATCCTGTAGTCACCATGTCCGCCTCCTTTGGTAGACTGAAAATAATCGCCCTGTCCCGGCTGTATCGTTCCAAGTCCCGGACCGGCACGGTTTACATTCACTATTAAACAAGGCAATTCGGCACCGGCAATATAGGAGATGCCTTCCTGCATCAAGCTAATACCCGGTGAAGAAGAACTCGTCATGGCACGAAAACCTGCACCGGCAGCGCCGTACACCATATTAATAGAAGCTACTTCGCTCTCCGCCTGCATTACAATCCGGTTATGCTTAGGCATTTCCCTGGCTAAATATTCCAGTACTTCTGATTGCGGCGTTATAGGATAACCAAAATACGCATCGCAGCCGGCCAGTATAGCCGCTTCTGCCATGGCTTCGTTACCCTTCATAAGTTTGTATTCAGTCATAACGGTTTATTTAGAAGAACTGATTATAGATTGTAATTGTTCCCGGATATTTTCCGGGGTGATATCAACCGGCTTTTTCTTTGGATGAGTACGATAGACGGTTATCACCGCATCAGGGCATACCAGTGCACAGTTCACACAACCGGTACACACATCATTGTTGGCGATAATGTAACGGTATCCTTTAATATTTATAGTGTCAGAAAGTACGAGAGCATGTTCTTTGCAGGCCGTGGTGCAAAGTTCGCATCCCTTGCATCTTTGAATATCAATTTCAACCTTCCCCTTGACTTTTCTCTCTTTTCCTGCATTGGGTGTGTTGTTGTTTTGTTCCATTGTCAGGGTTTTAGCAGTAAAATTTCAAATGAACATTTGTTAGGTTTATTAACCTGAACAAATGTCGAAAGAAGTATACTTTTATTATAACCGGGAGATCATAGGCCAACATGATTATTATCAGTCCTGCTATTCCTCTACTGTAATACTCAGCACTTTAAGTTCTTTTCCTTTTAGAATTTTTACAAGATACCCCTTGCATTGTGGGCAACAACTGCCATATGACTCCATATGAAAAACTGTAGCACAACCGGAGCATTCTGCTTCGCCGGGAATCAGGTCTATATTCAATTCTGCATTTTGTACAACCGTTTTCGGTTTGATAGCATCAAATGCAAACCGAAGAGCATCAATTTCGATACTGCTCAACTCTCCTATTTCTAATGATACAGCGGTAATGACGGCTTTGCTGTCAGCGGGAAGTGCTCGTTCGGCAATTGATAATATAGAATGGGCTATTGAGAGTTCATGCATGAAGGAAAGATAAAAAAGTTTACAAGTAGTTGGTCTCCCGTTTAATTGCCTGTATTATTTTCTGCATCTTTTTTAACAGCTGCAGCCGCTTTATCAGCGGCAGCCTTTTCTGCAGCTTTCCTTTTCTTCTCAGTTGCATATACTTCACGGCTTTCAATGGCTTCATCAAATAATTTATTCCAGCCATTATTGATGTTTTCTTCTTTCAAAGCGCAGGGTGCCGGTTCATTGGTCTGAAAAATGGCTCCTTCTTTGGGGCAGGCACGAACACATTCTGTACAGTAAATACATACAGCCCTGTTATAGTGATAAGTTTGTTTGCCTTCCATATCCTGTGAGAAAACAATAGCACCCGGAGGGCATACGGCTTCACAGCGGCGGCACCAGATACAAAGGCTTTCTTCAAAACCAATCAATCCGCGGTAATCATCCGGTTTATAGGTTTGCTCAAAAGGATACTTAGTTGTAACAGGTTTCTTAAATACATTACCCAGTGCTTTGAAAAAGGTTTTCATGTTCAAGTATTTTATCTCGCTGTACAGGACAGGCAAGGATCGTATGATGCAATAATAGCCGGAGCTGTTCCGTATTCGTTATTCTTGAAAGCAGCCACCATTCCGGCCACATTGGAGAATGTCGGCGCTTTTATTTTTAGCCTCTCCAGCACTTGTGTCTTATTTCCTTTAGCATAATAAAACAGTTCTCCTCTTGGTGCTTCAAGTCTTACTGTCGCTTCACCGTCGGGGAAAGCCTTTGTTTCGGTGATTAAAGCAGATTCAGGCAACCCATTAATGATATGCTGAATGATGCGGATAGAAACATATAGCTCACGGAGGCGTACAATGTTCCTGGAATACACATCACCACCAGTTTCTGTTATCATTTCAAACCCAACCTCTTTCCACGGCAGCAGGTCTTCAGTTTCGTTGCGTACATCTATTGCAAGTCCGGCTGCTCTTGCAAACGGTCCCACCACATTCAACTGCATAGCCTGTTCTTTAGTGATGGCCCCCGCTCCTTTATTCTTCAGCGATAATGTCCAGTTGTTGCGATAAATGTCAACCAGTTCATCCAGTTGTGGTATGAATTTTTTCAGCCGTTCCAATATCATTTGCCCCACTTGTGGTTTTAAATCTCTTGATACACCGCCCACAATGGCAAAATCATATTGAATGCGATTGCCGCATACGGCCTCGAGCAATTCCATAGAAAATTCACGGTATTGCATAGTCTTCATAAACAATGCCTCAAATCCTGAGTTCTCAGCCACATGGCTTAAGCAAAGCAGGTGTGAGTGAATGCGGTCGAGTTCAATCACCAGCATCCGCAAATATTTTGCCCGGGCGGGAACATCAATTTTCAGCAGTTTTTCAGCTACCTGTGAGTAGGCGGTAGAGTGTGATATGGAACACAAGCCACATACACGGCCTACTACAAAACTCACCTGGCGGAATTTAAACTTTGAACAACAGGCCTGCTCAATGCCCCGGTGAACATAAAATACATTCGCCTCCGTGTTCACAATTTTTTCATTCTCCGTAGTGAACTTAAAATGCAATGGCTCCAGCAGAGAAATATGCTGGGCGCCAATTGGTATTTCGTATTGTTTTCCCATAATTATTTTTTACCTCACCTCCAACCCCTCTCCTTTAGAGAAGGGAGCGGCAATTGTTTTTCAATTCGGTCTTTCTATTCTTTTCATCTTCCTTGCCTATTTCTTCTTAAGTAACGGGCCGGTTTCGAAATCAGGTTCCAGCACAAACCCTTTTGAGGTGTTTTCGATTTTAATGTCCATTAAATCCACCAGTTCTGCTTCGGCCACCCATGCTGATACGACAATATCTTTTATACTCGGAATTTCTTCATCCTTGTTTATCAGGGCAAAAAAACAGGTTGTTTCGCAGGGATGCGCATAGTCGCTGAAGAACCACTGTATTTCCATCTTGTCGCCTGCCTGCACAGCATTCATCACCATAAAGTGATGCAAATTTTCCTTGTAAAAAGAGCTGAGGTCTCTTTTCAAGTTTGCTAATGTGGTTTCAATTTTCTTCATGTCTTGTTTTTTACCATTAAAAGTCAAAGGCAACCGGGTTTGCTTCCTGCTACACTAATTATTTTTAAGTCAGAAGTGGTTTTATAGTATCGGCTACATTTCTCCTGTTCAATTGGCTGTCCTCTTTCACTGCTTCTTTTTTCAGTCTTACTGACTCCTCAATATCTTTGCTCTTCTTCTCCAGTATTGCAAGCGCCTGCACCACACCATCAATTATTTGTTCCGGTCTTGTGCCACATCCGCATACATAAACATCTACTGGTATGTACTGGTCAATACCTCCCTCGCAGTTATACATGCCCCGGAATACACCGCCTGTACTGGCACATGCACCGCAACTGATAACCACTTTGGGTTCGGGCATTTGTGCATAGATCTCCACTAATCTTTCGCGGCTGCGCTTGGTAACAGGGCCTGTTACCAGCAGAATATCCGACTGCTTGGGATTACCAGTATTAATCATTCCAAAACGTTCAATGTCATACTTAGGACCCAGGCATGCCAGTATTTCAATATCGCATCCATTACACCCACCTGCATTATAGTGCAGTATCCACGGCGATTTTTTTCTGTACGACGCTAAATTCATGTGTTAACTTTTATTATTTTTTGGCCATATGTTATTCGCCAGAAAAAATAACATCGCTGGTTGTTATTCGATAATTTTTCTGGCTCATATCATGATAAGATATTTATTAATAAATTGATGAAAGCAAGAGAAAATGCAACACCTAATGAAAAGCGGAGCATTTGTTTATAGCTAACCCTTGCTGACGAATTGTCCAAAGCATTCAGGTAAAAGAAAGTGAAAACAACCAACCCAATCCCCAGCAAAATATTATTTCCGGCAAACAGGAACACCAGCGTATAGCAGAACATATAGTCCAGCCATTTAGCAGTGTACACTGCTTCATAAAACAAACCAGAAAATTCCAGCTCTACACCACCTGTTACCTCCTGGTGTGCTTCTGCCACATCAAAAGGTGATTTTTTAAGCTTAATCGGGAGAATGAGTAGCAAGGCAATAAATGCCAGAGGCATTTTGTACAACAAGGGCTCATTCCACGTATAAACAGCTGCTGTGTCAAAAGTTCCCGTCAGCATGAAAATAGAGACAGCAATGATAATAAGTACCGGCTCATAAGCAAGAATGCTAATGGCAGTGCGGTTGGCGCCCAAATGACTGAAAATGGAACGGGTACTATAACCTGCCAGTATGATTAAAGAAGTAGACAATAAGTGAAGGAAAATCACCAGAATCAAATCACCACCAAGCAGCAATACAGCTAATGCAAACCATAACGAAACAAAATGCATAATGCCCAGAAAAGCATGCGCTGAATGTACTATCATTTTCCTTTTGTCGGCCAGCTTCAAAAAATCATAAAATGGCTGCAGCAATGGCGGGCCAATTCTTCTTTGCATCCTTGCTTTAACGATTCTTTCAACACCATAGGCCAGCCCGCCAATTAAAGGAGCCAGCATAATCAGTAAAACAGGAATTAATAAATCATTCATAACAACTCATTTTATATCAATGCCACAATTATCAATGCAGCAAAAAACAATACACCTGTTGCATAGAAATAAGGCGTGGCCCTGTCCGTTGAAAAATAGAAAGAAGAAAAAGTGTAGTTTACTTTCTCACCACACATATATTCTTTGGCCCTGTCCACATTTTTAAATTTCACAAACATGGCAGCAATAATAGTAACCGGCAGCAGAAGGAACGCAATCAGCAACGGAATCAATGGCAGTTTCATAGCGCCGATATAGACATTCCAGCCTTCCGTAATTACAGGCACATTCGTATTGAGAGATTCAGCAGCAACGGGAGCAAAATAGTCTGTTACCAGCCATGGTAACCCTAATACACTTAATATGATTAACCCTATCAGCACATAAATGGTACCCGAGTAAACAGATCCTGTTTTTTCAAACATGAATCTGTCTCTTTTGCCTGTTCTGGCAATCATCAGCCCCATTACTTTAAAGTACAGCAGTGATAATACAGCACCGCCGCAGGCAACAGCTACTATTACCAGTGCGCCAAGGATTTTTTTATCAGTTGCCATGGCGCCAATTGTTTCTATACTCAGCCACTTGCCAATAAATGCCCCAAACGGGGGCAGCAACAAAGACACAAAACCAATGGTGATTACAAACGAAGTAAAAGGACCGCTTTCGCCCAGTTTATCCATGTCAGATGATTGTTTAAGATGGAATACTCTTTCCAAAATGCCTGCATTAAGAAACAACATACATTTTGAAATACCATGAAAAAGAATGAGAACCAATGAAGCAACAATGGTAACGGGTGTACCTGCTGCACCCATCATTATCATCAGGGCCAGCAGGGCAATGGTAGAGTGCGCAAGTATTCTTTTGAAATTATCTTGTGATAAAGCACCGATTGCAGCTGCTATGAATACAAAGCCTGTTAAAGCAATCACTACAGTTGCCACAGGAGTATCTTTTAAAGCCGGCGACAAACGCAGTATAATAAATGGTGCGATCTTCACCATAGTGGAAGAGTGAAGCAATGCACTTACCGGTGTAGGCGCCACCATTGCACCAAGCAGCCATTTGCTGAATGGCATTTGTGCCCCTTTAATTAACGCTGCTATACAGAGCAGTGCCAACGGCAATAAAATACCTGAAGCAGATGCATGTGACAACAGATTAGTAAACGTTGCCTCGCCATAACCATTATAAGCTATAAAGAAAATAGCTGCCAGTATAGCCAGCCCGCCGATTTGGTTCATCCATAAGGCAGTGAGTGCATTAGCTACAGATTCTTTATCTTTCCTGAAACCAATAAGCAGAAACGATGCCAGTGTAGTCAGTTCAAAAAACAGGAAGAAATACTCCATATTGTCTGATGAAACAATCAGGTTCATAACTGCAATAAACCAGAACAGAATAGAAAGGAAATATTTTTTCCGGAAGCTGCTGCAATCTTCCTCGTCAATATACTTTAATGAATAAATAGCAATGACACCGCTGATAACATTGATAAGAAGAAACATAAATGCACTCAGCTTATCCACCATGAACTGCATGGAATGATCCGCCGGCAATGATTGCAGTAAATACAGCAGCCCGCCTAACTGCAGTACACTCATCACACCCACCAGTATATTTTTTTGGCGCAGGGCTACCCAGCCAAAATACAACAGCAGCAAAATGTCAGCACCACCCACTATTTCATTTACATAATGCGGAACGCTGAGAAAGAGAGGCTCGTTCGCATTTATAAAGACATACAAGGACAGGGCTGACAACAGAAGAGAAGTTACAATTACAAGAAGCTCTGCAATTTTTTTGGGCAGTACCAACAACAATCCGCTGATGATTAGCGGAAAAATGAACAAACCAGCTATATAATAATACATGGTCCGGAATTTTGATTCTCAAAGAAGGTGCTATATTAGACCGAAAAGCGGGGGTATTCCATGACAGGCGTCATTTTTAAGTATGATATGTCTTATGTATGTCACTAATTCTTATTCTGCTAATAGTGAAGAATAAAGATGGCGCTTTGTGATGCAGTCAGATTGTTTAAGAAACAACCGGTAAAAAATCTTTCTCAAAAAAAACAACTGCTTTCCTGAGATTATTTTCCGCCCTTTTGCTCAGGGATGTACCCAATCCCCAATTATACCCTGCTATAGCCAGGGTGTACGCTTCAGGGATTTTATTATATAATTCTTTAGCCAGGTAGAGAATTGTTTCCGGGCTTTGCATATGTGAGGAATAAAAATAATGACTGGCGGGGGTACAAGGTTTTATCTCAAACCCTTCTTTTAACTCAGTGTGTGAGGCGTCTGCGAAAACTACCTTATCATAGCGGTACAGCAGCAATGCGTCTTCTATCTGTAACTGATAACGGAACTCACAGTCCAGAGCCGGCAAACCCAACCGGAAGGCAATGTCGGTAAACTTCCAGCCTAATCCATCATCTTTTCTGCCACTGTTTCCAATACCCACTAAGAGTATAGCCGGCTTTTCAGTTTTTAAATTTTTCACCAATCAGGTCTCCTTTATAATTATACAGTTCAGCTTTCAGCGGCATTTTCCCCATAGCCTGCGTAGCACAACTGAGGCAGGGATCATAAGCTCTGATAGCTACTTCCACCTGGTTAAGCATACCGTCTGTTATTGTGCCTTTGCGGCTAATTACATTATTGGCCACCCATTTTACTGCCATATTCATTGCATCATTATTATGTGTGGTGGAAACAATCAGGTTACAACGGGTAATCATTCCCTTATCATCCACTTCATAGTGGTGAGTAAGAGTGCCGCGGGGTGCTTCTATTATTCCTATACCTTTTGACCTTGGCGTTCCTTTACGTACGAGATCATCCCCAAATATTTCCGGGTCATTCAGCAGTTCCTTTATTACTTCAGCGCTGTGCAGTACTTCTATCAATCTTGCCCAGTGTGAATACATCGTACTGTTGTTGACTTTTTTTCCTGTAAAAGCCACAAAATCTTTTCTTGCTTTTTCAGCTAACGGGGTAGTGATAGAATCACACACATTGATTCTTGCCAGCGGCCCCACCCGGTTCCAGCCTTTTTCTCTGCCTAAATTCTTGAGGTAAGGGAATTTCATATACGACCATTGTGCTACTGCTTCAGAAAAATATTCCTGGTACAGATCTGTTGAGATATCATCTAAAGTTATATCCCCATCACTATCAATGGCCCTTAGTTTACCATCATATAAATCCATTGCGCCCCATTCGTTTACCATGCCGAGGTGTCCGGAAGGAAACTGTGCAAAATCGTCTAAGAATTTTTTATTTTTTTCATGATACTCTCTCATAAAATCCACCATTGTCTGTGACCATTCGATCATGGTATCAATATTTTCAATTTCTTTTCCATCAAGAAAGAAATCTCTTTCCCGTTGTGTGAATGTTTTATGCACCCCTCCGGGAACAGCCAGTATGCCATGAATTTTTTTACCCGCTACAGCTTTAATAACCTCTTGTCCAAAACGGCGCATCGTGATGCCCTTAACAGCCAGGTCCTTGTTTTCAACTGCAACAGCCACCACATTTCGTTTTTCTGCCGGTGCATCCACGCCAAATAATAAATCCGGCGAAGCGAGGTAGAAGAAATGCAGTGCATGTGACTGAAACACCTGTCCAAAGTGCATCAGCCTGCGGAGTTTGGTGGCCGTGGGTGAAAGATCTTTGGGGTCAATGCCCACAAGCTGGTCTATGGCTTTGGCTGCTGCAAGGTGATGGCTTACGGGACAGATACCGCAAAGCCGCTGCACCAATACCGGGGCTTCCCAATAGGGGTGCCCTTGTATAAACCTTTCAAAACCCCTGAACTCCACGATGTGAAAGAACGAGTCTTTTACCTGTCCATATTCATCGAGATGTATTGTAACCCTGCCGTGGCCTTCCACTCTTGTTACAGGATCAATGGTAATCTTTCTGCTCATAAAATAAATTATATTAATCGTACTTAAACTCAGAATAAAGAATTGAATACTCTTCGCCCCAAAGAATGTTTTTCACTGCTTTCCAGATATGATTGGCATCGGGAGGGCAACCAGGAATAAAGTAATCTATTCGCACAATTTCACTGCAGGCATATACTCTGTCTAATATCTTGGGAAGGTCTTCGTGATAAGGAACAATGTTGGCCCCCGGCTCACTAGTTGCTGAATTGAGATATGCCTCTTCCAAACATTCACTCAGTGGAATGGAATTGCGCATGGTTGGTAAGCCGCCCCATATAGAACATTCACCAAGCGAAACAAGAATATCACAATGTTCTCTGAATTTGCGCAGCGTTTCTATATTTTCTGAATTACACACACCGCCTTCTATAATACCGATATGACAACGGGAAGTAAATTCTTTGAAATCAGTAAGCGGTGATTTGTCAAATGAAATAAGTTCAACCACATCAAGCAGATCAGTATCAATATCCAGCAGTGACATATGGCACCCGAAACAACCCGCCAGCGATACAGTTGCCACAATTTTTTTCTCCATCACTGCAGGCCTTGGATGATGTCCATGTTTTTTCTTTGCATAGTCTTTCTGCACTGAGTCCATATCATATTTCCGCTGCCCGTATGGCTCGGCCAGGCTCACACCTCTTACAATAATTGCACCGGTAGGGCAAATATTCATTGCATTGATTACCTGCTCTTCTGTTAACTTCTCTTCCTGTTCGTAATCAATGCCCACATAGGTTTCGTTGCCCCGGTCCTGGTAATTAAAAACTCTTTTGCCATCATCTGTTTTAACATCCACTACGCAACGAAGGCATTTTATACAACGGTTATGCTCCATTACCATCCTGCTGGGTTTAAAATCAATAACCCTGTCTTTAAACAGGTGCTGAAACCTGGTTGATGAAATACCGAGCTCATAGCCCATGTGTTGCAAATCGCAGTGGCCGCTTTTTTCGCAGGCAGGGCAAATATGGTTTCCTTCTGCAAACATCATTTCTACCAATGCTTTACGGCTGTCCGTCAGTTCGTCTGTGTTCACTTCCACAGTCAGGCCTTCTGTTACTTTTTCTGTACAGGCAGGGCCGTACTTGCCATTTATTTTACAGGTACAAACACGGCATGTGCCCAGTGGGGGGTCAATATGTTCGTAAAAACAAAGTGATGGAATAAAAACTCCGTTCTCCCTTGCGGCCAACATTAGGCTTTTTCCTTCTTCGGCCTGGAAGTTTTTCCCGTCAATAGTTATATTTACCAATTTTGACATAACACTCAGATTTTATATTTCTCATATTCTTCTGTTGCTGCTTCAATATCGAACTTCAGGTTCAGCCCGTTATATTCTTTATCCAGTTTGGAAGAGAAGTAATCATGAAACTTATCCATTGCATATATTAAACTGTTTGTCGCAGTCTTACCCAGCCCGCAACGGCTGGTATTTTTCATAATAGTACCCCAGTTCTTTAATTCCTGCAGGTCTTTTTCATTGGCAAGACCATTGTCCAGTCTTTCCAGTTTACGTTGTATAATAAAATTGCCCGCCCTGCAGGGGGTGCAGATGCCGCAGGATTCTGATTTGAAAAATTCGGCGAAATTCAGCAGTACTTTCACAAGGTCTCTTTGCTTATTGAAGATCATAAAAGAGCCTCCGCACCTTATATCCTTTCTTGCCAGCAGATCAAGCATAGAAATACGCCGGAATTTTTCTTTAACAGATATACACTCACCAGACGGTCCGCTCACTTGTATATAATAAGGATCTTCAGCTTCGCAAAGCTCCAGCAGTTCTGCCACTGTCATACCCCATTCTATTTCGTATATGCCCGGCAGTTTACAATCCCCGGAAACGCTGAGAAGCTTTACTCCGGGTGATCCCGGAATACCCATTTGTATATATGCATCAGCGCCTATTTCAATAATGCGGGCTGCTGCACAGAAAGTTTCTACATTATTAATAACAGTAGGTTGTTGCAGGTATCCTTTCTCCACAGGAAAATACCACTTGGTTCTTGGTTCTCCCCTTTTACCTTCCAGCGATTCTAATAAAGCAGTTTCTTCGCCACATACATAAGACCCGGCACCCATTTGAACTCTTATATCAAAATGAAATCCTTCTATTTTTGTGCAATCTTTACCAAGCAAACCGGTATTCTTGTATTCCTGTATAGCATCCTCCAGTTTATTCTTTAACCACCGGTATTCTCCTCTCAGGTAAATGATACCATATTCAGCGCCGATAACATATCCGCAGATCATCATTCCTTCAATCAATGATTTTGCCTGAGTATTTATCAGTACCCTGTCCTTGAATGTGCCCGGTTCACCTTCATCTGCATTACATATCACAAACTTTGGAGATGATGATTGCGATTTTGCCGCACTCCATTTTTTCCAGGTGGGGTAATAAGCGCCTCCCCGTCCGGCCAGTTCAGCTCTTTTTAATTCTTCTAATATGCCATCAGGTCCAAGTTTTTCTGCCCTGATTAATGTCAACCCGGGATCGAATTGTTTAAAGAAAACAGTTTTATTACCCGGTGGTGTATAGCGAATATTATCTGCGGGTGTATCACAGATATTTTCAGGTGTCACTCCCTTTTTCAGAGATGAAATAATGTCTTTGACCTTAATCGCATTCAGGTTTGTAAACGGATAAAAATTTATTAATGCAGATGGTTCCTGATCGCTTAATCCGATACAGGGAGTAAGAAACAGCCCAAAAGTGCCTGTTCGGTCTACCGAGCCAAATGTGGTGCCTGTTTCCCGTTCAAAAGTTTCTTTAATACGGTTGAAACCTTTCAGATCGGCTACTATACTATTATTAAGGTATATAGTGTATTTACCGGTTGGTTTACGGTGAAAGAAATGATAAAAAGAAACCACACCTTCCACTTCTATTTCTGAAAGGTTAAAACTGTCTGCAAGTTGCTTTACATCATCATCATTAATAAAGCCGTTTGTTAATTGTAAATTCCAAAGCTGATTCAGCAATTGGGTTTGCAGGGGTTCTGCCATGATCCGCAGTTTTAAAGTGAGGGATGTAACAAATTTCGATAAGGGAGCCCCGTATTCAAACCTTTGGCGTCATAAGCTGATATGATTATTGTCATCATTTAATAATTGTGTTCATTTTACTTTTTTCTGTTATATTCGCAACTCTTTAAGCAATGAATATGAAGGCTTCACAATGCTCCGCCTGACAATTAATGGTTAACTGAGCAATTTTTTCGGATCATTCATTAAATAGCAACAATCCGTTGCTGTTTCCCTTTTCTTTTTTAATTATCTTCAAAAGCCTTTTAACATGTTGAAACAATCAACCAATACCCATAAGGTATCCCACTTCTTTTCCTTAGTCAGACAGGCGCTGAAAGGTGGCGAGCATGACTATACACAGGGTAGTATCCGCGGCGCTATTGTATTACTTGCTATTCCAATGATTCTTGAATTAAGCCTGGAATCCGTTTTTGCAGTAGTGGATATGTATTTTGTGAGTCATCTCCCTGACAACGAAATAGCAATTGCAACAGTAGGGCTTACTGAATCCGTTGTAACAATCATTTATACCATCGGAATCGGTTTAAGCACAGCTGCTACTGCAGTTGTGGCTCGCCGTATCGGAGAGAAAAATCCTGATGCAGCTGCACATGCCGGAGCACAATCAATTTTGTTAGCATTAGCAGCAGCAGTTATACTTAGTATTGCAGGAATTATTTTTGCACCTGATATTTTACGGTTAATGAAAGCGGAGCCACAGGTAATCCGGGAAGGAACCCTTTTTACCCGTATCATGCTTGGAGGAAGTGTTGTAATCATTTTACTATTTCTTATCAATGGCATTTTTCGCGGAGCAGGAGATGCAGCTATTGCAATGCGTAGTTTGTGGTTAGCAAGCATCATTAATATTTTTCTTTGCCCCACACTTATCAATGGTTATGGCCCTTTTCCCGAGTTGGGGTTAAAAGGCGCTGCGATTGCCACGGTTATAGGAAGAGGAACGGGTGTGCTGTATCAATGTTATCATTTGTTTCACAGTAAAGGCAATATCAAAATAAAGTGGCCGCACTTTAAATGGGATTTGCCTGTAGTAAAACATTTGTTTGAAGTTGCCTGGCCTGCCACTTTCCAGTTCTTTATTCAAAGTGGAAGCTGGATTATCCTTGCATGGCTGGTTTCTGATACGGGTGGCACCAATGCTACTGCCGGTTACCAGGTAGCCATACGGAATGTTATTTTTTTTATTCTGCCCGCATGGGGATTGAGCAATGCTGCTGCCACTTTAGTTGGTCAGAACCTCGGCGCTAAACAAGCAAACAGAGCAGAAAAAAGTGTATGGCTCGCTACAAAATACAATGCCGTCTTTATGGCAGGAGTTATGTTTTTATTTATCCTGTTTGCATCACCCATCATCAGCATTTTTACAGACAAGCCGGAAGTTCATCGTTTTGGTGTTTTGTCCTTGCAGATCATCGGCTGTGGTTATATTTTTTATGGCATTGGCATGGTGATGATACAGGCATTAAACGGGGCCGGTGATACCAAAACACCTACCTGGATAAATATAGTTGGCTTTTGGTTGTTCCAGATACCCTTCGCCTTCTTACTGGCTAAAGGTTTAAATATGGGGCCAACAGGTGCTTTCATTGCTATACCCGTTGCTGAAACTGTAATAGCAATAGCTGCCTGGTATTATTTCAGAAAAGGTAAATGGAAAGAAGTTCAGGTGTAAGAGTGGCCAAAAAAAATGAAATATAGATGAGTATTTTTTACCCTGAATAAAAGTGGTATAAAGGGTTTTTCACCCTTACTTCGTATTTCTTACTTTTAACTTACATATGACAAATAATGTTATAGACCAGAACAGGATTCGGCAATTTTTTTTCATCATTATCATTTTGCTGTTGGGTATTGTATTATTCTGGCAGCTTTATAATTTTCTGCCAGCTTTGCTGGGAGCCATCACCATTTATATCCTGATGCACAAGATGATGTTATACCTGACAGAAAAAAGAAAATGGAGAAGAGGCTGGGCCGCTGCATTACTGATGCTGGTTTCATTTATTGTGATTTTACTTCCTGTAGGCTTATTAATTAATATGCTATCATCAAAAGTAACTTATGCAATACAGCACTCTGCTGAACTGGTAACTGCATTAAAAAAAGTGGTGACAGGTATTGAGCAACGTTTTGATATTGAAATTGCCAGTGATGAAAATATCAATAACCTGGGCGATTTTATTGCCAAAAGCCTGCCGGGCATCCTTGGCGCCACATTCAATTCTCTCACTATTATCTTTTTCATGTATTTCATTCTTTATTTTATGCTGGTAAATGCCCGTAAAATGGAAGACGCATTATTTGAATACATCCCTTTAAAAGATGATAACGTTGCAAAATTGGGCAAAGAAGTAAATATGATGGTAGCCTCTAACTCCATTGGCATACCGCTGATTGCTTTTGCACAGGGCATTGTCGGCCTGGCTGGTTATTTAATAATCGGAGTTAAAGAACCCTTCTTCTGGTTTGGCGTTACATGTATTGCAGCCATGTTGCCAGTGGTGGGCGCAGCTTTGGCATATGTACCCCTTGCAATTATTTTTTTTGCAAACGGGCAAACCTGGCAGGGAATAGCCATGCTTGTTTTCGGGTTCGCTATAATTGGCACTATAGATAATATATTACGTTTCACCCTGCTGAAAAAACTGGGCAACGTTCATCCTCTTACGACGGTATTCGGTGTTATTATTGGATTGAATCTTTTTGGTTTTATCGGACTAATCTTCGGGCCATTGCTGATTTCCCTTTTTATGTTGCTATTAAGAATATACTCCAGTGAGTTTGTCATCAAACAAAGAAAAGCTCATAAAATAATGGAAAACTGATTTGTGTGGTTTGAGTTAACGCACAAAGGCCTATTCTTAATCTATATAATCTCAGTTCGTAGATTTTCCTGTTATTATCATTATATACATTGCGTAGTTCTTCGTAAAACAATAAAAAACAATGCTTTATTCCTTGTATTATTAAATTTCCAATAATATTTTGGCATTGCCTTACGTTTGATATTCTGAAAAACCGTACCTGAGTGAGAAAACTTATCTTCCCCATTTCTGTGGGATTATTGTGTACCTCGTTCACAATTATTCCGCCCTATCAAACTGTAAACAGCCATACTGTTTCAGTTAACCCTGCTTCATATTCCAATTTATCTTTTGCCTCTGTTGTTGCAGACGCAGCCACTGCATTATATAATGATATAAACCTGCAGCAATATGGTTTATCAAAAGAAGCATTTGATTATGCCTGGAAAGGCTATCAAAAGCTGCTAAGAAAAAAATTGATTAGCAGAAGTAATTATTTAACGATTTGTGATTTCAGTCAGTCATCAAGGAAAAAAAGATTGTATATAATAGACATTGATAACAGTAAGCTGGTTACCAACACCTATGTTGCGCATGGAAAAAACTCAGGCGCTGAATATGCGACAAAATTTTCCAATGCCCCCGAATCGTTACAAAGCAGTTTAGGATTTTATATTACAGACAATACCTATACAGGCAAACATGGTTTATCATTACACATCAACGGAGTGGACCCTGGCTACAACGATAAAGCAATGATGAGGACTATTGTTGTTCATGGCGCCGATTATGTAAATGAAAGCCGTGTAATAAATGGCGGTTATATGGGCCGAAGCTGGGGCTGTCCTGCTGTTCCAAAGAAAGAAGCATCAGAAATCATTACAACAATAAAAAACGGAACCTGTCTTTTCATCTATCATCCCGGCAAGACTTATCTGCTTGGCTCTAAAATATTAAACGGCTGACTGGACACAAACAAGGATGGATGATAACAAAAAGCTCAACGTACCCTATGGTTGGGCTTTTTTGTTTTATTTATTATACAATATGTTAAAACAATTTATCTACGCTTTGCTGAATAGTAACGAAACCCATATAAGCCATCACAACAACAACAATCCAGCCAATAACATAAAACAATAACGGATGTCTGTACTGGTTAACAACTGCAGATTTTCCCGCAGCAACAAGAATCACAGCTAAAGCAACCGGTAAAATAATTCCATTAACAGCCCCGGCAAATACGAGTAGTTTCACCGGCTGACCAACTGAAATAAAGATTACTGTTGAAAGAATAATAAACAAACTTGTAATTATCTTCTCCATATTTCTGACAACAGGCGCCAGCGTTTTCCAGAAAGAAACAGAAGTGTAGGATGCTCCCACAACAGATGTAATAGCCGCACTCCACATTACTATTCCAAAAAATTTATACCCAATACTCCCCGCTGCCGATTGAAATACGGAAGCCGCAGGATTTTCTGCAGCCAGTTTTACTCCTTGCCACACTACACCCAATGCCGCTAAAAACAGGATATACCGCATAAAGGAAGTAATCAGTATACCTGTTACTGAACTGTTGGTAACTTGTTTAATATGCTCTTTACCCCTAACACCAGCATCAATCAAGCGGTGTGCTCCGGCAAAAGAAATATAACCCCCAACAGTTCCACCAACCAGTGTTACAATTGTTATTACATCCACTTTCGCCGGCCATATTGTCCTATACAAAGCTTCTCCTATTGGCGGGTGAGAAGAAAAAGCGATATACACAGTGAGGCCAATCATCAGTATTCCAAGAATTTTTACAAAAATATCTATCAGTTTCCCGGCTTCATTAAACCAGAAAATCCCTAAAGCAATGACACAACTTATAATGGCCCCAGTTTTAGTATCAATGTCCGTTAATACATTTAATCCAAGTCCTGTTCCTGCAATATTGCCGATATTAAATACTAATCCACCAAATGCAATCAGTGCTGCCAGAAAGAAACCCAGTCCGGGCACTACTTTATTAGCAATATCTTGTGCCCTTTGTTCACTTACAGTCACAATCCGCCATATATTGAGTTGTGCACCAATATCAAGCAGAACAGATATAAGGATAACAAATCCGAAACTGGTTAACAGTTCCTGAGTAAACAAGCTGGTTTGAGTGAGAAAACCCGGACCGATCGCTGATGTAGCCATGAGGAATGCAGCACCGAGTATGACGCCACCATTTTTTTTATTGAACTTTCCTGATTTCAATATCATTCCTGATTAGTGCTTCATAAATTGATTTTGCAAACCTCCCTGCTTCTTTGCCATCGCCGTGAATACATATTGTTTCCGCAAGAACAGGTATGACCTTACCTGACACGGAAGTAACAGTTCCGGCATTAATCATTTGCAATACCTGTAATACTGCTTTTTCCGCATCCTCAATTAATGCATTTGCTTGTGACCTGGGAGTAATGGAGCCATCATCCTGGTAAGTTCTGTCGGCAAAAACCTCACTGGCCGTTTTTAATCCCAGTTGTTTTGCCTGATAAACAGAATGGCTGCCGCTTAGCCCAAAGAGGATAAGACTACTATCAAAATTTTTAACTGCTTTGGCAATGATATTAGCCACCAGTGCATCTTTAGCTGACAAGTTATATAAAGCCCCATGAGGTTTTACATGAACCATCTTCCTGTTGAATGAAGCCGCCACTTCACTGAAAATAATCAGCTGCTGTATCACCAGTTCATATAAATCATCAACAGGCATATTTATTTCTTTTCTGCCAAAATTGTCTTTGTCCAAAAAGGAAGGATGGGCGCCAATAGCAACGTTATATTTTAAGCATGATTCTATTGCTTCCTGCATGGTTTCAATATTACCAGCATGATATCCGCAGGCTATATTAGCTGAACTGATAAATGGCATGACCAGCTTATCATTACCATTACCTTCTCCCATATCACAGTTGATATCAATTCTCATGCAGGTATTGTTGTAGCCTTAATATACAGGCATTTTGCAGTTGCTGCAAATATTGTTGTTGTTTGTATAATAAATCCTCTGCTGTTTCCAGATTAGTAAACTTAAACGAGATTCCGTCTCCCGTTCTCAATTGTGCCAGCTTTGTATGATGAGCCGTTATTACATGAGCCAGCCTTGGGTATCCTCCCATTGTTTGATGATCGGCCATAAGTACTATCAATTTCCCATCAGGTAATAATTGTATTGTTCCAAAAGTTACGGCCGAAGAAATTAACTCGTCATTTACGGTACTTATCAGCGGGTTATTGCCCAGCCTGTACCCCATACGATCTGCCAGCCTGGTGATGACAAAAGCTGTGTCTGAAAAAATTTTCTTTGACTCATCAGTTAATTGCTCCCATTCATTTCCCTGTAGTATAGCTATTTCATATGGTTTATTAATTGAATTACTTTCGGCTGTCCAGGGAAATATTTTGAATTTTTTTTCATTAAGCAAATAAGAAAAGTCTTTTTTAGTAGATAAAGGAATCTCGTCTCCTTTCAACAATTTTCGCCCTTCAAAACCGCCGACCCGGGCCTTACTGTTTGTGCTTTTGCTATGTAGCCAGCTTTTTATGTCCAGGCCACCATAAACAGCAAGGTAGGTTCTTGTGCCGCTCACCGGGCGGTGAAATTGCAAGGCGTCATTTTTATTGACGACTATACAACGAAGATTAGAGACCGGTTCCCCATTAATGCTGGCTGAAAAATCAGCGCCGCTCAATGCAATCAGTGCTGGTTTGGAAAACAAAAATATGGATGCTGGAAAATGTAATTCAATAACAGCTTCATCAAGTCTGTTTCCTACAAGGGCATTTGCCTGCTGCATGGCATACTTATCCATTGCGCCGGAAGGATTTATACCCAGGTGCTGAAAGCCATACCTGCCTGTATCCTGAATCGTATCCAATATGCCTGCTTTAATAATTCTCAAACTCATTTTTATCTATTGTGAAAAACTGAACATTGTCGCCAGCCTGTAATAATGTTGGTTTATTTTCTTCAGCAGTAAAAAAATTCAATGGCGATCTGCCAATAATCTGCCAGCCACCCGGAGATGCCATCGGATATATCCCGGTTTGTTTTCCGGCAATACCCACACTTCCTGGTAAAATAGTTTGCGGTTGTTTTTTACGGGGCACGGCTATTCTGTTATCTACTTCCCCCATATATGCAAACCCGGGTAAGAAACCAAGCATATATACTTTGTAAATTCTCCGGGTATGGATTTGGATTAATTCAGCAACCGAAATATTTTTTATCCTGGCCACAAATTCAATATCGGTGGCAAAGTCCGTATCATAACAAACGGGAATTCTCAGTAACCTTAAATTACTTTCTGACATATCCGGTTCATCTTTCAATCTTGCTTCTACTTCCTGTTTCATTCTTTCAAATGCACTTTCCCCTGAAGGGGTGTATTTCTTTACAGTCAGCACATTATAATAGATAGTTACAGAACTGTAGGCCGGCACTACTTCAATCATTCCGGGAACAGGATGCTGCTGCAACTGGCGAAACCTCGCTATAACCTGCTGATTTATCATTTCGTCAATCACACTGCCAAAATCAACGGTAAGGGCAGAGTCGCCGAGGGGAAAAATACGGTATGAAATAATCGGGTATTTCATCGGAAATCTGTTTGAAGATAGCAACTTAACTTTACTCCCGATGAGCCGATTTAACAGAAGAGACAGTTTTAACCTTCTATCTAAACTCACTGCCCGCAGGGCCTGGAACGGGATGAAAGTATTGATCAGCTATTATATCAGCAAGTGGACAAAAAGACCGGTACAATGGGGTTATCCTGTGTCTATATCTTTTGAACCTACTACTTCCTGTAACCTGCGATGTCCTGAGTGTCCCAGCGGGCTAAGAGCCTTTACCCGCCCTACCGGAATGCTTCAAAAAGATTTTTTCAGCGAAACAATTGATCAGTTGCATAAAGAACTTCTTTACCTCGTTTTCTATTTCCAGGGAGAACCTTATCTCAACTCTTCCTTCCTTGATATGGTTCAGTATGCATCAAAAAAAAGAATCTATACGGCTACTTCCACTAATGCCCATTACCTTACTGACGATAATGCAAAACGAACCATAGAAAGCGGTTTGGATCGTTTAATCATTTCAATTGACGGAACCACACAGGATGTGTATCAGCAGTACCGGGTAGGCGGGCATTTAAATAAAGTAATTGAAGGTGCCAGGAATATTGTGAAATGGAAAAAGGAGTTAAAAAGCAATAAACCCTTTGTTGTGTTTCAGTTCCTGGTGGTGAAGCCAAATGAACACCAGATTGAAGATGTAAAAAAACTGGCTGATGAAATCGGCGTAGATGACGTATGGTTTAAAACAGCCCAGGTATATGATTACAAGAATGACCCCAATCAGCTGATACCGACTATTGATAAATACAGCCGCTATCAAAAAACGTCCCAAGGATATACGTTTAAAGGAAAGCTTTCCAATCATTGCTGGCGGTTATGGCATGACCCGGTTATTACCTGGGACGGGGTGGTGGCACCCTGTTGTTTTGATAAAGACGCACAACACCGGTTGGGAGATCTTAAGAAAAAATCTTTTAAAGAGGTCTGGAGAAATGAGGAATACAGTAAATTCAGATATCAGATTTTACAAGGAAGAAAAAATATAGATATATGTGCCAACTGCAGCGAAGGGACAAAAGTTTGGGAGAATTAATTTTAAAAAAGATTACTCATTAAATTTTCAGTTATGCAAGTACCATCACACATTTCTACCCGGTTACAATATCAGCATAAAGTATTGGTAGATCTTATTGACGGTTTAACAGAAGAACAGGTAAGGCGTCAGGTCATTCAGGGTAAATGGTCCATATTTGAAAATATTGTGCATCTCCAGACTTACCAGCACACATTTGCTGAACGGGTTAAGCGAATTCTTGACGGCAGTAATCCATGTTTTGAAAAATATACTGCTGATGCAGATCCTCTTTTTCATGATAATTGCACAAAGACTATCAGGGAAATTATGCAGGATATGCTTACAACCCGGAAAGAAATAGCTTCTGGAATAGTAACTCTGCCAGAAACAGATTTTGTAAAAAAAGGTACACATCCTTCACTAGGTGCAATGAATTTATTGCAATGGATAAACTTCTTCCTTCTGCATGAAGCACATCATCTCTTTACTATTTTAAAATTTTCGGGAGAATTGAAAAAACAATAAGAAACCCTGAATCTGTGTATAACAGGTATCTTATGCTTCCAGGCTAATTATCAGTTTTATCGCCATTTCTTCATTTCCTGATAAATAGAAGTATAAAAAGAAGCAAATCCTTCAAAAAAGCTGCGGATGGATTCGGAAAGTAGCTTCATACACTAAGTTTAATGGTTGATGGTTTGTGGTTTGTATAGTAAAGCAATGATATTTTACATATACAGCAATACTACGAAGAGGAATTTTTATACACCGTTGCTGCTCCCCTTGTGTTAATAAATGGCTAAATCACCCCTGCGAAGAGAAATATTTTTGATAATTCAATGTTGCAACATTAATTTTGTTCTCTCAAATATTTACACAAAAAAAATAATACCATGAGCGACTTAAGAACAAATGTTGACCAGTTGAACCAGATGATCCTGGAAGGAAAAATCCTTGATGCCTTTGATAAGTTTTATGCAGACGATGTTGTAATGCAGGACAACAATTACCCGGCCCGTGAAGGCAAAGCCATCAATCGCCAGTACGAGGAAGCTTTTGTAAATGGGCTTACTGAATTTCGTGGAGCTAAAGTGGTAAACACTGTTTACAGTGATGACCTGGCTGTAACAGAATGGTGGTTTGATTATACCCACAAAGACTATGGCGTAAGAAACTATACCCAATTGGCGGTTCAGCGCTGGAAAAACGGGAAAATTGTAGAAGAAAAGTTCTACTACAATAATTAAAATACCTTTGAGTAGTATCAATAAGTTTTGGGTAAGCTTGTCAGCTTAGCCCAAAACTTTTTACATTTAATAATAAGTTCCGGTAGTATGGGTATTGAAAAGGACATACAGCAGACCAAATTTCGTAATGCTCACCAGAAAGCGAGTATCAATCTTATTTATACACTTGCATGGATGAAAGATAAAACCAAAGCCATTTTTGATGCCGAAGATATCACCTCACAACAATTCAATATTCTTCGTATCCTGAGGGGGAGTTTTCCCCAACCCCTTTCTACGCTGCAGATAAGAGAAAGAATGCTGGAAAAAATGAGTGATACCAGTCGTATTGTAGACCGGCTTATTGTAAAAGGATTAGTAAAAAAAGTGACTTGTAAAAACGATCGTCGGCTAGTAGATGTGGTCATTACTGATAAAGGAAAAAAATTATTAGAAAGATTAGATGCAAAACAGGATGAGATGGATGCTGTACTCAGCAATCTTTCAGAAAAAGATGCTAATATTTTAAGCGACCTGCTCGATAAGATACGGGATGGAGCTGAATGACGTAATTTCGCCGGATTATTCATTCCGAATCTGAAAACAAACATGAAACAAGCCGCTACCTGGTTACTACTTTTCATTTTCCTTTCTACTCAACTTACCCAGGCGCAACCGAAGTATGAATTCCGGGGTGTCTGGATAGCTACCGTTAACAATATCGACTGGCCGCAAGCAGGTCTCACTGACACTGAAAAACAAAAAGCCGATTATATCCGTTTGCTGGATCTGCATCAAAAAAACGGTATGAATGCCATGATCGTTCAGGTTCGGCCTGCAGCGGATGCATTTTACCCTTCCCAATACGAACCCTGGAGCCAGTGGTTGACCGGTCAGCAGGGCAAACCTCCTTCTCCTTATTATGACCCGCTTCAGTTTATGATTGAAGAAACGCATAAGCGGGGAATGGAATTTCATGCCTGGTTGAACCCATACCGGGCTGTTCATCATATTGGTCAATCTTCCGTTGCTCCCAATCATATCAGCCGTGTTCACCCTGAATGGTTCCTTACTTATGGTGATAAGAAATATTTTGATCCGGGAAATAAAGAGGCGCAGGCCTTTGTAATAAAAGTAGTTCGTGATATTGTAAAACGGTATGACATAGATGCTATTCACATGGATGATTATTTCTACCCATATCGTATCCCGGGAAAAGAATTTCCCGACGAAGCATCTTATAACCGTTCGGGAAGCACACTTAGCAAGGACGACTGGCGGAGAAGTAATGTAGATTCAATCATCCTGGCATTAAGTAAGGCCATTAAAGAAGAAAAAAGGATGTGCCGCTTTGGTATTTCCCCTTTCAGTGTTTGGAGAAATAAGGATAAGGATCCTTTACGAGGAAGCGATACCCGTGCCGGGCAAACCAACTATGATGATCTTTATGCTGATATTTTATTATGGCTGCAGAAAGGATGGATCGATTATGTAACCCCGCAGCTCTATCTTGAGATAGGTCATGATAAAATTGATTATGCAAAAATGCTGGACTGGTGGAGCCGTAACAGTTATGGTAAACATATCTACATCGGTCACGGCATTTATCGCACCACAGAGAATCAGCCCAAATGGAAAAATGCGGAAGAGTTGCCCAACCAGATAAAACTGTTACGTCGTTATCCAAATGTACAGGGAAGCATTTATTTCAGCAGTAAGTCATTTGAGCGTAATCCGAATGGCTGGAACGACAGCCTTAAGAATAATTATTACCAACACACTGCCTTGTTGCCTCCCATGCGATGGATTGATAATGAAAAGCCCTGGCCACCCATTGTAGAAAGATCGATCATTAATGACTCCATTATTCAACTGGATGTGAAACCCGACCCCAGGAACAGTGTAGAAATAAAATATTATGTAGTGTACCAGTATGCAGCCGACGCTCATACTGAGACCTTTGGTAATGTACCTAAATATTTATCGAAAATAGTGGTGAAGCCGGAAGGTTTTCAATTGAAAGAAACTCTTTCCTCAGGTCATTTTTCTTACCGGTATGTAATTGCTGCTGTGGGCAGAAATAATAATGAGAGTGAGTTGAGTGAAATTGCCATTTTAGTTCAGCCAGACGGTAAGTGGCAATTTTATAATCCCTGACTATTTTAATTATTCAGTATTCTTTTTTTCGGACAGGTACCAAAAAAAAGAAAGACCAAAAACGTTATTGGTTTGTTTCCATTTGTTCCGGGAAATATCCGGGATACTTCTTGAGTAGTCAAAACGTAATCCGAATTTCTCCTTGTGTTCAAGCATTCCTGATACAGAAAAACCAATATCAATCCGCTTATAATAGCCATCGCTCCGGTGAAGGTTTCTCTTTGTGCGGTCAGGGGAATTATGGTATTCCACTCTGCCATTAAAACCATACGCTACATAAGGACCGGCTGCTGCTGCCAAGCGGTTGTTTCCTTCAGTTTCAAACTTATAACCCACCAGTAACGGTAGTTCGATATAGTTCAAATAAGTTACGGAGGTATCAAAAGCAGGTTCTCTGTATTTTGCTCTCACTCTGTTGCCTTTACCAGAATAAAAAGGCCCTGTATATAAAAACCACTTGTCTTTGTCATTCAAAGGAATCTCTATTTGTGTTCCAGCATTGAAACGAAAAAGAAGTGCCCCTGAACCTTTAGTATCACCAGTATATACAGGTCTATAAATGAAATTGGCTAGGTTAATTCCACCTCTGGTTCCAATCCTGGTTTGTGCAATTGTTAACAGCGGGAAAATTGATAATGTTATGAAAAGCAGCTTTCGCATTATAATGATATCGGTACAAAGTACATTGCTGAAATGCCTTATGTGTGTATAGCTGGTGTAAAGTATTCTTAAAATTTCTTTAGACCACATGTTTTACCTTTGCCCTCATCTCCGGGTATCGGAGACAGCCCTGAATACTAATTAACCAATAAACTTTCCCCAACATGCCCGGTTACGAACTCTGGAGTGATAAAGAAAGAAAAGAAGTAAATGATGTATTGGAAACAGGCATCCTGATGCGTTATGGATTTGACGGTCCCAGGAAAGGGATCTGGAAGAGCAAAGAATTAGAAACTGCTATTAACGAAACCTTCGGCAGTAAATATGCGCAGCTTACTTCCAGCGGAACTTCTGCTTTAACTACGGCCATGAGTGCACTGGGCATCGGCTATGGTGATGAAGTGATCACCCCTTCCTTTACGTTTGTGGCAAGTTTTGAAGCTGTCCTGAGTGTTGGCGCTGTTCCAGTATTGGTGGATGTAGATGATACGCTGACATTGAATCCTGAAGCCGTAAGAAAAGCTATCACTCCGAAAACAAAAGCCGTGATGCCGGTGCATATGTGCGGCAGCATGGCGGATATGGACGCCTTGATAGCCATTTGCAAAGAGCATAATTTGATTTTACTTGAAGATGCCTGCCAGAGTATTGGTGGTATGTACAAAGGAAAACACCTGGGCACTATTGGTGATGCCGGCACCTTCTCTTTTGATTTTGTAAAAACAATGACCTGCGCCGAAGGAGGTGTGGTGATGACCAACCGGGAAGATATTTATGTGAAAAGCGATGGCTATACAGACCACGGACATGACCACAAAGGTGTGGACCGCGGTGCTGACCTGCATCCCTTTATTGGATATAACTACCGCATTTCGGAATTACATGCTGCAGTTGGCCTGGCGCAAATAAAAAGACTGAATGAGTTTTTGACCATTCAGAAAAAAAATCACAGCCTGCTAAAAAGCATACTGGAACAGGTTCCTGAAATCTCTTTCAGAAGGATTCCCGATCCTGCTGGTGACAGTTGCAGCTTTGTCAGTTGGTTTCTGCCATCAGAAGATATTACAAGAGCTGTTGTGGCGGAATTTAGATCACAGGGAATTTTAGCCGGTAATTTCTATTGGTATGATAACAACTGGCATTATATCCGCAAATGGGATCATTTGAAGCAGGGGATAACGCTGAATGCATTAAGTGAAGAGCATAAAGCTGAAGTGATGAAACAGGCCAATAAGAATTTTGCCGCCAGCGATGCCATTATGAGCCGCTGCATTTCCACCTCTATTAGTTTAATGTGGACAGAAGAACAGATTAAAGAGAAAGGAGAGAAGATGGTAAGTGTAATCAGGAAAGTATTGAGTGAATTGTCTGTTTCTTTGTAATCCTGCTACCTCATTTTACCGCATTGGGTTTCTGTTCCAACCAGTTCACATATTCCAATGACCCTAGCCTGAAGCGGAGAGGAACCCCGGTAATTTTATCTAATTGAATTTCTTTTTTGCAGAAGAAGCCAAGGCCATTTGAATAATGAGCGGCTGAAACAACGGGGGTATAAAAAACAAATGAAGGCGTAAGTAGTTTTCCTGAAGAGTCGCAATCGCTTTTAAGTATCCTGATCATTGAATCGGCCGGGCCTGTATATTTTTTACGCCACAACTGTTTTTCACACCCGGAATTTGCCAGTGTGTGCTTATTAATAGAGAGTTTAAGTTTTGTGCCGATAGTCTTTACTGGTGAATTCCAGCCGCTGCCGTCACAAACCGCCCTGTTCCTCCAGGTTTGCTTTACTTCCGGGCAGCATTTCTGCCCCAAACTTTCCTGATTAAACATTAACAGGAACACAACAAGAAAGCTGCAAAACCGTTGCGCCATATTTATTTTATTTGCATCTAAATTTACGGCATTATTTTTGTGCGACGGGGAAATTTTTTATTAAAAACCAGCCTGCAAGAACTAAAAAACGACCGAACGAACCATGGCCCTTAGCCAGAGCTTACAACAAAAATTGCTGCAGAAGCTGTCGCCACAGCAGATTCAACTGATGAAACTGCTGCAGGTACCTACGGCCAACCTGGAAACCCGGATCAAAGAGGAGTTGGAAGAAAATCCTGCCCTGGAACTTGATGAAGAGGGACATGATGAAAATGCTGATGACCTTAAGGACGAATTCAGCGAGACGGGGGAGGAAGAATTTGAAGAAAATGACGGAAGCGAGGATGAATACGATAATATTGATGTAAGTGAGTATGTGCAGGATGGAGATGATGAAGTGGGTGATTATAAACTTCGCGACGATAACTATCCGGAAGAAGATGAAGGAAGACAGTTACCATATAAAACAGAAGCCAGTTTTTACGAAACCCTTATCGACCAGCTTGGCCTGCTAAAACTGGAAGAAAAAGAACAAACCATAGCTGAACAGATAGTTGGCAGCATTGATGAAGATGGTTATTTACGAAGAGAGACATCTGCCATTGTAGATGACCTGGCTTTTCGTCAAAATATTATTGCTACGGAAGAAGAAGTAGAAGCTATCATCAAACTTATTCAGCGTTTTGATCCGCCGGGGGTGGCAGCAAGAGACCTTCGGGAATGTTTACTGATTCAATTATTGCGCTTGAAAGAAGAAGGCCGGCCTGTTGATATTGCCATCAGGGCCGTTTCCAAATACTTTGACGAATTTACCAAGAAGCATTATGAAAAAATTCAACGGGGGCTGAATCTCGATGATGACCAGTTGCGGGATGTGATGCAGCAGATTATTCGGCTTAACCCTAAACCCGGAGGCAATGTTGGAGAGATTAACAAAGCGGAAAGCTATGTAGTGCCCGACTTTTTTATAATCAATAATGGAGGTAAACCCGAGCTGACACTTAATAGCCGCAATGCCCCAGAACTTCGCATCAGTGAAGGTTACCGGGATATGCTGAAGGATTACGACCGAGGGGCAAAAAAGGATAAAAGGCAAAAAGAAGCTGTCCTGTTTATCAAGCAAAAGATTGATGCGGCAAAATGGTTTATTGATGCCATCAAGCAAAGGCAACATACTTTGCTCAGTACAATGAATGCGATCATGGAGCACCAGTATAATTTCTTTCTGACAGGTGATGAAACAGAACTGAGGCCTATGATCTTAAAAGATATTGCAGAGAAAACCAACCTTGACATTTCAACGGTGAGCCGGGTAGCCAACAGTAAGTTTGTACAAACTGAATTTGGCACCTACCGGTTGAAGTTCTTCTTCAGCGAATCATTAAGCACTGATAGTGGCGAAGAGGTTTCCACCAGGGAAGTAAAGAAAATTCTAAGTGATTTTATAGAAGGAGAAGATAAGAAGCGGCCATTGAGTGATGAACGTCTTACGGAACTGTTGCAGGAAAAAGGCTACAATATTGCCCGCCGTACTGTGGCTAAGTACAGAGAGCAGCTAAATATATCTGTAGCCCGCCTCCGAAAAGAACTTTAGAAAGGGAGGTCATCTTTTGACTCCACTGACCCCTCATCAAAATATACCTGGTCGTCCGGCATTTTATCTGTTGAATTTGCGCCAGCCGGTTCTATTCTCCATGCCTTCACATCGGTATACCAGCGGCCATTATATTCACGACTTTCCACATCAAATGAAATATTCAGCATACTGCCAACCTTTAAAAGGCTTTCATTTATCTTATCCCCCCATATAGAAATACAAACCTTTTTGGGATACTGGCCCTCCGTTTCTACAATAATATCCTGTTTTTTCCACTGGCCATTTTTACCTGCACCTGTTTGTAATGGCAGCAATTGAATAAGTTTAGCAGTTAATTGCATTGTTAAATCTTTTTAAAAGATGAAGATACGCATCCGTCACTAATAATTAGTTGCGTACTACCCGCCTCAGGGTATTTTGAAAAAAACCTGTTTATTCATTATTAAATCACTTACCAAAGCCGTATTTTACACGGCTAATATTCCTTAACCCCCTGAACATGGTTTTTGCAAGCCTGATATTCCTTTTTCTGTTCCTACCGCTGAACCTGTTATTTTATTACAGTTCCAAAAATGCAACCTGGAGAAACTGGGTGCTTATTGTTTTTTCGCTTTTCTTTTACGGCTGGGGAGAACCCATCTGGATATCCCTGCTGATTTTATCATCAATGGTTGACTGGGCAAATGCACTTTTCATAGAAAAACACCGGGGTACAAAATGGGGAAAGGCCGGCGTAGTTGTAACACTGGTTCTTAACCTGGGATTACTGGCTACTTTCAAATATGATGTTTTTCTTGTCGACCAGATCAATACCTTGTTCGGCACCTCTTTCACCGCACCGGGTTATGCTCTGCCAATAGGCATTTCCTTCTATACTTTTCATACTATTTCTTATGTGGTGGATGTGTACAGAGGTGATATCAAAGCACAAAAATCTTTCCCTAATTTTTTGATGTATGTTTCTCTGTATTCCTCACTTGTGGCCGGGCCTATCATCCGTTATGCTCATGTGGCTACCGAAATAGACAGTCGTAAAGAAAGTTTAAAGGATTTCAGCCTCGGCATTTCCCGTTTCTGCATAGGATTGTTTAAAAAAGTGGTGATTGCCAACGTAGCAGCAGAGTTAGTTAGAAAATATATGGGTGATAACGGCGATCCTTTAACAATGATGGAACTTGCCTCACTTTCAAGTCTTGAAGCATGGATGGGATTGATCATGTTTGCGCTGCAGATCTATTTTGATTTTTCCGGCTACTCCGATATGGCAATCGGCCTCGGAAGGATGTTTGGTTTTCATTTTCGTGAAAATTTTGAATACCCATATATCTCAAAATCTATCAGTGAGTTTTGGCGAAGATGGCACATCTCCCTGGGGAGCATTTTCAGGGACTACGTTTACATTCCACTGGGTGGTAATAAAAAAAGGGTGTATTTCAATCTTTTTGTAGTGTGGTTCCTCACTGGTATGTGGCATGGTGCCAGCTGGAATTTTATTTTCTGGGGTTTATATTTTTTCATATTCATAGCACTTGAAAAAGCGTTCTTATTAAAAGTGTTGGAGAAAATTCCCTCTTTCTTTTCACATGTTTACGCCCTGGCTATCATTATTCCGGGTTGGGTCATTTTCTATTTTACAGATACAGAAATGTTGGTTGCCTATATGAAAAAATTATTTTGCTTTAAAGCCGGCCCGAATGGCAACCTTGATATAATGAATACGTTGTCCACTCATTTGTTCTGGTTTATTTTATCCATCGTTCTTTGCATGCCGGTTTATCATAAGGTGAAAGCTTTTGTAGAAAGAAAAGTAAACCGTATTACCATTTTCGACTCGCTGACTATTGGCTTTAATGTAGTGTTGTTATTCCTTTGTGTAGCCCAGTTGGTGGGAAAAAGTTATAACCCCTTTATTTATTTCCGGTTCTGACCGGGTAACAATATTTTGAAGTATCAGATATGAATGAAAAAACTAACAGAACAATTCAACTTATTAATTTAATTATTTTCTGCAGCATTCTTTTGGCCGGAGGCATTATCTCTTTAGCCATGAAAAAAGAAGGAGTATCTGTATCAGAAAATCGAAAATTGGCAAATTTTCCAAATTACACTGACAGTACATTTTGGAGCGGAGACTATTTCAGACAGATCGAATTATACTATGCAGATAATTTTCCGATGAGGGATAAATGGATAGAAATCTCCGGTTCCTTCCGGAACAAACTTGGTTTTCAGTCGGCTGAGATAAAAATGTATGACCAGGTGAACAATGCAGAAGTTACTAATAACACAGATACCACCAGGGATATTCAAAGCGGTCCTTTACCAGATGATGGTGCGGTTGGTGAAGTAAAGAAAAGATTGTTCGTCTTTAAAAGCAGGGCCTTTGAAATGTTTGGAGGTGGTGCTACAGCAGGAAAAGCATACGCAGAAATTATTAACTCATACAACAGGCTGGATATTCCCGATTTACAAGTGTATAATCTGATCATACCTATTGCACTGGAATTTGAAATCACTGAAAAATATAAAAAGCTCCAAAAACCAAACCGTCCTGCTATAGAAAATGTTTATAACAACCTTGATGCAAATATTAAAAAAGTATGGGCCATCGATGAAATAAGAAAACACAGGGAAGAGTATATTTATTTCAATACCGATCATCACTGGACCAGTCTCGGCGCCTATTATGCTTACAAAGCATTTTGTGAAACAGCCGGGCTTATACCCGTTTCGTTGGACACAGTCCGGTCTAAAGTAAAACCCTCTTTCCTGGGATCATTATACAGGCTTACCCGTGATCCAAAATTGAAAGAAAACCCTGATTCAGTAAGGTACTACCTTTTCAAAGATTCTGTTAGATTTTATATCGGAAGCAGTAATAGCCTTACATATTGGGCAAAATCAAAAATGTACGGAGAAGGCGCCAGCGGAACTAACAGCTATTCAGTGTTCCTGCAGGGTGATTTGCCAATAGTAAAAATGGAAACGGAACATAAAAACGGAAGAAGGATTGTTGTTGTAAAAGAATCTTACGGCAATGCTTTTGCACCTTTCCTGATTAATAATTACGAAAAAGTGGTAGTAGTGGATCAGCGGTATTACGCTGGTGATTTTGTGAAAATGCTGAAAACTGAAGGTATCAATGAACTATTATTCATTAATAACATATTTGCAGCTCATACTCCTTTTCACATAGAAAAAATAAAAAGGCTAAAAAAATAAATCAAAGCTGAAGGTGTTTTCGCACCCATGCTACTTTGGGTTTTAATTCATTGGTGTATTTGTCCCCGGTTGCATATTTTACATACTTCAGAAAATGATAATAATCCCCTTTAGGATGTTTAGCCCTCCATTTATCATAACGTTTATCCTGCCAGGTTTTGTAGTAGGTGATGCATTCTTCATCAGAATTGAATTTTTTACATTTATTCCCTTTGATATAGAAGCCAAAAAGATTGTGGTAACGGAGACAGCATTTTTTACATTTTAAGTTCCCTGTTTCCTGCATACACTGAGCCATTACAAAATCCGGATGACGGATACCCGCTGCTTTAATGGCTTCATACATAGCCTGCATTTTGGCTTTATCAATATGCTGGGAAAATCCTTCTTCGAAAATAAAAAGCAGGAAGAAAGAAAGCAGTAGTCTTTTCATACTGAGGCTTTTGTAAAAAAAATCACATTCCGGATCTGCAATTGATTTTTAAATATACAAAAATCGCACCCTTTTTTCAGATTCCTTTAATTTGCATACTATCTATATTATATGAGCACAATTTTCATGTCGAATAGTAATGATAAGCTACATAAAGTAAAAAGTACCATGATAGGGCACCCGCAGATCATCAAAATAGTTGCGAAACTAATATCTTATATTTTTCACCCTGTTTTCGTTCCTATTTATATTGCCTGGTTTTTAGTGTATGAACACCCCTATTTATTTGCTGGTTTCGGGCCAAGAGAAAAATTGTTCGTCATGGCACAAGCTTTTGCCATGTTTACTTTTTTCCCGCTGGTTACAGTATTATTATTAAAGGCATTGCACTTTATCGAATCCATTCAACTAAAAAAACAAAAAGACAGGATCATTCCGCTTATTGCATGTATGGTGTGGTACTTCTGGATATGGAGGGTATGGAAAAACCTTCCGGGCTATCCGCAAGCAGCAATAGTATTTGCAATGGCGGTCTTTGTAAGTTCATGGATTGGTTTGATGGCTAATGTCAAAATAAAAATAAGTCTTCATGCTATCGCCATGGGAATTGCCGTGGCCTTCCTTCTGTTGCTTGCTTTTACACAAGAATTGAATTTCGGTCTTTATATAGCTGTCGCTTTATTAATTGCTGGCCTTGTTTGCACGTCCCGGCTGGCAGTATCCGACCATACCGTAAAAGAAGTATATATTGGTTTTGTAGCAGGTGTTATTTCTGTTCTAATAGCAAGATATATAGGCATGTTTTGGGAGTAGCCTATATCAAAATTTTTCTCCCATTCATAATCAATATCTGAACAGCAAAAGGGCAAAATCGGGAGGTTAATTGAAAATAATCCAAAAAAAATTAGTTTTTATTTGCTAAATGTTTTAGTTTTGAGTGTTAATTAGTTTTTTAGACCGGCGTTAGCTAAAACTTAACTTTGAATCATGGCAAAAGCAGAAAAATCTACCGACATGTCAAACACAAACAGCGAAAAATTAAAAGCTCTTAAGCTTACCATGGATAAGCTTGAAAAGGATTATGGTAAAGGAAGTGTGATGATGCTGGGTGATAAAGCGGAAGCAATACAGGAAGTCGTTTCTACCGGGTCTATCGGTCTTGATGTGGCCCTCGGTATTGGCGGGCTGCCCAGAGGAAGAGTAATTGAAATTTATGGTCCCGAATCTTCCGGTAAAACAACCATTGCCACCCATGTTATTGCCGAAGCGCAGAAAAAGGGAGGCATGTGTGCTTTTATAGATGCAGAACATGCTTTCGACAGTAGTTATGCAAAAAAACTGGGCGTTGACGTAGATAATCTTTTAATCTCTCAACCTGATTATGGAGAACAAGCTCTCGAAATAGCAGACCGCTTGATTCTCTCTGGTGCATTAGATGTGGTAGTAATCGACTCTGTTGCCGCCTTGGTTCCTAAAAGTGAACTGGAAGGAGAAATGGGTGACAGTAAAATGGGTTTGCATGCCAGGTTAATGAGCCAGGCACTCCGTAAACTTACGGCTACTATTTCAAAAACAAATACTATTTGCATTTTCATCAATCAGTTGAGGGAGAAAATCGGGGTAATGTTTGGCAATCCGGAAACTACTACTGGTGGTAACGCTTTAAAGTTCTATGCTTCAGTTAGGCTTGACATCAGAAGAACCCAACAAGTGAAAGATGGAGATGAGGCGATTGGCAATCATGTTAAAGTTAAAGTGGTTAAAAATAAAGTTGCCCCTCCCTTCCGTGCTGCAGAATTTGATATCATATTTGGGGAAGGAATTTCTAAAACTGGTGAAATCATTGATATGGGTACTGAGTTGGGCATTGTACAAAAAAGCGGAAGCTGGTATAGTTACAATAATGATAAACTGGGACAAGGCCGTGATGCCGTCAAACAATTACTGACAGACAATCCGGAACTGGCCAAGGAAATTGAAAATAAAATAAGGGAAAAGATCAAAGAAATGCAGGCTGCTTAAAAGGCTTTTTTTCAATTTTTCACAAATGGGTTAATAATTATATCCTCCGCTTTGAGCGGAGGATTTTTTATTTCTTCACAAATATTTGGCACTCAAAAATTCATGTCAATGTTTAAACATTATATATTTGCTAAGGATACGCAACCAGAAGGATACAGAATTCGTTTTATATTTTCTAAATGAACAAATCAACCTCGTTTAAGGATAAATTTAGCTGGCTGCTAATTGTTGCAGCAGTTTTACTCGCTGTATCATTTTTTCTCCCGTGGGTATCATGGGGAGATGGCATCCCGGTAAGTGGTTCTGCGATGCCTGCCGGAAAATTTTTCAGCATATCTGGCTCAAAATTCGGTTTGCAAAACCCCTTTCCTCAATATAGCTTCTCCTTATCTGCTTTCTGGGCTATCCCTGCTCTGGCTGCTATTGTTATTATTTTCCATATTGTGGGAAAGAAAACGGCGCCATACTCTTTTATTGCCGGTGCACTTTCCTTATCCCTAATAGTTGTTTATATACTTTTCAGCAGTACTCTCATTGATTTGGGTGTTGGTAAAAATGCTTTACATATGCTGCTACCCTCGATTTTTGTACAGGCTATTTCAGCAATCGCCTTAATAGCAAGTACAGCATCCAAACGTAGCTGGCCAACTACATTTTTTTGGATAATAATCGGACCGCTACTTGCATATGCCAGCTATACTTTCATAAAAAAACACATTGAAACAGAAACATTTTCAAATACCTCCTCTCAAAAAGCATTATTTGCCGTTAATGCCATTAATCTGATCCGGGAGTTTGTCAATAACGACACCGTGGCCAATAAAAAATATACTGGAAAGATACTTACAGTTAATGGAATGGTATCTGAACTGGAACCGGTAGATACAACTATGAATATTAAGTTCATTGACAGTACCTCTGGCTCTTATGCCATTTTTGCACTCCAGCAGGAAGATATTACTGAAGCAAAAAAACTAAATGTTGGTGATTCTGTCTCAGTCAAAGGAGAATGTAGCGGTGGTGTTTTTAGCCGCTTACGAAAAACAACCTTTATTACGTTTAAGCGCTCAACTATAAATAAACTTCTAAACAAAAATTAAAAACATCACATGAAAAAAACAATTTTGATCCTTTCTCTTGCAACTTTTACCAGTAGCCTTTTTGCACAAATAAAAAGTACAACTTCTGCTACTGTAACCTTCGATGCCACTACATCAAAAGATGCTTTACCCAAAGCTGAAAATAAAACTGCTGTTGGCGAAATAAATACAAAGACTGGTGAAATAGGCTTTGAAGCCGCGGTTAAAAATTTCGCTTTTACAAATCCCATGATTCAGGATCATTTTAACGGAGAAAAATGGATGAATTCTGCCAAATTTCCACTTTTTACTTTCTCTGGAAAAATAGCTGACCTCTCCAAAGTTAAATTTGACAAAGCCGGGAAATACACTGTTAATGTCTCTGGAAACCTGACGGTAAAGGATATTGCCAAACCTATTAGCGCCACTGCAATCATTGAAGTAAAAAATGGCACCCTCGTTGCCAGCACATCTTTTACAATAAAACTTTCAGACTACAGTATCAGCGGCCAGCCCATTGATAACGGCAAAGTGGCCCCCGAACCAAAAATTGTCGTTACAGCTGAGCTTAAATAATTATTTCTACATTCTTTTACTAAAGTCGGCAAAATGATTGCCGGCTTTTTATTTATGGTAACTTTAAACAATAGTTTACTTGCTGCCACATATATATTATTGCTTAAAAATTTTTTATTCTTTTCATTATGAATAAAAGGAAAATGACCCCCAGGAAAAAAATTGCACTAGTTGCTCACGACAATAAAAAAAATGAGCTCATAGAATGGGCTTTATATAATAAAGAGGTTTTGAAAAATCATCAGCTATTTGCTACCGGCACTACTGGTTCATTACTAGAAAAAGCCCTAACCCGGCCAGTGACCAGTTTCCTGAGCGGACCGCTCGGCGGCGATCAGCAAATTGGCGCAGCAATCGCAGAAGGAAAACTGGATATACTAATTTTCTTTTGGGACCCTATGGAAGCCCAGCCACATGACCCTGATATTAAGGCTCTTCTCCGGGTAGCTGTTACCTGGAATATTCCAGTTGCCTGCGACAGATCAACGGCTGATTTTTTACTAACATCCCCTTTTATGCACAAGGAATATGAAAGCCGGCTTCCTGATTATTCTCTTTATACAAGCCGGAAATTGAAAAATTGAAAACCCTATTTCCAGTAGCCCAGAGAACAATACTGCTTTTCTCCGGGTTGTTTAACTTGCAATATGCCTTTCAAACTACATATTCCTTTTACCCCTTCCGGCGATCAGCCGGAAGCTATACGACAATTAACAGAAGGCATATTAAATGGTGAAAAATATCAGACCTTACTTGGTGTAACAGGCAGCGGTAAAACTTATACTGTGGCCAACGTAATTCAAAATACTCAGCAGCCAACCCTGGTACTTACACATAACAAAACACTGGTAGCACAACTTTACGGTGAGTTCCGCCAATTCTTTCCAGAAAATGCAGTAGAATATTTTGTCTCCTATTATGACTATTACCAGCCAGAAGCTTATATGCCGGTAAGTGATGTGTATATTGAAAAAGATCTGAGCATTAATGATGAACTGGACAAACTGAGATTAAGGGCTACATCAAGTTTATTAAGCGGCAGAAGAGACATAATTGTAGTAGCTTCTGTCAGTTGTATTTATGGTATGGGCAATCCCACCGATTACGAAAATGGAATTATCCGCATCGATAAAGGACAGGTAATTTCAAGGCAGGCATTTCTTCATTCCCTGGTTAATTCTCTCTATAACAGGACTGCTATCGAATTCAACAGGGGTACCTTCAGGGTAAAAGGAGATACGGTTGATATCAATCTTCCCTATGTCGATTATGGTTATCGCATCACTTTTTTTGGTGATGAAATAGAAGAGATTGAAAGTATTGATGTAGTTACCAGTAAACGAATTACAAAAATGGAGAATGCTGCCATTTTCCCGGCAAATTTGTATGTAGCTCCCAAAGATATTTTGCAACAGGTTATCTATGAAATACAGGACGAAGTAGCGGCACAGGCTGACTATTTCAAAAAAGAAGGAAAATATATTGAAGCACAACGTCTGAGCGAAAGAGTAAATTATGATATAGAAATGATACGGGAACTGGGCTATTGCAACGGCATTGAAAATTATTCAAGATTTTTTGATCGCCGGCTGCCAGGAACAAGACCTTTCTGTTTGCTGGATTATTTCCCAAAGGATTACCTGATGGTGATCGACGAAAGTCACCAGACCATTCCGCAGGTAAGTGGTATGTATGGTGGAGACAGAAGTCGAAAACTTATTTTGGTTGATTATGGATTCCGTTTACCATCAGCTTTAGATAACCGCCCTTTAAATTTTCACGAATTTGAATCATTGCAAAACCAGGTCATTTTTGTTTCCGCCACACCCGATGACTATGAATTGGAGAAGTGCGGTGGAGTAGTAGTAGAACAAATCGTAAGGCCTACAGGGTTGCTTGATCCACCGATTGAAATAAGGCCAAGTGTAAACCAGATAGATGACCTCCTGGATGAAATAGACAAGAGGGTAACAAAAGGCGATAGGGTGCTGGTCACAACGCTGACCAAAAGAATGGCTGAGGAAATGGATAAATACCTGCACCGGATCAACATTAAATCAAAATACATACACAGTGAAGTGGACACTTTAGAAAGAGTAGAAATACTTCGTGAGTTGCGTTTGGGAAAAATTGATGTGCTTGTTGGCGTAAATCTTTTGCGTGAGGGATTAGACTTACCGGAAGTGTCGTTGGTAGCTATCCTGGATGCTGACAAAGAAGGTTTTCTCCGCAATGAAAAATCACTGACACAAACAGCAGGTCGTGCAGCAAGAAATGTGGACGGCCTTGTTATCTTTTACGCCGATAAGATGACAGAAAGTATGCAGAAAACGATTGATGAGACCTGTCGTCGTCGTGAGAAACAGATTAACTGGAATATTGAACACAACATCGTTCCAAAAACTATTTCAAAATCCACAAAAGATGTATTTGCACAGACCTCAGTTCTTGATATCAAGGGCTATAATCCCAAAAATCCCTATGCCGTTGCTCCGGATGAAGAACTTGTAACAATCGCTGCTGAAGAACAAGCCGACTATAAAACGATTCCTCAAATGGAAAAAGCAATCAGCAGGATCAAAAAAGAAATGGAAAAAGCAGCTCGAAACCTTGACTTTATGGAAGCAGCAAGACTAAGAGACGAAATGTTTCTTTTGCAAAAGAAGCTTGAGGAAATGAGAAAATAATTTATTTGCTTACGGAATATTATAGGATTTTATTACACGATGCTGATACACGATACTACCGTCTTCATTTGCCACCACAGCTTCAATTAATCCTGTTCCCCTGGCGAAATAATAATCAGACTTGTTGGTAACTACAAACCCAAGTGGAGGAAAATCAACTCCTGCAATTGTTTCGACATGTATAACATCAGTAAATGTTTTTGAGTGTACTGTTTTGCTTACAGCCTTTTCTTTGATTGTATTTTTATAGATGACTGTTTGTCCAAGCCCGTTTTGAATAGTATCATCCCAAATACCATTCACAGGAAGGTTGTCGTTAATCGTTCTCAGTTCAAATGAAACAGTGCCGCCTGTTGCCGCAACATTCAGGACGGCATTCCTAAAAACTCCATTTGTACAGTTGGCATAAACCGGAATGACGTTTCCTTTTGTAATAAATTTTTGATATGTCCTGCCATTAAAACTTGTGTCTTTAAGAAACTGCAGCGTATCAGAGCTAATAACCGGGGACGCCATAAATGTTGTATCATAATAGCTGTAAACAGAGCCATCACACATTGGCATATATGCACAGGCTTTGCAGGAAGAATTGTTATTAGTATTTCCGGTATTTGCAAATTTTATTTCCTTCTGACAGGATAGAAAAAGGAAGGCTACTACAAAAAAAACAACAACTACCAGTTTCATATACTTTTCGTTTAACAGTGAATCATTATTCTTTATACTTATCAATTGAAGCTAAAATAGTGATTTGTTTTCTTATATTTTCTACCCTTCCCCTAACTCTACTTCGGCAATATATTAACGGATGAAAATCAGCGCCTGTTCCATCCATGCCCAGCTATAGAGTATTATAATATGCAGATGCTGCAGAACTGAAGCCATTGCGGGATATTTGTGTACTAATAATGCATATGGCCCCATCGTAAATTTACCAGTCAGGCCAGCGTATTTGTGCCTGATTTAATTAAATAGCTGCGCTTGAAGTTTGCACATAGAGATACCTCATAATATCTTAGCCGCAGATATCCTAACAAACCATTTTTTAAAATCCAATAAATCCGATTTATGAAAAGACGTGTCCGTAAAATCGCAAATTTCTTTGCGTTTAATCTCCTGTTTTTTGCTTTGTATCTTAATTTCATACACAAAGACAAAACTGTTACTACCGGAAGTGCTCAGGCAAATCCGGCAACTGCTGCCTTTGGAGGTACCGTATTAGTTGATAATCCGGAACAATATCTGGAAAAGAAAAATGAGACTGTTGCTGTTTCTGCAACTAAAGAACAAAAACCCGCTTCTAAAACAACAGAGGAAAATTCAGCACTGAAGCTCTCTATCAACTAAGCTAAGCAGCGTTAACATAGCAACAACCCCGTCCCGCCCTTTGGTGAGACGGGGTTGTTGCGCTTTATTCTCCCCATGCATGAAATCTTTACCTTAGTGGCATGGATAAAAGAGTCTTTTTGCTTGATGCATTTGCGCTGGTGTTCCGGGCTTATTATGCCCTCATTCGCAATCCCCGTTTAACTTCGAAGGGTAAAAATACCAATGCCCAGTTTGGTTTTACCAATGCATTGGTTGAGCTGATCAATAAACAAAAGCCTTCGCATATGGCTGTTTGTTTTGACACCTCCGCACCTACAGAACGGCATACTGATTTTGCTGACTATAAAGCAAATCGCCAGGAAACACCTGAGGACATACTGGCCGCAGTTCCTGACATTAAAAGAATAATTGAAGGCTTCAATATTCCTATTATTGCCCTTGATGGATATGAAGCAGATGATGTAATCGGGACTTTAGCCAAACAGGGAGAAAAAGCAGGGTATGAAGTATATATGGTTACCCCTGATAAAGACTATGGTCAGCTTGTTTCAAAAAAAATAAAAATCTACAAACCTGCTTACCAGGGAAATGATGCTGAAATACTGGGGCCTGAAGAAGTATGTTCCAGATGGAATATTAACGATGTAAGCCAGGTAGTGGATATGCTTGGTATGATGGGAGATGCAGTAGATAATATTCCTGGTATACCGGGTGTAGGGGAAAAAACTGCAGCAAAATTCTTAGCTGAATATGGATCACTTGAAAATACCCTGGCCAACGCTGATAAGATAAAAGGGGCTATGGGTGAAAAAGTAAAGAAAGGCAAAGAGATGGCCATTCTGTCTAAAAAACTGGCAACCATTATTACTGAGGTGCCAGTAGAATTTCATGAAGAGGACTTTAAACTAAAAGACTGGAATAAGGAAAAATTAAAAGAGATTTTTGCCGACCTGGAATTCAGAACCTTAGGCAAGAGGCTGTTGGGTGATGACTTTTCTGTTGCAGCTCCTGCAAAATCTGTAGTTGAAAAAGAAATACCACAGGGAGTACAAACTGATTTATTTGGAAACATTATAGAAAGCCCGGAACAAAAAAATTCTGACCCAATACCAGATGACAACGACTCAGCAACCTTAACAGTTGATAAGAATATCAACAATACTCCGCATAAATATGAAGCTGTGGAAAGTGATGCTGCTATCAAAAAACTGGTAGCTGAATTAAAAAAACACGATGAGATTTGCTTTGACACTGAAACAACAGGTATAGATGCCAATGATGCTGAACTGGTGGGGCTGAGCTTTGCTGTAAAACCAGGTGAGGCCTTTTATGTTCCCTGCCCGGCAGATCAGAAAAAAACAAAAGAGATATTGGCTCATTTCGAACCATTGTTTGCTGATAAAAAGAAAGTATGGATTGGACAGAATACCAAGTATGACATGCTGGTGTTGAAATGGTATGGTATTGAGTTAACAGGAAATATTTTTGATACCATGCTGGCCCACTATGTAATAGAACCAGACGGCAAAAGAAGCATGGATATACTCAGCGAAAAGTTTCTGGGATACGAACCAGTACACATAGAAGAATTGATTGGTAAAAAAGGAAAAACGCAGGGGAGTATGAGAGATGTGGAAATTGAAAAGATCAAAGAATATGCCGGCGAAGATGCCGATATTACTTTACAACTGAAAAATGTATTTACGCCGCTTCTGAAACAAAAGGAGGTAGAAAAGGTATTTAACCTGGTAGAAAATCCGTTAGTGAAAGTGCTGGTAGATATGGAATATGAAGGGATAAAGGTTGATACGGATTTCCTGAACGATTACTCGAAGGAGTTAGAAAAAGATGCAAAAAAAGCAGAAGAAAGTGTGTACAAACAAGCTGGGGTTCGTTTCAACCTGGCCTCTCCCAAACAGCTGGGTGAAGTTCTCTTTGATAAACTCAAACTGGATCCTTCAGCCAAGAAAACAAAAACAGGCCAATATCAAACAGGGGAAGATGTCTTATTGAAACTGGCTGCAAAAGGTAACCAGATCGTCGACGATGTTTTGGCCTTCAGAGAATTGACCAAATTAAAATCAACCTATGTTGATGCTTTACCACAATTGATAAATCGCAAAACCGGAAGGGTGCATACTTCCTATGGGCAGGCAGTTGCCGTAACGGGTCGCTTACAGAGCAATAACCCTAATCTTCAAAACATACCTGTAAGAACAGACCGCGGTAAGGAAGTGCGAAAAGCATTTATTCCAAGGGATAGTAAACATATTTTACTATCTGCCGATTATTCTCAGATTGAACTAAGAATAGTGGCTGCTATCAGTGGTGATAATAATATGTGTAAGGCATTCAGAGACGGAACAGATATCCATACAGCAACTGCAGCAAGAGTGTATAATGTATCTGAAAAAGAAGTAACAAAGGAAATGCGTTATAAAGCCAAGAGTGTAAACTTTGGTATCATTTACGGCCAGGGGGCATTCGGATTAGCAGACAATCTTGGTATATCAAGAACAGAAGCAAAAGAGATCATTGATAACTATAAAAAGGAGTTTCCGGGTATACAGAAGTACATGGACGACACGATCAACTTCGCAAGGGAGCATGGCTATGTACAAACGCTGATGGGAAGAAAAAGATGGCTGCGGGATATTAATTCAGCAAATTTTACTGTCCGTGGTTTTGCGGAAAGAAATGCTATCAATTCACCGATACAGGGAACTGCAGCTGACATGATCAAGTTGGCCATGCAAAAAGTGCATGCCGCTATGAAAAAAGAAAAGATGCAGAGTAAGATGCTGCTGCAAGTACATGATGAGTTAGTTTTTGACGCATTAAAATCCGAAACGAAAGAGTTAAAACCGCTAATTATTGAAAATATGCAAATCGCATTACTTCTTCCATTTGATGTGCCGGTAATAGCAGAGTGTGGTGAAGGAAAGAATTGGTTGGAAGCACATTAAAAGAAGAGGCTGTCTCAAAAGTAAAATGAACCACTTTAGAATCTCCTAAACGACAACCTGTCTCCCTCATGTATGCGAATAAAATGAGGCTATCCCCGACCTTTGGGGACAGCCTCTTCTTTTTTAAACTTGTTCCTTTTATTTAATAATTTTTATTGTTTTTCTTTCACTGCCGTTTATTATTGCTTCAAGAACATAGGACCCGGTCCCAATCTGACTTACCGGCAAATTCAAGGTGGAAGTCCCTTCCGGCAGGTTATATTCATTAGTCCATACTTGTTTTCCCTGTATATCTGATAATCGTAAACTGAGTTTACCTTTTTTATTTAAAACAATGCAAATGCGGGAGGAAGACAGTATTGGATTAGGGTAGAGGTTCAAACCTACAAGACAATTAGTTATACTGCTATCCCCGGCTGTTGTTTCTTTATAACTGGTATTACCTTTTCCCATTTCGGGGTTTCTGCTGCAGCTTTCTGTTATTTTTGAGAATGCTCCTCTTTCAAAGCTATGGTTGTATACGACTATCAATTTATCTGCAGGAGTAATAACCATTGAAGGTGAAGAAACTTGAATACCGCCAGCTAAATCCGGCCATACATCTGCCCAATCCACTCCATTAAATTTTTTTACCCGGAGTTTCCATGTAGCAAAAGCCTCGGGATGCACAGGCCCTATTCTTACATAAGCCACAAAAGGATCACTGCCTGCATTCAGTACTATAGAGATATTAGAAATTTGGTATCCCCCGGTCAAATCAACCGGTGGGCCCAACTCTACCCAATTAATTCCTGTCAAGTATTTTACAACAAGCGGAGCATCGTCCCAGCTTTCCCTGTACACCACATAAGGCGTTCCCCATTCATTGATGGCTATGGAACTGCCCTCTAACGAAGAAATACCGGGCGAACCCATATCCTGCCAATTTCCATTTTTAAATTTCCTGACAGTTACATTACCGGTACTTTTCTCCCTGTAAACAACCCATGGGATACTCCCACATTCCATTACGATAGAAGTATTTGTAACCTCACCGGCAGAAAATCCGGGTAAACCAACATTTTTCCAACTGCCGTTGTAGTATTTCTTTACTGTGACTCTGCCACCATTTCTATCATCACGATAAATAACATAAGGAATACCTTCATTATTTAAAACAATAGATGTATAAGCAACCTCACCAGCAGAAAATCCGGGTAAACCAACATTTTTCCAACTGCCGTTGTAGTATTTCTTTACTGTCGCTTTACCGTTATTAGCTTTGTCTTTATAAACCACAAACGGGGTACCATTATTCCGTATGGAGATGGAAGTATACCAAACCGAATCTTCTGAAATGCCGGGCAACCCAACATCTATCCAGTTACCATTATAAAATTTCTTAACGGTCGCTTTTGCGCTATTGCCTTTGTCCTGGTAAACAGTGAATGGAGTGCTGTTGCCATCTACTGCTGTGGAAATATAAGCAGCCGCTCCGGAAGAAAAACCATAGCGGGTGCCCAGTTCCATCCATTGGCCTGCTGTGAATTTTTTTACCCCGGTAGGATACAAATCAGTTAAAATATACAACGCCCCATAATCATCTGTATCTATAAAGCCACCACCTACTTCGCCCTGCACTCCCACATCTGTCCAATCCACTCCATTAAATTTTTTTACACATTTGTTCATGTATGTCAGATAGAGAGTGCCATTATGATTAATAGCCAAATAAACCAACCCCTTACCAAGTGGTAAAAAACCCGGATCCCCCACATTTATCCAGTTACCTGACCTGAATTTTTTTACTTGCACCTTTCCGGCTGTTTCATCATAATAGGCAATAAATGGTGTCCCGTTATTACTTATAGCAAGCCTTGCCCGAGGAGAATCATAGTAATCCAAGTTGCCCACATCTTTCCAATTGCCTCCTGCAAATTTTTTTACTATTGTTTTATGATTGTTTGTCAGATCCTGGTATATTACATAGGGTGTACCATTCTTATCAATGACAATAGAAGGCGCATCGGCCCTGCCTGCAGAGAAATGACGTTGCCCGACAGTAACCCAAAAACCAGCCTCAAATTTTTTTACGGAAATAGCTCCCGCCATTGCCCCATAATCATCTATGTACACAACATAAGGAGTTCCGTTATCATCAATATCTATAGCTGTATTTAAGGCATAGCCTTCCGTAAAACCAGGCTCACCGACGTACACCCAGTTACCGGAAATAAATTTTTTAACTGTTGCCCTGAAGTTGTTTTCCTGATACACTACATACGGAATACCACTGTTACTTACGGTAATGGAAGTATAGGCAACTGCCCCTTCAGAGAAACCGGGTATTCCAACATTTACCCATCTTCCTCCCTGAAATTTTCTGCTGGTGGCCTTATCATCCAAAGACCTGTCCATATAAACAACATAAGGTATACCACTGCCGCTTATATCCATGGATAGATAATTGATACCATTGAGGTAAGGCCAATCTGTATCATCCGGGCCCCTTGGCTGCCATGTTTGAGCTAAAGATCCTAAATTGAAAAATAAAAAAATAGCAAGCCAGGTTACAAAAAAATACGAATACTTTTTCTGGCTTTCGGCTTTAAAACTGCACAGCATACCCTTTCGGCTAAGAAATAGCTTTCTTTTCATAACATACCTCCCCTCCATTTAGTCCTTATTGAAGTTATAATACCCATTCCCAGCAATAAAATGATGGCTGTCATTTTACGCTGTGATATGAATCATCCCCAAACCCGGATCCCGTAAAATTCGGAAGTAAAGAAAAGGCAGTCGCAAGAATGATTTAGCGCACGATAAAGGAATTAATTTTTAAAATCAGTTGTAATAAATTAACTATCCTTGATAGTGATAATTTTTGTCATCCTATCTTCGCCTGATGCAGCCTGTAGTATATTATTGTTACGATGCCTACTGCGGATGGTGTTATGGTTTTAGTCCCGTAATAAAAAAAATATCAGAAGAGTATAAAGAAAATATATCTTTTGAGGTATTATCCGGGGGAATGATTCCGAAAGAGTATACAAGACCGATTAGTGCCATTGCAGGCTACATCAGCCAGTCATACAAACAAGTAGAAGAAACAACAGGCATTCAATTCGGAAAGGATTATCTCTGGCATATTTTCAACCCTGAACAAAGCGACTGGTATCAGCATTCAGAAAAATCAGCAATAGCCCTTTGTATAGTCAAAGAAATTCTTCCGGGCAGGCAGGTTTCTTTTGCTGCCGATCTTCAATATGCCCTGCATTTTGAAGGAAGAGATTTAACAGACAATGAAGCATATCGTCATTTGTTGGAAAGATATACAATCCCGGTTGATGACTTTTATAATAAGGTCGATAGTGAAGAATACAAAGAAAAGGCACATTACGAATTTGCTCTTTGCAAACAATTACAGGCAACGAGTTTCCCGCAGGTGCTTATGCATGTAGCTGATCAAAAGTTTTACCTGCTGGCTAAAGGGTTTACTGATTATGAAACACTAAAGCAAAGAATTGAAGCTGTAGTAAAAGAAACACAAAAAAAATTAATCATTTAAAAAATAGTATAATGATTCTCACCATTACGCTTAATCCCTGCATTGATAAAAGTTCCCGGGTTGAAAAATTAAAACCCGAAAGCAAACTTCGCTGTACAGAAGTAGTAAACGAACCTGGCGGAGGTGGTATTAATGTCAGTAAGGCGCTGCAGAAATTAGAAACTTCATCAGTGGCATTGTTTCCGGCAGGAGGACATAATGGAAATATGTTGTGCTCTCTTTTAAAAGAAGAAGAGATTTTGTTTCATGCAGTCGATACTAAAGTGGAAACAAGAGAGAATTGGATCGTATTAGAAACATCCACTAATAATCAATTCCGGTTCACTTTCCCGGGCAGGGAGGTAATGGAAGAAACTATTAAAATATTAGTTGACCAGATACGTTCCTTTACTCCCACATTTGTGGTGGCCAGTGGCAGTTTGCCTCCCGGTCTGCCTGATTATTTCTATGGCCTGATCGTAAAGAATGCAGCAGCTGTTGGGGCCAAATGTATTGTGGACACCAGTGGCCCGGCATTACAGGCTTTAAAAGGCAAACATGCATACATGATTAAACCAAATATTGGTGAGTTATGCAAAATGCTGAATGTTGACTGGCTGGATAAAGAAGAAGTACCCGATGCCGCCCAGCAGGCTATAAGGGATGGGTTTTCCGAAATTATGGTTGTTTCAATGGGTGCTTTGGGTGCATGGATGGTAAGCAGCGATAAAAGATATTTTGTAGAAGCACCTCCAGTGGAAAAGAAAAGTACAGTTGGTGCAGGCGATAGTATGGTAGCCGGTATCACCTATTCCTTACAAAAGGGGAGAACACTTAGAGAAGCGATTAGGTTCGGGGTGGCCTGCGGTAGTGCTGCTACCATGAACGATGGAACACAACTTTTCAACAAAAGCGATGCGGAGAAATTATATGCAGCTATTAATGAATAAGAAATGAAAAAAGATATTACGGGTAGGGAAGATCTGCTGATACTGGTAACCCGGTTTTATGAAAAGCTGTTAGCAGATGCTTCTATCAGTTACATTTTTACGGATATGGCCAAGATTGATCTTTCGCATCATTTGCCCGTTCTTGTTGATTTTTGGGATTCCATTTTATTCCAGTCAGATACGTATCATAAAAATGCCATGCAGCCCCATCTTGATTTGCACCGGCAGTCGCCATTACAAAAGCATCATTTTGAAACCTGGCTCCGGTATTTTAAAGAATCTGTTGATGAGCTATTTGAAGGGGAAATAACATTTCTGGCTAAAGAAAGGGCAACAAGTATTGCTACTGTCATGCAGATAAAAATCAGCCAATTAGGTTAAGGTCATGTAACTCATCCATTAAATTTTCGGGTTTATCATCAATTTTTTGGGGGGCTTGTAAGACTTCTTTACTTTAACTGTCCAAAATAAAAACCATGAAACAAAAACTATTGGCTTTTTGTGCTGCAGCATTATTATTTGCAGCCTGTAACAATGAGAAAAAAACAGATGAAGGAAAAGCAAACCCGGAAACATCTTCTTCGGGTGAAGTAAAAAAGGATGTCGCTCCTGTGCTTGACTCTGCAACAAAAATGCAAAATATGATGGCCTATGGTACACCCGGTGCCATGCATAAAATGATGGCAAGCTGGGATGGTAACTGGTCTTCTGACATCAAATTCTGGATGGCTCCCGAAGCACCCCCTTCAACAATGCAATCAAAGGCTGTTAATAAGATGATAAACAATGGGCTTATTCAGCTAAGTACTCATACGGGGTCGTGGGATGGAATGCCTTTTAATGGAGTAAGCCAAACGGGGTATGATAATCATCGTGGGATATTCTGGAGCACCTGGTATGATAATTTTGGTAGTGGTTTGATGTACTGTGAAGGTCCGTGGGATGAAGCCTCTAAAACTATAACCCTAAAAGGAAAAATGACAGACCCGGAATCCAAGCAACTTATTGATTTCAGAGAAACAATGAAAATTGTGGATGATAATACACAGATAATGGAACAGTATATTACCCACGACGGAAAGGAAATGAAATCAATGGAAATAACTTTTAAAAGAACAAAATAAAATTTAAAAGCCCCGGTTTATTTCCGGGGCTTTTTAGATAATTTATTCTTTCTACTCTTTCTTCGTTTTCTCCATCGGTAGTTTTTCATCTCTGCTCCACTCCTGCATACTGCCATCATATACTTTCATCTTGTAACCCAGGCTTCGCCCAACCAGGTAGTCTACACAGGCAGTTTGTCCGATAAAACAATACACCACTACTTCTTTGCTTTTATCAGGTACAACGGTAGCAAAATTTTTTTCCAGTACAGAAACTTGTTTAAGGCTGTTCGTAGAATCCACCATATCAGGGTAAGGAACATTTTTCGCATCAGTGATGTGGCCATCTCTCGGGTTGCCGGTTGGGTCACCGTCATACCAACGTTTTGCTCTTGCATCTACCACTTCTGATGATTTTGTATTTAAAGCATTCAGCACATAATCTTTATCCACCAGTGTACCGGTTACAGTTGCCACAAAATTTCCGTTTTTAAATTCTGCTGGTTTACTGGTAACCGAATAGCCTGCTTTCTTCCATGCTTCGATACCGCCATTCAAAAATGAAACCTTTCCTTTTAGGCCAAAATGTTCCAGTGTCATAAACATGCGGGCAGCAATTGTTATATCGCTTCCCCGGTGACAAACTACAATCTTTGAATTTTTATTAATGCCCAGATCCTGCAACACTTTTGTTGCTGCCTTTACATCGGGTGCATACATGCTGCCTTCTGGTTTATCAAACGCCAGCCAGTCGGGCCATAGAAAACGGGAACCTTCAATATGCTCCTTGTCGTAATCCGCTTTTATCACAAATCCTGTATACAGGATTACCAGGTCAGGGTCTTTTATATTTTCATTCAGCCATTGTGGTGATACAATAACCGGTTGCTGTGCATTTGAAAGTAAAAATGCAAAAATCAAAAGGCAAAAAGAAAGGAGCTTTTTCATATCAGCTATTTTTGATTCTATTACAAGGTACATATTAGGCCCATCGCGGTGCAGGTTATTTATGACAAACGGTATAGATTGATTGATGGAAAACGAATGGGCTACTTTGCTATACTGATAATTACTTTTCCCCTAAAGTTCCCCTGGCTGAAATATTGAAAGGCTTCGGGTGTTTCTTCCAGTGGAAAAACTTTATCAATTACAGGGGCGATTTTACCTTGTTCAAAAAGGGTGCTCAACTCATTTAGTCCTTCGCAGCTAACCCTGTATCCCATAATTCCCATTTTCCTCTTTCTGAACTTTGAAAGGAATGGTTGCAGCACCATCATCTGAAGTAATAAACCGCCCATGGAACCACCAATCATAGCAAATACGCCGCCGGGTTTTAATGCCCGTTTGTAATCAGCATTTCGCTTATGTGCTATTACATCCAGAATATAGTCATATTGCTTTCCTGTTTTGGTATAATCTGTTTTCCGGTAATCAATCAGTTCATCTGCTCCTAACGAACGAAGCACATCAAACTTTTCTTCTCTATCAACACAGGTAACTCTTGCACCAATTGACTTGGCATACTGTAAAGCAATGGGGCCTACGCCTCCACCTGCTCCATTTATTAATAAATGCTGCCTCGCCTGCAAAGGTTTTTTATAGCGAAGCCCCTGCATAGCCAATAATCCAGCCTGTGGTAAAGCAGCGGCTTGTTGAAAACTCATCTTAGCAGATTTCTTTGCCAATAATTTTTCAGGAACGGCAACATACTCGGCAAAGCCTCCAAAACCAGCACCGGCAATATCGCCAAATACTTCATCACCAGGCTTGAAGTCTTTTATTTCTTCTCCAATGCTTTCAACTACTCCTGCAACATCGGCTCCGAGTATTTTGTTTTTAGGTTTAAACAATCCACCGATGAGACGAACAAGAAAAGGGCTTCCTTTCAGCAAATCCCAGTCCCAGGAATTGATGGAAGAGGCATGCACTTTTACCAGTACTTCATTTTTCTTTGGGGCTGGCTTATCTAACTCTTTTAACTCAAGTACATCGGGCTTACCATATTTTGTATAGACGATTGCTTTCACTTCCTATACTATTATCGTTTTACCGCTATCAGGCATTGCAATAAATATTCATTCGGCAAGGTAAACATAAAAGGAATTCCGTTTAACTGCAATCCTGCAAAACCAATCAGTTAAACTATAAAGGAAGTAAAACAACGTTGCTACATGCTGCTAAAGATGTATTACTGTTGCTAAGCCGCCGGTCTCCGTTACTACCAGTTTTTTACCGTCACTAGAGAAAGAGACGGTATAGAGTTCATGATCAAATCCAAACAAGGTTAGTGTATTAATTCCTTTTTCTACATCCCAAAAACGTAAAGTACGATCATAGGAGGCGGTAACGGCAATTGGCAAAGAGGGATGAAAAGCACATCCATACACCCATTTGGTATGTCCGGCCAGTGAAATATTTTTTTTCCTTTTCAAATCCCACACTATAACCTCTGCGTTGCCACTGGTAAGTAAATATTTTCCATCTGCCGATGCGGCCATGTTAAATATAGTTGTACCGCTTTGCAGACTGTCAGTAACCGACCAACTGCTTGATGAAATTATTCTCACTTTTCCGTCAGCACAGCCAGCATAAATATTTTTTCCATCAGGAGAAAATATTACAGTAAAAGGATTTTTTATGTTTGATACAGTTTTATATGCGGTTGTATCGGTTGTATTCCAAAACCTGACAGTATTATCAGCAGTGGTTACAAACAGGTTGAGCTTGCTGTTATAATCCATCCCATAAATTACTCCTGAATGCCCTTTGCCGTTCATTACTCTTTTCCCTGTGCCAGTGTTGTAAATATTGATATTTCTATAACCTGTTGCCAGGTATTGCCCATCAGAAGAAAATGCTGCGGCAAAAGCAGAAAGACTGTCCAAAAAATTTTCCGGTTTGCCGGTGTTCAAATTATATACCGCAAGGTATTTATCACTATTAACAGGGGCCATCCATTTCCCATCGGGAGAAAGAGGTGCATTCCATGGACCCACAATGCTTGCTTTGAAAACCAATTCACCCGGATTATTGATGTCCCATACTTTAACTGTATTATCCGCTGATGTGGTGTAAACTTTTTTTCCGTCAGGATGCCATGCCAATTGGTTAAGCCCGGCAATATGGCCTCTGAAGGTGAGAAAATTTTTTCCACTATTGGTTTCCCATACTTTCAGTAAGCCATCATCGCTAACACTGGCAAAACTCAATCCATCGGGAGAAAACCGGATGCCATTCACCCATTCTTTATGCCCCTGCCAGGATTCAATCTCATACAGCAGCTTGCCGTCCAAAGCATTCAGCATTCGTATTTTATTATCCTTACCTCCCTGCACAACATATTTATTGTCCGGGCTTACATCCATGCTTTGTACTGCAGTATAGTAATCAAACTCCCGCATGTCATAATTCCAGTCCGTATTTCCTGAAGTAATATCATGTTGTTTGATTTGAAAACCCCATGTTCCTGTATATAATTTTTTATTATCAGCAGAAAACTTTATTGCTGATGCAGGATGATCATCTGTATCAAAACGTTTTATTAAAGTACCAGTTTGTACATCCAGTACTTTGGCAAAACCCTGCACTCCTTTGGCTCCTCTTTCCCACGAGACGACCCCCAGCAATTTTCCATCGGGACTGAACTTACACTGATAGATACCCTGTTTAAATTCGCTATTATAATTCCGGATTTCATTGCCGGTTGCAATATCCCATAAGCGAAGTGATTTATCTGTTGAGCCACTAATGAGTGATTTTCCATCCGGGGAAAAATCAAGAGTGGTTACCTGCCCTTTGTGTGATTCTATTTTTCTTATTTGCTGGTAAGTGTTCGCATCCCAAATAATGATGGAATTATCTGCGGAACCGGTTGCCAGCAATTTTCCATCTTTACTTACTGCAATGCCCACCACTGATTTGGTATGCCCGTTTATTGTATGCACACTCCGGTCGGTTCTTGCATTTAACAAATGCCACTCAAATGTTCTTTTTCCATCCGGAACAACCAGTAACATTTTTTTTGCCTCACCAATCTGGTTATGCCGATAATAGGCTTCTGCTGTTTTTAACTGGATGAGGTACAACTCGTCAAACTTCCTGTTTTTTTGCCCTGCAATAAGCAAGGAAGACAATACAGGTATTGCAATAATTAGTTTTCTCATACACATATATTAGCCCGCCTGATCGTAAGCTTGTTTTATCCAGTTGAATAATTCTTTGCTAATAGCTTTTTCATCTTCCACTTTGATACGATGTGTACACATGGCATTCCAGCTTCCGGCTGCGGTTGTAACTCCAGATGGTGCCACTCCTTTAATATTCAATCCCACATCAAGCCGGTCTTTAGTAGATGGCTGAATCAAAGCAAATTGTTTTTTTCGGCGCAAACTCACATAGGCCTTCTTTGGTGCCACTTCCACATCGTTGCCAAGCTTATTTATCTCTGTCATTATTTTATCATACCAGGGTTTCAGGTTCTCCTTGCCTTTGTATTGCTCTGCAATCAGGTCGTCGCTGTTCTCAGCAGCGCCTGCATGAGATTGTTTGGCAAAATGAACTATGGTATTTGCATTACCATGTGTAAAACCGTGTTTCTCTTTCAGGAAGTTCACCAACTCGCCGTGTTTCGCAAACCCGGATTTGTTGACGATGGCGATCCATTCGTCTAATTTCTTGCCGGTGTTCTTTTCAATATTGGTGATTTGGGTTTGGGTGGCTTTGTCAATTGATTCTATACTCATAGTAATTATTTTTTCTTCCGGCTGTCTTTCAGATTGGTTTCATACATTCTAATCCAGTCGTCCACGGTTATTTTTGATGCCAGTTCTCCAATCAGATCAAATGGGATGTCTTCTGTTTTTTTATACCGGACACAGCTTTTGCCCATATCTAATTTCTTAGGGCTGGCTTTTGCATGCGCATCCTGAAACCACTTGAGCAGTTTTGGATTGGCATAAATACCCATGTGATAAAGGTTGATGGAGTTTTTCTGCGAGGCAAGGCCCATGAATGGCAGCGGGTCTTTCGGGTTGCAATGATAACCGGCAGGATAGATACTGTGCGGCACACTCCAGCCCATCATACCATAGCCCATGCTTTCTTTAAACCCTTTGGGCAGGTTTTTTTTAATTACCGAGCGGAGTTTTGCAATTGCTTTTTGCCTGTCCTCCGGTAATTCGGCCAAATAAGCATCAACTGTTGCAGCTTTAGATTGCATAACAAAGTTTTTAGAAATTTAAAATACGAAAAAACTCAGTCCATGGCCCTATCTCTTCTTTGTATTGTTTGGCCATTACTCTTGTTATCTGCGCTATATGTGTAAGGTCATGCACCACCCAGGTAGCTAGCAAATTTCTCAGTGTCACTTCACCGAGGGTCGGGTGTATTCCTTTCTTTTCTAAATCAGCCTCACTCAAGCTGACAGATTTCAGCCAGTTAATATTCCCTTGTCTTATTACTTCAAATTCATCTAACAGTTTCTCCAGTGTTTTTCCTTTGCTATTTTGAAATTGTGCAAACCGATCCCATGGTTTAAAAGGGGTGGTTGTGCCTACGGCAAGAATATGCTTTGCCCTTACCACCCAGTCTGTTTGCTCGCCATGTATTAAATGCCCCACTACATCATAAGGAGAAAATGTATCGGAGCCTTCATTGCTTTGTATCCATTCATCATTCAGTCCGCTAAGCAGGTTTTTAAGTACAGTTGGTGTTCTTTCCAGTATGACAATAGCTTGCTCCTTATTGAAGTTCATTTTTTCTTCTTTATTGCTGCTGTTGTTTTCTTCTTACTTGCTTTGGCAATTTTGTTGTACTCCAATGCCAGTTGCACCCAATAGTCAAGTCTCTTTTTTGTTGTTAATACATCTGCATCCACGAATACAAACCCTTTCATCACTTTGCCGGTAAAATCCATCGGCTTACATCCTTCCTTTTCGATCAATTCATCATACTTTTCCGGGTCAAGCCGCACCATCAACCTGTCTTTTTCAACACCCACACACATTTTATCATTCACCATAAAACATAAACCTCCGAACATAGCTTTCTCCTCCACATTCTTATGTGTAGCAGCAATTAATTCCCGTGTCATGTTTGCCAGTTTTTCATTGTACGCCATGGTAAATTTTTAGAGGTTCAATAACTGCCCAATGCCATCTTTTTTATTACGCAAATCGGTGCCAGCCTGGTACACCGATTTCAAATTGGTGAGATAATAGGTCCAGCCGGTTTTGCAACCTACATGCCAGGTATGTTTTCCCGTTTCATCATTCGGAATGTCTTCCTGCATTATTTCTACAATTGTTTCTCCCTGCTCTTTGTAAATCCTTACCGTACAGTTACCTGCTTTTCCAAAGCTGAAGCGAAAGAAGTCCTTATCATTACAATCTAATATAGTTCCGTATTCTACTGTTTCATCCGGCCAGCCATGCCACATCCACTTATAGTTATCGCCTTTCTGCACAGGTTCATTTTTGGCCCTTATTGTTCCATCAGCAGCTTTATATTCACTCAATCGCAAAAACCAGCTTTCAATACCGGCACGGGTAGCCCATGCAGCATAGAGTGCTTTTGGCGAAGCGTTTACATCAATTCGAACAACAAATCTGCCCCAGTTAATTTCCTCCATGGCTTAGTTTTTTGTTCTAGAATAATAAAAATCTGATTTCTTGTTTGGCTGTTGCGGCCCGCCATCTACGAATGCATAAATAGAATCTTTATTTACCAATGTATAACTGATCCGTTTCGGAAAATCATGTTGAGGGTTTTCGGCTACAAATCCTGTATCAGAAAACGAAGTGAGCTTAAAAGCAACGGGCTGTTCATTGTTTTGACCTGCTGCTTTGGCTTCATAATAAAATGAAGTATCCTTCCTGAATATCCTGATTGTTTCAAAAGGAATCACAGAGTCGCCTTTTACAAAATCTGATTTTCCATCCATCAGGCTATCATTTACTGTTTTCCATTCTTCGGTTACAGTGCCGTCTTTTTCAGGCATAGTCCAGTGACCATTAAGCCAGCTAAAAATGCTGACAGTTGCAATCTTTTCTTTCTTTGCGTCGCTGCAGCCGAGAAAAACCAACGCTGCAAACAATATTGCGCAGGTAATCAGCTTCATAAAACTATCTTTCCATTATTGCTTTCAAATTACTGAGCCCGATGCTGAAATCTTTTCCCACCATTTCACTCATATTCATAAACAACTTCATGATGTTCATCGGGTAGTTCATTTTGCTTGCAAAGCCCCAGGTAACTTTAGTGCTATTAACATCAATCGCCGTTGTAGTCATGGTTGATTTGGCAAAAGACTTAAACGGTTTGATAAAACGCAAATCAGTATGCAGCGCTTTTCCTTCTTCTATCGCAGTAATCTCCTGCTCGCCAACACCCACTTTTTTATTTCCTGACCAGGAGTTGACAAACCCGGGCTGTCCGTCCGTACCACGGAACTCGTTTTTCATATCCGGGTCAAGCGTTGCCCACTTGCTGTAGTTCTGCTGGTTTTTTAAATACTTAATGTAATTAAACACTTCGCCAACGGGTTTGTTGATAATGATTTCTTTTGTGGCGCTGATATCCTTGCTAATGACTAATCCGGCAATCAGCAGTGCTGCAATAATGCCAAGAATGATATACAATACGATCATATTTATGTGGTTTTATTGTTGTAAATATTTTTCAGGAATAGAATGCAAAGCAATACGGTTTCCTTCTGTATCGAGGAACATAGCCATATAACCGTATTCGGGGCTTATTTCTGTTTTTGGCAGCGTTATTTTCCCTCCTGCGGCCTCCACCCTGTCCAGAAAAATCTGAACATTGGGGTTACCATTCAGGTAAATCAACGGACCATCGGTAGCAGAAGGTTTGTGAAATCCTCCGCTGTCAATAAGTGTTCCACCAATCCCTTTCATGGGATCATCTATCGGGAACATCCGCATTTTTGTTTGTTGAAAATCCATTGGCTGCATTTTAATTTGAAAGACCGTTTCATAAAATTTTTGAGCCCTGTCAATGTCGGTGGCTGGTATTTCAAACCAGCTGATTGCGTTATCCATGTTGATTGTTTTATTTTTATTTAGAAGTAATTTTTACTTTTTCTTTCATCTTCTTATATGCTGTATCTATTAGCTCCTTCAGCACTTTTGTATCTACATCTGCCAACTTATTGATGTATAGACAAGATACACTGGTTTTGCATTTGCCCAACTTTTTCAACAGCTCAGGATAAGAATTAATAGATGGTAGTATATAAAGCGTAAGGTTTGCTTTGCGGGGAGAAAAACCAGTAATGAACCAGTCTCCTTCCTGTCTGCTCCTTTCAGATTTATAATGATAGCTGCCAAAGCCCACTATACTGCTACCCCACATTTTTGGTTCTTCCTTCGACGCCTGCTTCATCATCTTCAGGACAACTTCACAGTCTTTTCTTTTTTCTTCACTAAATGTTTGAAGAAAAACTTCTACAGATGCGTCATTCTTTTTGGTTTTTATTTCCGCCATTGTTATTGCTTTAGTGGCAAATCAGTATTCCATATTTCCCTGTATAGTTTCCAGGTACTGTCTTCTTTTTTCCAGATGGCTATGAACTTTCCTTTATCTACAGTTCCTCCTTTACCATCAGGAAAACTATAGCTTCCGTCTTCTACTACAAAATCAAGGTTACCGTAAAAATTGCCGGCGGGCAATTCAATTTTGGCTTCTTTGTTATTGCCATTATTATAAAAGAAGGCCCTGATTGAATCTCTTCCCATTACTGCGGGTATACCAGGCGAATAAACCTGTGCGTCTGCACAATACCGGGCTACATAAAAAGCAGAATCATTTGTCATGAATCGTTCGCTGTAGCTCTCATTCATTTTTATGATGTGCACTTTCACAGAATCAATGCTGAAATCATTTTTTGTTCCATTACCGGACTCTTTTGACTGGCAGGCGAGTAAGGTTGCGGCAAGCAGCGGAAATACAAGTTTTCTCATAATAATTAATTTGGGCATTTAAATTACAGAAATAAATAATGAACTGCCGCGCCGTTTATCACGGTAAAAGCTCATTTAAACTCGTTCCAGTACTTAATGATAAAAAACAACAGAATTAGGGTGGAAGGGATTGCCACATACAGGTGATACCAAATGCCAAAATAAATATCAAAGGCAATAACAGCAATGCCGCAGGCCATAACCAGGTATGCAGCCCAGGGTTTCATCCACCACATACCTGCCAGGGCTATTATGTTTATTATTGGTAAGAGCCTAAACATATTGAAGGCTATCTCAGTTAGTTTCGGGAACTGATCAAAAAATTCCTGCTTTGCGGTGAACATTTTATACAGGGCAAAACAATTGCCCAGCAGCATTAATAACAGAAATATCGTATAAACAGGGAAGCGCATCGTTATTTACAAATCTCAGAAAATAATGATTTATCTATTTCAAGTGCCCCGAAATCGTCTTTCTTTATACTGAGATCGTTTATTACACCACTCATTACAAACTTATTGAAACGGTGTTCCATTTTAAGTATCAGGCCGCCTTCTGCCTTCATGCCATAAATATCCCAGTTGTAAGCTTTATGGTTTTTATAGGTAGCCGGTGCAATCCGAATGTCTGTTGCATAATAATATTTTACCCATGAATTTTTCTTTTGTAATTCAAGAATGCGACAGGGATGGCCCAATATTACTTCATCTGTTGCATAATCTTTCACTGAAAGAACCGAGTCGGTAATTATACTATAATCTTCACACTCATATTTTTTTGAATATCCTGATTCAGAAAGACATTTATTCAAACTGCCCGAATAATAATAAGTAAATGTATCTGCACCGGTAAAGCGGCTCTGATAGTTAGCAGTATCATATCTAAAGAAACCCCTGGAAGGTCTTAGCCTGGAAATTGAATCAGCATTAAGCGAATCGCTGATGTAAGAATAAGTGTAGCTGATCTCACCGGAAAAATATCCTGCATCCTTCTTATTACTGCATCCGGTAAGAACAACGAGGATTGTAAAAGGTATGTATACTAAATTTCTCATTTCTTCCTCCTGTATTCCAGGTCATATTCAACGACCCATGTTTTACCACCATCATTGCTCAGCTCACCAAACTGACGAACTTTATTATTGTCGAGCTTTGTAAATGTAAGTCTGCGCATAAATTGTTTCCCATCAGGGCCAGTTACTTTGTCTGCATAATAAATGATCTTGCCATTACTTCCCTCACCCCGCAGGAATTCGGTTGTATTACCTGTATTATCAGTCCAGGTTTGTTGCCATTGTTTGGTAGCTGCATTATAAGAGTTAAAACTTTTACCACTGTAGATCAATCCCTGCTGTGCGTTGGCGCTGGTCCACTCTTCCAGGATTACACAGCTGTCTAAAATCACACTGATCTTGCTGTCGCCGGCTTTTGCCCCTTTTACACCAAAGGCTTCCCATTCTCCGATCCAGAAATCGAACTGCCGGAATTCAGGCCGTGAGCATGGTTTTTGAGCCATGACGACAACAACAAAAAGAGTTATGCTGGTTGTGAAAAGTAATTTTCTCATTTCAGTCAGTTTTATCTTTTGCAGACAGAAGTTCAGTGTATTGTTTCAGTCCGCCCGTCAACTTATTTGGCCGGACAACAAGTTAAAATAAAAAACCGTTCTGTTTTGTCAGAACGGTTTATAGTTATTTAATCAGCCTATGTTAGTTGTTTCCGCCACCGGGAGGACCTCCGCCACCTTGCCTTTGAGGCCGCATGGATGGCTGGATTTTTTCTTTCCAAATGGTAAATTGATCTTCTTTCAGCACCGCTTTTAAAATTTCATCCTGGGCATCTGAATATTTTTTCATTTCTGCCATCATAGTTTCCCGGTCGGGCATACCTCCGGACATCAGCTCCTGCCGTTTTGCATCCTGTGCTTTAAAAAGGGCTACCATCGCTGTATCAACCTTGGCCAGAGTTGTTGCATCCAGCTTAAAGGCACTGTCCAGTTTCTGGTGAATAGCAGCTGCTCTTTCTTCAGGAGTACGGCGTTGAAAACCACCGCCAGGCTGTGCATACGTAATTACTGAAAGAGCCACAGAAGCCACCAGTAATAAAAAAATCTTTTTCATTGAATTTGTTTGAGTTTAATTAATAGCTACCTACGCCTTGTTTCTGACGCAAGAATAGGGAAAAACATTCGGCTTCGGGTAAATTAAACTCCCAGCCCGGTGTTTACTTTTTTCTAACCATATCCTCCACCTGCTTAATGGCTTTGATGGTTTTAAATACAGAGTCCGGTGTCACCGAAATGCTATCAATACCAAGCTCTACCAGGAATTGTGCGAAATCGGGAAAATCAGAGGGCCCCTGACCGCAAATACCCACTTTTACTTTATTCTTCTTTGCAGATTCAATCAGCATCCTAATCATTTTTTTAACTGCTTCATTACGTTCGTCATATAAATGCGCCACGAGGGAAGAATCTCTGTCGAGACCAAGTGTCAGCTGTGTAAGGTCGTTGGAACCAATTGAAAAGCCATCAATATGTTTGGCAAATTCATCAGCCATCAACACATTGGAAGGAATCTCTGCCATCAGGAAAAGTTCCAACTGGTTTTCTCCCCGTACCAGGCCGTATTCATTCATTGTTTCCTGCACTTTCAGCAGTTCGCTTACGGTACGGCAAAAGGGGATCATCACTACCACATTGTGAAGTCCCATTTCGTCCCTTACTTTTTTTATGGCCTTGCACTCTAATCCAAAAGCTGCTTTGTATTCGTTGGAATAATAACGGGAGGCTCCCCGCCAACCGATCATTGGATTCTCTTCATGTGGCTCAAAGTGGTTTCCTCCTAAAAGATTGTAATACTCGTTGCTCTTGAAATCCGAAAATCTTACAATCACTTTCTCCGGGTAAAAAGCTGCTGCAATTTTTGCAATACCATATGCCAGTTTATTAATGAAAAAATCTTCTTCATTCTCAAACCCGGTTATTCTCTTTTCAATTTCTGCAGTCAGTGCTGCATCATTCAACTGTTTATGCTGCATCAATGCCAGCGGATGCACCTGTATATAATTATTGATAATAAACTCTTCTCTTGCCAACCCCACCCCTTTATTGGGTAAATGAGAAAAATTAAAAGCCATTGCGGGTGACGCCACATTAAGCATCAGCGGAGTTTTTATCTCCGGTAATTCATCCAGGTTGAATTGTTCTCTCTTGAATTTAATTTCTCCTTTATAGATCAGTCCCACATCACCTTCTGCACAGGAAGCAGTAATCAATTGCCCGTCTGTCAGCATCTCTGTTATATTCCCGGTACCAACAATCGCAGGCACTCCCAGTTCTCTTGCCACAATTGCCGCATGACAGGTTCTTCCTCCTTTGTTGGTTATTATTGCCGATGCTTTTTTCATGATGGGCTCCCAATCCGGATCAGTCATGTCAGTTACCAGCACATCTCCGTTCTTAAATTCATGACCTTCTGTTACCCGCTTATCCAGCGAGAAAAGAATATTCACTTTTCCCGAAGCGATTTTATCTCCCACCGCAATTCCTTTTGCAATAAGTTTATCCGCCCTGTTCTCATCATCAATAGAATACTCAGTAATTAACCGGTGGTTTTTTTGAGAATGGATTGTTTCTGGCCTGGCTTGCACAATAAATAATTCCTTACTTAATCCGTCAATAGCCCATTCTACATCCATTGGGGTCCATTTATTTCTGATACGAGTATAGTACTCTTCGATCTTCACCACCCAGTTGGCCAATTGCAATACAGTATCCTCTCTAAGACTAAATCTTTTTTGCATGACCTTTTCAACGGGAATAATTTTCACTCTCTCATCGGGATCATCACCATACACCATCATCTTGTCCTTATTTCCCAATTTTTTTTCAATAATGGAACTAAATCCATTTTTTAATGCTGGTTTAAATACTATGTATTCATCCGGAGATACGGAGCCTTGCACAATCAGTTCTCCCAAACCAAAAGATGCATTTATAACAACAGCATCTTTAAAACCACTTTCTGTATCAATAGAGAACGCAACACCGGATGCGCCAAGGTCAGATCGTACCATTTTTTGAATACAAACTGAAAGACCTACAGCGAAATGATCGTATTTAAAATTTTCCCGGTAACTGATAGCCCTGTCTGTAAATAAGGAGGCAAAACAGTTACGTACCGAATCGATCAATGCCGCAGGACCACGAACATTCAGATAGGTTTCCTGTTGTCCGGCAAAGCTTGCATCCGGTAAATCTTCAGCTGTAGCAGAAGAACGAACAGCCACATCAGTTTCTTTTTGATCATAGTCCCCAGATAATTTATAATACTGCTCAATAATCTGGGAAGTGATCCCGGGAGGAAATTTACTGTTGCGAAGAAGCTGGCGTATTTGCAAACCTCCGCGCCGGAGTGATTCAATGTTATTGAAATCTATAGCCCCAATCATTTGCTTGATAGATGCGTCCAGGTTATTAAACCGTAAAAACTCCCGGTATGCTTCTACCGTGATAACAAATCCGTTGGGAATATTAATACCGAGACTACTCAGATGCTGAATCATTTCGCCCAGCGAAGCATTTTTTCCGCCGACGGTCTCTACGTCATTGATGCCAACTTTATTGAGCGGCAGTGTAAAAATTTGATTAGCCATGAAAAAGGATTAAGGTATGGTTAATTTTTTTTTTGGAAAATATTGATACTGCAACCCAAGAGGATTGTGTTATCGGACTATTTGCTTCATTAGTGTTCTTACAAAATACTCATTCCCCCTAAAAAATCCTATCGGTCGTGTCAGGCAAACACATAGTTTTTTTACTGTTTTTTTCTCAGTTTTTTTATCGTCGGGTATTATTACGTTTTCATTTTTTGCCTCTTTCACTTAGTAAACAGGTATTTGAAATAACTCGTTATCTTGCACCTCCTTAATTATTATTACTCTTTATGGAATACAGTAAATTAGTTGCCGTAACCGGTTTGCCGGGATTGTTTGAGTTGATAAACAGTAAAACTGACGGGGCCATTGTTCGTTCCCTGGAAGATCAAAGTACCCGTTTTGTTTCCAGTCGTATACACAGTTTTTCCCACCTGGAAAGTATTGAAGTCTACACCCTCCGGGAGAATGTGAACCTGATTGACGTTTTTAATGCAATGGATAAAGCCGGAGGAAAGCTCCCCGATGATAAAGATGCTGCCGCTGTGAAAAAGTATTTTGAAAAGATTTATCCTGACATGGATTTTGAAAGAGTGTATGCCAGCGACATGAAAAAAATGGTGAAATGGTTTGGAATCCTGAAGGCCGCCAATATTGAAATTAAGCTCTCCGAAATACCCGAAGAAGAGCATGCAAAAGAAACACCCGCCTCTGAACCGGTTGCTGAAGAAAAACCTGCAAAAAAAGCTAAAGCTAAAAAAGAAACAGCCGTAAAGGAAGAAAAAGAAGAAAAGTCCAAAAAAATAACACGGAAAAAGAAAGCAGAATAATATAAGCTGCTGGTTAGTAGTTTCAAGTTGCGAGCCAATCTGAATATTATCAGGGTGGCTCTTTGCTTTTAAAATCAAAAAAAATGAATTACAGCGCTGATATAAAAAAATTACCCAGGCGTTTTCTACCTGAAAATTTTACCGTTGTTGATTGGAAAAGTTTGGAGCCCTATCTCAAAAACCTGGAGGAAAGAGAGATCAGTTCAGTTGCTGACCTGGAAAAATGGCTAAAAGACGCCAGTGAGATCGAAGCAGTGATCAGCGAAGATGCATGTTGGCGGCAAATTAAGATGACCTGTGACACGGAAAATAAAGAACTGGAAGAAGCTTTTAGTTTCTTTATGATGGAAATACAGCCGAAAATCCAACCCTATTCAGATAAATTAAATAAAAAACTGATAAGCTGCCCGTTTACAAAAGAACTAAACCGGGAAAAATATTTTACCTACCTACGAACCGTAAAAAAGAACATTGACATCTTTCGGGAAGAAAATATTCCGATTAATGCAGAGTTAAATGTCTTGCAACAACAGTTCGGTGTACTCTCCGGAAAGATGACTGTAAAAGTAAACGGACAGGAATATACTCTACAACAAGCTGCAAAATTTCTGGAAGACCCCGATCGCCAGCTGAGAGAAGAAGTGTACCGAAAGATCAGCGAAAGAAGATTACAGGATAAACAGGTTTTAAATGATTTGTTCAGTTCGCTTTTGCAAAAACGCCACCAGATGGCACTTAATGCAGGCTTTGAAAATTACAGGGATTATCGTTTTCTTGAGTTAGGCCGGTTCGATTACGGCAAAAAAAACTGTTACCAGTTTCATGAAGCAGTGAAGTTACATGTGATGCCGCTGGTAAACCAGATTTATGAAGCCAAAAAGAAAAAGCTTGGATTGGATTCTCTGCGCCCATGGGATATAGAAGCAGAGCCGGCCGGCATTCAGCCTTTACGACCTTTTAAGACAGGAGCAGAATTAACCGATAAAACAATTACCTGTTTTAACAAATTACGTTCCTTTTTTGGTGATTGTCTTTCTAAGATGCGTCAAATGGGCAGACTTGACCTGGAAAGCAGGAAAGGAAAAGCACCCGGTGGCTATAATTGTCCGCTGGCTGAAACCGGCGCCCCGTTCATATTTATGAATGCCGCCGGTACATTGGATGATGTGACTACGATGGTACATGAAGGCGGTCATGCCATTCATTCCTTTGTAGCACATGAGCTGGAGCTTACCGGTTTCAAAGAGTATCCAACGGAGATTGCAGAGGTAGCCAGTATGGCCATGGAGTTGTTTAGTATGGACAAATGGGAGGTTTTTTTTACTAACGAAGAAGAGTTGAAAAGAGCTAAGGAGCAGCAGTTGGAACGGGTGATTACCATTTTTCCCTGGATAGCTACTATTGATAAATTTCAACACTGGGCCTATGAAAACCCTGCACATACAGAAAAAGAAAGGGCCGATAACTGGCTGAGTATCCTGAATGAATTTTCCTCTCCGGTTATTGATTTTTCCGGCCTGGACGAATACCGCCGCTACTCCTGGCACCGGCAACTGCATTTATTTGAAGTTCCATTCTATTATATCGAATATGGAATTGCCCAACTAGGAGCTATTGGACTATGGCAACAATACAAGTTAAATCCGGAAACAGGGGTAAACAATTACTTAAATACGTTACAATTAGGTGGTACTAAAACATTACCGGATTTGTTCAAAACTGCTGGTTTACAATTCGATTTCTCACCCGCCTATATTAAACAGCTGATGGAATTTGTTAAAAAAGAGATGGATATTTTATAGAGGCAAAAAATACCCCGAAAGTGGTATGTCCTTTTTTCGGAAATATCAAAACCACATCATACATTTGATTCAGAAAACACAGGTGCTTCACTGCACTTTCACATAGCTACTAATCAGAGCCTTAACCTAAAGTCCCGCTGTTTCTACACCGGGGCTTTGTTTTGCCCCTAATCCCTAAAAGAGGATTAAACAAAGCGTTTAACGAAAATTATCGGTTACAATTTTTGCAGATTCCTTCCACCACCACTTCCACATGTTCAACAGAGTATCCTTTGGGTAATTTTATTTCGGGAGTTACTACATCATCAAGACAGTAAGTGTTATTGCATGTACTGCATACAAAGTGGATATGATGATCATGGTGGTGGCCTTCAGAACACTCATCCTTGCACAGAGCATATCGGATGGAATTATCTGCTGTCGGTATCGTATGGATAATCCCCTTGTCAACAAAGGCTTGAAGGGTGCGGTACACAGTAACCCTGTCAAACTTTTCTCCGGCCCTTTTTTCAATGTCCCCATGCGCCAATGCCCCTGGTTGTTCAAGGAACAGATGCAGGATTTTTTTCCGGCTGTCAGTAACACTAAGGTTACTCTTCTTCAGCAGTTCTTCAATTTTTACATCTGTGTTTATAGTTGCTTTGCCTGACATATACTATTCTATCATTGCTTTATTTAGCAGGTATTTCTTTCAGCAATTCCCTGGCATCTTTAATTAGTTGTTTTACTTCACTTTCCTTAAGTCCATCATAGATTTTTCTTACATTACCATTCCTGTCTACTAATGCCCAGAACTGGGTATGTAAAAAATCCTCTTCGCTGTTTTTCAGGTTGTTATTAGGATCATCAATAGTATAACTTATCCGGGCAGTATTATACAAACTGTCCTTGGGACCGGTCAGAAATACCCAACTGCTGGTATTAACACCCATTGAGTCTGCATACTTTTTCATTTGAGGTACTGAATCAGTTTCCGGGTCGCAGGTATGGGATAGTATCAAAAAGTCTTTTTCGTTTTTCATTTCCTGGTAAACCCCTTTCATATAGTTATTCATCACCGGACAGATGGTTTTACAAGTAGTAAAAAAGTATTCTGCCACATATACTTTCCCCGCCACTTCTTTCTCCGTGAATTTCTTTGCATCCTGCGTTGTAAAAGTAAAGGGTCTTACAAAACTTACAGGCGCAACCTTTTTTGCAGTATAACCGGGAATGATCTGTGCCAGCACAAAATAAAATCCAACCGCCAGTGCAACAAAGAATATCGTATAGAGCCAGCCCTTCTTAGACATATTGATGAATTAAAAAAGCGAAGTTACGATCCGGAAAGTTTCGGTAAATACCTCCTTTAATTCTTTTGCAACTATGTTGCTTTTTTATATCTTTGTCCCCTTTCATGAAATTGAAGATCAACTGGGACGCAATGGGCATCGGGGCTTCACTGGCTTGCGCCATTCATTGTGCCCTGCTTCCCTTGTTTCTCAGCAGCCTCCCTTTGTTTGGAGTTAATATCATTCATCACACGGGATTTGAAATCGGAATGATATTGCTGGCTCTTGCTATTGGCTCTTATTCACTTTACCACGGCTATAAAAGACATCATCACAGCCGGCTTCCCTTATCTCTTTTCTTTTCCGGGTTTATTTTCCTGGTGTTGAAACAGTTTTTTCTTCATTACAGTTCCTGGCTGCTGATTCCCGCTGTAATATTGATTGTTACAGGTCATCTGCTGAATTACAAATCCTGCAGGGTGCATAATCATGCCCATGCTGACGATTGTAATCATTAATCCCGGGTATATACTTTTGCTTTAAATTCAGCAAAAGTTTACTATGAAAAAAATCAATCTCCTGGCTTTATTACTTGTTTGTCTTGCCGCCGGTTCCCAATCAAAAGATGAGAAAGCTATCAGGAATATTCTTAATCAGCAAACCAATGCCTGGAATAATGGAAATATTGAAAGTTTTATGATTGGGTATTGGGAAAACGATTCGTTGATGTTCATTGGCAAAAGCGGGGTAACTTATGGGTGGAACAATACCCTGAACAATTACAAAAAGGGTTATCCGGATACCGCAGCAATGGGAAAACTCAGCTTTAATCTTATCTCAGTAAAAAAACTTTCCAAAAAATATTATTTCATAGTCGGAAAATGGTTTTTAAAAAGAAGTATCGGCGATGCGGGCGGACACTATAATTTATTGTTCAGAAAGATCAACGGTCGTTGGGTAATTATTGCAGATCACAGCAGCTAAACCATCTGGTATTTCTGTTGCACTTTACTAAATACAAAATAAGATAGCATCAGGCCTACTGAAGAAAAAACTATGTCGAAGTAGTCAAACGTACGGCCAAAAACGGGAATAAGTTGCAGGTATTCATTAATAATCAGCATACCAAAACCTAGCAGGCAAACCAGCCGCAGATCATAAATACATTCAATTCTGAAAATTCTTGCAAGCAGAAATCTTCTGCCACTAAAAAACCAGCAGGCAGCAAAGGGAATCAAAAAGGAACCCAAAAAATTAGGGGCTATCCCCAAAAAGAAATGCATGGGCTGATCAAAATGATAGTATGGACGGATGATGAACTTTACAGACCAGATCAATAAAGTTCCGGCAACAACAAACCACTTACTTTTTTGCTTTAATTCCACTGCGTAAAATATGTAACTTCTAAAGTAAAGGCTTTTATTAAATAGCAAATCCGTACAAGCGGGTATTTTCACCTTCAATATGGCTATCCGTTCTTCCATGTTTTATACAAATAACGGACCAGCAGGAAAAGGGTGCCTCCCATTATTATGTAAAAAATAATAGTATAAATTACCGGTTTACCATTGGAATAGGCTAGTTGAAAGTAAAACCCGGCAGTGGCGCCAGCCATTATCCACAACAGGGTTATAGCTATGGAGTTAAGAATTTTTGCAAAAAAACGTTTTATGTCCGGATCCCAACCCTGCTCCATATTTTCCTATTGAAATTAAAAGATACAAATATTTGCAGGCATTTGTCCGCCTTACTTAACGGATCAGGATGCCTCTGAATTCCGCGGAATCACCATTAAACACATTAAAATCCACGGGTGATACAATCCCATTTACCCGTCCCTTATCGCTGTGCTGCCAGAATATCCAGCCACGGTCAATTCTTGGTTGCTCCGGCTGGTAATAATGAGCTACCCACAACGGATATTTATTAAATTCATCCCCGAGGTGGCGGTTATAAAAGTCAACATTGGTATATATAATTGGCCTAACCCTATAATGACTTTCCACAATATTCAACCATTCTTTTGCTTCCTTTTGCAATTGAGCTGTGCCCGCCCCGTTCAATTGCTCTATATCTAATACAGGGGGAAGATCTCCGCTTTCCAGTTCTGCTTTATTGATAAAATTGTTTGCTTGTGTTTTTCCATCCCTTGATGAAATAAAAAAATGATACGCCCCTCTTATTAATCCAGCCTCTTTTGCCTTTCTCCAGTTCCGTTTAAACTGCGGGTCGGTATAACCAGAACCTTCTGTTGCTTTAATAAATGCAAAACCATGCTGAATATTTTTAACCTTCATGGTTTTAACTTCATCCCAGGCAATGGTATGCTGGTATTTGGAAACATCAATACCATGAATGGAATAACCTCCCGGAATTGAAATACCAAACTCGGGATAACGGGTATATCTTGCCTTACGGTAAATGAGCCCCTGGTAAATCATAAAACCACCTGCTGTCATAATCGCAATAACAAGAAAACTTAAGACCAGTTTACGGATTCTTCTTTTTTGTTTGGCTGATGACATTTGATAAAAAAGTACTGAGGCAAAAATAGGCTGCAGGAAAATTTTTAGTTGTTAATTCTCTCATTCGATGATCCTCAGTTTGGCATAATTCAACATGATCTTCTTCTCCCCATTATGCTCGAACTTAACAGTAGCAATAGGATTGTGTGCGGCACCTTCCATCTTTATCACTTCGCCAAAACCAAATTTCTGGTGTTCCACTTTGTGTCCGGCTTGTAAATTAGAAGTGTCGCTAGCTACAAAATCTGGCGAGGGAATGTGTTCCTTTATTTTGGCCTGTTGTCCTTTGGGTGGCAAATAAGAAGGAGTTGTTTTAGCCGCTGCCGGGCCAGTGTTATAATAAGTACCTGACTGCTGGCTTACTTTTCCTGATTCGCCATCATCAATACTTTTCCCTTTCATCCTGTCAAAAGCAGAACCCCTGCTCCAGTTGTTTCCCCCAATCTGATTTTTGGAGCCACCTCCGGCGAAACTCCTGTCCATTGACTGTTCCGGAATCTCTTCAATAAAACGGCTGGGTTCATTTTGTACTAACTGGCCAAACCGGTAGCGGGTATTGGCATAGGTAATCCAGAGTCTTTGTTTGGCCCTTGTAACTACAACGTAAAACAATCTTCTTTCCTCCTCCAATTCCTCCCTGGTATTTATGGCCATTGCATTAGGAAAAAGCATTTCTTCCAAACCGGCGGCGAACACACAGCTAAACTCTAATCCTTTTGCTGCATGTATGGTCATCAGTTTTACTGTATCTGCATCAGGATCTTTTTCATCCGCATCAGTAAGCAAAGTAATTTGCTGCAAGTAAGACGCAAGGCTTTTATCTACCAGTTCACCATCTTCATTATCGGGGCTTTCTGTCCATTCTTTAATTGAGTTGAGTAATTCCTGTATGTTTTCATAACGCTGTACTCCTTCTGTGCTTTTGTCATTAAAAAGTTCTTTTACCAGGTTCGTCTGCTTCCCCACATGAAAAGCCACTTCATACGCATTTTGTTTGGTCAGCATGCTGGCAAAGCTTTTGATCATAGTCACAAACTCCTGCAACGCAGTAAGTGTGCCTGCCCTAAAGCCAAATTCATTAGCCTTTTCCAACACTTCCCACATGCTTACATCTGCGGTATTGGCTTCCAGCACAAGTTTATCAATCGTTGTTTTACCAATTCCTCTTGCCGGGTAGTTAATGATCCGTTTTAAAGCTTCCTCATCTCTGGGGTTTACAATAATACGCAGATAGGCTACAATATCTTTTATCTCCTTTCTTTGATAGAAACTGATACCACCATAAATAGTGTATGTCAATCCCATTCTGCGCAAGGCTTCCTCAAAGGCCCGGCTTTGCGCATTGGTACGATACAGAATAGCAAAATCTTTATTGCTGTAATGATTGCGGAGCTTTTGTTCCTGTATGCTGTCCGCTACAAATTTGCCTTCGTCATTGTCCGTCATGGTACGGACTAATTTTATTTTTTCACCCTGCCCGTTTTCGGTGAATAATACCTTTTCAATCTGGCCTTTGTTATTCTTAATTACTTCGTTGGCCACATGTAATATGCTTTTGGTGCTGCGGTAGTTCTGTTCCAGTTTTACAATCTTCACATCATCATAATCCTTTTGAAACTGAAGTATATTCTGAATGGTTGCTCCCCGGAATGAATAGATACTTTGTGCGTCATCTCCCACTACACATACATTCTCATGCATAGCGCCGAGTAGTTTAATTATCTCATACTGTGCCGGGTTGGTGTCCTGGTACTCATCAATCAATATATACCTGAATTTGTGCTGGTATTTTGATAAACTCTCCGGAACGTTTTTCAACAGCTCATAAAATTTAAGCAATAAATCATCAAAGTCCATCGCTCCGTTCTTAAAACAACGCTTTACGTACGCATCATATATCTGCCCGATGGCAGGCCTGTTGGCCCGCATATCCTCCTGCTGAATGGCATAGTCATTTCTGTATTCTGCCGGCCCCACCAGCGCATTTTTAGCAGATGATATCCTGTTGTAGACAATATTGGGTTTGTAGTGCTTGTCATCCAGGTTCATTTCATTGATTACAGTTTTCACCACATTTTTAGCATCATCCGTATCGTAAATAGTAAAGTTGCGGGGAAAGCCAATTTTATCTGCCTCAAATCGAAGTATCCGGGCAAATACAGAGTGAAAAGTGCCGATGTATAAATTCCGGGCCTCTCCGTTGCCCAGAATTTTCTCCACCCGTTCTTTCATCTCTTTTGCAGCCTTATTGGTAAATGTCAGTGCCAGTATATTGAAGGCATCTACTCCATGGGCAGCCATCAGGTGAATAATTCTTGTAGTAAGTACCTTTGTTTTACCACTGCCGGCTCCGGCCACAATCATTACCGGCCCATCTTTATGCAGCACCGCTTCTTTTTGCTGCTCATTTAATCCACTTAAGTAATCCTGCATGGCCGCAAGTTAAGTTTTATATAAAGGAAACTATCGCTTGTGGATTAATTTGGCCGGGATAAAGAGTTAGCTCATTTCTTTCGCTTACTCATCAGGTATTTTTCATGAATAATTGTACCCATCGGTTTATTATAGACTTTACTTTCCACCCAGGAGATGATATCAAGGTAAGCAAAGGCACGGGTCTGAAAGCGGTTTTTCTCCAAATGCTTGATAGCTTGCAGAAATTTTTCAAGTTCTGGTTTTAATTGCCGGGTAGATAATGTAATAGATTGCCGCAAAAATTTAAACATCGCCTCTTCCACTGCAGTCAGGTTCTTCATCTTGGCCATAAAACGATACACTGATTTTGTAAGTGATTCCATCAGCATATCATTTCCCAGTTCATAATGTGCCAGCAGATGCACCAGTCGTGCATAACACTGCAGATCATAACGAAGATTGGTTTTGTCATTTATAATTTTCTGCAGGTAATCAATACAAGTGTTATAATCCCCGCTGCCAAAATAAAGCATGGCAAATTTGTAATTCAAAACAAGCACCCTGTGTCTGTCAAGAAAAATATCATATTCTGACAGGTCTTTTTCTATCGACGGCACCAGTGTAAGCCCTTCTTTAAAAGTACCCTGCATGAAATGCTGATTAATGCGGGCCTGGCTTATATAAATAAATGCCTGTATCCTGAAGTTGTCATTCTCTTTTATCCGCTCACTATGTGAAACTTTTTCAAGCAGCCTCAGTGTTTTTTCAAACTGGCGGTGATTGCGTAAGTCAAAATGTGCATTCAGCAGGTTGTGAATCCCCTTAATATAATGCCCGGTCTCCACTCTTATCATCATTGGTTGTTCGTCAAACAAGTTCACCCATTTTTGAGTGTAGCGGTAATACTGCAAAAAATCCTGGCGGATGAATGCATACCAGGTATAACTCTGGTATAGGTACATTCGTTCATAAAAGCCAGTTTCCTTCCATGCACCCGAAGGCAGGTTTTGTGTCATGAATTTGCGGATATCTTTTTCATCATATTCATCACGGGCATGCCCATTTTGTACGAACCAGCTGAAAAGCTGCAAAGCGAGGTTAGACAGCCTTGCCACTTTATCGATATGCATGTTTACATCATTAGCTTCTGCGGAAAGTGCATCAGCACGGTGCTGAATATGCCGGGTGATATGAAGGCCTTCAATTCTTTTCTCCAGTGCAATGAGTTGTGGCAAAAAATTAAATTTCTGGTTGGTCCTGGCAATTTCCTTTGCCCGGTCTATAATACGCAGGCTTTGCATAAAAAGACCTTTCTTATACAAAATATGGGCATAGTCAAATTGTTCATTCAGCTGCAGGTCCATGCTATCTGTGCTTTTCAACAAGCGGAGGCTGGCCAGTATTTGCTTATATAAATGGGTTTTTAGGTTGGCCAGTTGGGGTTTAGTCATTCCATCCATTCTCTTCAGCAACGATTTCTCATCATACTGTTTTTGCTTGTCCAGGTTATCGAAAAGGCGGACGATTTTCAGGTCTTCTTTGCCGGAGCTCCGCTTTATATAGAGCTTAAAATGCCTTTTTTCGGCCTTTTCCAGTGCTTTTATAAGCTGAAATAATATATCGGTTGAACGGTTGGACATCATATAGAGTTTTTGCTGAAATCTTCTGCCAGTAAGGATTTCAGCGCTGGCCTACCCCTTTAGGCATGATGAAATGATGCCTGATTTGTTTTGAAGGACAAGGCGCTGCCTATTACTTTTGTATCAGAAGATAAAATCATACGGCAGCAATCGTCAGAAGGGCAAACGTCAGAGGTCAAAGTTAAAGCCAAAAATCTTCAAAAAGCTGATAATTGGCCCTTAAGTCAGCAAACAAAACTCTTACTACGAAGAATTTTCATATGGCAAGCAATCGTTAGAGGTCAGTCCGTTTCTACGGAAGGGCCTTTTTTGTTTAAAGGCCTGCTAAAGTAGCAATTTATTGATATATACAAAGAATCAGGAGCTCTTTTTTCTGATACTTTTCCCTGCCTATCATCTTTCCAATTTCTGTGTAATTCGGCGTTTCTTTTACCTTCACAGCAAAATGATTGCTATGGCTATCCGCATCTTCATCACCGGCGGCACTTTTGATAAAGAATATAATGAGATTACCGGCCAGCTTTATTTTAATGACACCCATATGCATGATCTGCTGGAAATGGGAAGAAGCAAAGTGGCTGTTGAAATAAGAACATTAATGATGATTGACAGCCTGGAAATGACGGATGAGGACCGGGAGCTGATAGTTCATCAGTGTAATAATTGTGAGGAAGATCAGATTGTGATTACGCATGGCACCGATACAATGGCTGATACCGCTGCAGTATTGGCTAAAAAAGTAAAAAATAAAACAGTTGTGCTGACAGGCGCTATGATTCCGATTAAATTCGGCAGTTCTGATGGGTTATTTAACCTGGGAAGTGCTCTGGCTTTTGCACAAACATTAGCCCCCGGTGTATATGTAGCCATGAATGGCCGGTATTTTACTGCTGATAATGTTCGAAAGAATAAACAAACAGGAATGTTTGAAGAAATGAAATAAAATTCATTTGTAAAAGAGAATGAGCCGGTTTTAAAACCGGCTCATTCTCTTTCGGATCTTGGATTTTCTCTTTATCCTACTTTTTCAGATTCATGCTCCTGTTGATTGTAAAGCCCAGCGCCATGTCTCCCAGCTTTAATTTTCCGTTGTTTCTTGCCAACTGATCGATGTTGGAAGAACTGGTAGTGTTGCCAATAAAGAATTGGAACAAGTGGCCCCCTGTATTAAACTCCATTCCCACAGAAAGCAGGTCTGGTTTATAGTTAACAATATTTCCATTTTTATCCATCAGGTTTTTATACATGTTCATTTGACGGGCATATTCAAAAGTGAGATTCTTATTAGCTGATAGCTTATATTTTCCTCCCAGGCCAATTGAGCCTGCAAGATTACTATTGTTAATGCCGTAGGGAACGATATTGAAGTGTATTAATGTCGGCATTAACTGGAAAGAGAATTTATCAGAAAACTTACGGGCTATCAGTAACTGATGCATAAAAGAATACTTGTCCCATGACTGGTTAACAGATTCATCCTTTGCGGCATTTACATTAAACATAGAATACCATGTCATTGACACCGGAATGTTTTTAACTCCGGTTTGCTGACGTAATAGCTTAATTTTTGCCCATCCTTCAAAACGGTTTCTTCCTGCCGCTGCCAGACCCAGGTTCAAAAACTTTGCTGGAGAATAATCAAATGAAAGATATGTATAGGCAAGGCCAGAGTTTAGCCCCAGCATACCAGCCAGATTATTTTCTGTAGAGGCTCCATCTGGCCATATTGGGCTAAAGTGGTGAGAGATCATAAATTGCAGGCTACCTGGGCTTACAATTTCTGTACTCTGCATATTGATAATTCGGGTTGAATTAAAAGTTGCTCGGGCAAATTTTGGCTTGGGAGCTTCCTTTGCTTCCGACTCTGTGGTTTCCTGTGCTAAAGTAACAGCACTAAACCCGAAGCCCAATATTAACAGTGCAAATATTTTTTTCATCATAACATGTTTTAATTGATTCATTATCGTTTTCGTTCAATATACTTTCCTATTGTGGCATACCGGCTGTGATCCAGGATTTAAATTTGTTAACAGTACATGTAGTCAGACTCAACGCTCCACCGGGGTGACCACTTGATCCATTGCTGTTCATCATTGCTTCGAGGATTGTTCTCTTTGATGTCATGGTGGTGTAATTATCGAGAGCAACAACCGAACCTCCGCCATGGCAGGAACTTCCTTTACAGGTTGTATTATAAATAGGCAGAATAGTGGCAGTAAATGTTTCTCCTCCTGTTGTACACCCGCTACCGGTGTCATCAGAATCATAAGGAGGCCCCTGCGCAATCCATTTCTTTATAATGAATTTTTGACTGGGTGTAAAATCAATAGTTCCCATTCCGGGGTGTTTGCCCCCTTCTACCCAAATTTTGAAAGCGTTTACCCGAGCTAAAATCACATCATAAAAAATAGTATCCTTATGAGAAAACTGTGCATAAGGTTCATTACCAAGATTATGACAGCCGCATGGTCCGCTGATTACAATTGGCACTACATCTTTTCTGAACGAAACCTTTTCCACAGATATCTCGTTAATATCCTCTCTGTTTTTATAACAGGATGACAACAAATACATAAGCATTGCGGTTGCCATAGCTGCTAATAATATCTTTGTTTTCATAAATTTCTTTATTTAATAAGTTGTTGTTAGCGTTTGGTTATTACGTTCATTGTCCTTTTATACCTGAAAATGCCGGTATTATTCTTCCCATATTTCCATACATCTGGAATATTCGGATCAGTGAAATACCATCCTTTAACAATAGCAATTTCAGAAGGGCTATAATTACCGTCAGCTCTTGCCATTCCTCCTTGTAAACTTGTGCTCCATAGGCTCGTATGAGGGTTTGCCAGATGGAGCGTGGAATCCACCCGTGAAAGCATGGTGCTTGTTGCATCGAGATATGTATTTTTTACATAGAATTTTTTTCCTGTTACAGGATCGGTATACCTTACTGTAGTACCGGTTCTTCCACCCTTGGGGTACAAAACATCCATTATTATATCATCATAATCATTCAGTGGCCCTCGGACACTCTGAACCGTAGTGGGAGTACCAAATGTTTTCCATGGCCTGAAGCTTGCGTTTGCAGTTGTATCAGCATAAAATCTTTTAACACTGTCTTTGTATGCGGTCCATATTTCCTTCATTTTGCTTTCATTCACTAACTGGCAATAAGTATTTGAGCTTGCCAGGGTGACGAATTTTATTGTGTCAGCAGATGTAATACCCGGAATCAAACCACTTCTTGCCCAAACGCCTGTTGCAGTGGCCTGGTTATGGCAGTTTCCAGAAGTGCATCCCGTAATAATAAGTTGTATTGCCGCTGGTCTGTAATCTGCCAGATCGGGGTTTTCTTTCGCCCCGTTTTTAATCCAGTTATAAATGATGTTTTTATCTTTTGTTGATACTTCATGATGCTGACCATCATCATATATATAATTAACCGGAGGCATTGCATTGTCAAAATCATTGGTGGTAATCATATTCCACAATTTGCTGGATTCAGGACTTCCGGGTGTAACCCATTTTGCCACTTCTGCATAATTGTTCAGTTTGGGAGAAATAGGTCCTCCATGGCATTTAGCGGTGTTGCAATACTGTTTCAGAATATTCTGTATACTCCTGGTTTTTACAATATCATTTACATCAGGCACCACATCAGCAGCAGGAACAACTACAGAATCGGAAAAGGGAGAAAATAAAGTCGTATCGGGTGTTTCTAAAAATGATCTGTCAAACTGTTTGGACAATGTGCCATCCTTTCGGCACTGAAAAACTGAAGCGGTCAGGAATACAGCACAAAAAAATAAGACCGTGGTTTGAATAACAGAAGCTTTTTTCATAAAAAACTTTTTATGTAAAAGATTATTGATACCATGAAAAGAACTTTTCTTTAATAAATACAGATTCAAAAATATCCTGAGTAGCCTGACAGTTTCATGACAAGTAGCTGACTATAATATGACTTTTATCACATTGAAAACTAATTGTCATCAAATCTTCAGTTATTGTGATGTTTCTCACTTACATGCTTGATCACTGTCATGAAATTGTCAGTAATCATTGAATATGTTGCAGTACTTTTTCCGTTAATAACCTCAAACCGCTTGTTATGGGTAACAATAAAAAAATGGCTGGCAAATCCCGCAGGAATTTTTTATTGACGTTCGTGTCCGGAGGTAAAAATGCTACAACCGAAAAAGTAAAACTGCTTACAACCGATGGAAAATTAGTGGAAGTGGATAAGGCTGTATTAGATGCTGTAACTAATAAACAAAAGGCCACCAACCTGGATATATGTAACTGGGTTAAAAAACCACCCAAAGACAAGAGTTAAATCAATCTGATCGTTCTTCATTAATTATATAAACAATGAAACAAGAAGAAGTGAATGATAAAAGCCGACGGGACTTTTTGAAAACTGCCGCTATAGCCACTGTTGCGGCAACCACCTGTGGGAGCCTGATATGTTCCTGCTCCTCAAAAAAAACACATGTGGGTGAAAAGGTAAAGCTCTTGTCTCCCAATGGAGAAATTGTGGAAATAGATTCGGCTTACCTTAACCATCAGGAACACATGGCTATTGTTTCCAAATTAGAAGCCAGAGAAGGTATTGCCGGGAAAAAATTTGTGATGGTAGTGGATCTTTCCAAGTGTAAAAATGCCCGGAGTTGTATCAGTGCCTGTCAAAAATGGCACTATCGCCTTAAGGACACTGAGTGGCTTACTGTTAAACTGATGAAAGACAGTGATAAAAGTGCCCCATACTGGTTTCCTAAACAATGTTTCCATTGCGATAACCCTCCTTGTGTAAAGGTTTGCCCGGTAGATGCTACTTACAAAAGGCAAGATGGAATTGTATTAATCGATAATGAACGTTGCATTGGCTGTAAATTCTGTATGGCAGCTTGTCCTTATTCCACAAGGGTATTTAACTGGGATGAACCCGATGTTCCTTTTGACATCAGACCCCTTGCTTATAACCCGGAAAATGGAGTGCCGGCAAAAGTGGGTACGGTAGAAAAATGTGATTTCTGTCCCGACAGGGCAAGGGAAGGTTTGCTTCCACCCTGTGTGGAGGCATGTCCAAATGGTGTATTTTATTTTGGAGATGAAAATGAAGATGCCGTCAGCAACGGACTTGAGACTGTCAGTTTCACACAATTGATAAAAGACAAAGCTGGCTACCGCTTTATGGAAGAGTTGGGTACCAAACCAAGGGTATATTACTTACCACCTAAAGACCGGGAATTCCCTGTAGAAAAAGGTTACCAGGATGCTGACTCATCCATCAAAGAAAGATTTAAAGAATATAAAGATCTGATGAAGTCAACCGAACCAGAATAACAGATCTTATTCTTCAACTTCTTAACGAATAAAATTATGGAACTCAATACTTATCAACAGGAGGCTTTCGATTACCAGCGGAAGAATATTGAAAAATATGGTAAACGGGCTTGGGGGTGGACCATCTTTTACGGATTGTGCATCCTCACGGGCTTATATGCTCTGTACCTGCAAATAGCTAAAGGCCACGTTGTGACCGGTATGAGGGACAATGTGGTGTGGGGATTGTTTATTGTGAATTTTATTTTTTTCATCGGTCTCGGCTATGCCGGAGCTATCATTGCCGGGTTGTTGCATCTGTCAAAAGTTACTTGGGGCAAACCTATAATAAGACTTGCACAGTTTATGACACTTATTTCTGTTGTGGTGGGGCCGGTTTTCATTTTATTATGTGTAGGCCGGTTCGATAGGATGCATCATTTATTTATCTATCCAAGAATTCAATCGCCTCTTACCTGGGACGTAATGGCTGTCATTACTTTCTTTGTAGGCAGCGTCCTGTTTTTATACCTTGCATTAATTAAAGACCTTGCTGTTTATCGTGATGCGGGTTTGAATATTCCAAAGTGGAAACAAAAGCTTTACAAGGTATTAGCATTAGGCTATCGGGGTGCAGCCGGCCAGAAAAGGCACCTGCTCCTTTCACAAAACCTGATGGCTATTATTATGATTCCTCTCTCCATTGTTGTGGCTTCCATTCTTTCCTGGATTTTTGGTATGACGCTCCGGCCAGGCTGGCACAGCACCATTTTTGGTCCCTACTTTGTTTTAGGGGCTGTATATTCCGGTTGCGGCTTGCTGATTGTGGCCATGTGGTTTTACAGAAAGTTGTACAAACTGGATTATTATTTCACTGACAAGCATTTCACTTATCTCGGCTATATCATGCTGGTACTTGCTGCAGGATATGGCTATTTCACCTTCTCTGAATATTTTACCGATTGGTTTGGCTCAGAAAAATGGGACAGCGAACTGATCCATAAATTATTCAGCACTTCGGAATATGGCTGGTGGACTTTTTATGCCAACTTTGCCGGTATTGCATTACCGATTGCTATTATCGCAATCCCGGCTACCCGAAAACCTGGATATATTACTATTGCGGCATTTATAATGGTAGTTGCCATGTGGGTGAAACGTTATCTCATCATTGTTCCCACACTGGAAACAACTTTATTACCCATGCAAGACACAAGAACTGAATATATAAAATACAGCGCTACCTGGCCTGAATGGGCATTAACCATTGCCGGCATTGCGACCTTTCTCCTGTTTTTTACCGTGATGTCAAAATTTGTAACCGTAGTCCCTGTTTCCGGACTAGAAGACACACACACTGCTCATGAACAACATCAGCTCAACCATGATTGAGTAAATAAACTGAAAGTACAACCGCTAAAAGATAGTTTATGAAACATGTAAAAAAGAATAGTACAAGAGCCGGGTTTAGCAGGTACCTTTTATTACTTGCAGGATTTTTTTTCTGCTTGTTTCATTCAGTAATCGCTACAGCACAAACCGACAGTACAGCCTTGCCTGAAGTTGCTGAGGCACCTGCAGTCACTGAAAAGGGAGACCTGATTTCTCCTTCTGTTGAATTTATTTGCATTCAGAAAGGGGATAAATCTGTTGATCTGAGAGCAGCCGTAAAAGCAAAAATTGAGGGAAAGACAAGGAAATTATATGGTATTAAAACAACGTTTTACCAGCTTTCCGATACTGCGGAAGCAGAATTGGGATCCGTTATTACTGACAGAAACGGTTTTGCCCTTTTCACTGTAAAACCAGAACTGGTTGTATCCAATAAAGAAGGTAATCTTCATTTCAAAGTAGTGTTGGGTCAGGTAAAAAAAATGGAAAGCACCGAAGAAGAAGTAACAGCTAAAAGGGCTCTGCTGAGCATTACACCAGTAAAAGAAGATTCACTTTATTCCGTACAGGTTAAAATAGCTGACCTCTCCACGGGTGAGGAAATTCCGGTTAAGGAAATAGCTCTGGGTATTTTTGTGAAGCGGAGTTTTTACCCATTGAAAATAGGAGAGGGTAGTACTGATGAAAACGGGGAAGCCAGTGTGGAAATTCCTAATAACCTTCCTGGCGATGCTAAAGGAAATATTACCCTCCTGGTTAAGCTTGATGAAAATGAATCCTATGGATACCTAGAAGCCTCCATCACAGAAAAATGGGGTGTGCCGGTCTCAGACAAATCGGAAGATCAGCCAAGAGCTTTATGGAGTTCACACCCTCCGTTATGGATGTTAGTTACATTCATTATCTTAATGGCAGCAGTATGGGGTCACTATATTGTAATAGTATATAAATTGTTCCGGTTAAGAAAAGAACAACCACAGGGGTTCCGCTGATGCAACTAAATTATAATGACATCTATCTTTTTAAATAAGCAAAAAACAATGAACATGAAACGAAATGTAACTGTACTATTGTCCTGCCTGTTTGCAGTTGGTATGCTGGCATTTATCCCCAAAAATACATCTCAGGAACCCTGGCCGGTACCGGATGCTTACAAAAACAAAGTAAATCCTCTAAAAGGTGATGCAGAATCACTTGTTAATGGAAAGACCCTTTACAACCAGCATTGTAAATCATGCCACGGTACTAAAGGAAAAGGTGATGGCCCTAAGGCTGCTCAATTAGATACAGATTGCGGAGACTTCACAAAAACTGCTTTCCATAATCAAACTGACGGCGCCCTGTTCTACAAAACATATGAAGGACGAAAAGATATGCCTGCCTACAAAAGGAAAATTCCTGATGCTAATGATATCTGGGCAATAGTAAATTATATGCGAACACTAAAATAGACCTGGCTTTATTTATCAAGAAAAGAGCTATTCACATACCTGTGAATGGCTCTCTTCATTTTAGTGCTTTATGATTTAATTATTTTCCCTGCCCCGGCTCAAGCAGTTGGAAGAACTGATCCAGTTGCGGTAATATTACAATCCTTGTTCTCCTGTTGACAGCCTTTCCCTCTTTGGTATTGTTCTCCTGCAGTGGTTTGTATTCCCCGCGACCGGCAGCAGCCATTTTTGCAGGATCAAGACCATATTGTTTTTGTAAAATTCTTACTATAGCCGTAGCTCTTTTCACACTCAGATCCCAGTTGTCAAGCAATACTCCGCTGCGGTAAGGCACATTGTCCGTATGCCCTTCTACCATAAATTCCATATCTGGCTGATTTTTTAATACCTGGGCCACTTTGCCTAAGACTCCTTTTGCTTTTTCAGTCACATCAAAGCTTCCGCTTTTGAATAATAGTTTATCAGATATATCAATATACACAACCCCTTTATCTACTTTGATATTGATGTCCTGATCATCAAGATTACCAATAGCACCCTTTAAATTCATCACCAGTGCCATATTCAGCGAATCCTTATGAGCCATTTGTTGCTGCAGAGTTTGTATATAGGCATCTTTGGCGCCAATATTTTCCATTGATTTTTTGATACTTGCTGCCTGCTGACTGGAAATCACGGAAAGATTTTCAAGTTGTTTTAATGCCTGGTTATTATTGTCTTTCAGGTAATCTACCTGTGTGGTCAAATCGGTTATCCTTGTATTCAATAATGCTTTTTCTCTTTCTAAAGCTTCCTTTTGCCGGGCAAGTGTGGTTTTTTCCGTACTGCATTCTGAGAGGTCACTTTCAAGTGTTTTATACTTTGTTTCCAGTTTTGCATAATCAGCCTGTGCTGTTTTAAATTTTTTGCTACTGACGCAAGAAAATAAAATGACTGGTACCGAGACCAGCATTACAATTTGAGATAGTTTCATAAAATGAATTTGACATAATTAAAAAAGAGTAAACGATCCGGCATTGTGCCGGCTGTACTTTTTGCCCTAACAGCCGTAAAGGTAGAACTGTTTGAATGATGAGAAGCCACCCATTTACTAATTGTTATCTGCAGGTACAGCAAAAGCAGGGTATTCAAAATTTTCTTACCTCAGCACAATAACTGATCTTAGCATTTAATAAGTGTAACACCTCTCATGAAAGATACCCGTAAAGCAGCGGTGGGATTTATCTTCATCACATTAATCATCGATGTTATGGGATGGGGATTGATTATTCCGGTAATGCCTGAACTTATCTCACAATTAAAAGGCATAGCTGTCAATGAAGCCAGTTCTTATGGCGCTTTATTATTATCTGTTTATGCTATTACTCAATTTATTTTCGCCCCGGTCATCGGCAATCTTAGTGATAAGTATGGCCGCCGTCCCGTACTATTAGCCTCTTTGCTTGGTTTTGGTATAGATTATATTATCCTGGCTTTGGCCCCTACATACGGATGGCTGTTTGCAGGGCGTATCATAGCTGGTATTACCGGAGCAAGTTTCACCACAGCATCAGCTTATATTGCCGATGTGAGTACCGCTGAAACAAGGGCAAAGAACTTTGGGTTGATTGGTGCTGCATTCGGAATTGGTTTTGTTATTGGCCCGGCACTCGGTGGCGTACTGGCTACACTGGGAATAAGGGCTCCCTTTTATGCCGCCGCCATATTGTGTTTATTAAATACACTATATGGATTTTTTGTTTTACCCGAATCTCTTGACCAGGAACACCGGCGGCCTTTTGAATGGAAAAGAGCTAATCCATTTGGCTCTTTAGCGTTTTTAAGGAAAACGCCATCCATAGGCGGACTTGCCATATGTTTTTTTCTCATCTATCTCGCAGCTCAGGCTGTACAAGGTAACTGGAATTTTTTTACGATATACAGGTTTAAGTGGACAGAAGGTATGGTAGGTATGTCGTTGGCAGTTGTTGGGCTACTCGTAGGTGCAGTACAGGCGGGTTTGGTAAGGGTAGTTACACCAAAGCTTGGAAACAATAGAAGTATTTACCTGGGTTTATTATTATATAGTGTAGGGCTTATTCTTTTTGCCTTCGCAACAAAAGGCTGGATGATGTTTGCTTTTCTGTTACCTTATTGTCTTGGTGGTATTGCCGGGCCTTCCTTACAGGCTACATTGGCACAACATGTAGCCCCCAATCAACAGGGAGAATTACAAGGTGCATTAACCAGCCTGATGAGCCTTACTACAATTATAGGTCCCTTAATTATGAACAACCTGTTTACCTTTTTTACCAGCAAAAAAGCGCCGTTTCATTTTCCCGGTATTTCTTTTTTACTGGGCTCCTTCTTTATGATTTGCAGCCTGTTAATAGCCTGGGTTACATTAAGCAGGGAAAAAAAGATGAAGCTGACAACCTGATAAACCTAATTAAACTCATATCATTCTATGATAAAAAGCAATAGCAGGGCTAAAACAATTATTCATTTTTACACCGCTGAAACAAATTCTTCGTTTCGGTATCACGGTTGCCAGCCTTTTTATAAATTCCTTTTTAAAATTTGAGACTATGTCACAACAATCCAACTTTTTTGCCATGGAAACAGCCCCTGCACGGGCAGAACTGGAGACATGGGTAAAACAAATTGCATCATTTTGCGAAGCCACTAATGTACACTGGTGTGATGGTTCACAGGAAGAATATGATAACCTCTGTCAGCTGCTTGTTACAAAAGGAACTTTTATTAAGCTCAATCCTGAAAAACGACCCAATAGTTTTGCCTGTTTTAGTGATCCCAGCGATGTGGCCAGGGTAGAAGACAAAACATTTATCTGCAGCCTTCGGAAAGAAGATGCAGGGCCAACCAACAACTGGATGGAACCTGTAAATATGAAAAAGAAACTGCAGGACCTTATGCAGGGTTGTATGAAGGGGCGCACCCTGTATGTTATTCCTTTTTGCATGGGGCCAATCGGTTCTCCTCTTTCAAGATATGGCGTACAGATTACCGACTCTGAATATGTAGTGGTGAATATGCGTATCATGACCCGCATGGGCAGCGAAGTTCTTCCATACCTGCAAAAGAAAAGTTATGTAAAGTGTTTGCATACAGTAGGCGCCCCGCTGGAAGGAAATCAGAAAGACAGCAGCTGGCCTTGTAACCCGGATGTAAAATATATCTCACATTTCCCGGAAGAAAGATTAATCATCTCTTATGGTAGTGGTTACGGGGGAAATGCGTTGATGGGTAAAAAATGTTTTGCTCTCCGTATTGCATCAACAATGGGAAGAGAAGAAGGATGGCTGGCCGAGCATATGCTCATAATGGGTGTGGAGTCTCCCGATAAACAAAAGACTTATGTGGCAGCTGCTTTTCCCAGTGCCTGTGGTAAAACAAATTTTGCCATGCTGATTCCACCTAAGGAATTTGACGGATGGAAAGTAACCACCGTTGGTGATGATATTGCCTGGATACATAAAGGTACTGATGGTGGTTTATATGCCATCAACCCTGAAGCCGGTTATTTTGGGGTAGCACCGGGCACTAACTATAAGACCAATCCTAATGCGATGGAAAGCATTAAGGCAAATACCATTTTTACCAATGTGGCAATCACTCCGGATAAAGATGTATGGTGGGAAGGGCTGACAAAGGAAGTTCCTGAAGGAATGACCGACTGGAATGGCAAACCTTATAATCCCGCCAGCGGCAAACCTGCGGCACACCCCAACTCAAGGTTCACTGCACCGGCTTTTCAGAATCCTGCAATTGATAAAGACTGGGATAATCCCAATGGTGTACACATTGAGGGGTTCATTTTCGGCGGCAGAAGAAGTACCGGTGTACCTTTAGTATATCAATCCTTCAACTGGAATTTTGGTGTGTACCTCGCCACTACCATGGGAAGCGAAATGACCGCTGCTGCTTTTGGCGAAATAGGTAAAGTGCGCCGTGATCCTTTTGCT
>JBGAPQ010000009.1:0-189144 GCA_044221225.1 Chitinophagaceae bacterium
TGGGCAGCCTCTTTATGCCGAATATGAAGACGCAGGAAATTTTTGATGATGTATCTTTTTGTCGGGTAGTGCAGTATATACATACCAACCCGGTACATCACGGGTTTGTAAAGAACATTAACGGCTGGCCGCATAGTTCCTATAATATATTTTTGAGTAAAAAGCCAACGAAACTGGAAAGGGAGTATGTATTAAAGATCTTCGGGGGCTATGAGGGATTTGTAAAATATCATGAACAGCCAATTGACCCGAAGAATAAATGGGTTGATTCTTAGGAAGCAACTCATATCGGGGAACAACTCTTGGAGGGTTTTAAAACCTGGAGTTAAATTTTAAAAAATGAAAAAACCAGTTCAGTGTCTGTTTTTAATTTTATCGTCAACGATGATGCAGGCGCAGCAGCCATGGGAGTGGCATGGCTTTGTGAAACCGGCTTTTAATCCCATCATGCAGGCTGATTCCACTTATTCTTTTTTCTGTCCGCTGAAAAAAGAAATGGTGCAGTGGCAAAAGGCCGATGTGTTCAATCCTGCAGCCATTGTACGCAATGATAAAGTATATATCCTGTTCCGTGCAGAGGATGTACCGGGTACAGCTATCGGCATGCGGACATCCCGGATCGGCCTTGCCGAGAGTGATGACGGTATTCATTTCACAAAAATGAAAGACCCAGTATTGTATCCTGACAGCAGTGAATTTATGAAATATGACTACCCGGGAGGTTGTGAAGATCCACGCATTGTAGAAAAAGAAGATGGCACCTATGTATTACTGTACACCAGTTGGAACCGTGATGTGGCAAGACTGAGTATAGCAACTTCAACCGACCTGGTTCACTGGACAAAACAGGGGCCTGCTTTTCGTAAAGCATACAACGGAAAGTTTCTGAATACATGGAGCAAATCAGGATCAGTGGTGACAAAACGAGTTGATCAAAAAATTACAGCGGCAAAGATCAATGGCAAATACTGGATGTATTGGGGAGAGAACCCGATGTACCTCGCCAGTTCGGCAGACCTTATTGACTGGACACCAGTGGTGGATGAACAACAGGAATTGTTGGTAGCATTGAAGCCAAGAGAAAAAAAGTTTGATAGTCACCTGACCGAACCCGGCCCGCCTGCACTGATCACAGACAAAGGCATTTTATTATTGTACAATGGTAAGAATATCGAAAATGAAAATGCTGATCCTGCTATACCAAAAGGAACTTATTGCGGCGGGCAGGCTTTATTTGATCTAAAGGATCCGTCAAAACTTATTGCCCGCAGTGACGACTACTTTATAAAACCCGATCTGCCGCATGAGATAAAGGGTCAGTACAAAGCAGGTACTACATTTGTTGAAGGGTTGGTTTTTTTTAAAGGCCAATGGTTTCTTTATTATGGTACGGCAGACAGTATGGTGGGAGTGGCGGTGAAGGAGTGATAAGTTGGGACTGGATTCTTGATTCTCGATTCTGGATTCTGGTTGCTAACGTAATATTTTTATAGTTAAACTTATCTTATGAGTTATCAGAAATTGCAAATCTGGCAACATGCCAAAGAATTGACAGCCGAAATTCATCGTATGACCTTAAGCCTTCCAAAGTTTGAGCAATTTGAAGAAGCGCAGCAAATAAGAAGATCAATGAAATCTGTCCGATCTAATATTGTTGAAGGGTATGGCCGGAGGTTTTATAAGCAGGATTATATCAAATTCATCATTTATGCATTAGCCTCTAATGATGAAACGATAGATCATCTTGATATACTGTTTGAAACAAAGTCGCTGACAGATGAAAAGCTTTATAAAGAATTAAGGGGTAAACTGGAGATACTTGGAAAAAAGATTAATATTTTCTGCAATCCATCGAGAAAGAACATAGCCGCCCTTCCAGCAACAAGAGACCAGTATCAAGGGACCAGCATCCAGAATCTTTTAACCAGCAATCAGAATTATGAAACACACATTCAACTGTATTGATGCACACACTTGTGGCAACCCGGTCAGGCTGGTAAAGGAAGGTGGCCCTGTGCTGCAGGGAAAGAATATGAGTGAAAAACGGCAGCATTTTTTACGGGAGTACGATTGGATAAGAACAGGATTAATGTTTGAACCAAGAGGTCATGATATGATGAGCGGCAGCATTCTTTATCCGCCGCATGATCCGGCCAATGATGTGGCGGTGTTGTTCATTGAAACCAGTGGTTGTTTACCCATGTGTGGTCATGGTACAATAGGAACAATTACCATTGCGATAGAAGAAGGATTGATACAGCCAAAAACTCCCGGTGTGGTGAGAATGGAAGCCCCGGCAGGATTGGTAATAATCAATTATGAAAGCCAAAATTCAAAAGTAAAAAGTGTTAAGCTGACGAATGTGCCTGCTTTTCTTCATTCAACAGAACTTATAGTTGATTGTCCTGAATTGGGAAAGCTGGTGATTGATGTAGCTTATGGAGGAAACTTTTATGCCATTGTTGATGTGCAGAAAAATTTTAAAGGACTGGAGCATTACAGTGCAGATAAACTGATCGCATGGGCAAGGGAGCTGAGAAAAAATATCAATGCGAAGTATGAGTTTGTGCACCCTGAAGACGCAACGATAAATGGTTGCAGTCATATTTTATGGACAGGCGCAGTGCTGGATAAAAGTTCAACCGCAAGAAATGCTGTCTTCTATGGTGAAAAAGCTATTGACCGGTCTCCCTGCGGTACCGGCACATCCGCAAGAATGGCACAATGGTATGCCAAAGGAAAACTGAAGAAAGGAGAGGAATTTATTCATGAAAGCATTATTGGTAGTAAATTTATTGGTAGGATAGAGGAAGAACTGATGGTGCATGACAAACCTGCCATTCGTCCATCGGTGGAGGGCTGGGCAAGGGTCTATGGATACAATACGATCTGGATCGACAAAGAAGATGATCCTTATGCGTATGGGTTCCAGGTGATTTGAGTGGTAAGTAGTAAGTAGGGAAACTAACAGCGTAATCTGCGAACCTATCTGCGGGAAAACTATAACAAGCATAATCGATAAATATGTCATCAAGAAAAAAATTTTTATACCAGGCTTCAGCGCTTACGGCAGGAAGCATTCTTGCTTCTTCTTTTGGTAATGATGTGTTTGCAATTTTCAAAAACAGGATAGCCCCGTCTGACCAGTTGAATATCGGTGTCATTGGTATCAATGGTATGGGCTGGAGCAACCTGAAAGCTATTTTAAAAGTACCCGGTGTAAACCTTGTTGCTTTGTGTGATATTGATAAAAATGTATTAGATAAGCGAATGACCGAACTGGCTGCAATGAATGTGGATGCTTCCAAAGTAAAAACATTTGCTGACCACCGCCAGCTGCTCGATATGAAAGAAGTGGATGCAGTCATCATTGGTACTCCAGATCACTGGCATTGTTTGCAGATGGTGGATGCCTGCCGGGCAGGTAAAGATGTGTATATAGAAAAGCCGGTAGGCAATTCTATTGAAGAATGCCGCATTATGATGGCTGCACAAAAGAAATATAATACAGTAGTGCAGGCGGGACAGTGGCAAAGAAGCCAGCAGCATTTTAAAGAAGCAGTTGATTTTTTACATGGCGGGCAATTAGGAAATATCCGCACAGTGAAAGTGTGGTGTTATGTGGGTTGGAAAAAACCAATTCCGTTTGTAGCAGATAGCCCTGTACCGGCAGGAGTGGACTATAACCGCTGGCTGGGACCAGCCAGGATGCGCCCATTCAATGCCAATCGTTTTCATTTTACATTCCGCTGGTTCTGGGATTATGCCGGTGGCCTGATGACAGACTGGGGAGTTCATTTACTGGATTATGCATTGATCGGTATGAAAGCAACCGTGCCTCAATCCATCAGCGCATTGGGTGGTAATTTTGCTGATCCTTCTTCTCCGCAGGAAACACCTGATACAATGAGTGCTTTGTACCAGTTTGATAAATTTAATTTGCAATGGGAACATACCATCGGTATTGAAGGCGGCATGAACAAGACCAGTCATGGAATTGCTTTTGTTGGTGATAACGGTACCCTTGCTCTTGACAGGAGCGGATGGGAAGTAATGGAGGAACCCAAAAGTGAGAAGAAAGCAAAAGTGGAAAGACGAAAATCGGTTGATAACGGACTTGACAAGCACATGGAAAATTTTGTAAGTGTGATACGTTCCCGTAAAATGAATGAACTGAAATGTTCTATTGAAGACGCTTCGCATATTGCCGTACTGAGCCAGATGGGTAATATCGCTTTCCGCACAGGCAAAAAACTGAACTGGGATAAAATGAAAGAAAAATTTACGGATGAGGCCGTGAATAAAAAATATATGGCAGCGCCGTATTATAATGGATATAAATTGCCAAAGATCGGCTGATAAAAGAATAAAACAGGGAAGAAGAATTTTGAAAACCACACTATCATTTCTTATTGTATTAGTTTTAATTGCAGCGATTGGTTGCAAGGAAGAAAAGCAATTTCCGGCTGAAGCTGTAAAAAAATCACTCCCGGAAAAATTTATTGTAGTGCTTGGTGTGGCACAGGATGCCGGTTATCCGCAGGGGGGGTGTGAGAAAGATTGTTGTAAAGTTTATTGGGACGGCAAAGAGGAAAAGAAGCTGGTCACCTGTCTTGCGTTGGTTGACAGGACTGCGAGTCAGTACTGGTTATTTGAGGCAACGCCTGATATTGCACAGCAGTTAAAGAATGTCCAGTCTTATATTACAAATGCTCCCGACTATTCACCCGACGGAATTTACATCACTCATGCACATATTGGTCATTACACCGGGTTGATGCAGTTGGGCAGAGAAGCAATGGGAACAAAGAATATCCCGGTTTATGCAATGCCCCGGCTGGATTCTTTTTTACAAAGCAATGGACCTTGGAGCCAGTTGGTACAACTTAATAATATCAAACTGCAGCCCCTCCAGGCAGATAGCACTATTCAGTTGAACGCATCTTTTAAAGTAACACCAGTAAAAGTGCCGCATCGTGACGAATACTCGGAAACAGTCGGTTTCGTCATTGAAACTGATAAGAAGAAAGTTTTATTTATCCCTGATATTGATAAATGGGAAAAATGGGGGAGGGATATTGTTGCAGAAATCGGAAAAGTGGATATAGCCTTGCTAGACGGTACATTTTATAAGAACGGTGAACTGCCCGGCCGTGATATGAGTGAAGTACCGCATCCTTTTGTGGAAGAGAGCATGCAAAAATTTTCATCCCTAACTTCGGCGGAGAAATCAAAGATCGTATTCATTCATTTCAATCATACCAACCCGCTGCTGAAGAAGCAATCTGCTGAAAAGGAAAGAGTAAAAAGGGATGGTTTTGGAGTAGCAGAAGAAAGGAGGCTGATTGAGTTATAAAATTACCGGATCATGAAAAGCCTGTCTGCCGCAGCCATGGCCCTGCTGGCCCTTACACAAACCCATGCACAAAGCTCCCTGCAAAAGCTGGAGTCTGTCAGTTTCTCAAAAGTGAATATCACAGATAATTTCTGGAAACAGAAGATCGATAAAGTGGCTACTAATACATTATCGGCCTGTATTTACCAGACAGAAGTAGCAACACCCCGCATCAAAAACTTTGAACGGGTAGCAAGGGCCAACGGCGAGGCGCATGAGGGTATTTTTTATGATGACAGTGATGTTTTCAAAGCGCTGGAGGCGATGGCTTATTCATTAAAAACACATCCCAGTGGGGAAATGGAGAAGAAATGCGATGAATGGATTGACAAGATTGCTGCAGCACAGCAACCGGATGGTTATTTGAATACATGGTATACACTGAAAGGCTTACAGGACAGATACACTGATATGAGTATGCATGAGGATTATAATGCGGGCCATATGATAGAAGCAGGGGTAGCTTACTTCAATGCAACGGGAAAAAGAAAGTTACTGGATGTTTGCATTAAATGGGCCGATCATTTTGGTGTACTGTTTGGCCCGGGCAAAAGACATTGGGTGACAGGTCACCAGGAACTGGAGTTGGCACTGGTGAAACTTTACAAAGTCACTAAGAATGATAACTACTTAAAACTAGCTGACTGGTTACTGAGTGAAAGAGGAAGGAAGCTGGCAAAGGGTTATACATGGACAGACTGGAGGGATACTGCCTATGCGCAGGATGTATTACCGGTGAAGGAGCAGAAAGAAATAACCGGTCATGCCGTGCGGGCCATGTATATGTACACTGGTGCAGCGGATGTGGCAGCACAAACAGGAGATACAGGTTATATGAAAGCGATGCGGACAGTTTGGGAAGATGTGGTCTATCGTAACATGTATATCACCGGTGGCATCGGTTCAGCAGGAAGTAATGAAGGGTTTTCACAAGATTATGATTTGCCTAATGAGCAGGCCTATTGCGAAACTTGTGCCAGTGTGGGTATGGTTTTCTGGAATCAACGTATGAATGTAATGACAGGTAATGCGGAGTATATTGATGTACTTGAAAGAAGCTTATATAACGGGGCACTCGATGGATTAAGTTTAAGCGGCGATCGTTTCTTTTACGGTAATCCTTTGGCGTCAAGAGGGCAACATTATAGGCGTGAATGGTTTGGTACGGCCTGTTGCCCGGCAAACATCGCAAGACTGATTGCTTCATTGGGCGATTATATCTATGCCAAAACTGATGATGCGATTTATGTAAATCTTTTTGTAGGCAGCAATACAACGATTCCATTGAAGAGCGGAAATGTGGATGTGAAGATGGAAACGAATTATCCATGGGATGGGAAGGTGAAGCTGAAAATTGACCTCATTAAAAAGTCTAAATTCAAAATTTATATCCGGGTTCCGGGCTGGTATACTGATAAAATTGTGCCCGGAGGTTTATATTCTGTGCCACAGGTTGGTGATGATGGAGTCAGGGATTATTTTGATCCTGGTTTAACTATTAATGGGAAATCTTTCAAATATATTTATCAGAACGGATATATACTCGTAAACAATGAATGGAAAAAAGGAGATATTATTGAGATCGAAATCCCATTTGAAACAAAAATTGTGAATGCAAGACCTGAATTAAAACAAGATGCTAACAGAGTTGCCATCCAACGAGGCCCGATTGTTTATTGTGTTGAAGGAGCAGATAATAATGGTAAAGCCTGGAATATTATTTTACCTGATGACACTGAATTTGAAACAATAGACTACAAAGTACAGGATGAAAGCGTAAAAGCCCTGACTGTTGAAGTTCCTGTTGTTTCAGTCGCTGAGGATGGTTTATCCTTAAAAACAGAAATGAGAAAAATCATTGCAATACCTTATTATACGTGGGCCAACCGGGGAAAAAATGAAATGCAGGTTTGGCTGCCGGTTAAAATCACTGATGTAAAACTGAATTACTGATTCAAAACCAAAACTCAAAATTCAAAAAATGCGGAAACTCTTTCTACTTTTTGCTTTTGAATTTTTACTTACCACGTCCTTCTCGCAGGTTAAAAAAGCCCCGGCCTACCCGCTGGTCACACATGATCCTTATTTCAGTATCTGGAGTTTCAGCGACAAGCTGAATGAAAGTACAACCCGGCACTGGACAGGTACCGATCATTCTTTACTGGGTTTTTTAAGTGTGGATGGCAGGATATACAAATTTCTGGGACAACCTCCTGTTCCGTTGCAGCCCATACTGCCTGACGCTGAACTGCAGTCCTATTCCTGCCAGTTCACAGAAACCAGGCCTCTTGGCGACTGGACCAGTCCGGATTACGACGATTCCGGGTGGAATACCGGGAAGGGGTTTTTTGGTACAAAAGACATAGGCCCTCAAACGGAATGGAGCAGCCGGGAAATATGGATCAGGAGAACATTTGAGTTGAAAGAAAAAGACCTGCTGATAAAAGATTTGACGTTGCGAACAAAGTATGACGATAATGTTGAGATCTATATCAATGGGCAAAAAATATTTAAGGCAGGATGTTGCTCTGCCAATAAACAAATGGCAATATCAAAAGAGCTTGCCAATCTCAAAAAAGGAAAGAATGTGCTGGCCTTGTCTTGTGAGAACACTGGCGGACAGGCCTACATCGATGCAGGGCTGTATGATCGGTTACCTCCTCCCCAGATACCCCAGGCTATTCAGAAGAAAACAGAGATTACTGCCACACAGACAAAATATGAATTTGAATGCGGGCCGGTATTACTTGCAGTTAATTTTCTTTCGCCATTAATTGCTTCAGACCTGGATTTGCTTTCACGGCCTGTTAGTTTTATTTCTTTTAATGTGAAGGTAACTGATGGCAGGCAGCATGATGTGAAATTATTCTTTGATGTCTCCTCCGATATTGCAAGAAACAAAGGTATCCAGGAGATGAAAACAGAATTTTATATAAGGGATGGAATAGTATTCCGGAAATCAGGTACTGCAGAGCAGGCAATCCTGAAAAGAAAGGGAGATGATGTAAGAATTGATTGGGGATATTCATATTTGGCTGTGCCGGATGAAAAGGAAGGGTTGCTTATGCAAAAACCAAAATCATCTAATGTGGCGGAAGCTTATTGTGATTTGCAGATCGATTATGGCAAAGTGGAAAAAAAGCCGGTTGAAAAGACAATTATCCTTGCTTATGACGATCTGTACTCCATTCAATACTTTAACCAAAATTTGGAGGCATGGTGGAAGAAAAAATTTCCAACTATTGAGGATTTGATCAAAACATCATTTGATGAATTGGGACAAATTGCCGAGCGATGCAATAAGTTTGATAAGCAACTATGGGACGAAGCCATTAAAGCAGGAGGAGAAACCTATGCTAAACTTTGTGTGCTGGCTTACCGGCAATCTTTAGCTGCTCATAAATTAGTCAGAGGCCCAGATAATGAAGTGTTGTTCCCGCAAAAAGAAAATTTCAGCAATGGTTCTATCTGGACGGTGGACGTTACTTATCCTTCGGCACCGTTGAGTTTAGTCTATAATCCGGAGCTACTGAAAGGAATGGTAGAACCATTAATGTATTACAGTGAAAGTAGTAAATGGACCAAGCCGTTTCCTGCACATGACCTGGGAACTTATCCATTAGCAAATGGCCAAACCTATCCTGAGGATATGCCGGTGGAAGAAGCTGGTAATATGATTATTCTTACAGCCGCAATCTGCAAAGCAGAACATAGGTATGATTTTGCAAGAAAACACTGGACTGTACTGAGCCAGTGGGTTGATTTTTTAGTGAAGGATGGTTTTGATCCGGCCAATCAATTATGCACGGATGATTTTGCCGGGCATCTGGCCCGCAATGTGAATTTGTCAATGAAGGCTATTGTAGGTATTGCAGCCTATGCGCAAATGGCAAGTGGATTGAATAAAAGAGAGGAAGCCGGTAACTATAATAGCATAGCAACTGGCTATGCATCTAAATGGATGCAGATGGCTGATGACGGTGATCATTACTCACTTACCTTTGATAAAAAAGGAACCTGGAGCCAGAAGTATAATTTGGTTTGGGATAAATTGCTTGACCTGAAACTTTTTCCACAATCAGTTTATGATAAGGAAATAAAATACTACCTCAGCAAACAGAATAGATTTGGTTTGCCCCTGGACAGCCGAAAGACTTATACAAAATCTGACTGGATAGTATGGACAGCAACCCTGGCCAATAATCAAAACGATTTTGAGGCATTGATAAAACCCGTCTGTAAATTTGCAACCGAGACACCCGCAAGAGTTCCGCTGAGTGACTGGCATGAGACCACTGATGGCAAACAGGTCGGTTTCCAGGCCCGCAGTGTGGTGGGTGGTTATTTTATTAAACTGTTGGAACAAATGTGGAAAGCACATTAAGTTCTTGTCATACTTGCAGAAAGTAAAATAGTATTGTATGTCTAAAGTTATCATCGCCGGTGGGGGAATCATCGGGCTAAGTGCAGCGTTGTATTTACGAAAATCCGGGTGGGAAGTAACCGTACTGGATAAAGGCGACTTTCTTGACAACTGTTCTTATGGCAATGCCGGGTATATCTGTCCCAGCCATTTCATTCCCTTAGCTACTCCCGGCATCGTAAAGAAAGGATTGAAATGGATGTGGAATTCCAAAAGCCCTTTTTATGTGCAGCCACGTTTAGACTGGAATCTTATCAGTTGGGGATTGAAGTTCATGAAAAGCGCCAATGCAAAACGGGTAGAAGCTGCTGCAGTGCCATTAAGAGATATTGCCATTCTTAGTAAAAAGGAATATGAAGAATGGCTAAGAATACCGGGTATTGATTTTGCCTATGAACAAAAGGGACTGTTGGAAATATTTCAGACACAGGAGGCTGCTGACCATGCATATCATACATTAAAAAAAGCTCAGGAGCTGGGATTGAGTGGTGCCGTAATATTGAGTAAAGAAGAACTGGACAAGCTGGAGCCGCAAACATGCATAAATGGTATAGGCGCCCTTTTTTTTAAATGTGATGCACATTGCTACCCGAATAAACTGATGAGTAGCCTGATCAGTTATTTACAATCAGCAGGTGTGAAGCTGGTAAGTAATACTGAGGTGACAGGATTTGAAACTCACAACGGGAGAATAAAAAAAATAATCACTCCGAAGGCCGGATATGATGCTGATGAAGTGGTTGTAGCCACCGGTTCATGGGGAAAACAAACAGCGAAACTGCTGGGAGTAAATATTCCACTGATGCCCGGCCGCGGTTATTCGGTTACGTTGGAGAATTCTCCGTATAAAATAAATTACCCCGCCATTCTGGTGGAAGGAAGAGTAGCTATGACACCCATGGATGGAAATAAGATACGGTTTGGCGGTACTATGGAGATCACTTCGCATAAAACACCGGCAAGAATGAACAGGGTGCAGGGCATACTGGATGCGGTAAAGAGATTTTACCCCGAGTTTGATATACCGCTGCCGCCAAAAGAAAAGATATGGTACGGATACCGTCCCTGTTCGGCAGACGGATTACCTTTTATTGGCCGGGCGAAAAAGTATGCGAACCTCACATTGGCTACCGGCCACTCTATGCTTGGGCTCAGCTTAGGAGCAGGAACAGGAAAACTGGTAAACGAAATAGTTAATAATACCGCATCCAGTATGGATCTAAAACCTTTTTCTGTTGAAAGGTTTTCTTAAATCTGTGCCTGTTTCTGTAATCGGTTAGAAATAAATTGGAGGAGTTCTTATTTTTACAATCTCTTATGAATTGTACATCTTCCCGGCTGCCTTACCGTCAAACCAACGCCTTCTCCAGGATTGCTATGGATTATATTGACCAGGCAGAATCACTGAAGCCATTTTTTGCTCATCCGCCAACCATGCAGGGTATTCAGAAAGCAATAGATAGCCGGAAACAATTTACAACCAACCGGCAATTGCTGGTGCAGGAATTAAAAAAACAATACGAAGGGATGGCGGCAGGTGATAAAGTAACAAAGAATATTGAATCACTTTTATCAGCCGACACTTTTACTATAACGACTGCACACCAGAATAATATTTTCTCCGGCCCTTTATACTTTATCTATAAAATTATTCATGCCATTAAACTGGCCGACAGTTTAAAAAGAAATTTGCCTCGCTACAATTTCGTTCCTGTTTTTTATATCGGTTCTGAAGATGCCGACCTGGATGAACTGAATCATATCTATTTGGGCGGGGAGAAATTAGTCTGGAACACCAAACAGACGGGTGCAGTCGGAAGAATGAAGGTGGACAAAGAACTGTTGAAGCTGATAGCAATAATGGAAGGGCAATTGATGGTGCTTCCGCATGGCAGTGAAATAGTTTCTTTGGTAAAACAGTTTTATAAAGAAGGAGTTCCTGTTCAGCAGGCAACTTTTCATTTTGTAGATGCTTTGTTTGCTGAGTATGGGCTTGTTGTCCTGATACCGGATAATGCTGGTCTAAAAAGACAGATGATTCCCTTATTCAAAAATGAATTATTGCATCAGCAGTCGGCAGGTATTGTAGATAATACTGCCGCTGAGTTGGAAAAGGTGGGGTATAAAATGCAGGCCAGTGCAAGAGAAATCAATTTATTTTACCTGAAAGGTGATCTGCGAAACAGGATAGAATTGAAGAGTGGTAAATACCATGTAGTTGATACCACTCTCCGGTTCACAGAGGATGAGATATTGCAGGAGTTGGAGCAGTATCCTGAACGGTTCAGCCCCAATGTGATTTTGCGGGGACTGTTTGAGGAAACCATATTACCCAATATTGCCTTTATTGGGGGCGGGGGAGAGGCGGCTTATTGGTTACAGCTAAAAAGTTTATTTACCCATTACAGGATTCCTTACCCGGTATTGGTTTTGCGCAACTCGTTCCTGATTGTGGAGAAGAAATGGCTGGAACAGATTCAGAGGCTTAATTATACAAGTGAAGATTTCTTTCTTCCGGAACAGGAACTACTAAAAAGACTGGTGCAGAGAGATAGTAAAAATCAAACTAAACTGAATGGGTCACTTCCAGAACTGGAACAATTGTATGAGTCTTTCAAAAAGCAAGCGGCGGCTGTAGATGCCACATTAGAAAAACATGTGGAGGCGTTGAAATCAAAAACAGTTTATCGCCTGCAGGAACTGGAAAAGAAAATGTTACGGGCGGAAAAAAGAAAGTTCAGTGACCAGCAGCGGCAGATACATACAATAAAAACTCATTTATTTCCCGGCAACGGCCTGCAGGAACGTTTTGATAATATCAGTTATTATTATGCAAAATGGGGCAAGGAGTTTATCAAACTGCTTTATGAGCAGTCACAGACACTGGAGCAGGAATTTACAGTATTGCAGGAAATTTAATCAAACTTATTCTCCCATCCTTCCTGCTTCAGTTTTTCCACTTTTGCAATTACTTCATTGCTCATGGAATTTTTATAGGCTGTAATTTTTACGGCAATACTTTCATCACAGGTAGCCAGTATCTCTGCTGCAAGGATACCCGCATTTTTTGCTGCATTTAAAGCCACAGTACCTACAGGAACACCGTTTGGCATCTGAAGAATAGATAAAACAGAATCCCACCCGTCAATAGAATTGGATGATTTGATAGGTACACCGATTACAGGTAATGTGGTAACAGCAGCTACCATTCCGGGTAAATGTGCGGCGCCACCTGCACCGGCAATAATTACTTTCAATCCTCTTTCTTTCGCCGTTTGTGCATATTCTATCATCCGGTGCGGGGTGCGGTGAGCTGATACTACCGTTACTTCATGCGGTATTTCAAACTGCTTTAAAATATCAGAAGCCGCCTGCATAATATTCAGATCGCTGTCGCTTCCCATAATTATTCCAATAAGCGGAACCATGGTGAGTCTTTTTTCAAAAATAGCTACAATCTTTGAACTGTAAATTATTTCACCAAATCTCCTTTCAGCCGCATTAATTCGGTTTCGGCGAGTTTGGTGTTATACCTGGCTGCAATAAGACGATTATATGCATCTTCAAGGCTTTTTTGGGCTTCACGCAATTGCAAATAAGTGGCCTGCCCCAGCCTGTACGTTTCAAGTATGATGGATACATTTTCTTTTGCCAGCACAATATTTGCTTCCTCCAGTTCCAATGACTGCTTTTGAAGTTCATAATCTTTGAATGCATTTACGACAGCAAGATCGAGCAGCGATTTTTGGTTTTCATAGACAAGTTGCTGAAACCCGATATTAAGTTCAGCCTGTTTAATTAATCTATCCGTATTCCGGTTATTTAAAATGGGAATACTGGCGCTGAAGCCAAAATTATAACCACGATTTCGGTTGAACAGGGGCAGGGCGGGGTTCAGGGCAATATCGTTATTAGCACGGTTAATATTATAAGCAGAGTTAAAGAACAAAACAGGCAGACGATCTGCTTTTCTCTCTTTGAGTGTGAGTTTTGCAATATCAATATTCTTGCGTTGTAGCTGAAGTAAAGTGTTCGTGTTATCAATATTTTTCTGAATTTCATTCAGCGAAATTTTATTGCTGAAAGGGATTGAATCAGTGACATCATAACTGGTATTAACAGCTACATTCATTGCCTGATTCAATGTTTCTTTCAACTGCCGGATTAAAGTTTGCTGACGCAGTTGCGCTGCTTTTTGCGCATTCAGATCTACTTTGCTTTGAAGTACATCAGGTTTAGCTCCAACCCCTATTTCCAGTTTTCGTTGTGATAAATCTACTCTTGTTTGGCTGATGCTCATCTGCTCCTCAATAGCTTTGAGTTGTTGCTTTTGCCTGACGATATTGTAATAAATATTAACTACATCAGCCACTGTATTTATTACCTGGTCTTTTATTCCGAGTCCGCCTAGTTTCACCAATTCTTCTGCTTTATTGCGGGTTACAAACATTTTGCCTCCGTCAAATAAAGTCCAGTTGACCGTTAGCGATGCATTGAGGTTATTTGTTTTTACAGCACCTTCCCGTTTGGTGCCATTGGCAAATTCCTGTTTCTGATTATTACGATTCCATACTTCACCGGCTGTGGCATTCAGCCTGGGCAAAAAAGCTGCATTGCGGTACGAATAATCCAGTGCCGCTACCACAGAATCATTTTTTGCAAGGCGGATATCGTAGTTATTCTGTAAAGCAGTTGCAATGGCTTTGCCGATAGTCAGCTTCTCTTGTGCTGATATTGAAACGGAAGCCAGGCAAAAAGCAGAACAAAGAGCAGAAAGATAAACGGAGCGTCGCAACATAAGTATCATAGTAGCAATAAAGCTGGTTACCAAAAATAATTTTTAATCATGAACCTGTTTTGATTCTTTACTCCCAATTGCTTCATCAATAGGACTTACTTTCTTTTTGGATGAGAAGAAAGAATATAATGCCGGCACCACATATAAAGTAAGCACCAGGGCAAACAGCATGCCTCCCACAATCACAATACCCAATGGTACACGGCTCTTGCCGGCTGCGCCGAAAGCAAGAGCAATTGGCAGTGCACCCAGCGTAGTGGCAAGGGTTGTCATCAGGATGGGGCGCAATCTTGCCACAGCCGCATCAATGGCTGCAGGAATTTTCATCTCCCCCTTTCTTCTCTTTTGGTTGGCAAATTCAACAATCAGGATACCGTTCTTTGTCACCAGGCCAATCAGCATGATCATACCGATTTGAGAAAAAATATTAATCGTTTGTCCAAATAAATACATGGTAAGTACGGCACCAGCCAATGCCAGAGGAACTGTAATCATGATAATAACAGGATCAATAAAACTTTCAAACTGTGCTGCCAAAACCAGGAAAATTAATACCAGAGCCAGCATAAATGCAAATGAAATATTGGAAGAGCTTTCTGCATAATCTCTGGAAGCGCCGCTTAGCGCTGTTTCAAATGTTTCATCCAGCACTTTTTTAGCTATTTTTTCCATCTCAGCAATTCCATCACCGATTGTTTTTCCTGGTACGAGGCTAGCCTGGACTGTGGCGCTTTTAAAGCGGTTAAAGTGATAGATATTTGGCGGGTTAGCCAGTTCTTCCATCCGTACCAGGTTATCAAGTTGTATAAGTTCACTGCGGTTGTTACGTACAAAAAATCCTTTCAGATCCAGCGGATCATCCCGGTCACCACGATCTACCTGTGCGATTACCTGGTATTGCTTACCATTCATGATAAAATATCCAAAGCGGCGGCCGCTGAGTGCAAGCTGCAAAGTATTTGAAATGTCCAGAACGGAAACACCAAGTTCATTTGCTTTCAACCGATCAATTGTTATTTGCAACTCGGGCTGATTGAATTTCAGGTTTACATCGGGGTTAGTGAAGATTGGGTTTTTCCGCACTTCTTCCATAAACTGAGGTACTTTTTCTTTCAGTTTATCAAAATTCAGATTTTGTAATACAAACTGAACTGGTTGAGCACCGCGGCCACCAAGCCCTACAGATATAGTTTGTTCTTGTGTGGCAAATACCCGCAGATTATTATAGCGGCGAAAAATCCTGTTCATTTGTTGTGCAATCTCGTCCTGGCTTCTTTTTCTATCTTTAGCATTAACTAATCCCATACTTACGAATGCTGCATTGCTGCCACCACCGCCAAATCCGGGAGCAAAAGTGAGCACCACATATTTTTCAGGAATAGAATCCAGTAACTGGTTGGTTATTTCATACGCTACCCGGTCAGTGAAATCAAAATCGGCGCCTTCAGGTCCGGTGATGCCCGCACGGATACGGTTGCGGTCTTCCATCGGTGCCAGTTCAGATGGTAATTGCCTGCCTATAAAATAAATAATGCCGGAACAGGCAATTATAATAACGAATGCCAGCCAGCGCAACCGCATAAAACCTTGTAGTGTTTTTCTGTAAAAATTTTCAAGTCCTGCAAAAAAAGGCTCTGTAAAACGATAGAACCAGGAATGTTTATGCGGATCTTTTTTGGTAAGATATATATTGAGAACGGGAGTTAAAGAAAGAGAAACGAAAGCAGAGATAAGAACGGCACCTGCCAGCACAATTCCAAATTCCCGGAACAGCCGGCCAACAAATCCTTCAAGAAATATGATGGGTAAGAAAACAATGGCCAGTGTTATTGAAGTGGCAATGACAGCAAAATAAATTTCTTTGGAGCCTTCATAAGCAGCTTTGTACTTATTCATTCCCTGCTCCATTTTCTTAAAAATATTTTCAGTTACCACAATTCCATCATCCACTACAATACCTGTTGCCAGAACGATGGCCAGTAATGTTAATACATTGATGGAAAAACCCATGATGTACATGATAAAGAAAGCGCCGATGAGAGAAACCGGTATGTCAATCAATGGCCGGAAGGCAATAATCCACTCCCTGAAGAATAAAAAGATTATAACAACTACCAGGATGATTGCTATAAGTAAGGTTTCTTTTACTTCCTCAATAGCATTTCTCACAAATGTGGTACGATCATAACCTACTTCCAGAATAATATCGGCAGGCATATCTTTTTTGATATCATCAAGTCGTTTGTATATTTCATCTACTATCTCTATCTGGTTACTGCCGGGCTGTGCCACTACACCCATATTTACAGAAGGAACATTGTTTTTGCGGGAAGACTGTTCTTCATTGTCAGGCCCCAGTGTAGCATACCCTACATTTTTAAAACGAACAACACCGTTATTATCCTGCCGGAGTATCAGGTTATTAAAATCAGTTTCTGTTGTCAGCTTACCAAACGTTTTTACAATCAGTTGTGTGGTATTTCCCCTTATTTTTCCACCAGGCAGTTCAATATTCTCTCTATCCATTGCTGCCCGGATATCACTGATGGTAAGCCTGTAAGCGGAAAGTTTTGCCGGGTCAATCCAGAGCCGCATGGAATATCTTTTTCCAAACACATTCACACCGCTAACACCCGGTATGGTTTGTAGTCTTTCCTGGACTACATTCTCAGCATAGTCAGTCAGTTCCATTAACCCTTTACTCTGACTTTGTATTTGCAAGAATACAATCGGGTCTGAATCCGAATCGGCCTTACTTACAGTGGGTGGTGCATCAATATCTTGTGGCAGGTTGCCCAGTGCCTGTGATACTTTATCTCTAACATCGTTGGCAGCCCGTTCCAGGTCAACACCCAATTCAAATTCTACGGTGATATTACTGCTACCGGTAGAGCTGCTGGACGTAATGTTTTTTACGCCGGGTACCCCATTCACTGCTTTTTCAAGCGGTTCAGTAATCTGTTGTTCGATAATATCAGAGTTGGCACCGACATAGGAGGTACGGACATTTACTACGGCCGGATCGATGGCCGGATACTCCCTTACTCCCAGAAATTTATAACCGATAACACCGAATATGATAATTACAATGGAGCAAACCATTGCAAAAACAGGGCGGCGTAAACTGAGTTCAGAAAGATTCATTTGTCGGGAATAATTTTATCAGGTTTTTGCTATTTAGGGCCTGGCTTGCTTTCCGGTTTCAATTTTACGTCAGCTCCCGGCCGGAGGAACAAAAGGCCTGTAGTTATTACCGAGTCGCCTTCCTTCAGCCCTGTAAGCACCTGCACATTGGAACTGTCTCTTACTCCTGTGGTGATTTCCGATGGCATCGACTTGCCGGCTTTGTACAGATAAACCAGTTTTTTTCTTCCTTGTGGTTGTACCACATTTGTCGGAATCATAATAGAGTGCTCATTCTGCCCCAATACAATTTTAACTTTGGCAAACACACCGGGTATCAGTACCGGATCATTGTTTTTAATTATTGCCCGTACGGCAAGACTTCGGGTGTTTTCATCCAGCTTCACTTCTGTTGCCAGCACATTAGCAAAAAATTGTTTTATTGAACCATCGACAGTAAAATCAACAGACAGCCCCGGTTTAATAAGGGAGCCATATTTTTCGGGTACATTAAATTGAATTTTCAGCTGATTAACCTGGCTGACAGTGGTAATAATAGTGGCGGGTGTAATATAGGCTCCGGGACTGATGTTTTTCAAGCCCAATTTACCATTAAAGGGAGCCCGGATTTCTGTTTTGCGGATACTTTCTCCGATGATATCCAGATCGGCTTTGAGATTATTTACCTGCAGAAGGCTCAGATCATATTCCTGCTGGCTTATTCCCTGTATTTTCAATAATTCATTTTGTCTTTTTTCAGTTTGCTCTGCAATCTTCAGTTGTACTTCAAATTTTTTCTTTTGTGCCTGAAGATCGCCGTCATACAATTTGGCAAGAAGTGTGCCCTGCGATACAATGGAGCCTTCCCTTATATTTAGCTGTACAACCCGGCCAGACACCTCCGGGTGTATTTCTGTTGTTTCATTGGCAAGGATAGTACCGGGAACTTCAATATCTGCATTGAGCCGGCTACCGGAAGCCACTAACACATCTACAATAAGTGCCTGTTGCTGGCCGGGACCGCCGGCACTGGTACCGGGAGCCTGCTTATTTTTTTCCCTGCAGGATAAAACTGTGAAGCAGATAAAAAAACTATAAACAAGAAATGATTTTGGTGTGCTCACGATAAATGAGTTGAATAATTTGCCTAAAAATAAGTACTAATCAGCTAAGTCGGTTCAGCTTTAGACGAAGTAAATTGTTTCTTCCTTTAGTATTTAGTAAATTAATTACCGTCTGTTATGAGTGGTTTAGAAATCGGATAAAAGGAAGTATCAGGTTTTTGGAACCAGTGTTCGTTTCACTTTATTTGATTTGTGTAACAGGTCCTGCTTTTCCTTACTCAAAATGGTTACATGGCCCATTTTGCGCCCAGGTTTTGTTTGCTTTTTGCCGTAAAGGTGAACAAAGGCGTTTTCAATTTTCAAAACATCTTCCAGGCCTTCATACTTTACATCACCGCTATGGCCTTCGGCACCAACAATATTGACCATAATGGAAGGAAGCAGGGCATCTGTGTTTCCCAGCGGGTAACCAAGCATTATTCTCCAGAGCATATCAAACTGCGAACTGTAGTGCGCCTCGATAGTATGGTGACCACTATTATGCACCCGTGGAGCAGTCTCATTTACCAGCACATCTCCATTTTTATCAACAAACATTTCCACTGCAAAAATGCCGGGAGATTTAAAATTCCTTACAACAGATAATGCAATAGCTTCCACTTTATACAGTGTTTGTGTGCTTAATTCGGCCGGGCAAAGCTGGTAATCAAGCAGGTTCAGTACCGGGTCAAACAACATTTCAACCGGCGGATATAGAGCAGTTTCTCCTTTGTCATTTACGGCAACCATTTGTGCTATTTCTTTGTGAATGGCTACCATTTTCTCCAACACAGCAGGCGCATCAAATCCTTTGGGTAAGTCGGCTTTTACTTTTAATAACTGAACCCCTTTACCATCATACCCCCCTTCGCCGATTTTGTGTACGGCAGGTAAAAAGTCCTCAGCCAATTCCAGTTCTTTCAGATTGTTGGTAATGATAAAACCGGAGCTGGGTATCTGATGCAGACGATAATACTCTTTCTGTAAAATTTTATTTTTAATTGTTCGCAGTACTGATGGCTTTGGATATATTTTCACACCTTCTGTTTCTAGTTTTTCCAAAGCTTCAACATTCACATTTTCAATCTCTATGGTAATTGCATCTAAATTTTTACCAAATTTATAGACTGCATCAAAATCCTTAATATCTCCTTTGGTAAAATGACGACATAGGTGGGCAGCAGGGCATTCTGTATCGTTTTCTAAGACAAAGGTTTCTACCGGGTAATTAGCGGCCGCTTGCAGGAGCATACGGCCAAGCTGGCCGCCACCTAAAATTCCAATTTTTACCATGCGGCAAAGATAGGGAGCGGAGGTCTGAGCTAAGTTGCTGTACTTTTCCTTTTTTGTTTAGTTTTGTTTTGTGCTTCCCGATTATCCGCATAAATTGTTTGCAGACGAACGCTGCAACTTCAGCCTACTGATGCAAGCATTGGCGATGGATGCCACCCATTTGTAAGGCAAAATCTTTTTTGCTTATTCTGCCGACTGTGAACCTATTTATTTAAAAAATTTTAAACGTTTGATCATGCCAGTAACAATAGATCCTGCCATCAATAAAGCAACACAAACAGATTTCCTTCCGCTTGAAGGAACCGATTACGTAGAATTTTATGTGGGTAATGCTAAACAGGCAGCCCATTATTATATGAGTGCTTTTGGTTTCCAGGCCCTTGCCTATGCAGGACCCGAAACCGGAGTTAAAGACAAGGCCAGTTATGTGGTTCGTCAGCACAAACTCACTTTTGTATTAACAACGCCACTTAGAACAGATAACTCTATTGCTGATCATATTTATAAACATGGCGATGGGGTAAAATCGTTGTCGCTTAGAGTACCGGACGCTACCACAGCATGGGAAGAGACGACTAAAAGAGGGGCGAAAAGTTATATGGAGCCTACCCGGTTGAAGGATGCTGATGGAGAACTGGTGATGAGTGGCATTCATACTTACGGAGATACTGTTCACTTATTTATTGAAAGGAATAATTATCAGGGAGCTTTTATGCCCGGATACAGGCCGTGGAGTAATCCGCATTTCAAGCCTGCAGATACCGGATTACTTTATGTTGATCATTGTGTGGGGAATGTTGGCTGGAACCAGATGAATCCATGGGTGAAGTTTTATGAGGAGGTAATGGGCTTTAAAAATATATTGTCGTTTGATGATGAAGATATCTCCACTGAATATTCTGCTCTTATGAGTAAAGTAATGAGCAGCGGAAATGGATTTGTGAAATTCCCTATTAATGAACCTGCTGAAGGAAAGAAAAAGAGCCAGGTAGAAGAATACCTTGAATTTTACAATGGAGAAGGCTGCCAGCATGTGGCATTGGCTACTAATGATATTGTAAGAACGGTGAGAGAACTGCAGAGCAGAGGAGTGGAGTTCTTAAAAGTTCCTACAACTTACTATAACGATCTGCTGGACAGGGTAGGTCATATTGATGAGGACCTGGAGCCGCTAAGAGAACTGGGTATTCTTGTTGACCGGGATAATGAAGGCTACTTGTTGCAGCTCTTTTCCAAACCTGTAGAAGACAGGCCCACCCTGTTTTTTGAGATCATTCAGCGGAAAGGGGCAAAAAGCTTTGGGAAGGGTAATTTTAAAGCTTTGTTTGAGGCAATAGAAAGAGAACAGGAGGCAAGAGGAAATCTCTGATACAATTATGCAGAAAGTACGAAGTATTAACAGTCATTGTTGATATTTCGTACTTCTTGTTTAAAAGACCTGACAGGTTTTTAAGTATATTTACAAAAGTTTGACGATTGGCAAATAACAATATCTTTTAACAGCCGTTGATACGGAGAGTGACAATAATGAAGAGCCTTCTTTTATCTTTTTTTATAACGGGAGCAGTGTTAGTTGTGCAGGCACAACCTTCGCCCAATGGCAAAGGGGGCACTAATTCATTTTCTTTTATTGAGTATCAAAAAACATTTCCCCGGCCGGGAGAGGCCCTTGAGCGGAAGGAGGATACCCTGCAAAAACAATTTGAATCCAAAAAATTACAATGGCCTGCTAAATATTTATATATCCGCTCTTTTAAGTATGACAGCCAATTGGAAGTATGGGTGAAAAATGACATCAGGGAGCAATTCAAGTTATTCAAAACGTATAAAGTTTGTGCTTTAGCCGGATCAATGGGGCCAAAAAGAATGCAGGGAGATTATCAGGTACCGGAAGGTTTTTATTATATCAATGAATTCAATCCCCGGAGCAACTACTATTTATCATTGGGTCTTAATTATCCCAATGTATCAGATAAAATTCTCAGCGATTCATTAAAACCCGGCAGCGAAATTTATATTCATGGCAGTTGCGTGACGGTGGGTTGTATACCTATTCGTGATGAACAGATTGATGAATTATACATTTTAGCAGCGCATGCCAAAGATCAGGGGCAGGATTTTATACCCGTTCATATTTTTCCTATTCGTTATAATGTGGAGAAAAGCAGCAAATACCTGGAGGGCCTGACAAAAGATGACCAGGAGTTAAAAAGATTTACGGACAGACTGGAAGATGCATTCGATTATTTTGAAAAATATAAGCAGTTGCCTGTTGTAATGATCGGAGAAAAGGGAGAATATATTATCAACGAAGCCGCACCTAAAAAAGTTAAGCCTGCTGCAGAGACCAAACAACCGGTTAAGAAAACCCTTACTCATCACAAGGAAAGGAATGTAGGGGTACTTGCCGAAGCAGTGCATCAATGGCCGCAATATCCCGGCGGTGGCCCGGCATTTATGAAATACCTGGAACAACTGGGAAACGAAATGACTGCATATTTACCCCAAGGGGTTAATAAAGCTTTTATCCAGGTAGAGTTTGTTGTTGATAAGGATGGGGAGCCTGTAAATTTTAAAGTGCTGAAAGGTTTTAAAGAAGCCGACGACTTTAACAATGAATTAATCTCCCGCCTTGAAAAGATGGGTACCTGGCAGCCTGCCATCTTACATGAGAGTCCGGTGGCCAAGAAAATGATTCAGACGATTACTGTTGAAGCTAACTGATTTTTCTCAGCCTAATAAGAATTGAACTGTTTCCGGTGTTTGTTGTCTCAGCAAAACAGTTTTTCCTGTTGTAAGCTTTTCAACTATTTCTTTATTATAATGACGGATAGTGAGTAATGATAATTCTTTTTTCACCTGCACATCAAGGAACACGGAAGCACCAAGAGCCAGTTTTTCAATTTTTTCAGCTTTATCATCCAGTACACATAAAAAACTGATCGCACCGTTTTGAGTCAGGTTGGGTTTGATATGCAGTTTTTCGAAAAGATGATACAGGCGACCCGTATATTTTTCGCCAACAAATGAAAAATCTTTCGAACTCATTTCCACCAAGGCCTGTTTTTCTTTTAAAACAATAATTGGGGGCAACTGATGAACCGGTCTGTTATGAATAACCGTTCCAGGCAAGGAGGGGTCTAAAAAACATTTTACATACAAGGGTATTCCTTTATTCTGAAGCGGCTTGATGGTTTTTGGGTGAATGACCTGTGCTCCATAGTAAGCCATTTCAATGACTTCATTGTAATTCAGTTCGGGTATAGATAAGGCATCGGGAAATTGTTTTGGGTCTGCATTCATCACTGATTCCACATCTTTCCAGATAGTCAGGCTTTCGGCATCCAGCATATTAGCAAAAACGGCGGCAGAGTAATCGCTGCCTTCTCTACCGAGTGTGGTGCTTTCATTTTCGTCTGTTGCACCAATAAAACCCTGTGTTAATACAATATTGAATTGATTGAATGTTGTGAGTACTGATTCTTTTACTTTTTGAAGTGTAAAGTCCCAGTCAATAGCAGCATCCCTGAAATCATCATCTGTCCTGAATACATCCCGGATATCCAGCCATTTATTTTTAATTCCTTTTTCGTTCAGGTAAGCGCTGATGATAGAAGTAGAGAATAGTTCACCGGCGCAAACCACCTGGTCATAATAGTAATCAAAATCACGGACCGGTTTATCATGCAGCAGCCATTCCACTTCGGTAAAAAAATCTTTTAATTGTGCCTCGCAGGGAAGGTAGTGTGTAACTAAAAGATGTTTAGCAGTAGTGAGGTGTTGTTGTTTTACCTGGTCAAATAATTGCAAGGCTTCCTCTTTTTTACTGGCATAGAATGCTTCGGCTACTTTTTCCAGCGCATTGGTGGTCTTACCCATTGCAGAAATAATCACTACAATTTTCTCCTTCTTCCATTGTTGCATGATATGGGCCAGGTTCTGTATTCTTTCCACGCTATTAACAGAGGCACCGCCAAATTTGAAGACCTTCATTTATACTGACATATTGATAAGTTGGCAAATGTCGTTAATATTCTCTTTCAACGTCTCTTCCGGCAGGCTTTTAAACTCCCACCCAATCCCTTACTTTTGCTTTAACCTAAACAAGCCATATGAATGTAAACCGCAAAGTGCAAACTCTTGATGAATTTACCATTCAGCAGCTTAGAGATTTTCCACATGCTACCGGCGAATTGTCTCATCTGCTTCGGAATATAGGGTTGGCCGCAAAAAGAGTAAATGTGGAGGTGAATAAGGCAGGGTTGGTGGATATATTGGGTGATGCGGGTACCATAAATGTGCAGGGAGAAGAAGTCAAAAAACTGGATGTATATGCCAATGATCATTTCACAGGGGTTCTTAAACATGGGATTGCCTGTGCTGGTATTGCCAGTGAAGAACTGGATGATTTTGTAGCATTTGATGATGCTAAAAGTGTAAACTCTAAATATGTTTGTTTGTATGATCCGCTCGATGGCAGCGCCAATATTGATGTAAATGTTTCTATTGGTACTATTTTCAGCGTGTACAGACGGGTAACGCCAATCGGAACAGTGGTAACAAAGGAGGATTTTTTACAGCCAGGTAATCAGCAGGTGGCTGCGGGTTACATTGTTTACGGTTCGTCCACCATGCTGGTATATGCTACCAGAAGGGGGGTAAATGGGTTTACGCTGGATCCATCAATTGGAGAGTGGACATTGAGCCATCCTGATATTAAATGCCCGGAGAAAGGGAAAATTTATTCTGTTAATCATGGTAATTTTTTTCAGTATGATGAGGGGGTCAGAGATTATATCACTGTATGCCAGAAAAAAGATAAAACAAATGGCGGCCCTTACACTCAGCGCTATATCGGCAGCATGGTATCTGATGTGCACCGTAATTTAATTAAGGGAGGTATATTCATGTATCCCGGAACCACAGACAAACCGAAGGGTAAACTGAGATTGTTGTATGAATGTAACCCGTTTGCTTTCATCGTCACTGTTGCCGGAGGTAAAGCTACCAATGGAAAAATCAGGATACTGGATGTGCAGCCCGCTGAACTTCACCAGCGGTCACCATTCTTTGTTGGCAGTAAATTAATGATGGAGGAATTGGAAACTTATCTTAAAACAGATTAGACAATGTCTCAAAAGATTATTGCAGTAAACAATCTTGTGAAAAACTACGGTAACTTCCAGGCAGTGAAAGGAATTTCGTTTGATGTAATGGAAGGGGAGATTTTTGGACTACTCGGCCCTAATGGTGCCGGCAAATCAACTACGCTGGAGATCATTGAAACCCTTCGTGAAAAAACCAGTGGGGAAATAATAGTGGATGGGTTGAACCTGGATAAGCAACCGAACGAGATCAAGAAGATAATCGGTGTGCAGTTACAGACCAGTGGTTATTATCCCGGTTTAAATCTTTTGCAGCTAATCGAACTTTTTTGCGGCTTATACAACCGTGATGTAGACCCTATGGAATTACTGGAAATGGTGAACCTGAAAGATAAAGCAAAAGCAAAAGTGAAAGAACTGAGCGGCGGTCAGAAGCAACGTTTTTCAGTTGCAACAACATTAATCAATCAGCCCAGAATTATTTTCCTGGATGAACCCACAACCGGCCTGGATCCACAGGCAAGAAGGAGTTTGTGGGAGTTGGTAAAAAATATAAGAGCAAGGGGGACAACGGTTATTATTACAACACATTATATGGATGAAGCAGAGTATCTCTGTGACAGGGTGGCAATTATAGATGCAGGAAAGATCATTGCAATGGACTCTCCTGATAAACTGGTGGATAACCTGGTGGCATCAGGTTTTGAAAGACCAAAAGAGATGAAGATGGCTAATCTGGAAGACGTATTTATCAGCCTGACAGGCCATTCATTAAGAGAAGGATAATTAAATATGAGTATTCAGAATAAATTAAAAGAATTTATGCAGGGGAAAATTGAAGCACAGAAAGCTGCAGGTACAGCTTTTATGGCAGAAAACAAATTGAAAGACGGTGTAAGAGAATTGCCTGAAGGGATACAGTATGAAGTGATCAAAGAAGGAAATGGGAACCAGCCCTTACTCAGGGACACAGTGAAAGCCCACTACAAAGGATCTCTGCTGGACGGAAAGGAATTTGATAATTCTTTTAAGAGGGGTCAACCTTTTTCTGCACCGCTTACAGCATTAATTAAAGGCTGGCAGATTGCATTGCCGCTGATGAAGGAAGGTAGCCATTGGAGATTATGGATACCTTCACACCTGGCATACGGAGACAGGGGAGCCGGCAGTGATATCCCCGGCGGTGCTACACTTATTTTTGAAGTTGAACTGATTGAAATTATAAAACGATAAATTTTTTCTATGCCTGTTGCTGCAGTTGACCCCCGTTATCCGATCGGGCAGTATGAGCCAAAACCATTTTCTATTGAGCAAAAGATAGAATGGCTGGCAGATATAAAATTTTTGCCCTTACATATTGAGAATGCAATTCTAAACCTGGATGAAGCTCAGTTACAAACACCTTACAGGGAAGGGGGATGGACGGTACATCAGTTGGTGCATCATGTGGCAGACAGTCATATTAATGCCTATTGCAGGTTCAAGGTTACCCTCACAGAAGATAATCCTACTATTAAAACATATGAGGAACAGCATTGGGCTGAACTGAATGATGTAAAAAAACTTCCGGTCAATATTTCAATTACATTGTTGCATGCATTGCATGTCCGCTGGTATGAGACATTAAAGTATGTAACGGATGATGATTGGAATAACAAAACAGCCTATCACCCCGGACTGAAAAAAACTGTGCGGTTATGGTTCCTGCTGGGTATGTATGCCTGGCATGGCAAACATCATGTGGCACATATTACTTCACTCAGAGAAAGAAAAGGGTGGTAAAATGAAATGGAAAACTCTCTCTTCAGAATATCTTTTTAATGATAAATGGTTTAAAGTACGCCGTGATAAATGTGAAACTTCTGGTGGAAAGATCGTTGATCCTTATTATGTGTATGAATTTTCTACCTGGGTAGGGGCCTTACCTGTTACTGAGGAGGGAAAAATTATCATGGTAAGGCAATACCGGCATGCACTTGGCGAAACCTGTATCGAGATTCCCGGTGGCTGTGTCGATGACACAGACAATGATGTTGAGTCTGCCATTGCAAGGGAATTGCTGGAAGAGACTGGTTATTCTTTTTCATCTTTTGATTATCTCGGTAAAATTTCACCTAATCCTTCCACTAACTCTAATTTGTTGCACATGTTCCTGGCAAGGGGGGGAAAGAAAGTAGCAGAGCAAAAACTGGATGAGAACGAAGAGATAGAAGTACTGGAGATGAGCATGGATGAATTAAAGCAGTTACTCAGGGAGAATAAGATCATCCAGGGCATGCATGTTTCCTGTATCTTATATGCACTGGAGAAGTTGGGTGAATTACACTATTAACGAAAGAATGTCCATGCTGCCATTTCAATAGCATCAAAAACACCTGTAGAATATTCCTCCTTCCCCCATATTTCCCTTACACTGTTCAGGCTTACTTCACCCACCAGGAAAATACTTCCGCAAACAATGATCATATCTTTTTTCGTTGCTTTCTGAGAAGCACTATAAAGAGAGAAATTGACATTTGAAAATGTTTTCCCTTTTAACCCATACCGGGTTGCTTTTACAGCCAATTCTTCTTCAGGCAGGGCTCTTGGTATTTGTGCCCTGGTGAAATAGTAAGTTGCATTCGTCGGCAGAAGCTCAAGTACCTTTTCTGTTTCCTTGTCTTTTACCATACCAATGATAATATGCAATTGCTGATGTTCTGTTAGCTCTATTTGCTGTACCAGTTGTTTTATGCCATCTACATTATGTGCCACATCCAACACAACCAGGGGAGAATTATGAATGATCTCCCATCGGCCATGCAGGCCTGTCAGTTTTTTTGATTGTGTAAGTGCTTTACGAATTATTTCATCAGTGATCTTGAAGCCTTTTTGTTGTAGTTGAAGGCAGGCTTCAAGAACTGTTAACAGGTTTTTTGTCTGGTATATTCCCGGCAGGTCAAGATGATATGTTTTATGGTCTGTATGATGTTCCTCTGCCACTTCCACAATCAGTTGATGCCTTTCCCAATGCCAGTCCATAATTTGTCTTTTATGAGAAGCAATATGCAGCTGAGTATTTTTTTCTATTGCCACTTTTTCAAACACTGGTTCGCTTTCGGGTAACACTTCTCCAATTACTACAGGGATTCCCTTTTTTATTATTCCGGCTTTTTCAAAAGCAATTTTTTCTAAACTATCGCCCAGCATATTCATATGGTCCCAACCTATGTTGGTGATGACAGAAAGTTCGGGAGTAATGATATTAGTACTGTCCAATCTTCCTCCCAGACCGGTTTCAATAATAGCGATATCAACCTTCTGTTGAGCAAAATAATCGAACGCCATTGCCACAGTAATTTCAAAAAAACTGGGCTCCAACTTTTCAATAAGTGGTTGTATCCTCTCAGTAAAATCAACGACGTATTGCTCGGGTATCATTTTGCCGTCCACTTTTATTCTCTCCCGGAAATCTTTCAGGTGCGGGGACGTATAAAGGCCTGTTTTATAACCGGCAGTTTGTAAAATAGCGGCCAGCATGTGACTGACTGAACCTTTGCCATTGGTTCCGGCTATGTGAACCGATTTGAATTGCTGATGCGGATTACCCAATGATTGGCAAAGTTCTATGGTGTTGGTAAGATCTTTTTTGAATGCAGCGGCACCAATACGACTAAACATAGGTAGCCGGGTAAATAAATAATCAATGGTCTGCTCGTAATTCATCAGGGCAAAAGTACTGTTTGCTATAAATAAAAAACCATTCCGGTTTGGACGAAATGGTTTTTTTCCCCTTCAGTAATCTTTTGTTAGTTAACCCTGAAATTAAACTGAACAGTGATCATGGATTCATGATCAGCTTTATCAAACTTAATGTTCTGCAGGTAACGGATGATGGCTTCTTTATACGCATTGCTGCTATTAGAGGATCCCTTAGCGATACTTACGAATTTTCCGATGCCATCAGGTGATACGTTTACATTGGCATATATGGTGGCTTTTTCCAGGTCGCCTTCAAAAGAATAGCTGCGTACGATCTTTCTGTCTCCTCTTGTTACTCTTGGGCCGCTGCCACTTCCTGTACCATTACCATTGCCACCTCCTACACCGTTTCCATTACCTCCACCCACTCCATTGCCGGTTCCAACCCCATTGCCATTACCCCTGCCACCAGCCTGGTCGTAATTATCGGCATTATTTCCACCTTTTTGATTACCAGTAATATTCTTGCCGTCCATTACAGCCTTGGGCCTTGGTGGAGCCGGTGTTTTTATTTCTTTAGGTTCAGCTTTAGTTATTGAAGTATTTGTAATAGCTGTAGCTTTTGGTTTTGTTACAACTGGTTTAGTGATTGCAGGGCTGGAACTTTCATTGTCTTCTTCAATGTTTTTGGAATCTTCATTGGTTCCCGGAGGCATTGGGGCAGCCTGTGCAATACCCGGATTACCAGCTGCCTGAACAGGGTTTCCGCCACCGCCACCACCTTCCTCAAGAGGCACAGGAGGGTCAGGAGGCAGGTTTAGCTCCACTTCAATACCAGGCAATTCCACCACCTTTTCAAAAACAGGAAGTTTCCATTTCAACAGGAACATCAGTAAAATGGTCAAACCGGCAAAGCCAGCCGTTATCATAGTGGCTTTCGAACGGTACTGGGCTTCAAGGGATGCAGACATAGCGTAGGCGTTGTTCATACAAATTTAAGCTTTGATTATCAATGAGAGACAGCCCTGTTTATACACAGGTGTTATTAACGATGCAAACGCTGTGCAACTTGCACGAATGGTGATTTATAAAATGTTAAGATTTTGGGAAGAACAGTCCGGCTTTGTTTAAACTCAGTCTGACGAGTTTTTGCTGTGTTTTTAATACTTTCTTCAAATTCGGTAAACTGTATTAAATTTAGTAAAAGCACTGCTATGAGAAAGTCAATATTTTTCTACGCTGTGCTCTCTTTATTCCTGCTTGTACCCGCATCAATAACCTGGGCGCAAACTATTTCAACCCAAAAAGGATTAACCACCGCTGTTTTCAATACTCCTGCTGGTACAGTAAAAGTTTACCTGCCTGATGATATCAGGCCGGGAGATGTTATTTCGGGAACAGTGTTAGCCGAACCAATAGGCAAAAATGCAAAACAGGTTGAAAAAAATCTTTCAGAACTTATTAAGTACACTATAAGTATTGATGGGAATAGAGCTTCTGTTCCTTCAAAACCCGAGTTGATGAAATGGCTTTTACATTCCGGCGGAAAACTTGTTTCACTGATAGAACTGATAAACGGGAGCGGCACTAAAGTTGGCCAACTTCCTTTTCAACTAAAAAGTTTGGATAAAACTGTTTCAGCATCATTGCAAAATTGCAGCCACCCTTCTCATGTACTGACGGGTGACCCTGTTACTATTACAGGTCCTTTTGATGGGGATGCTTCCAATACAAAATGTTCATTAGGAAGTACACCTGCTGAAGTGCTTGCAGAATCACCACGTCAATGTATTTTTAAATACCCGGCTGACGCAATTGGCTTGCAGACATTAAACATAACAGATAATAATGAAAAGTACCTTCAGGCATGCAATCAAAAAATTTCAGGTGTTAGTATGGATATTTCTGCTGGTAAAATGAATTTATCAAAAGGAGAAAGAACTTACATTGATGTAAAGATTACAGGCCTGCAGGATTTACCGGATACTGCAATTTTGTCTTTGAATAATATGTCGCCGGCAACTGTTACAATGACACCCGCAAATACTATTGTCATCCCTTTATTACCTGCAACTGAAAGCTCAGGAATATTTACCCGTAGGTTTGATATACAAAGTATTAAATCAGGTAATTTTTCAGTGAATATAAATCTTGATCTGCCGGATAATAGCAGTACAGCAAACCTGAGTGATTTAAGGAATGAAAGTGGCTACCAGGGTTCATACGGATATATCGGAGATCAGCCATGTAACCCGGAGGGTGCAACCACGAGGTGGAGATGGCATAAAACATTTGCCTGTGAGATTGATGAGCGCAAAGTGCTTCCCTGCGGGCACAGTAAAGAAGGTAATGATGTGTACGAAAAAATAAAAGAATTACTTGAAGAACTGGAATTGGATAAGGCAACTGATATTGGCGAAAAAATGGCCAAAGCGTTCTCAACTTCAAAAATGTTTTCTTATTCCATACATGTCATCCGCAAATGGGTGGATTATGATATTGAATACAAATGTGTAAATGGCAAATGGCAATCAACCGGTGGTATGTATGTTAAGCATGGAACCGATGATCTGGGTTGGCATTCTGTTAAACAACTTACCCTTGACTGCTGGATGACGTTTGACTCACCAGCCGCTGAAAAAGAATTCGAAGCTGCATTAGAGCTTGCATTAAGAGGTGCCTGTAAATAATGTGTTAACTTCTTTTTTGAATATTAGCTATTAATAGCCCAACCAGCACAAGGGTAAAACTCACCGCATGCACCCATGTTATTTTTTCACCTAATGCCAATACGGCCTCCAAAGTGCTGAAAACGGGAATAAGATTGCCAAACAATGCGGCTCTGCCTGCACCAAGGTTTCGGATAGCAATGTTCCATATCCAGAAACAGATTACAGAAGCTCCCAAACCAAGATACAAGATGATAAGCAGGTTATTTGCCGTATACGAAACAGGAGCTGTATGCGCTGCTTCTTTCAGGTAAAATGGAAATAGCAGGACTGTTCCCAGCGTAAAAACAATAAAAAGAAAGTTGACTGGAGAAATGGAAACTGGCTTTTTTTTGACCATGGTATTATAAACAGCAAAAGCAAGACCTGCCAGCAAAACCCAGGTATCACCACGGGTAAATTTCAGGTGCAACAGGTTTTGAAAATTTCCTTTTGACAACAGAAACAAAATACCGGCTATACAGGTAGTTATTCCAATCACCTTTGCTCTGCTTATTCCTTCTTTCAGAAATATCCGGGCAAAGATTACCGACAAAACAGGAGAGGAAGTGGTACCTATCAGGGCCAGGTTTATGGCAGTAGTATATTGTGCGCCGATATACACAAATGTATTGAACATTGCTACACCGGTGGTGGCCGCTATTATTAAGTAAAGCCAGGATTTTCGGACTGCCGGCCATTCTTTTTTGAAAGATTGATAAGCAAACGGGAAAATGATAATGGTGGCAGTCAGCCAGCGTAAAAAAGCAAGACTTACAGGAGGGATATCATTGTATATCCCTCTTGCTATAATAAAATTCCATGACCAGATGAATGTTGCCAGCACGGCAAGGCCAATGCCGGTGTAGATATTTTTTCGGGTAGCTTGGCTCATTAAATCTTAGTAGTGTGCAAAATCCATTTCAAACTTTCCTTTGATGCGTTCCATGGGAGGGTTAAAGTAGCCGTATTTCAGATCAGGAAATTCTTCCCGGATCAGTTCCTGTAGTTGTTTGACTCCTATGCATTCACCAGTATCTGTCACGCCAATCTTGCCAAGATACCAGTCGGGATCAATGTTGAAATTGCGCCACTGGATCATCTTTAACCCGGTTTCTTTTATCAGCTTTCTCAACGCCTCATATTCTGCAACTGAATCGGTCATTCCCGGAAAAACGAAATAGTTGATGGATGTCCAGCCACCGAATGAGTTAACGACTTTCAGGCTTTCAACAATATCATCGAAGCCGTAATTGTTAGGACGATAATAAGGAGTGTAAATTTCTCTTCTGGCTGAGTTGGTACTTACACGGATAGAATCGAGCCCGGCTTCGCAGAGAGCTTTCACGGCATCCGGCCTGGATCCATTTGTATTAATATTGATACTTCCTTTTTTTGTGTGTTTCCTGATCTCAATAATAGCATCACGAATGGTTTCCCACATCAGTAAAGGTTCACCTTCGCAACCTTGCCCGAAACTGATGATAGGATAGGGTGCTGTTTCCAGGTGAGGGACAGTGAACTCAACAATCTCTTCCGGGGTAGGCTTAAAAGTCAATCTGTCTTGTGTAGAAACGATAGGCTCCTCATCCGGCTGGAGTGATATGCAACCTACACAATTGGCATTGCAGGCAGGGGATGCAGGTACGGGACATTCCCATCTGCCCAATGCAAAATTTCTGGCAGCAGGGCAACTGTAAGTCAATGCACAATTATTCATCAGGTGCGCCACTAACCTGTTTTGCGGATAATGTTTGAGTAATTCTTTGGCGCCGGCTTCTACCTTTTTTGCATCATATCCGGCACATTCCTGCCTGATATCTGGTTCAATGCGTATGGCAGGCACATAGAATTTATCATTAAACCATCCTGCAGCAGTATAACAAAATAAGGGAAGAATAGGAGCATCGGGTGTTGTTTCATAGGCAGCTAAATAAAAACCAGTGTGTGCCGGTGGAATAAATGCGGCAACAGCCCAGCCTTTTTCACAAAGCCGCATATCACCGGTTTCAACGTCGATACCGATGCCTTTTCTGCCGGGTAATTCATACAAAGATCCGCCATCGGGTAATTCAATCCATTCATCTTCGGGAACCGGCACTGCATCCCAACCCGTGCGGCCGGTTACATATAATGAAGTGTCTTCAAAAATATTTCCTTTACCATCAGAGTAAAGTATATATGGGGATTGCGATAAACTCATTTCTTTAAATGCTGCCTGCAAAACTCGTTAAATTCCTGCTCATTTACAGGACTGTTTTCATCTATGGCTTGCTGAATGAGCTTGTTGTTTTTGAAGTCAATTGTCAACAGGCCATCTTTCAGAACCAGGTTATTCAACTCTGCCCACTTAATACTTTTTACTGGGAAAGAAGGGAAGCGAATTTGATCCTCGCTTATATAAACCCGAAATTCTCTTTTGGAAATGAAATAAAGTATGCTAAGCAAAAGGGATATAATTCCGGGAATGTAATAATTGAACCTAAAAATCCATATCACTGGCAGGTATGCCAGGCAAGCCCTGATGGCACTGAAATTGCTTTTTTTCTTTCGGAAAAGAATTTCGAACAGGGAAAAAATAATAGCTAGAGCAATCCCGAAGCCAGCCCATTTACGGTCTTCATAGTTGGCTGATAAAATGAGAATGATAATCAGTATTATCAGATGAATGCTGATTAATAACCATCCCAGCAGGTCGTAAGTTCTTGATTTTATATTGGGGATAGTAAGTATATAATCTGCTGTTCGGGGCGATGCCATCAGAAAGAGGTTAGCTATGGGATGTTACTAAAAGATTGCACAGCTTAAACAGTACTCTTGCACCTACATTTGCATTCCAGTCTGAATCACTTATCCCAACCTCACTCAGGTCGAAGCCAATTACTTTTTTACCACTTTCTCTTAATTTGCTGAAGATGAAAAATACTTCCTCCAGTTCAAAGCCACCCGGAACCGGAGTGCCGGTATGAGGACAAAGTTTACGGTCGAGGCCATCAATATCAAAGCTTATGTAGACATTGTCAGGCAATTTGCTCACTATCTCTTCAGAGAGGTGTTTCCAGGTATCTCCCCGAAATTGTCGTTGTTTTATTTCTTTGTCAAAATACGAAATGACTTTATAGTTACTGTTTTTTATGTAATCCCATTCCACATGGCTGTAGTCTCTTATACCTACTTGTACCAGTCTTTGCAACTGTGGTATTTCTTTCAGTGCATTGAACATAATGCTGGCATGAGAATGTTTAAAGCCCTCGTAGGTATCACGAAGATCACAATGCGCATCAATCTGGAGTATGCCAAAATCTCCGTATTGTTCACCAATAGCTTTCATATATCCAAGCGGAGTGCTATGGTCTCCACCAAGTACAGCAACAAGCTTATTTTTTTCAAGCAGTGCCTTTGATTGTTCCTGCATCCAGTCGGTCAGATAAACGCCACCTTCATTTACTTCCTTAAGTGTTTTGCACATAAATTGGTTGGCATTTACATCCTCACCTTTTGAAATATAGTCGATATATAACTCAGCTTCTTTTCGCAGGTAATCACTCTTCATTAATATTTTCCTGTCCACAGGGCGCATATAAAAACCCTGCTTCCAGGCATTAGGCATTTCGGGGTCAAAAAGATCTACCTGGTAACTGGCTTTAAGAATCGCTTCAGGAGCTCTTGCAGTACCGGCACCATAACTAACAGTTACTTCCCATGGAACAGGGATGATTATGAGTTTTGCATTGTCTTCTGAAGTGGGTAACCCAAAAATATTATTGTTGGGATTGCTTACGCTATTAGGGTCATAGGTAGATAGATCAACCATATATGTGTTATTGAAAAACGGTGCAAGTTACAGGGGTTTTATCTTGCAGCAAAAAGAATCAATAAAAGGCAAATTGAAAGGGAGTCTTGTAGCGGCTCCCTTTTTCGTTTATAAAATACGGTTATTTGTGGCTTAGGTTTCTCAGATGCGAAACATGTGAGGCAAGCGCCAGCCTCATTTTAGGATATTCTATGTAAGTGATGCCAAAATCTTCACAGGCTTTTCGAACAATCTTGCTGATAGCCGGATAATGCACATGCGATATTTTTGGGAACAGGTGGTGTTCAACCTGGAAATTAAGTCCGCCAACCAGCCAGGAAATTACTTTATTGCGTGTTGCAAAATTGGCGGTTGTTTTCAACTGATGTATAGCCCATTCATCTTCCATTTTATTATTGCTATCTGCATGTGGAAACTGAGTATGCTCAACAGTATGAGCCAGTTGAAACACGATACTCAATACAAAACCGGCAAATAAACCAAATACAAGAAAACCAACGAGCCAGGGAACAAATCCAACCTTATAAATAGGAAGTACCACAAAAATGAGTGCATGCAATAATTTAAATCCCCAGAAAGAAATATGATCACTGAAGTGCATTGGTTTCAGCGGGACATCTCCGATTCTTTTCAGGAAATATTTTTTGTAATCTGTTACAAAAACCCACCAGATGTATAACAGTGAATATGCCGCCCAGAAATACCAGTGCTGAAAACGATGAATTTTGTAATATTTCTGTGTTTCGCAAAGACGAAGCAAAGGTCTTGCTTCAATATCATCATCAAGCCCTTCAATATTGGTGTAAGTGTGATGGATAATATTATGTTTTGTTTTCCACAGGAAATTATTGGCACCCAGGAAATTAAGTGATAATCCTGCCATATAATTCACCCATTTATATTTACTGAAGCTGCCATGCATACCATCGTGCATGATATTAAAGCCGATGGCGGCTGTAAGGCCTCCGAGTACCAGGCATTCTGCTAAAGCAAGCCAGGTGCCGGGAGTGTAAAAAACAAGATGAGTATAAATAGCGAAGTAAGCAACTACAAGTAAAATTGCTTTAAAAAACAACTGGAAATTGCCGGTATAAGCTTTGCCAGCTTCTTTAAAATAATCGTTGATCCGTTTTTTTAATTCGCTGTGAAATGTCTGGGCCGATCCGGAGAATTTAGGAAATGTCATTATGCTACAAATTTCAATGTGTAAAGTTAGCTCTAAAAGGGCAGATTGTATAAAAATACACAAACGGTTGACCTGAATTAACAACTGTTTGTTTAACGCAGTACACGGGTTATTAATCAATTTCGGCTATGTTTCGTTTTGGATCAGCGCATCAAGGTTACGGATGCCAATTTTCTTTTCGCTGATAAAACCTTCTGCGAATTTTACACCAATTCTTTTTCCAAACATCCGGGCTCTGGCAATAACACTTTCGAGAAAGTCAGGAGTGGAGATATAAGTTTGCGGCCCCTGGCTGCTGTTCTCACCAGTATGAAATTGTGTGGAATAAGCCTCAATCGCTTTCATACGTTGTTCGAATACATCGGTGATGTCAATCAGCAAGTCCGGCTCATGATACCAATCCTGTATATAATGGAGTACATAAGATGGCCTCCATCTTTGTTGGGGATGATTATTCTCGTCGGTGGTTTCAATTTTAACCAGACCGGATAAAAAACAACTGTCAGCAATCAGCTTTCCTGCACGGCCATGATCTGGGTGTCTGTCATGAAGTACATTAGCTATCACAATTTCCGGTTGATATTTTCGGATGACGGAGATCAGTTTGAGCTGATGTTCTTCATCATTTTTAAAAAAGCCGTCTTTCATCTTCAGATTTTTCCTTGCATGCACCCCCATTATCATGGCTGCATTTGCCGCTTCCTGGTACCGGGAAGTAATGGTGCCTCTTGTTCCCAGTTCACCCTGGGTAAGATCAACAATTACGACTTTTTTTCCTCTTTTTACTTCGTTGATCAGGGTGCCTGAACAGCCAAGTTCCACATCATCCGGATGCACCCCTATTGCAAGAATATCTGCCTTCATATACTCTGAAATAATTTAGTTGTTACAAATGTATTCGATTACGCTGAGAGTGGATGAACAGGAGATGTTAATGCTTTAGAGGAAGCCCTATCTCCGGTAAGGGTTATTATACCAGGTACCGTCAATTTCTTTTACTATATTTTCAATATCCCGGTCCATTTTATTTTTGCCAAGGTCCCATTCCTGTTTCAGGTTGCCGCCAACAAAGAAAGCAACAGTTTGATAAAATCTTGCATTAAATCCACCTTTGTATTCTTTGATGATTTCATAGCAGTTGTTACCCGTTTGACGGTTAATGAGCTTCATTAGTATCTTTCCCTGGTACACTGAAAGGTTGGAAAGTGGATCACTAAATTGTTTTTTGAGTTCTTTTTCCCGGGTTTTGATAATTGCCTTTCTTTCCTTTTTAGATTCTACACCGGTAAGTTTTGAGTTGATGTCATTAATGGTGCTTCCGGCTATTCTTGCATAGGGGTAGGTGACAAATACTGCATTCCTGAGCCTCGTCCATTCTTCAATATACTTTCTGAGTTTTTCAGGTGACAGATTTGATACCCATGCCATTTCCATTTCTCTGTAATTCACAATTTCCTGTTGGTACCAAATGGCAGGAACAACGATGGTATCATTTGGCCCCCATTTTTTCCGCTGCTCTTTCATGTACTGAAGAGCCAGTTCTGAAGAATCAACTGCCGGTTGAGGAGGTTCAATCTGTGCATGTAAACGGCTGCTGGTTATAAAAATCAAGATAAGCGGAACACTTATAAACCACATATTTTTTTTACAGAAGGTCATCAGAATATAAAAATATAAAACTGTACCGGTATTTCAGATACAGACAGTAAAACTACGAAGTACGCTGTTTCAGAAAAGCCAAAATTTATGAAGTAGCCTGACTTTTCCTGTTTAACTGAATGCGTCGTATCATACTGATGATGATACCAATAGCCGTAATCCAGACTCCGTACCACAATAATTTGATAAAGGGAAAACGATAGGCTTTTAAGGTTACATACTTCAAAACCGCATCAGATTCTTTTACTCCCAGTTCAACTGTTTTGTCGGCATTTATTTTTTGTAGCTGAATAACCAGGCTTTCTGACGGAATTGTATCTGGTATTGCAAACCAGTCGCCTTTAGCATTGGCCAGTCTTGATGTGACTGAGTAAGCAGATCCTGTTTTTGAATATATTTTCAGAGGTACTTCATACAAGGATCCATCTGCCCCGAAAAGCTCTTCCGGCACACTGTCTTTTTGCGACACATTTTGCACCACAATAAATCCTTTACTGTAAAAAAGGGAATCGCCGGGTTTACGGGTGAAAGGTTTGAATGAAGAAGTGTCTTTGGCATTTTCAGGATTAGGAATAGATGTAATATAGGTAAATACATCATGATCCCAGTAATGCCTGGCATCGGGGTTTGCCATCAATCCTTCATTGCCTTTGTAGTTTACAAAAGCATTGGGTTGCAATACAAATTCTTCCTTACCGTCGTTACTTTTAAATCTTACTTTATAAAACCACAGTTGTTTTTTGGGATGAGCAGAATCGCCTTCATAAGTAAGTGCATACCGCCCCATATTAGCCGTCATATCTTTTACCAGTGTCAGGTTTTCTCTCGGGTCTTCACCGGCCGCAAGCGGAGCAGGAATTCCCCCGATATTGTTGGACAGAATTTCTTTATTAGATGAGGAAATGAGAATACCCAATAATACCATTCCAAATCCTACGTGGGCAACAGAACCACCGGAAAGTTTAAAGCTGCCTTTCAACCCCAGCCAGATATAGCAGGCATTGGCCACGATTGAGTAAATGCTGCATATTACAGCCAGCCAGATAGAGCCCTGGAAAATTGGCCCTTTTTTATCATAGTTGATCTCACCGAAAAAGAAGAATAAAATAGACAGCGCTGCTGTAATAATGGTAGGGAGTAATATTTTTTTCCAGAAGTAGTTTCCTGTAGTGTCCTTGTATTTTAAATATTGGGAAATAGCAGTTAGAGCTGCAACAATTATAGCTACATAAACCTGGATGCTGTTGTAGGTAAATTCCGGATCAGAGGGCGGAGCCTTTTTGATATTAAAAATTTTATTATAGACTGGTAAAGATGTCTGGGCAATAATCAGAATTGCAGACAAAAAGAAAACAAGTGAACCAATAAACATCCAGAATTCCCGGGAGGAAGTATTTTCCTCTTTTTCAACTGAAGGAATCTGGTTGTACCTGTAAAAAAAGAATGCCAGCGAGGGCAATACAAAAATCAGCAGGAAGGTAAGCAACTGAAAGTTCATACCCAGATCAGTAAAAGCATGAACTGAGGCTTCTCCTAATATGCCGCTTCGTGTAAGGAAAGTGGAATAAAGTACAAAAGCAAAAGAAAGGATAAAGAATAAATAGGTTGCCCTTAACGAATGACCACTATGCCGGTAAATTAATAATGTATGAATACCGGAAACCAGAATCATCCAGGGAACGAGAGAAGCGTTCTCTACCGGATCCCATGCCCAGTAACCTCCGAAGGTGAGTGATTCATAAGCCCACATGCCACCCATCATGATGCCGACTCCAAGTACGGCTGCAGAGAATAATGCCCACGGTAAAGCAGGTTTGGTCCATTCTCCGAATTGTTTTTTCCACAATCCGGCAATAGCAAATGCAAATGGAACGGTGGTGGTGGCAAACCCCATAAATAAAACAGGAGGGTGAATCACCATCCAGTAATTCTGCAATAAAGGGTTCAGGTCATTTCCGTCTTTGACTGATTGCATATAATCGGAGCGCAACGGCTGGGTTATATCAAAATTAATATGCAGACCCGGAGCATTATCAAATACTCCGGAATCTCTTAAAAGAATAAAGGGATTAGAACCCATTTTCCATCCGAAAATATAAATTCCGGCGACCATCGTGGCAAGAGCAAACTGTGCAAAGCTTACGATAGTCATAACCGGGGCTTCCCAGTTTTTACTGCGTTTGATCAATATCACCCCCAATATGCTGTGGCAGGCACTCCACAACAAGAAACTGCCTTCCTGTCCTTCCCAGAAGCAGGCCAGCAAATATTTTAGTTCCAGCGAACGGCTGCTGTGTTTCCATGCATAGTGGTATTCGAAAAGATGGTTATAAATGATATAAAAAAGAATGGCGAAAATGGCAAAAACAGAAATGACTTCGACTATAAAGGAAATGCGGGCCAGTTTTTTCCAGGCCACAACATCAACTTCTGCTTTGGATTGTGCAGAAAGGAAATAGGCAACAGTGGCAACGAGTGAAGCTACAATAGAAAGCACAATGAAAAAATGACCTAACTGTCCGGGTAATAAGTTTTCTCCGATATAGTCCATTACTGTAGTTTAGAATAATTTGCTGTTAAAAGGTAACTGAAACCGGATGTAGCAGGTTATTTACTGTTTATTTAGACACTGGTATATTGCCGGGATGATTATCACCCTTTGCTTGTTCTTCTTTGTATTTTGAAGGACATTTGGTTTGAATGTCCTTACATTCAAATAGCCCGTTGGAATATTTTCCTTTCAAAACTAATTTTTCGCTTAACTCCAGATTATCGGGTTTGGCATTATGATAAACTACTTTTACCGATTTTCCGGTAGTATCAACCGCCGTGAAGCTTAAATAATTGGGGTTATTAATAGCGTCATATTCAATGGGTTGAGATTTATCAAGCTTAGCCATTAGGTGTACGAATTTTCCTGGCTTTGCCATAGCTGTATCGATGGTGTCATAGGTACTGGCTGCTTTAAGAAAGGTAAGTAATACGCCTATTGAACCAGCTATCAGCACTAATAATACAATATGTATTTTCTTCATGGTTATTGTTTGCCCTGCAAAGTTAGGTCAAAAGATAATTGCTGCCGGTTGAGAATTATGGGTCAATAGCTGCGAAAAATCATTAAATCAGATAGCTAATTTACCAGTGGAATTTGCCCTTATATTTGCAAGGCTAACACCTGTTTGAATAGTAAAGTAAAACCATATGTTATTTCAACTGACTGAAGAGCAACTGATGATTCAAAAAGCTGCGAGGGATTTTGCTAAAAATGAGTGCCTTTCGGGAGTTATTGAAAGGGATGAGAAACAAATTTTTCCTAGGGAGCAAATTAAAATGCTTGCAGAACTTGGCTTTATGGGCATGATGGTGAAGCCAGCATATGGGGGTGCTGGCATGGATACGGTCAGCTATGTTTTGGCAATGGAAGAGATTAGTAAAATTGATGCCAGCGTAAGTGTTTGCATGAGTGTAAATAATAGTCTCGTTTGTTACGGTTTGCAGGAGTTTGGCACCGAAGAACAGAAACAAAAATACCTGACGCCACTGGCCCAGGGAAATAAAGATGGGGAGTTGTACATTGGCGCCTTTATGCTCAGCGAGCCGGAGGCAGGAAGTGATGCCACCTCACAAAGAACCACAGCAGAAGATAAGGGTGATTATTACCTGCTGAATGGAACCAAAAACTGGATTACCAATGGAGGCACGGCTTCTGTTTACCTGGTAATTGCACAAACAGACCCATCCAAAGGATCAAGAGGGATAAACTGCCTGATCGTGGAAAAAAACTGGCCGGGTGTGGTGGTGGCTGCAAAAGAAAACAAACTGGGCATACGGGGAAGCGATACACATACGGTAATGTTTAATGATGTGAAAGTTCCTAAAGAGAACAGGGTAGGTGAGGATGGTTTTGGGTTCAAATTCGCCATGAAAACATTGGCAGGCGGAAGGATTGGTATTGCATCGCAGGCCTTAGGTATCGCCAGCGGGGCTTATGAACTGGCAAAAGAATATTCTAAAACAAGGAAAGCGTTCGGCACCGAGATTATGAATCACCAGGCTATTGCATTCAAACTGGCGGATATGGCAACAAGAATTGAAGCGGCAAGACTGCTTTGCCTGAAAGCTGCATGGGAAAAAGATAATGGCATTGATTACACATTAAGTTCATCAATGGCAAAAGTGTATGCATCAGAAACAGCTATGTGGACGACTACTGAAGCCGTTCAGATACATGGGGGCTATGGTTTTGTAAAAGAATACCATGTAGAGAGGCTGATGCGTGATGCCAAGATTACACAGATTTATGAAGGTACCAGTGAAGTGCAGAGAATTGTGATCAGCAGAAGTATTTTGAAATGAGATTTTACTATTCAATTTTTTAGGCCGTCAGCTTTGGCTGGTGGCTTTTTTACTTCAATACCTTTGTAGCAACAGAAAATTTATGGCTGTTAATAAGGAAGCTTATAAGAAAATAAAAGCAGAGCTGGATGAGAAAGGAGTAACGCTGGTGGCTGTTTCTAAAACTAAACCCGTCGGGGATATACTTGAGTTATATCATCTTGGTCACCGGGATTTTGGGGAAAACTATGTGCAGGAACTGGCAGATAAGGCAGAGAAGCTGCCTAAAGATATTCGCTGGCATTTTATAGGGCATTTGCAAAGCAATAAAGTGAAATATATTGCACCATTTGTTTATTTGATACATAGCGCTGACAGCCTGAAGCTATTACAGGAAATAAATAAGCAAGCGAAAAAAAATAACCGCATCATTGATTGCCTTTTGCAGGTTTACATAGCAAAGGAGGAAACTAAGTTTGGGCTGGATGAAATAGAACTTGCTGACCTGCTTCATCATTTTAAAAACCAAACATTCGCCAGTACCCGCATCTGCGGCTTAATGGGAATGGCTTCTTTTACCGAGAACGAAGAGATAGTAAGAAGCGAATTCCATTGTTTGAAAAATATTTTTGACAAAAGACCGGAATTGCAAGATTCAAACTTTAAACTGCAAATTCTTTCTATAGGAATGAGCAGCGATTACAAAGTGGCTATAGAAGAAGGAAGTACAATGGTCCGTATCGGCAATCTTTTGTTTGGAGACAGGATGAAGAACGGCTAAAATCAGTAGCTGTGCTACTTTATTATTTACTGGCAAACATATTCAGTTCCCTTTTATCAGGGGAATATTACCTTATGTGTAACAGGTTTCAATTGTCAGAACTAGTACATTTACTTTGATCTATGCATAATTCTTCTTTCTTTTTGAAGTACAAACTTCATCATGTTTTCTTCTGGATGCTGGTATTGGGTACCTGGTATTTTTTAAGGTATGAAGATTACAGGTTGCCTGCTACGGCCTTTAAGGTTACACTCATCAAAGTGATTGACCTGGCATTGATGATCTACATAACTAATTACCTGTTGATTCCACGGCTGCTGTATAGAAAAAAGTATTTATTATTTTCCATCCTGTTTATTCTGCTTATAATAACCAGTAGCATTATTAAGATGAATATACTGGGAAGACTATTAAACAATCCTGCTCTGCTCGACTTTTCGGGAAACTGGAAACTAAGAATTTATGATAACGTACTCCCTCATTTTTTTCTTGTTATTGCCGGCGCAGCTGTAAAACTGATGTTTGATTACGGTAAGCTGCAACAAAGAATGGTGCAGACAGCCAAGGAAAAGGCGGAAGCCGAGCTAAGTTTTTTGAAATCACAAATCAACCCTCATTTTTTATTCAATTCACTTAATTCGGTTTATTTTCTGATTGATAAAAACAATACGGATGCCAGGGGGGCTTTGCATAAATTTTCTGAAATGCTGCGCTACCAGTTGTATGAAGCAAATGGAGAAAAAATTCCTGTCGAAAAAGAAGTGCAATATTTGAAAGATTATATGGCATTACAGCAGTTGCGCAAAGACGAGAAGTATTCTGTTGAATTCAATTGTACTCCTTCTGTAAAAGGTTTCTCTATTGAATCATTATTGCTTATTCCATTTTTGGAGAATGCCTTCAAACATATTTCGCATCTTCACGACAAAAATAATTTTATCCGTGCGGCGATTGATTTTTCTGAGAACAAATTGTTTTTCTCTGTGGTGAACTCGAGCGAAAAAAGTCCATCAGCAGACAGACAGGGAGGAATCGGACTTGGTAATGTAAAAAGAAGGCTGGAACTACTTTACCCCGGAAAACACGAATTGAATATTACGGAATCTGACAATCTTTTTTCTGTTCAGTTAAACATCCAGTTAATATGACAATTAATTGCATCATCATAGACGATGAACCTTTGGCAAGAAAAGGGCTGAGAGAATACATTGCAGAAATGGATTTTCTTAACCTTATTGCTGAGTTTGCAAACCCTCTTCAGGCTGCAGAACTTGTCAGTAAGGGACAGGTTCATCTGCTTTTTTTGGATATACAAATGCCGAAAATTTCAGGTCTTGACTTTTTCAGGTCATTACAAACCCCGCCTCCGGTTATTTTTACCACAGCATATCCGCAGTTTGCCCTGGAGGGGTTTGAATTGAATGCACTTGATTACCTTGTCAAACCCGTTTCAATGGAGCGGTTCCTGAAATCGGTGCTAAAAGCAAAGGAATATTATGAGGTGAGGGAGAAAAATGCCGTTGATGCAGCCTCATCTGAGTACTTCTTTATTAAAACTGACAATAAGCTGGTAAAAATAAATTTTGAAGAAATATTGTTTGCAGAAGCGTTACAGAACTACGTTACTATTCATACACCCGGAAAGAAATACATGACTTACCTGACTTTCAAAGCCGTGGAGGATTATTTGCCCGGAGATAAATTTATTAAAGTTCATAAATCATATATCATTGCGGCATCTAAAGTAGACAGTATAGAGGGGAATGATATCAGGATCGGACAACAGCATATTCCCATTAGCCGGAATCAGAAAGAGGAGGTAATGGAAAAATTACTCAGAAACAGGTTCCTTAAACGGTAAGCTGCAAACCGGTTTTTTTTTAACTTTAAAGAGCCATGAAGCTTTTCCTGCTCATACTATCCATATTTACCGGTGAGGTGGCTTATTTGCAAATGAATAAAACCAACCGGGTGGAGGATCCGGCTTACCTTGCCAAAGTATTAACTGGGGGTTTGGAATCGGACAAGGAAAAAGTGAGGGTAATATTCAGGTGGATTACGGACAATATTTCCTACATGGTAAAGAGCAATCAAAAGATTATGGCAGCGGGCCTGGCTTCACAAAAATTTTTGCCCGAAGACATTGATGATGGCTCTCCGTTGAAATCACTGAATGACCGGGTCGCTGAAGGAGTGCTGAAGAAGAGAGAAGCAATCTGCAACGGGTATGCCCGTCTTTTTTCTGCATTATGCAGTCATGCAGGTATTCAGTCCGAAGTGATTGTAGGCTATGCAAGAGGCGGAAATAGCAGATCCGCATCTAAGTTTTCCGTTAATCATACATGGAATACTGTTTTTCTTGATGGCCGCTGGCAGCTATTGGATGCCAGTTGGGCAAGTGGTTATATTTCCAGGGACCGCAATGAATTTATCAGGGATTATGATGCAAAATATTTTCTTTCCGATCCCCGGTTTTTTATTACAGATCATTTTCCGGATGATCCCAGGTGGACATTACTTCCGGATGCTGAAGTACCTGATGAATTCAGGCATACCCCATTTAAACAAAAATCTTTTGCAAAATACAAGATCATTTCTTTTACACCTTCAACCGGTGTAATAAATGCAAGAGTAGGAGATACTATTCTTCTTGAACTGGAGACAGGAGACGAGCAAAGAGATAAGCAAATTTCACCGGACTGTTCTGTGGATTCGGCACTATTCCGCTATTCTTCTTCATGGGTGTTCTTAAAGCCTGCTATGTCTGAGAAACAATCAGCCACTACCGGGCAATATAAATATATTTACCCGATTACATCCACCGAAGCAAAATGGCTGTACCTGATGTATAATGATGACATGGTGCTCCGGTACCGGTTAAATGTCAAATAATGGAGAACTAAAAAACGAAGCCTGACGATTAATCATATTCTTTTGTGTCAACAATCTCTCCATAGTTGACAAGCAGTTCCTCTCCGGCGGTAATATCTCTTATGGCTTCAAAATACTCGCCTTCATTAACGGAAATGATATTTGGTTCGGACGAATGGTTAAGATAATTTACCATATCCATTAGCTTGAAACCATAGTCAGGCACATAATAATGCTCTTCGTCATAAAGGCAATAAGTTTCTACAAGGTTACGGGAATGAGATGGAAGATTTTCTACGTCGGGGATTGAAAGTTTTATCCATTCTCCGGCATTTTTTGAAAAAATATCCTGGCAACCTTTGGGGATGCTCTTTGCTGCAAATACGCCTATTCCATGAATTGCTGAAGGTTTTAGTACTGCGTAGGTTTCTTCAGAAAGTTCTTTTAAAAGCTCTTCTTTAGTCATTCTTCCAGGTTCACGGATTAACTTCCCCTTTGTGAGCCGGTATTTTGTTGTTTACTTACAAAGCCGGATTTAGGCTTTTGAATAAATTTGGAACCTCCTGTACTTGCTGATTTCTTTTTATCTTCTTTCTTTTTCCCTTTTTTATTTCCTTGATTCAGTAGCGACATAACAGAATTTTTTTATAAAGATAATAGATTATGAAAACATACTTTCGTTGTACAAAATACCGTGTGGAGGGGATGTCTGGTAATCTCTTTTCTTCTTTTATTTACATAAAATTTTGAAAATGAAACAAGTTTTAACCTTCGCCTTTTTTTTGACCACTTTTTTTTCGGCTGCAGCACAACCTGCCACTGCCCCCAGGAAGCTTAAAAAGGCCGTCATACTTGAGGTAGCCAGAACTGCGGAGGATGATATGCCCGGGACAAGGGGAGCCTCAATTGTCTGGCATCCTGTTCAAAAAAAATACTATGCTGCTATGGCCGGTAATGCAGGGTTTCCGTTATCTGTATTTGATGCTGCGGGAAAAAGAATATCTCCGGACAGCCTGAATTGCGGCGTAGATGTAAGAGGCTTGTGGTATAGCCCGGTTACGAAATCTATCCAGGGAAATGCTTTTGCCGACGGAGGCTGGTTCAACTATAAATTGAATGCAAAAGGAATGGTAACTAAGGTGGAACACCTCTGGGAGGAGAAAACTCAACCAGGTGACCAATCCGTTGGTGCATACAACCCGGTTAAAAAACAGGTGTTGTTTCTGGATGGCGACGTAGTTCTTTTCTATGATGGAGCAACCGGGATACTATCTGCTTCTTCTTTATTGATTAATTTTGGCCGTACTAAAAAGCAGGGTAAAACAGAGATGGAAAAAGAGGAAGATGAGTTTGATGAACCTGTAACTCCGGAAGATTATAATTATACATCACCCATTTATACAGGAATAAAAGGGGCAGAACTCGGCTTTCTCAATTATACTGAAAAGCAAATTGAACTTTACAACATTGCTGACGGGTTTCTGACAAGGAAACTGCAATTGCCGGAAGAGGCGTCTGTAAATCAGGCTTTCAATTTTTCTTACTGTAACGGTATGTACTGGCTGTTCGATATTGACGCCAGAACATGGGTCGGGTACAAATGACGAGATTCTTTCATCCTCATAACGGAATCCCTGCATTAGCGGGGATTTTATATATGCGGTATTTTTTTCATCCTGATTTTATTTAGTTTAGGGGATATATTATTTACACAAAAAAATTAAACTATGCATTTTATTGCCACTGCCATGCTGGTTCTTCTTGTTTGCCTTGTGCCTGCAGCTCAGAATATTGATGAAGATTCTCTTTTTATGCGGGAGCAATACGATAAGTTCGAATACAGGATACCCATGCGGGATGGCGCCAGACTCTTTACATTGGTATATATGCCAAAAGATAAATCAAAAACATATCCGATACTTATTAACAGGACATGTTACAATGCCTCTAATTACGGTAATTATAAAACATACGGGCATCCGTCTAAATACCTGGTGAGAGACGGTTATATCCTGGTGTTCCAGGATGTGCGGGGCAGGTATATGAGTGATGGTTTATTTACCAATATGACACCTAATATACCCGGAAATGATCCAAAGAATAAAAAAGAAGTGGATGAAAGTTCAGATACCTGGGATAGCATTGACTGGATGATAAAGAATCTGAAAGGAAATAATGGTAAGGCCGGCATTTATGGAATTTCTTATCCGGGCTTTTATTCTGCTGCATCTCTCCCTGATGCGCATCCGGCATTAAAAGCCTGTTCACCACAGGCCCCGGTTTCAGATTTTTTCTTTGACGACTTTCATCATATGGGGGCCTATTTACAAAGTTATACGGCTGCATTTGCTGTCTTTGGTTATCAAAAAAAGGATACTACAAGGAACGATTGGTTTATGCCGGAGATTATGCGCTTTTATGGAAAAGCTCCAAAAGATGGGTACGATTTTCACCTGAAACTAGGGGCCTTAAAAAATATTACGGAGAAATATCATCATGATAATTTCTTCTGGCAGCAAATAGTGGAACACCCCAATTATGATACTTTCTGGCAAAGAAGAAACCTTCTTCCTCACCTGAATAACATAAAACCTGCGGTGCTTACCGTTGGTGGCTGGTTTGATGCGGAAGACCTCTACGGTCCGTTGAATATTTATAAGACGATTGAGAAAACGACGCCTGCCGCTAAAAATAGTATTGTAATGGGGCCATGGGGTCATGGCGACTGGGCCGATGAGAAAGGAAAGAGTACACATAACCATATTTATTTTGGAGACAGTATATCTACTTTTTATCAGCGGGAAATCGAACTTCCTTTTTTTGCCTTTCATTTAAAGGGTGAAGGAGATATCCAATTGCCTGAAGCATATATGTACAACACCGGGAAAAAGGAATGGGAAAAATTTGATGTATGGCCACCTAAAGACATTGCGCCGCTGAAATTGTATTTTGGAGAGAATGGTAAATTATCGGTAAACAATCCTGTGGATGAAAAAGCAGTATTTGAATATGTGAGTGATCCTTCCAAACCAGTTCCTTATACATCACAAACAGAAGGACTCACATTTACCCCCCGAAACTTTATGAGTGATGATCAGCGGGATGTATCCAGACGCCCAGACGTACTTACGTTTGAAACCGATATTCTTAAGGATGAAGTTACCCTGGCCGGGGAGATACTTGCTAAATTAAAAGTGGCAATGTCTGGTACAGATGCCGATTTTGTAGTTAAGCTTATTGATGTATATCCTCCTGACCATCCTAATTATGAGCACAATCCAAAGAATGTGATTATGGGTGGTTACCAGCAACTGGTTCGCAGCGAGGTGTTCAGGGGCAGGTTCAGAAATAGTTTTGAAAAACCAGAGCCATTTGTTCCGGGCCAGGTTACTGATGTAAATGTTCCGTTGCAGGATGTACTGCATACTTTCAAAAAAGGACATAAGATAATGATACAAATACACAGCACCTGGTTTCCTTACATTGACCGCAATCCTCAAAAGTATGTGGACAATATTTATAAGGCTGATGAAAAAGACTTTATAAAATCAAGCATCAAAGTATATGGCAGTTCGGTAGTAGGAGCAGGTGGTGAACAGCAGGTAAAAAAAGGATTCTGATTTTATGCAAACTCCGGAGGAACTGATCAGCTTCTTTAGAATGCAGCCGCATCCGGAAGGGGGTTATTATTTGCAGACATATAAATCGCCTGGAATTATTCCCCGTGAGAGCCTTCCTGCCGGGTTTTCAGGTTCCCGGTATTTTTCAACGGCTATATATTTTTTATTGGAGAAGGGAAATTTTTCCGCCTTTCACAGGATAAAAAGTGATGAATGCTGGCATTTTTATACAGGGCAGCAACTGATAATATACATTATTGACCCGGAAGGGAATTTGAAAGTGGTAAAACTTGGGGCAGAGATAAAAGATGGAGAACTGTTTCAGTATGTTGTTCCTGCAGGCTGCTGGTTTGCCAGCGAACCTGCACCTGATTCTGCATTCTCGTTTGTCGGGTGTACTGTATCTCCGGGTTTTGATTTTAATGATTTTGAACTGGCTGCTGGAGTTGCCCTTTCACGGCAATACCCCCGGCACAAACAACTTATTGACAGATTGTGCAGAAAATGATGAGTTCATCCGGGTTTTTTGAAACTTAGTAATGGCAACTGTAAGGATAGTGACATATCTTCTGTTTTGCTTCCAATAAACAATTTATTCCACATGCTTCTTTCCCTGGTAAACATTACCAGCCATTCAGGCATTTGTTCCTGCATATAATTACGAATTTGCTTAAGAAGGGGCATTAATGTGTCAGCATCCCGGATAAGCAGGTTAATATACTGGTAGACGGACTGACCGGTTATTTCTTTTGCGGCATCTGTTGTTATTTTCTTTTCATTCGGCCCATAATTGATATGAAGAACGTCTATAAATGCATGAAGACTTTTTGCGAAGGGGATAATTCTGTCCAGTTCTGCCCGCAGGTCTTCCAGATCTGAGGCATACAATATTGTTTTTACAGGGGTATAACTATTTTTTTCAGGTATAGCCAAAACCGGTATGTCCGATTTGGCAATCATATTAGAAGTATTGGATCCAAATAAAAACTTTCTAATACCCGAAGCACCATGTGTGCCCATTACGATTAAACCTGCATTTTGCTTTTTTGATAATTCCAGTATTCTTTCTGTAATCAATGGATTATATTCTGCTTTTACAGTTATTCTGTCTGAGCCAAAATTTAAACTCAGGGAATGTAAAATATTGTTTACTTCCTGCTTCAGTGCAGCGGTTTTTTCTTTTTCATCTTTTTGGATCAGCATTTCCATTTCCTGCTCCCCGGAAGAGGCGGCCAGTTTATAGGGTGATTCATGCAGCACATGATAAACGTATATTGGTGATTCGGTATCTTTTCCTAAATGGATGGCATATTCTAATGCTTTTCTTGCGTTTGCAGAAAAATCAAAAGGAATTACTATCGTTTTCATGTTTTACCTTGTTTAACTAATCAATAGATTATATCACGGGTATGGCTAAAATCGGAACTTTAGAATGGTAACTCATCTTCCTGGTGATACTGTGATTGAAAATACTTCCAAGCAAACTTCTCTTGTGGGTGGTCATTGCAAGCAGGTCAATTTTATTTTTTTCTACGTACTCGTTGACAACGTCATCAAAATGCCGGCCAACCAGGTGTTCTGTTTTAATGATGAGGTCACTGTATTTTTCTCTTAGTTTTTCACCGGCCAGTTTAACCTCTTTATCTTCTACCTGGTAGTTAATAGCTTCTGTAATGGTATCATCTGTAAATACAGTTATCAGTACTTCCGCTTTAAATACTCTTGCCAGGTCGAACACAGGATGTAAGATATCAGCTACCTCATCGAAATTTTTAATGGCAAGCAAAAATTTTTTCGGGGGGCTCCAGTCGTATTCCAGCGGTATTGCCAGAACGGGGATTTTGCTGTTTCCGATTACGGAGGCTGTTTTACTTCCAAAAATTTTTTCTTTCAAACCGGATATTCCCAATGTACCCATGACAATAATATCCACGTTGTGTTCTTCCGCTGCTACAAGTATGGTATCATGTATGGAGCCGCTGTAGAGCTGTGTATTTACCAATACCTGCTCTGTTTCTTCAATGCTTCTTCTCAGTATTTCCAGGTTATTAAAGGCCTCGTCTGTAATTGCCTTATTATATTCTCCTTTTGGGAAAACACTTTCCAGGTACAGAGGGTCTAAATGCTCGCAGGCATGTATGAGGTAGATTGTTGCTTCGTTTAATTTAGCTATCTGCACAGCATAGTCAATAGCCCGGTCAGCATTTGGAGAAAAATCAGTAGGAACAAGAATTTTTTTCATCGCAAGTAGTTTAAGTTATACAGCTAACAGCAATTTGATGATTATTAGGGATATTATCTATGATACACCTCATTTATACTGCTGATTCTTATTTGTTTTATTGATTTGTATGGATAGTATCTCTGATAGCTCAGCTGTGCATAATTGTCATTGTTTACTTTAACATCAAATCCGGAGAGGCATCATCTGCTTATAGCATGTCCGTTACCCGGGAGTAGTATATTGATAATCGCTGTAAATTATTTTTTTACTTTTTACCACCCAGGGATCAAATATAGGGGTGCTGACTTAGGTAGTTTTTTTAGAGGTAACCTGTTTGAGAGAAGCCTTTTCATGGCCGTATAATTCTTATCTTTGTGCCTTATTTTAAAAGAGTTATGTCAGACGATCGTAGTTTAAATTTTCTGGAGGAAATTATCGAAGAAGATATTAGGGATGGTAAGTACACAAGCATTGTAACCCGTTTTCCCCCCGAGCCCAATGGCTATTTGCATATTGGTCATGCATCGAGTATTTGCCTGAATTTCGGGCTTACCCAGAAATATCCCGGTTATACTAACCTCAGGTTTGACGATACAAACCCGGTAACAGAAGAAACAGAATATGTGGATAGTATCAAAGAAGATGTAAGATGGCTGGGTTTTGAATGGAAATATGAAAGATATGCCAGTGATTATTTTGACACATTATATGAATATGCACACCGCCTGATAGACAAAGGACTTGCGTATGTGGATGACAGTACCGCCGAAGAAATGGCTGCTCTGAAAGGAACGCCTACAGAACCTGGTAAGGATAGTCCCTGTCGCAACAGGCCGGTTGCCGAAAACAAGGATTTATTTATCCGGATGAAAAATGGGGAATTTTCGGATGGCGCCAGGACACTTCGTGCAAAAATTGATATGAGCCATATTAATATGCTGATGAGGGATCCGATTTTGTATCGTATCAAACATGCTCATCATCACCGCACCGGTGATAAATGGTGTATTTATCCGATGTATGATTTTGCACATGGCCAGAGTGATTCTATTGAAGAAATCACTCATTCAATTTGTACGCTGGAATTTGTACCTCATCGTGAATTGTATGACTGGCTTATTGAGAAGCTGGAGATATATCCATCACACCAGTATGAATTTGCAAGGAGGAATATCAACTATACTGTTACCAGTAAAAGAAAATTATTACAATTGGTAAATGAAAAGCATGTAAGCGGATGGGATGATCCACGGATGCCAACCATCAGCGGCCTGCGCAGAAGGGGATATACTCCGGAGAGTATCCGTGAATTTTGTGACAGAATAGGGGTGGCCAAACGGGAAAACATGGTAGATGCAGGTTTGCTGGAATTTTGTGTGAGAGAACACCTCAATAAAATTGCATTGAGAAGAATGGTTGTTTTTGATCCGCTGAAAGTAATAATAACCAACTACACAGAAGACGGAGAAATTCTGCAAAGTGAAAATAATCCTGAGGATGAAAATGCTGGGGTAAGAGATATTCCATTCAGCGCAGAACTATATATCGAAAAAGAGGACTTTATGGAAAACCCTCCTAAAAAATATTTTCGACTGGCGCCCGGCCAGATGGTTCGCTTGAAGAGTGCTTACATCATCAAATGTGAGGAAGTAATTAAAGATGCAGGCGGTACTATTGCTGAAGTAAGATGTACTTATATACCTGAGAGTAAAAGTGGCTCAGATACAAGCGGAATAAATGTTAAAGGAACTTTGCACTGGGTGAGTGTAAAACATGCTGTACATGCAGAAGTACGCTTATATGACAGATTGTTCAAAGTGGAAGATCCGGCAGATGAGGAAGGTGATTTTAAAGAATACCTCAATCCCGGATCATTGCAGGTTTTACCTGTAGTATTTGCTGAACCAGCATTAAAAGATGCAATACTGAATGAAAGGTATCAATTTATCCGCAAGGGATATTTTGTGGCAGATAAAGATGCCTCACACGGAAACCTGATCTTTAATAAGACAGTAGGTTTAAAAGATGGCTGGGCTAAAGAGGTGAAAAAAAACTGAAACAATCCACAAATAATAAACGACCGGTAGCAGAGAAGCGTCTTTACAGACGCTTTTTTATTGAGAGTACTGCCTGCACCTAAACGCATTACAAGCAACTGCCAGCTTAACTTTTATTTCCTTCATCTCTGAAATCTATCATACAGTTCGATGACAAGCGTCAGCTTATTTTGCTATGCTGAAAGATAGTTTTGGTTAAAAGATTAAAATATTAAAATATGAGCTATACAAATATTACCCGTATAGGAACTGATCATACCATCTGGCAAAAAGGGTTTGGCTTCTACAAGGATGAACTGGACATTATGGAAAGCCGTTTGACGGAGGTAGCTTTAAAAAATACGACTTTTGAAGCCCGGCAGGGGGTTGAACATTTTCAGAATCAATTCATTGTTCAGCGTAATAATATTGATGAACTAAAGCATGAAGTAAATCTTTATGTAGAAAAACTGGGCAGCGATGCGCAAAACCATGCCGGAAAAATGGAAACCGGAATGATTGCAGAACATGCCGCCCTTCATGAAAAGTACGAAGACTTTGAACGAGTGATGAATATTTTAAGACATGAGTTCAATGAGTACCTGAGTAAGTGGATGTAAATTTCTTCTCATTGTTAGTTATATGTATATAACGGGGTTGTTCTTCAACCCCGTTTTTTACTGGCTGATGACCAGTTCGGCCACTTTGGTGAAGAGATATGGATCGCTTTCAACAAAGTCGTTAGCCCGGATCTCAACGAAGACGACTTTACCTTCTTTAAGAGAAAATTTTGCCGGATAAATACCATAACCGATATGAGAATATGTCATCCTGAACTCATTATTATCCATGTATTCCATATAGCCAATCAGTTCGGGATGATGTTGAAACCGGCAGATTAACATGCTGCCACTTTTATTAATTGTGATTCTGCCATACACAGAATTAATATAATCACCGGCAAACTCCTGTAATTTAATTTCCGGCTGGTTCTTTTTATCTACTCTAGCCTTTAATGCAGCAAGGTCATCGTCCGATTTTTTTTTATTCGGAACAAAAAAGCCAAGTTGGAACAAACTTCTGTCAGTATAGGATACTCCGAGGAAAGCATCAAGTAACTGGTATCGTAGTGCTTCAAAAAAATTTTGATTGTCATTATTTGTAAGAATAGTAATGCCAAGATTTTCTTCCGGAACAAAGCAAACATTAGTAACATGACCAAAGGCCCCGCCTGTATGCCAATAGATCTGCCTGCCGGCATAGTCAGTGGAAAAAACACCAAGGCCATAACCCCTGAAATGTGTGGGATAGATTGTGGATTTACGGCTGCCTGTCAGGATATTCAAATCTCTTGTTTTCTGTAATACAGCCCAGGGCAAAATCTGTTTTCCACCGTACCGGCCACTGTCCAATTGTAATAATAACCATTTAGACAGATCCTTTACATTACTCACCATACTGGTGGCAGGCCCGAGGTTATCGACATTGTCAAAAGGTATTTTTGTTATCGAACTGTACAGGTTGTTATGCGGTGATGCTGTATTTTTCCTGTTTTGAATACCGGCAGTATTCATGTAAGTAGTATTCATCCCGATAGGTCGCAGAATATTCTCTTCCACATAGTTTTCCCATGTTTGCCCTGTAACCTTTGCCAGGATTTCCCCTGCAACTAAAAAAGCAGAGTTACAATAACCGTAGTCCTGCCTGAATTCGCCTGTTGGTTTCAGTAGTCTCATTTTCCAGATGATAGAATCTTTGGGTAGATTGGAATCCCAGAAAGTAAAATCACCCTGGAATGTTTTGGTGCCAAGCCGGTGGCAAAGCATATCTTTTATGTTAACTAATGTTGTCGATCCGGGATCATACAGGCTGAACCAGGGAATGTATTTAGTTACTTTATCATTCAGCGATAATTTTTTTTCATAATCAAGTTTTGCTACGGCTGTACCAGTAAATAATTTTGAGTTGGATGCAATAATAAAAAGTGTGTTTTCGTCAGTTTTTTCTTCTTTGCCAAATTCATTGACTCCGTAGCCTTTACTTAGTAATACTTTCCCGTCTTTAACCACTGCTATTGCAAGCCCGGGAATTTGCCATTGCTTCATTCCTCTCTCAATATAACTGTCAAGGCTGTCTGTCAAAAAAGCGGGTTGCTGCCCGGTTAGAAAAAAAGGAGTTGTTGAAAATGAGATACAGAAAATTAGCAGGCTGATGGAAAATTTCATAAAAGTGTTTTATAAAATTATGCAGGATGGGTGAATAGCTGTGTTACAAACAAGATTTGTGCAGCTATAAAATTATTGATCTTCCTGAATAAAAAGAACATACAGGTTCCCAAATATTTCTTTCCTCTTGTCTTTGTAAGCGATGGTAATACTGAATTCCTTGTTATCTGCCGAATACCAGTAAAAACCAGGTGACCATTCAGTAAAAAAAATTTTTGTTTTGGCTATAATTGTGTCTATTTGTTCTGTAGGTAATACAGGGTGAATGCCAACTGAAAGTTTTCCTTTGAATAATTGTACGGGGCTTGTTTCGTATCGTTGCCTGGGCTCTGAAAAGTGAATTGTCAGTTTATGCAGTATACTTTTAGCCGTATCGATTACAAAATCCAATCCATACTTATCATAAATAAAAAGCCTTGTGGAGTTATTGGCTTCAGAAAGTACCCGGTCTTCACTTCCCAGCGCTTTCCTGATTGCTGCAATGGATGATTGTTTATTGATTGATGCCTGATTGATGGATACTTTTTTCTCAGTAAAGTGTATAATAATGTCAGGCTGATCCTGGGCATATAAATGAGAGGAAAGCAGTAAAAGAAGAATTCCCTGGAATAGCTTACATGAATGCTTCATCTATTAAAATTACCTGTATTCTCCGAATACTTCTCTTAATGTATCAGCAATTTCTCCCAATGTACATTTGTTTTCAACAGCCTCCACGACGGTGGGCATTATGTTTTCACCACTGGTGGATTTATCGTTAAGTAATTGCAGTAACTGGTCGCATTTTGCATGGTTGCGGTTATTTCTCAGGCTTTTCAGCTTTTCAGCCTGCAATGCCCTGATACTGTCATCCACTTTTAAGATGGGAGGCTGGTTATGTTCTTCCATCTGAAATTTATTCACAGCAACTATGATTTTCTTTCCTGTTTCAATATTGCGTTGATATTCATAAGCACTGCGTGCAATTTCATTCTGTATAAAGCCTTCCTCGATAGCTGCTACACTTCCACCAATCGCATCTATTTTTTCAATCAACTTCCAGGCTGCTTTTTCTACCTGCCGGGTGAGGGTTTCCACATAATAAGAACCTGCCATCGGGTCAACAGAATCCGGTGCGCCACTTTCATAGGCAACGATTTGCTGCGTACGCAGGGCAATCCTTGCAGCTTCTTCTGTAGGCAGGCTTAGCGCTTCATCATAGCCATTTGTATGTAATGATTGTGTGCCACCGAGTACAGCCGCAAGTGTTTGAATAGTAACTCTTGAAATATTATTTAAAGGTTGCTGTGCTGTTAATGTACTGCCACCCGTTTGGGTATGGAAACGCAGCATCATGGCTTTGGGATCAGTAGCGCCAAGATCTTTCATGATCTTTGCCCACATCCTTCTGGCAGCCCTGAATTTGGCTACTTCTTCAAAAAGATTATTATGGGCATTAAAAAAGAAAGAGAGCCTTTTGCCAAACACATTAATATCCAGTCCTTTTTTCAATGCGGCTTCTACATAGGCTTTCCCGTTGCTTAGTGTAAAAGCAATCTCCTGAACAGCCGTGCTGCCAGCTTCACGGATATGATAACCGGAGATGGAAATGGTATTCCATTTAGGTACTTCTTTGCTGCACCACTCAAATATATCGGTGATGATACGCATAGATGGCTTGGGGGGATAGATGTAAGTACCACGGGCGGCGTATTCTTTCAGGATATCATTTTGAATAGTTCCTGATATCTTTTTCAGATCAGCACCCTGTTGTTTAGCTAAAGCAACATAAAGAGACAAAAGAATAAACCCGGTTGCATTAATCGTCATTGAAGTGCTTACTTCTTCCAGTTTAATACCTTTAAAGAGAATTTGCATATCTTCTATTGAATCGATGGCTACTCCTACTTTTCCTACTTCGCCTTCGGCCAACTGATGATCGCTGTCGTAACCGATCTGGGTGGGAAGATCAAATGCAACACTCAGGCCGCTTACACCTTGCGACAACAGGTAGTGATAACGTTTATTACTTTCTTCTGCAGTCGAAAAACCGGCATACTGCCGCATGGTCCAAAGTTTACCACGGTACATATCCGGCTGCACTCCACGGGTAAATGGAAATGCACCCGGTTGTTCATCCAGATCATCCGGTACATCCTGCCTTGTGTATACTTGTTTGATTTCAATACCCGAGTCGGTAATTTTTCTATTTTCTTCCATAACATCAGAATTGATATGAGAGACTGAATAAAAATCGTAAACCAAAATTTATTTCTTTAAATGGCTCTGTGAAACCCTTGTTATCCCTGTAGTTGTTATAATATTCCTTTCCTGATCTAAAAAGGACTTTTGGCCCTGCAGCTGTTTCAAAACTAATTTTTTTTCCAGGCTTAATTACAACTCCCAGTGAAGTGCCGGGATTTACCTCAAATGCTTTTTTTTCTTTCAGGCTTGCAGTATCGGGATAATGTGCATGACCCGGTTTTGACTTTCTGTTACCGATTTCACTAAAGACAGAAAAATAATAATTGACTTTCTTGTGTGTTGTCTTAAAATACCAGAGCCTTTCTGCAGTGAACCATTTCCTTAGGTGCGTTTCAACATCTGCTGCCGGTGAACCACCCGCAACAGAGTATAATAGCTGCCAGGAAGCTTTTTGGTCCATTCTTATTCTTTCGTAACCAAGGTTTCCTATCCCAAATCCCGATTGAAACATAGGGACACCAACTATTCCCAGTTTTATCCTGTTCTGCTGTGCATCTGTTTTCAGAGCGAATAAGAAGAGGAATATGCTGAGGAACCCTTTCATTATTACATCAGTTTTTTTGCTTCATGATTCAGCGTTTGTGTCACCAGTTCATGGATGGCTCCATTTTGCTGCGACATTAATATTTCCAGAATTTTTTTATTGAGTTCAGAAGATGAGGCTGTCGGGGGCAGAGCCGCCGCTACCTGGTTTATCACCATAATGTTCTGCTCTTTCAGGTTTCTTATGGCATCCCAGCTTACCTGGCTTACATACAATTGCTGGGTACTGTTATATTCAAACTCTTGTTTTATATTCTCTGTCAGTATTATTTTCATTTCAGCGGCAGAAATACCTGGTTGATTTAACCGGCTGATGAGATTGGGTAAGGATATTCGCTCGGCCAGTAATACCAATCTTTCATAGGCCTGAAGCCTCAATGGAATACTTTCAAATTTATCTTTTGCAGAAGTTGGAACTGCTTTTTTTGAATCTTTAGTAAATGCGTAAACTGACAGGATAATCGCCAGAACAGATAGCAGAAGACTGATAGTGGTTAAGTCCATTGGTTGGATGTTTTATATTATACACAAAAATAGGCTGATTATCTTTAGCTTATAATTATTAACCAAAGGGCCGGGATTGATTATCATCAGTTAAATTCCCGCTTCCGCAAACCTTGGCTCTTTTCCAGGAGAAAAGTTTAATTATTTTTACAGTATGGAAACAATCAATACTACTCCCGTAGCACTAACTGCAGGCGCCCTTTCTGAAATTAAACGACTAATGGCGGCTGTGGGTTTTGACAATACGCAGAAGCTACGGATAGGAGTAAAAGGAGGGGGGTGCTCCGGGATGACTTATGTACTCGGGTTTGACCATGCAAAGGAAAATGATAATCATTTTGATATAGACGGGATTGCTTGCATAATGGATAAAGCCCATGAGATATACTTATATGGTATGCTGATTGACTGGCAGGATGGGCTGAATAACAGGGGTTTTACCTTTAAGAATCCCAATGCCAGTACCACATGTGGCTGTGGGACTTCCTTCGCTGTTTAAAAACCTGCTTACTAATTTATCGATGTGATTGGCATATTTCTGGTAAAATCTTGTTTCTTTTTAGTCATGGGGAATTGATTTTACAAAGTAAATTTGGAGATGAAACTTACCCGATTATTTTTAACCGGAATTGCTATACCGGTATTTTCAACATTTATTTCAGCTCAAACAAAGGAAAACAAGATTATCATACAGGCTGATAAACCGTATGCTCAAATACAGCCTGCTATGTGGGGCATTTTTTTTGAAGATATTAATCTTGGAGCTGATGGCGGTATTTATGCAGAACTGGTAAAAAACCGGTCTTTTGAATTCTCAAAGCCTTTAATGGGATGGAAGGTGGAGCAGAAACCTGTTGTGGAGGGATGCGTTACTATCCTCAACAGACAGGGCAATCACACAACAAATCCACGGTTTGCAAGAATAAAGGTGAATGGAGCAACGAAAGAAAGCCTGAGTTTAACTAATGAAGGTTTTCGGGGAATGGGAATTAAACAGGGCCTGCGCTATGATTTTTCAGCAATGTACCGGCTTTTATCTGGCGCTATTGAAATTCACCTTGAGCTTATTAATCAGCGGGAGGAAGTAATTGGCTATACTACAATAACTCCTTCTGTCACTGGTGATGAATGGAAAAAAATGGCAGTAGCATTAACTTCTACTGATACAGCGGGGAAAGCTAAATTCAGAATGAGACTTGAAGGAACAGGTGAAATTGATCTGGATATGGTTTCACTTTTCCCGGAAGATACCTGGAAGAAAAGACCGGGTGGCCTTCGTGCTGATATGGTGCAGTTGCTGGCCGATATGAAGCCGGGTTTCATTCGCTTTCCCGGTGGGTGCATCGTGGAAGGTTTTGACTTGTCAAACAGGTATCAATGGAAAAAAACAATTGGCCCGGTTGAAGAAAGACAATTGATAATAAACAGGTGGAATTTTGAATTTGCACACCGGCCAACACCAGATTATTTTCAAACATTCGGACTTGGTTTCTTCGAATATTTTCAACTGGCAGAAGATATAGGTGCAGAGCCATTACCTATATTAAACTGTGGAATGGCCTGCCAGTTCAACTCAGCTGAACTTGTACCGCTGGATGAACTGGATCCCTACATACAGGATGCGTTGGACCTTATTGAATTTGCAAATGGGGCCGTGAATACGAAATGGGGCAAGGTAAGGACCGGGATGGGGCATCCGGAACCATTCAATTTAAAAATGATGGGTGTGGGTAACGAAAACTGGGGACCACAGTATATAGAACGGCTGAAAGTTTTTACTAAAGCTATTAAAGCAAAATATCCACAAGTAAAAGTAGTAGCCAGTTCGGGAACTGACCCCAGCGGTGACAGGTTTAACTATTTGAACACAGAACTAAGGAATATGAATACTGACATTATTGACGAGCATTATTACCGAAAGCCGGAATGGTTTTTAGAAAATGCATCCCGCTACGATAACTATGACAGGAATGGTTCAAAGGTTTTTGCCGGAGAGTATGCTGGCCACAGTGATAAAACAGTTAATGTCATTGGCAGAAATAATGTACGATCGGCGATTGCTGAAGCTGCTTTTCTTACAGGTTTGGAAAGGAACGCTGACGTGGTGGTGATGGCATCTTATGCACCATTGTTTGCGCATATAGACGGATGGCAATGGACCCCAGACCTGATCTGGATAGACAATCTCCGTAGTATAGGAACGGTGAACTATTATATACAAAAACTATATTCAACTAATAAAGGCACCCATGCAGTGCCGGCTTTGATGAATGATAAACCTGCTGCTGGGCAAGACAGCCTGTATGTTTCATCGGTAATTGATAAAAACACAGGTGAGGTGATTGTAAAGATTGTCAACAGTTCAATATCTGAAAAGAAGATTGTCTTAGCACTGGAAGGAGTAAGTAAAATATCACCTGTCGGGTTAATAACCATACTTGCCGGAAAACCAGATGAAGCAAATACACTGGATAACCCGCAAGCAGTAAAACCGGTAGAAAAAACAATCCCCATAAAGGGAAAGAAACTTGATGTTCAGTTGAAACCATACTCATTCACAATTATTAAAGTCGGCAGGAAATAAAAATTTGCTGAAAATGTTTTGTCTTTATACAATCTACTTATTAAAACAGGAGCAATGCGAATAAAATTATTCACTTCAATTCTTCTATTTGCATTTACTTATGCAGAAGGCCAGGTTGTCATTACCAGTCCCGATAAGAAAATAAGAGTGGATGTTATAGCCGGGGCCAATGGTACGGTTATGTACACGGTTCAGTATAGTAAGGAAAAGATACTCAGACCTTCAATTCTTGGTCTGCAACTCAGGCAATCTGATTTTTCGTCAGGATTGAAACTGGTTAACGCAGGTTTAGTTCGTTCTGTTCAGGATAGGTATGTGCTGCACCATGGGAAAAAGAGAGATATAATTTACAAAGCAAATAAACGGATTATAAGGTATAGGAATAAAGAAGGCTTGCCGATGGATATTATTTTCCAGGTGTCAAACGACGGTGTGGCTTTTCGTTATGCTTTTCCCGGGAAAGATATTGTACAGGATAGTATCATCAATGAGGTGACTTCATTTCATTTTCCCTTAACGGCAAGAGCCTGGCTGCAACCAAAACAAATTGCTAAATCCGGTTGGGAGCAGTCTAATCCTGCTTATGAAGAAAATTATTTGCAGGATATTCCTGTCGGAACTCCTTCGCCTATGGCGGGCTGGATTTATCCGGCTTTATTCAGGGTCAAAAATATATGGTTGTTGATTACAGAAACAGCAATTGACCGTTACAATTGTGCAACAATTCTTAATAAGGAATCGCCAGATGGAGAATATTCAATAGCTATTCCTGATACAAGGGAAGTTTTTTCAGGTAAAGGTTTGCTGGGTAAAGTATCATTTCCATATCTGTCACCCTGGCGGATTATTACAATTGGAAACCTGTCGGCTGTTATCCGTTCCACTTTGGGGACTGACCTTGCCAAACCTGATGTGTTGACAAAGCATGAGTTTATTAAGCCCGGCAAAGCTTCGTGGAGTTGGATTAACTCGAAGGATAATTTTATTATCTACGACGAACAAAAGAAGTATATAGATTTTGCTGCAGATATGAAATGGCAGTATTGTTTGGTTGACGCCGACTGGGACAGGAAAATAGGATATGAAAAAATTAAGGAACTGGCTGATTATGCCGGGAAAAAAAATGTAGGATTGTTGTTATGGTACAATTCTTCCGGCGACTGGAATACAGTAAAGTATTCGCCAAAAAGCCGGTTGCTTTCTCATGAAGAACGAATAAAAGAATTTCAACGGTTAAAGCAAATGGGTATAAAAGGAGTGAAGATTGATTTCTTCGGAGGAGACGGTCAGTCAATGATGGAGTATTATATCGATATTCTTAATGATGCGGGTGAAACAGAACTGCTGGTAAACTTTCATGGGGCAACCCTGCCAAGAGGCTGGTCAAGGACCTATCCGCACCTGCTCACTACTGAGGCGGTGAAGGGGTTTGAAATGGTTACCTTTTCACAGGAGGATGCTGACAAGCAGCCCAATCACTGTACTATGCTTCCGTTTACAAGAAATGTATTCGATCCGATGGATTTTACCCCGATGAACCTGTATAAAATTCAGCACTCAAAGAGTATCCGTAAAACTTCTTCTGCATTTGAACTGGCCTTATCTGTTCTTTTTGTTTCCGGTATCCAGCATTTTGCAGAATCTCCGGAGGGAATGAGTCATGTACCTGCTTATGTCAAAGATTTTTTGCGTCAGATACCGGACACATGGTCTGATGTAAAATTTATTGATGGTTATCCCGGGAAGTATATTGTGCTGGCAAGAAGGGCTGGTAATAAATGGTATGTAGCCGGAATTAATGGAGAAAACACAGAAAGAAAAATGCAAATTAATACTGGGTCATTTGGTAGTAAGAGTGTGCAGCTTATTACGGATGGAAAAAATCCGCTTAGTTTTGTGGAAACAAAATTGAAACCGGTGAAAAAGCAGGAGATTTTTTTTCCTGCCTCCGGTGGTTTTGTTATGGTGATTGAGTAAATAAAGTGTTGTAAGCGACCTGGCAAATTTATGCAGCTACTGAATACAGTAAAACCTCCATTTCGGAGGTTTTACTGTATTCAAAATTTATCGTTTACCTGTTTAGCTTTTTGCAGCTTTGTTAGCTTTTCCCAGTGCTTTTTTACCACCAAGGTCAACTAATATCGGTGCTGCAACGAATATAGATGAGTAAGTACCGGTAATAACACCAATCAGCATGGCGAAGGCGAAACCTTTTGTTACTTCACCGCCTACGATGAACAAGATCAGTATTGTCAGGAATACAGTGAGTGATGTCATGATAGTACGACTCAGGGTTTCATTAATCGCCCTGTTAATTACTTCTGCTCTCGGGGCTCCCGGCATCAGCCTGCTGTCTTCACGGATACGGTCAAACACAATAACGGTATCATTCATTGAAAATCCGATTACAGTTAATACAGCCGCGATGAAGTGCTGGTCAATCTCCAGCGGAAACGGTACTATATTTTTTGCAAAAGAGAATACAATCAGGGTTACAAATACATCGTGCAACAAGGCAACGATAGTTCCTAATGAATACCGCCAGTCGCGGAAACGGATAAAGATATAGAGGAAAATAACCAATAACGCAAAGAGGGTAGCTTTAACCGCACCAAGTTTCAGGTCATCGGAAATGGTAGGCAATACCTTTTTACTTTGGGCTATGTACTTGTCTGTTTTAAACTGGTCGAAACTCAGGTTTGCAGGCAAATAACCCTTCAGCCCTTCGTACAATTTTACGACAACAATTGAGTCCGCAGTTGTTCTTGTGTCTTTAATAAGGTATGAAGTGGTAATGTCAAGTTTTGAGTTGTCTCCAATCGTTTTAATAATGGTGTTTTCTCCGCTGAAAGCTTTATTCAAATCTTGCCTTACCAGTTCAACATCTACTTTTTTATCAAACTGTACAGTATAACTACGGCCTCCGTTGAATTCAACACCATAATGAAACCCATTGAAGAAGGAAGTAATACCCAGGGCCAGCACTACAAACGAAATCACATAAGCTATTTTCCGGTACTCGATAAATTTGTATTTCGCATGTTTGAACACACGGCGGGAAATACCGGTAAAATATTCGAGGTGTTTTTTCTTGTTAGTGAAAATATCACTTACCCAGCGGCTTACAAGGATACCACAGAACAGGGATAAAAGGATACCAATAATCTGTGTAGTAGCAAACCCTTTTACGGGGCCGAGCCCAAAGTAGAAAAGGATAAATGCCGTTAAAAGAGTTGTAACGTGAGCATCCAGTACAGGAGGTAACGAACGTTTATAACCTTCGTTAATCGCAGGGATATATCCTTTACCTTTTGTCAGTTCTTCTTTGATACGTTCATAGATAATTACGTTTGTATCCACGGCCATACCAATGGTGAGTACCAGACCGGCAATACCGGGGGCTGTAAGCGTGGCGCCAAGTCCGGCCAGAATACCTACGGTAAAGAGCAGGTTAAGAATAAGGGCAATATTGGCAACCCATCCGCTGGTGTTGTAGTAAACAAGCATCAGAAGGAATATCACCACAAAAGAAATGATAAAGGCAAGTGAACCGCCGCGAATAGCCTGAGCGCCAAGTGTAGGGCCTACCTGCTGTTCCTGTACAATTTTGGCCGGAGCCGGCAACTTGCCGATTTTTAAAATATTTGCGAGGTCGGCAGCTTCCTGCTGAGAGTAATTTCCGGTGATGGAAGAAACGCCATTTGGTATTTCGTTAATAACGTTTGGAGCAGACTGTACAACATTATCCAAAACAATAGCTATAGGCTTGCCTACATTTTCTGCTGTCATTCTTTTCCAGATACTGGCGCCGGCTGGTTTCATTTTCATTTCTATTTGCACTTTGCCATACTGATCAAAATCCTGACGGGCATCAGAAATAGCATCACCTTCCAGTTTTGCTTCTGTACGATTATATGTTCTCAGCGCATAGAGCGGTACAAATGTTGCCGATTTTCCCTTTTTATCTTTATCCGGGATGCCATAGGCCCATACAACATCAGAAGGAAAATTTCCTTTGAATTCATCCAGGTAAGTTCTTACAAGGGCAGAATCTTTTATCGCCACATATGCAATAGATGAGGGGTAAGAGACATTTCCTTTTTCGTCCCGGTAGGGTTGAGTGAACTGAATATATTTATCGATAGTGGTTTTTGTGGCACCCGGATCAGCAGTTTTCTTTTTTACAGTATCATTTTTGGTAATGTTTTCATCAGATAGCTTTTTTGTACCTGTTGTATCCACGGCTTTGGTTATTGCAGCAGTATCTGTTTTTGTAGTGGACGTATCTTTAACGGCAGTAGTGTCCTCCACTCCGCCATATTTTGCATTAAAAGCCAGAATAGTTCTCTGCCATCCATTACCGTAATTGTTATCCTGCAGTGTGTAAACTTCCCAGAACTGAAGATTAGCCGTACTCTGTAATAATTTTCTAACTCTTTCTTTATCTTTTATTCCGGGTAATTCAACATTGATCAATCCCTTGTTAGGAATAGGGTTGATCGAGGGCTGTGCCACACCAAACTGGTCAATACGGGTGCTTAACCTGTCGAATGTAAGATTGAAAGCATCTTTTGCCTGACTACGGATATAGCTTTCTACTTTGCTGTCGCTTGATTTTATGTCTATAGCATTTGAACTGGCACCGGCAAACAATGTTGCCAAAGGCCTGTTTGCTTCAAGCTTTCTGTATTCCTGGATAAATAGTGTGATGAAATCTGCATCACTGTTTCCTTTTCTGTTATCTGCATTTTGAAGTGCGGCCAGGAAGTTGGGGTCTTTAGAATTATTTGCCAGCGATTTCAGTAATCCAGTCATTTCCACTTCCAGGGTTACGTTCATACCACCCTGAAGATCCAAACCAAGATTCAATTCTTCTTCTTTGGCTTTCTTATAGCTCATGGCGCCATTGATGCCATAAGTTAGTGTGGTATTTTCTGAACCTTTAATCAGGCTGTCGGCATATTTGTCTCTTATCTTATCCAGATATTCCTGGTAAACAGCTTGTGAATCTTTATTACCCGGGTATTTTGCAGCAGCAGCCGTAAAATTTTTCTTTACATATTCCGCAGCCTGCGATTTCATTTTCTTTTCATGGTTTTTTACAAACCAGGTAAAAGATAACTGGTAAAGAGAATAGACAATAAGCAGAACAGTAAAAAAGCGAACCAAACCTTTCAGTTGCATACGTTGATCGATTTACATTTTATCCCTTTTTATACCTGCGTTCTTTCAGGCGGGATAAAGGGTTTACAGAAATTTTAAGGACGGCAAAGATAGCTGTTTCGGATCAATTCCGGCCAACTAAAAAGGGCCGTTTCCGGCTGATTTTTAAAAACTTAACTGCAGGCAATCTGTAACTTTAGGGGGTTATGTGCATCGTTCTGAATAATCGGTTGAACCTCTTTTTTGTCCTTGTTTTTTTAGCGGGGATAATACCGTTTTGTAAGGGGCAAGTAAAAGGTAAGGGAATGGGAAAAAATGGCGGAAATATCTACTTGTCAGGGAATGCTACAAATTCTGATACTTTCATAAACAACATGTTAGACAAAAATTCTCAATTTTTTAATTCAGTAATTTCTAAGCCCGGCAGATCGGGAATTCAGGTCATTTATACGAAAATTGACAGGACTAAAAATGGAAACCCCAGATTTAGAGACTATAGCTTTAATCTGGATTCCGGTTGCTATTATTATCCGGCATCAACTGTCAAACTTCCGGTGGCCGCTCTGGCCTTGCAAAAACTGAATGAACTGAAAATTGCAGGGTTGAATAAAAACAGCACCATGATTACAGGTACGGCAGGGGGTAGGCAGACAGAAGTATTCAACGACCCTTCTGCTCCTGATGGCCGGCCAACGATAGCTCATTATATTAAAAAAATATTGCTGGTTAGTGATAATGATGCCTTCAACAGGCTATACGAATTTCTGGGGCAGGAATATATCAACAATACATTGCAAAAAATGGGATACCGAAATGTGCAAATCATCCACCGGCTGGATATAAGTTTATCAGAAGAAGAGAACAGGCATACCAACCCGGTAAATTTTTTTGATTCAACCGGGAGAATCATTTTCCAGAAAGAGGCTGAAAACAGCAAATTAGTTTATGCACAAAGAGATACTAAATCCGGGAAGGGTTATTACAAATCAGGGCAGTTGGTATACGAACCTTTTGATTTTTCAAAAAAAAACAGGTTTACATTATCAGAATTGCATAGCGTGGTTAAAAGCATAATGTTCCCGGAGACGATGCCTGCAAAAATGCGCTTCAATCTTACTGAGGAAGATTATGCTTTTTTAAGAAAGTACATGTCTATGATGCCGCGGGAATCAAAATCCCCGGCTTATGATACCCTAAATTACCGGGATACCTATGTAAAGTTTCTGTATTACGGTGCGGAAAAGGGAAAGAGTGAGCCGGACATCCGGATTTTTAATAAAGTCGGAGATGCATATGGGTTTTTGATTGACGGAGCCTATTTTGCCGACTTCACTAATCATATTGAGTTTTTGCTTAGTGCAGTAATATATTGTAACAGTGATGAAATCTTCAATGATGATAAATACGATTATGAAATTATTGGCCTGCCTTTTATGAAAAACCTGGGGAGAGTGATATATGAATATGAACGAACAAGAGTTAGGAAATTTAAACCATCATTATCTTCTTTGTTTTTTGATTACAATTATTGAAGTAAGGCACAATCATATCTTCAAACATCATAATTTTGCGCCGGCCTGCCATCATTATTAAATCCAAATTTGAAATACACAACATGCATTTATCTTCTTTCCTGCAGCGCTTCAATGAACCTGAAACACTTAAAATGGCAAAACTCGGCCGGGAGTTAAGAGCAAAAGGAATTGATGTAATTGATCTTAGCCTGGGCGAACCGGATTTTGATACCCCGGAACATATTAAAGAGGCAGCAATAAAAGCTATTCATGATAACTGGAGCCATTATACCCCGGTTCCCGGCTTTCCTGACCTCAGAGAAGCCGTATGCACAAAATTGAAAAGAGATAATAATCTCGGTTATAAACCTGAAAACATTGTTGTTTCTACAGGGGCCAAGCAAAGCCTCGCCAATGCAATCCTTGCTTTGGTGGATGATAATGAAGAAGTGATCATTCCTACACCCTACTGGGTTACTTACTCTGAACTGGTGAAGATTGCAAGAGGAAAAGTGGTGGAAATAAAAAGCACCCCTCAGCAGGGTTTTAAAATAAATGCCCGGCAACTGGAAGCCGCTATTACTCCCAAAACAAAAGTGTTTCTTTTCTCATCTCCCTGTAACCCAAGCGGTGCTGTTTACAGCAAAGAGGAACTGGCTGCATTGGTAGAAGTGTTTGAAAAACATCCCGGTATTTTTATTCTTTCTGATGAAATATATGAGTACATCAATTTTGTAGGCAAGCATGAAAGCATCGCTCAGTTTAGCGAAATAAAAGACAGGGTGATTATTGTAAACGGATTGAGTAAAGGATTTGCTATGACAGGATGGAGGTTAGGATATATAGCGGCTCATCCTGATATTGCAAAGGGCTGTGAGAAAGTGCAGGGGCAATTTACCAGCGGAGCCAATTCTATAACACAAAAGGCAGCAGTAGTTGCCTTAACCACAGACCTGCGGCCATCACTGAATATGGTAGATGAGTTTGCCAGGAGAAGAAAGAAAGTACTGGAAATAGTAAAAGATATTCCCGGCATCAGCTGTCCTGAGCCCGAAGGTGCTTTCTATATTTTTCCGGATGTAAGCTTTTACTATGGTAAATCAGACGGTGAGATAATTATTACAAATGCAGCTGATTTCTCCATGTATCTTCTTAATACGGCCCATGTATCTTCTGTTATGGGTGATGCTTTTGGTGAACCTAAATGTGTACGTTTCTCATTTGCCAACAGTATGGAGAAAATAGAAGAAGGGTGGAAAAGGATCAAAGAGGCATTAGCGAAACTGAAATAATCATTCCGTTGGTTTAGCAGCCGGCTTCCTGAATTTCTTGTCCAGTGCCAGTACTTGTGGAATTACAAGTTGCTGCTCATCATTGGTGATAACAAAATCGCAAAGTTTCATTTTCATTTCCTCATCTATCTGGTGGCTGATCCGTTTCATAATTTCTTTTGCAGAAAGTTTATCTCTTTTTATCACCCGCTGTACCCTGATGTGCAGCGGTGCATGCACACCTATTATGTAATCAAGGTTTGCAGCAGCTCCACTTTCAAACAGAAGGGCAGCTTCTTTGATGGCATAAGGAGCTTTTTGATTCATCATCCATTCTTCGGCATCTGTAATAGTTACCGGGTGAATAAGAGAGTTGAGTAAGTCAAGTTTTTCTTTATCATTAAAGACTATACAAGCTATATATTTCCTGTCAAGGATACCTTCTTTATAGCTTTCCGCGCCAAAGTGCTGAATAATTGACTGTTTCAGCTCTTCATGGGTATTCATAAGCTTTTTTGCAGCATCATCGGCATAATAAACAGGGATGCCAAGAATTTCAAAAATCCGGGCCACAGTAGACTTGCCGCTGCCAATACCACCTGTAAGTCCAATACGGAGCATTGAATGTTTTTTTATGATAACCGGAAGCTAAAATAAAAAAAGCGGTCGAAACAATTCAACCGCTTTTTATTTATCAAATTACTTAAGCAGCCTATTTCTTTTCTGTTGCCGGTTTGTTTAAGGCCGCAGTCCAGTCCATACTGATAGCACTCTTTTCAATTTTAATATAGCTGCCGGGACTTACTTCGATATTCAGCGTGCCGTCGTCATTTACTTTATTAATAGTGCCGTGAATGCCAGCAATGGTTACAATCTTATCACCTTTTTGCAGATTTTCAGTAAATGTTTTCTGGTTCTTTGCCCTTTTGGCCTGCGGACGGATAAAGAATAACCAAAAGACAACGATCATCAGGCCGAGGAAAATAAACTGAAATCCACCCATACCCGATTGACCGCTTTTTCCCTGCTCGCCACCAGGAGGAACACAACCAGAAAAAAGAAAGGCAACAATGATAATGCTGAAGTAAGACTTGATTTTGTTGTACATGCTGTTGTTTTTATTATTTCTCGCTGATTTCACCAACGAATGTTAAAGTTTGTTCTTTGAAGGGTTTAGTGTTAGCAATTACATGCACCTGCTTTGCAATAGTGCCGCTGCCACTTCCGTTAAATTTTGCTTTAATGACACCTTCCTGTCCCGGTGCAAAAGGCTGCTCTGGTTTTTCAGGGATAGTACATCCGCATCCTGCGGAAACATTTTCGATGATAAGGGTTTTATCGCCACTGTTTTTAAATCGCCAGGTTAGCTCAATCTCTTTGTCTCTGGTCAGTCTGCCAAGCATCTTTGTTGTAGAGTCCAGCCATTGAATGCTGGTGAAATTGGTAGTATCTGTTTTTGCTTTTTCAATTTCTTCTTTCGACATTGATACAACAGGGGCTTCCTTTTTATCCATGTTTTTGCAGGCCATAAAGCCAAAACCTGCCAGTACTAAAATTGATATTTTTTTCATTTTACAGATTGTTTAAAGTCCGGATAAAAATTAATGGGTTTGCAAATGTAGAAAAAAGCTATGAGCTGTGGATTAAGGTTTTTTATACTCCACTTTTTGCATTTTTCCCTGCTGTACCAGTTCTTTATGAATATTATCCAGGATACCGTTGACAAACTGGCCGCTTTGCTGGGTGCTGTATTCTTTGGCCAGATCTATATATTCATTGATGGTCACTTTGGGCGGTATTGTTTCAAAATAAAGAAATTCGGCAACACCCATTTTCATCATAATCATATCCAGTTGGGCAATACGTTCCGGGTCCCAGTTTTTCAGCTTTGGAATAATCAATGTTTGTAGATGTTCGCTTTTGCCGATTACGGTTTGCAGCAGGTTTTTAGCAAACTGTTCTTTGTCATGGCTCATCATCTGTTTAAAGTTATAACTGCCGGGTTTTTGAATGTAACCGGATAATAACTGAACAATCATTTCACCATCATCATCCCAGTTTGAAAAATTTTCTTCAACGTGAGAAACAAATACTTCATTAGCCAGCAGCAGATCGTTCAGAATAAAATCTATGATTTTTTTCTCTTCTCCTTTTTCCCTGAGAGGGTTTGCTATATAACTTTTATACTCGGGAGTTTCTGCAAGAGACAGGTAGATTTTTCGAATTAACTCCTTATCTGAGATAATCTCTGGTTTTTCTTTGGCAAATTGCTCCTTCAGGGCTGCATCTTCGAGCATTTTCCACAAGATATCGTTGCCGGCGAGTTTTGTGTTTACATTAAGATCTTCGGCAGAAGGCAGGTGCTTGGATGCTCTCTGGTGAGCACTTGTTTCAGCATATCTTGTAACTTCTGTAAGAAACCAGATCAGGTAAATAAAAAGAGAACGGGTTTGGTCAAAATGCTGTTGTAATAGTTTTTGTGATTCACCGGGGGTTACTTCATTTTCGAGTAAGGAAAGAGTATAGAGCGTCTGCATCACTTTTACCCGGATATTTCGTCTGCTGATCATTACTTAAGAGCTATTTGAGGGGGCTAAGATAAGAGAAATCCTTTAATGGTAAATGAAGTCATTATTATCAGTTTAGTCTTAAAAGACGGGGCTGTGTATCTGGCAAAGTAAGTAGCATGCCTTAAAACTAATTCACATTTGGGGATTAGTTTTTAGCAAAAGGAGGCAGGTCGATTATGTGTTTCTTCTTATTTATTCTAAATTACATTTTATTCAAAACCCAAAATATCAGCTATGAAATATTCACTGCTACCTGTTATTTTTCCTTTATTTATGGTTTTTGCAATCAGTTGCCAGGTTAAAACTGACTCATCCGCTAAACTTACCAGGGAGGTATTCCCGGTTAGTGATGATAGTACAGCATCTGATGAGCAGGATGGAATTCTGGAAGCCCAGCGTATGGAGTTTGAAATGACAAAAGATGTTTCTTTAGGCTATATTCCAAAGTACAGACTAATTCAGGCTACAGAAGAATTAAAAGCAGCAAGAGCAAATGGTTTTTATACAGAAAGTATAAATGCGCTGACCTGGTCAGAAAGAGGCTCAAGCTCTGATGCCGTAGGCCCCAGCAATGGTAATGGACGACTGGGATCAAGTGTAACGAGTGGGAGGATGCGGGCTGTTTGGGTTGATCTGGCAGATGCTACTAATCATACTGTTTGGGTTGGAGGTGTGGACGGAGGGGTTTGGAAAACTACAGACATTACATCCGCTACTCCCAACTGGACACCAGCCAATGATTTTTTAGGTAATCTTGCTATTGCGGATATTACCCAGGACCCTACAAATCATAATGTGATGTATTTTGCCACTGGAGAAAGAGCGGTAAATGCCGATGCAGTAGCAGGAGGGGGCGTTTGGAAAAGCACAGACCATGGTGTTACCTGGTCGCTTTTAGCAGGCACAACATCATTCTGGAACTGCTCCAGGATTGTTTGTGATGCAGCAGGTAATGTGTATGTAGCTGTAGTGGCCAATCTATTTGGCATTCCCGGCAGCACAGGCGGAATTTATCGTTCTACAGATGGCGGAACTACCTGGTCTTCTAATATCAGTCCTTCCGGATTAAGCACAAGAGTTACAGAAATGGTAATAAGCAGTACAGGGAGGATGCATGTTACCTGTGGGTATTATAATACGGCTGCTGGTAGTTCGGGTTATCGGTATACTGATATCCCGGCAACAGTAGCTTCGGGCACATGGACTTCGCCTACGGTTAGTTTTTCTCCCGTTCAGTACAATTGTGATTTAGCTGTAAACGGATCCACTTTATATGCGTTACCTTCTAATTCGTCCTTTCAAACTAACCAGGTGTGGAAATCAACTGATGGTGGAGACAATTGGGCAATAACCGGCACAACACCCCCGGTAACAGGGGGTACACCATTGAGTAGCGGACAAGCATGGTATAACCTGGCCATTGGAGTAGACCCGACAGATGCGAACAAAGTAATGGCAGGTGGATTGAACAGTTATATTTCAACCGATGGCGGTGCCACATGGTCTGTAAATTCAGTGTGGGTATCAGGAGTGTCAGGCTCTTCTAATTATATTCATGCTGACCACCATATTATTGTATGGAACAATAACCAGGTGCTTGATGGCGGAGACGGAGGTCTTTTTTATTCTGCTGATGACGGTGTGACTTTTGCTGACAGAAATGTGGGGTTAAGATTGAAACAATTTTACACCTGTGCAATTCACCCCACTTCAACCAACTATTTTCTGGCGGGTGCCCAGGATAACGGGGTGCATCAGTTTAATGGCCCGGGAATTACGAGTAGTGTAGAAGTAACCGGTGGCGATGGGGCTTATGTGCATATTGATGAGGATCAGCCACAGTACCAGTTTGGTTCTTATGTATATAATGTATACAGGAGGAGTACCAATGGAGGTAGTACCTGGTCAACTGTAAATTATTCCAGTTCTAGCGGTCTGTTTATTAACCCAACCGATTATGATGATGCAAATAATAATTTCTATGGTGCATGGACGGCCGGAAATTATATAAGATGGATTGATGCACATAGCGGAACTACGGCTTTTTCTAATTCTGTGGCTGCTTTTTCCGGTGGCACGGTAACACATGTCAGTGTATCAAGGTATACTAATAACAGGGTGTTTTTTGGAACCAGTAATGGTAAAATTGTCAGGGTAGATAATGCTAATACTGGAACAATCTCTGCAACAGATATTACCGGGAGCAGCATGAATGCTTCAACAGTAAGTTGTGTGGCGCAGGGAACGACTGAAAATAATTTATTAGCAACTTTTTCGAATTACGGGGCCACCCATGTTTGGTTAAGCACAACAGGAGGCGGTGCTGCCGGCTGGACAAATATTACAGGTACGGGCTTGCCTGATGTGCCTGTAAGATGGGCTATGTTTTACCCGGAAGATAATACCCAGGCTATATTAGCTACAGAAATGGGAATATATGAAACCAGTCTCATTAACGGGGCTTCAACTGTATGGGTTCAGAACTCCAGCTTCCCTGTTGTAAGAACCAACATGCTGCAATACCGTTATTCAGATAATACTTTCTTAACTGCAACGCAGGGACGGGGTTTGTGGTCTTCTGTTATTACGCCGGCTGCACCTTATGTCCGTTTTGCTTCTTCCTATACTTACAGTGGTGTAAAAACTGAAGCTACCGGCAGCACCGCAGGTTGCAGAAATTACACTGACTATACGCTGAATATGCATATCGATAAAGCGCCGGTGGGAAATGCCACTGTCACATTGAGTATTGCCGGAGGTGCTACGGCCACTCAGGGAGTAGATTATGATTTTACTACTAATGGAAATTTTGCTTCGCCTTCCAGCGTACTTACTTTTCTGAATGGATCAACTGCTGAACAGACAATCACAATAAGAGTTTATAATGATGCTGAAACCGAAAGCACAACACCTGAGTTTTTTACTTTTAATTATTCAATAGGCGGGGGTACAGATGCTGTGGCAGCGCCAAGCAGTACGAGCTACACATTTAATATTGGTGAAGATGATGCAGCGCCAACTTCAACCCCTGTAGAAACTGTTTTGAATAATAATAAAACAGAGCATGTTGCAAGCAACGGAACCTATTATTTTTACTCCGGCGCCACCGGAAATATTATTAATAGTGTTACCGCTGCATCAGGAACACTGGATTGCGTAAGCTCCTCTGTTTTTGAAGCGGGCAGCACCTGGCAAACTTTTTCCGGCGGACTGCGTTCTCAAAAAGTAATTGAAGTGACACCAACGAGTAATTCAGGATCTTCGTATACTATCAGCCTTTATTATACCACGGCAGAACTTGCCGGTAAACCCCCGGCCAGTCTGAAGATTGCAAAAACTACGGCTGCCAACATGGCGGCGGCTAACTCTTCCAATACAGTAACAGTAACCACTTCATTTACAGCATATGGAAGTGACTATGTGTTTACAGCAACATTTACCGGGTTTTCCAAATTTTTCCTTGTTGATAATAATGTAGCACTGCCTGTTGACCTTATCTCTTTCAGCGGATATTTAAATAACCAATACCACAGTACATTGCAATGGCAGACTACTAACCAATTTAACCTGGAGAAATTTGAGATACAAAGAAGCTATGACGGTATTGAATTCTACACAGGGGGAACTTTAGACGCAGTTCAGAATCCGTCAGCAATTCAGAATTATAACTATACGGATCCGGCAATTGCAAAAGCAGTCAATTTTTATCGTCTTAAAATGGTGGATGCTGATGGCCGTTCTAAATACAGCGCTGTAATAAAAATAAATAATAACAAATCTGTCAAATTTGCCGAATTACTGCAGAACCCGGTTGAGGGCAATATCTCGTTTATCATTAGTAACGAGATACGGGATAATGTAATGGTGATACTATACAATAGCAGCGGGCAGCAGGTAAAATCATGGAATCTGGGAAGGCAACAGGGAACAGTATTGTTACCCGTTGAAAGTTTAAATCTGGCCCGGGGAATGTATATATTGAAGATTGCTGCCGGAGGCAGATCAGAAAGCCTGCGAATTACTAAAAAATAGCATACTATATCCAGAAGACCCTGTATGATTACAGGGTCTTCTTTTATAAGAAGCTTTATGAAGCTGATAAAAGTAAAAGGGAATTTTTTTCAACTGTTATTGCTGCTGTTATTGCCAGTTTACTGGGCTTGTGCACAATCTAAGCCGGTGATCAGAAAAACATATGGCTATTATTCAGAAAGATTGCCGGGTAACATTCCGGTTGATCAGCAAGGAAACCCGCTTCCCGGATTTGGACCAGATACTATCTATACCTTTTTTGCAGACTCCAAAGCTGCCGGCATTATTTGGGATACCGCATGGATAGGAGAGAAGGCTTATACAATCGTTGCCGAAAAGATAAGATTGAATTCAATTGAAGCGGGAATTGAAAAAAGCAATGGTCAGCCAATTGTTATTAAAGCGGGTAACGGGGGAATTTTATGGAGGCTTGATCTGGTACTGCTGGATACAGTTACCCGAAGCCGGGATCTGCCAAAAAAGGGGATAACTATTAAAGGAAGCTGTAAAGGGAAGAGCTTTGAAATGAAAATCAGTAACCTTATTGAGTTGCTGGTACCCTCATCTGTTTAAAGCCGCCTGTTTTATAGCCTGATCTGCCAGTTATAAATTGCAAAGTGAAAATTTGTCCTGATCTGACAGAAAAATGATTTTTTTTCAGTCAGATAGCCCTTTGTTAATGAAAATTTGACCTTTTGTTAGCCTGCGGCATAGTATTTCCTGTACCTTCGCTGCCCCTGCGCAAACAGGGTGTCAATTCAATCAAAAAACACAAAATCAATACAACTATGGCTAAGAAAGTCAATGTTACCCCGCTTCACGACAGGGTAATTGTAAAAGCTGCCGCAGCTGAGGAAAAAACAGCAGGTGGTATTATCATCCCCGATACAGCTAAAGAAAAACCACAACGTGGTACCGTTATCGCCGCAGGACCCGGCAAAAAAGATGAGCCGGTTACAGTTAAAACAGGAGACACAGTTCTTTATGGCAAATATGCCGGTACAGAGATACAGATTGATGGCGAAGATTTTCTGATCATGAGAGAATCAGATATCCTGGCAATTGTTTAATCAATCAGACAATTTGGCGATGTGACAATGTGCCAATTAAAAAAATCATTGTCAAATTATCGAATTAACTAATTATCAAATTTTATATTATGGCAAAGCAAATCTTCTTCGACATTGAAGCAAGAAATAAAATGAAGAAAGGCGTTGATACATTAGCCAACGCTGTTAAAGTAACATTAGGTCCGAAAGGCAGGAATGTGGTGATCGAGAAAAAATTCGGCGCACCTGCCGTTACAAAAGATGGTGTAACCGTAGCAAAAGAAATTGAACTGGAAGATCCTATTGAGAACATGGGTGCACAAATGGTAAAAGAAGTGGCTTCTAAGACAGCTGACCTGGCTGGTGACGGTACAACTACTGCTACCGTGTTAGCACAATCAATCATCAGCGAAGGATTGAAAATGGTGGCTGCCGGTGCAAACCCGATGGACCTGAAAAGAGGTATCGACAAAGCAGTAAGCCTGGTGGTGGAAAGCCTGAAGGGTCAAAGTCAAACGGTAGGAAGTGACAGCAAAAAAATTCAGCAGGTAGCTACTATCTCTGCAAATAATGATGAAACTATCGGTAAGTTGATCGCTGAGGCATTCGCCAAAGTAGGTAAAGAGGGTGTAATCACTGTTGAAGAAGCAAAGGGTACCGACACTACTGTAGATGTAGTAGAAGGTATGCAATTTGACCGTGGATACATCTCTCCTTATTTCGTTACTAACAGCGAAAAAATGGAAGCCGAATTGCAAAACCCTTATATCCTGATCTATGATAAGAAGATCAGCAGTATGAAGGATATCCTGCATATACTGGAGAAAGTAGCTCAAAGCGGCCGCCCGTTACTGATCATTGCTGAAGATCTGGAAGGAGAAGCACTGGCTACACTGGTAGTGAATAAACTTCGTGGTACAATTAAGGTAGCGGCTGTTAAAGCTCCTGGCTTTGGCGACAGAAGAAAAGAAATGCTGACAGATATTGCTATCCTTACCGGAGGTACTGTAATCAGTGAAGAGTTGGGACATAAACTGGAAGGGGCTGATCTTGCTTCATTAGGTCAGGCTGCATCAGTAACAATCGATAAAGACAATACAACAGTGGTTGGTGGCAAGGGTAAAAAGGCTGAGATCGTTGCCAGGGTAAACCAGATTAAAGCACAGTTAGAAAATACAACCTCTGACTACGATAAAGAAAAGATGCAGGAACGCCTTGCCAAATTGGCTGGTGGGGTTGCGGTTCTTTATGTGGGTGCTGCCACTGAAATGGAAATGAAAGAAAAGAAAGACCGTGTTGACGATGCATTGCATGCTACAAGGGCTGCAGTAGAAGAGGGTATCGTTCCCGGTGGTGGAGTAGCCTATATCCGTGCTATTGAGAGCCTGGAAGCAAAAGTTCGTGGACAGATTGCCGATGAACAAACCGGTATGGCGATCGTTCGTCGTGCACTGGAAGAGCCAGTTCGCATCCTGACTGCCAATGCAGGTATCGATGGTTCAATCGTAGTTCAGAAGATTAAAGAAGGAAAAGGAGATTATGGTTTTAATGCAAGAACAGAGGAATATGAAAACCTGTTCAAGGCCGGTGTTATTGACCCTACAAAGGTTAGCCGTGTGGCATTGGAAAATGCAGCTTCTATAGCCGGAATGTTACTGACTACAGAATGCGTGGTGGCAGACAAACCTAAGAAAGAGGAGCCTCATACACATGGTGCACCTGATATGGGAGGTATGGGATATTAATTATCTTTTGAATATTTTAAACCCCGCTTCAAATAAAGCGGGGTTTTTTTGTTGAGCATTTACGATTGGGGATACCGTATATATCTTAATTTTAATCGCTTTTTAAAGCTTTTTGTTGTTATATTATATTACAAACCAAACAATTTTTTATGAGAAAAATTTACAAGCTCAGTCTTACGGTTTTTGCTGCTTTGACGTTCTCATCTCTGATGTTTGCCCAAAATAGGTTTTTCACTGATGCCGGTGAAAACAGAACGGTGCAAACAATGGGTCAAAGAGTAATTATCCCACAAAAATTCCGGACATCTTCCATGGATGTCCAGGCGATGAAGAATTTTCTTTGGTCGTTGCCTTCGGAGCAGGCTGCAAGGGCCAACCGGAGTCAAATGCCCGTCATAGAATTGCCCACTCCTGACGGAGGAATGGCGAAATTCCGTGTTTGGGAAAGCAGTATCCAGGAACCGGGTCTTCAGGCGAAATTTCCTGACATCAGAACATATCTGGGCCAGGGCATCGATGATCCTTATTCAACAATAAGGTTTGATATTGGTCCAAATGGTTTTCATGCTCAGGTTCTAACAGTCAATGGCTCATTTTACATTGACCCTTATTCCAGAGGAGATGTCAATAATTATATCAGCTATTTTCGTTCTGATTTGATTAAGCCCCGTTCATTGAATTGTGAAGTTCCCAGTGATCCCTATCAGTTCAGACCCGAGAATACTGAAGCAGTTTGCCTTGGTACACAATTAAGAACTTACCGGCTGGCCATTGCCTGTACCGGAGAATATGCACAAGCGCCGGGAATTGCTGCCGGCACAAACGCATCCGTTTTGCATAATGCAATTGTAACAACTGTTAATAGGGTTGTTGGTGTTTATGAGCAGGAAGTTTCCGTGAGGATGGTTTTAGTGGCAAATAATAATCTTATAGAATTTTTAAATGCTTCTACTGATCCGTTTACCGGAAATAACAATGCCGGAATTCTCATTAATGAAAGCCAGACTGTTATTGATGCAAATATAGGGGCTGCAAATTATGATATTGGGCACACTTTCAGTACAGGTGGTGGCGGGTTGGCTCAGTTAAATTGTGTTTGTACATCAAATAAGGCAAGAGGAATTACCGGAAGCCCGAGTCCCACAGGAGATGCTTATGATATAGATTATGTTGCTCATGAAATGGGACATCAGTTTGGGGGTAATCATACATTTAACAGTACAACCAGCAGTTGTGGTGGTGGCAACAGAAATGGTGCCACTGCTTACGAAGTTGGAAGTGGTACAACTATTCAGGCCTATGCAGGTATTTGTGGCACTGATAACATACAGCCCAATAGTGATCCTTTTTTTCATGCAGTTAGCTTTGATGAAATAAGTAATTTTGTAGTATCGGGTTCAGGAGCTTCTTGTGCCGTTGTCACTTCTACCGGAAATACTCTTCCGGTTATTGCCGCATTAGCAAATAATAATCTTACAATTCCAATAAGTACACCATTTACATTAAGCGGTTCTGCTACTGATGCAAACGGCGATGCACTTACTTATTGCTGGGAAGAATGGGACTTAGGTCCGGCGACAACGTGGAATGGCGGAGCATCAAGTACTACGTCTCCATTATTCAAGTCAAGGGTACCTAAGACCATTGGAGATCGTACATTCCCCGATATTGCAGTAATTCTTGCAGGTTTTCCAGCTAGCCCATCTGCGACAATGGGCGGATTAAAAGGTGAAACACTTCCTACCGTAGCCAGATCAATGAATTTCAGACTTACTGTAAGAGATAACCGTGCGGGAGGAGGAGGAGTTAGCTCTAGTGGTGGCGGCGGTTGCCAAACATCCACATCTTTCACCGTCAATGTTGCAGGAACAGCACCCTTTGCTGTTACATTTCCAAATGGAGGCGAGAGTTTTGTAGGAGGGTCTGCTCAAACAATTACCTGGAATGTTGTGGGTACTAATGCTGCCCCTTTCAATGTGGCAAGTGTAAAAATTTCACTTTCTACAGATGGGGGCTTAACATATCCTACTGTCATTGCAGCCAGTACGGCGAATGATGGTTCAGAAGTATTGGCAATTCCGGTTGTGTCAACGACTACCGCCAGAATTAAAGTTGAAGCAGTCGGAAATATCTTCTTTGACATTTCTAATGCTAACTTTACAATTACTCCTCCGCCAAACGGCTTTACATTTAATAGTCCTGCTGCTGTAGTAGCATCATGCCCTGCTCCAAACATAATGACTTCTGGAAACCTTACCGCTACTTATGTCGGAACCTTTACCGGAGATATTAGTTTGAGTGGAACTGTAAATCCTGCAGGCCCAATCGTTAGCTTTGGCAGCACCACACTTACACAAGCTTCGCCATCTACTGCTGTTTCTTTAACAGGAATGAGTACATTAAGTCCCGGAAACTATACCGTAACGGTAACCGGCACCGGTACAGGTGCTCCGACACAGACCCGTGATATAATATTTACCATCAACCCTGGTTCTGGTCCTGCTATAATCACTCAGCCAACTAACCAATCAGTTTGTTCTGGTTCTGATGCTACTTTTAACATTGCATCTTCTGGAACCTATCAATGGCAGGTAAGTACCAATGGTGGTAGCACCTGGACAAATATCAGCGGTGCTGCCAGTACATCCTATACTATTATCGGCGTAACAACTGCATTGAGCAGCAACCAATATCGATGCGTGGTTACAGGTCAATGTGGAAGCACTAATTCTAATGCTGCTACATTAACTGTAAATACTGCACCTTCTGTAACAGGTCAGCCACAAAACCAAACACTCTGTTCCGGCAGTGCGGCTTCCTTCAGTGTAACCGCTACCGGTACATCCCCGACCTATCAGTGGCAGGTAAGCACCGATGGCGGTACTACCTGGAATAATATCAGCGGTGCTATTTCAGCTACTTACAACATTGCAGCAGTTGCCGTATCCGATAATAATAACCGTTATCGTTGTGTAGTATCCGGAACTTGTACACCTGCTGCCACTTCCGCTGCTGCCATCCTGCTGGTGTCATCTTCGATTACTGTTACCACAAACCCTGGTAACCAGACGGTATGTGAAGCCACCAATGTTTCATTTACTGTGGCTGCCGGTGGTTCAGGCCTTTCCTACCAATGGCAGGTAAGCACAGATGGAGGAACCATTTTTAATAACATAAACAATGGTGGTGTTTACTCCGGTGCCACTACTACTATGTTAACAATCACAGGGGTGCCTCCAACATTGAATACTTACAAATACAGAGCAATCGTATCAAATGCTGCATGTACCCCGGGTGTATCTACGGCAGCTACACTGACAGTAAATACTTTCCCGGTAATTACTTCTCAACCGCAGGGCGCCACTATTTGTGAAGGAGCTAATCAGAGTTTTGCAGTAGCGGCAACAACTGGCGTCGGTACATTGACATACCAATGGCAACTGAGTACTAATGGTGGCACCAGCTGGAGTAATATCGCCGGTGCAACAAGCGCCACATTTGCTCAAACAGGAATCCTGGCCGGGCAAAATGGATACAGGTTCAGGGTGATTGTAACAGCGGGTTGCGGATCTGTAACTTCTAATCCTGTTACGCTGACTGTTAATACTTATCCTGTTATTACGTTTACAGCTCTTGCAGTAACCTGTGTTTCTGATGCTGCTTTCGAATTGAGCGCAAGCCCGGCTGGCGGCACTTTCAGTGGTACTGGAGTTTCAGGAACCAACTTTGCCCCTTCAGTAGCAGGAGCAGGACCGGAAACTGTAACTTATACTGTTAACAATGCAGGCTGCCAGTCTGCTGCTACACGAACAATCCAGGTAAGTGAATGTGCAGAACGTCATCTTACACTGGAACAGGATATATCTTTGACTCTCTACCCGAATCCGAGCAACGGACGTTTCAATATCCGGCTCAATACTGATCTTTACTCCAAACTGAACATAAAGGTTTATAACAATTCGGGTCAGTTAGTGAAGTCAGAAGTAGCCACTGGCCTGACATATGGTAAGCTTATTCAGTTCGATATTTCTAACCAGCCGGGTGGGGGGTATCATTTGTTCATTACCAACGATGAAACAGGAAAGTTGTCGATGAGGGGAATAAGTATCGTGGTGTACAAGTAATTACCTGTTGTTGAATAAGTAAATTCCGTCTCGTTATAAGCGGGACGGAATTTTTTTGTACCCGTAGCCTGCCGTAATTGTAATAAATCCCTGATATAATCAGGCTGACTTATTGTACCTTCGCGGCTTCAAATTTTTAGCAAAAATGATCAGTGTAAAAGACCTGAAACTGGCTTACGGCAAAAGGGTATTATTTGAAGAGGTGAACCTGAATTTTACCAAAGGCAATTGTTATGGGGTAATTGGCGCCAATGGTGCCGGTAAAAGTACCTTTCTGAAAATACTTAGCGGAGAGATTGAACCTAATAAAGGAACAATAGAAATAACTCCCGGTGAAAGAATGGCTGTACTGAAACAAAACCAGTTTCAGTTTGATGAGGAAACCGTACTGAATACTGTAATGATGGGCCATACGAAATTATGGGCTATTGCTAAGGAAAGAGAGAGCATTTATGCACTGGCTGATTTCACTGAGGCGGACGGTATGCGGGCCGGCGAACTGGAACATGAATTTGGTGAAATGGGCGGCTATACTGCCGATAGTGATGCAGCTACACTGCTGAGTGAACTGGGTGTTACGGAAGAATTTCATCAGTCACTGATGAAAGATATCCCCTCTAACCTGAAAGTAAGGGTGCTGCTGGCGCAATCATTATTTGGTAATCCGGATATTCTTTTGCTGGATGAGCCTACCAACGGGCTGGATATTGAAACGATCAGCTGGCTTGAAAATTTTTTGGCTGATTATGAAAATATCGTATTAGTAGTGAGCCACGACCGTCACTTCCTGGATGCTGTGTGTACCCATGTGGCCGATGTGGACAGGCAAAAGATAAAAATATTTACAGGCAATTATACCTTCTGGTACCAGTCGTCTCAGTTGATGGCACGCCAGATAAATGATAAGAATAAGAAAACGGAAGAAAAACGGCAGGCATTACTCGATTTCATTGCCCGCTTTAGCGCCAATGCCAGTAAGAGCAGGCAGGCCACTTCCAGAAAAAAAGCTTTGGAAAAACTGACTATTGAAGAGATAGAGCCAAGCTACAGAAAATACCCGGGCATCATTTTTCAACAGTTAAGGGAAGTGGGTAACCAGATATTGAATATTGAAAAATTAAAAAAATCAATTGACGGCAGACTCTTATTCAGCGAAGTTTCTTTTACTGTCAATAAAGGGGATAAGATCGCCCTGCTCAGCCGTGACCCGCTGGCAGTAACCAGCTTCTTTAATATAATAACTGCAGAAACAATTGCTGATAGTGGTTCTTACGAATGGGGCAGCACGGTTACACATGCTTACCTGCCACAAGAAAACAGCCAGTACTTTGCGGGAGATGATAATTTGATGGACTGGCTGCGTCAGTTTGTACCGGATCATGTGAAGGATGTGGATGAACCTTTCTTAAGAGGATTTTTGGGTAAAATGCTGTTCAGCGGAGACGATGTAATGAAAAAGACGAATGTACTGAGCGGCGGGGAGAAAGTACGTTGTATGATCAGCCGGATGATGCTGCAAAACCCAAATGTTATTTTGCTGGATCAGCCCACAAATCACCTTGACCTGGAGAGCATCCAGAGTTTTAATGAACAGTGTACGGATTACAAAGGCATCGTTTTACTCACCAGCCATGACCATACATTTATGCAAACAGTGGCTAACCGTATTATCGAACTTACACCGAAGGGCATTATCGACCGTCTGATGACTTTTGATGAATATCTGGAAGATGACAGAGTAAAAGCCCTGAGGAATGACATGTATAAATAGCAGGTAAAGGTGATAAAATAAAGGTCGGCATTGTAAGGAATGTTTTTACGTACTGGCATACTATGAAGTTAGTATTTACAGCCTGCTACTCCGTAGCTGCCCATTGTCCCATACCCACATACAAGGCTATAAATGGAGACATGGGCAAAACAGTTTACAGTTGAAGCAGCGGAGGCACCGGACAGTTTTCGGAGTCGCAAACTTGGTTTATTTTTTCATTTGCTTCCAGGTGTTGATCAGTCCATTTGTGGACGAATCATGATTACTTACCTGTTCTTTTGTTTGCAATTCGGGCAGGATTTTGTTTGCCAGTTGCTTACCTAGTTCAACCCCCCACTGATCGAAGCTGAAAATATTCCAGATAACGCCTTGTACAAAAATTTTGTGTTCATATAAGGCGATTAGTTCCCCCAGGGTGAATGGGGTAATCTTTTTGATGAGTATTGAATTAGTCGGCCTGTTGCCCCTGAAGATTTTGTACGGCAGAAGCTTTGCTATTTCTTCTTTACTCAATCCCTGTTTTTCCAGTTCAAGCTCTGCTTCTTCTCCTGTTTTACCATTCATCAGGGCTTCGGTTTGAGCAAAAAAATTACTCAGCAACTTTACATGATGGTCTCCAACCGGGTTATGCGTTTGTGCCGGTGCAATAAAATCGCAGGGGATCAGAGGGGTACCCTGATGTATCAGTTGGTAAAAAGCATGCTGGCCATTGGTGCCGGGTTCTCCCCAGATAACCGGACCTGTTGCATAATCTACCGGCTTCCCGTTACGATCGATACTCTTGCCATTGCTTTCCATATTTCCCTGCTGGAAATAAGCAGCAAAACGATGGAGATATTGATCGTAAGGGAGTATTGCTTCACTTTGGGCCCCGAAGAAATTAGTGTACCAAAGACCTGTGAGGGCCATTAACACAGGAATATTTTTATCATATGGACTGCTGGTAAAATGTACGTCACTATGATGAGCGCCTTTCAGCAACTGTTCAAAATTTTTGTAACCAATAGTAAGTGCAATGGATAAACCAATGGCACTCCACAGGGAATAGCGGCCGCCAACCCAGTCCCAGAATTCAAACATATTGTTTTTGTCAATGCCAAATTTTACTACTTCTTTTTCGTTAGTGCTGAGAGCCACAAAGTGCCTGGAAACATGCTTTTCATTCTTTGCTTTTTTCAGGAACCATTCTCTAGCACTGTAGGCATTAGTCATTGTTTCCTGTGTAGTAAATGTTTTTGATGCAATGAGGAAGAGTGTTCTTTCAGGATTTACTTTCTTCAGCGTTTCTGCGATATGAGTTCCATCCACATTGGAAACAAAGAAGGTCTCGATATCCTTTGCCCAATAAGGTTTCAATGCTTCCGAAACCATTAAAGGACCAAGATCGCTTCCCCCGATGCCGATATTGACAATGTATTTTATTTTTTTATTGGTATATCCGCGGTGCTTGCCATCGTGAACGGAATTGCAAAAATTTTTCATCTTTCGAAGCACTTTGTTCACCTGGGGCATTACATCGTTTCCTTGCGCATAAGCCGGCTTGCCTGAAAAGTTTCTGAGCGCTGTGTGCAGTACGGCTCTCTTCTCTGTTTCATTAATAGCATCTCCATTAAACATAGCATTGATTGCTTCTTTAAGCCTGCACTCATTTGCTAAGTGGAGTAAAAGTTCAATGGTTTTATCTGTAATAATATTCTTTGAAAAATCAAATACAAGATCTTTTATACAGATGGAATACCGGGTAAAACGGGCAGGATCATTTTTAAATAATTCCCGGAGATGAGTGTTCTTAATATCATTGTAATGCTGCTGCAGTTTTTTCCATGCATCTGTGTTAACAGGGTTTACTTTGGGTAACATAGTTCTATAATTGATTAAATATTGTAATTGTTTTTTCCGTCATTTCTTTACTGATATCCAAATGGACAACCAGGCGAACACGGTCAGGCGAGATAGCATATCCAAGGATATTGTGTTCCTTTAACTTTGCCACTAACCCCGGCGCGGAAATATTGTCATTTAGTTCAAAAATGATAATATTAGTTTCGACAGGCAAAACCATTTTTACAAAATCCTTTTTAGCTATAGCGCCGGCAATTTTTGCTGCATGTAAATGGTCATCGGCCAGTCTTTCAATATTGTTTTGTAAGGCATAAATTCCTGCTGCAGCCATAAAACCTGCTTGCCTCATTCCGCCTCCAAAAACCTTTCTAATTCTCCTGGCTTTTTTGACAAATTCTTTTTTCCCTAATAAAAGACTTCCTGTCGGGCAGCCAAGACTTTTGCTCAGGCAAACCGATATACTGTCAAATGTTTCTCCATATTTTTTTGGAGTTTCTTTTTTTGCAATCAGCGCATTCCATAACCTTGCACCATCAAGGTGGAAGAAAAGGTTTTTTTCTTTGCACAGTGCCTGGATTTTTAGTATTTCAGAAAAATCATAACAACTGCCGCCACCCCTGTTAGAAGTGTTTTCTAAAGAAACAAGACTGCTATGAGCCCGGTGCGGATCATCAGGCTGAATAGCGGCAAGAACCTGGTCTGCATTTATCCTTCCCCTGTCGCCATGCAGCAGTTTGACTGATGCACCTGAATTGAATGCAATCCCACCACCTTCATATTGATAAACATGTGAGCTCTCATCACAGATTACCTCGTCACCGGGTTGTGTATGGCATTTGATTGCAATCTGGTTAGTCATAGTACCAGAGGGGCAAAAAAGAGCAGCCTGCATTCCAAACATATCCGCTGCAATTTGTTCTAACTCGTTTATAGAAGGATCTTCACCAAAGACATCATCGCCTACTCTGGCCTTCATCATGGCTTCCATCATGCCGGAAGTAGGTTTGGTTACGGTATCAGATCTGAAATCAATGATCATTCCTTAATTTTTCTGCAATATACTCCGTTCACTCCTGAAATCAGGTATTTGGCGAAGGCTGGCGACAGGCATACCGCCTGTTTCCTTAATTTGGCACCCTGTATGAAGGAGCCAACTACTCTTGAATATATACTACTCATTTTTTCCTGCTTGTTGTTTGCACTGGCAGGTCTTTATATTTTAGCCAATTTTAGCCGGTTCTTCCGGAATAAGATAGGGAATGAGCTATTAAGGAAAAATGTGGTGGCGTGGCTGGCTATCTTTTGTATTTCGAATGCAATGTTGCCGATGAGTGGTGGTTTCTTTTACATGCTGGCAAAATGGGGCTGGTGGTGGTCAATTTTAGGGCAAATAATTTCTACAACGGTAACGACACTTGTAGTATATAATGCAGTGAGGCTGGTCGCCGAAAGCAGCCGGCTTAAGAAGCTCCCTTTTGTTCAGTACAATATCCTTATTGTAATTACATTAATTATTACGACTGTTTCTACTAATATTCCATTTGGTTATTTCTTATATGGTGACAAAACACCCTATCTCAAATATCTTATTATCAATAGTATTTACCTGGCAGGGACTACAGGATTGATATATGCTGTGATCAGCTATCTTGATATCGAGAGAAAAAGAAAATTTGATGCAAAAGAGCTTGAACTGAGCCGGATGCGGGAGTTAAAGGCTAAAGCAGAATTAGATGCTCTGCATTCAAAAGTAAACCCACATTTTTTATACAATGCGCTTAACTCGATTGCAGATCTTTCAATAACAGATGGCAGGAAGGCCAGGAAAATGACTATTGCACTGGCAGATCTTTTCAGGTATAGTATTAACTACAGTCATAATAATTACTCTACTATCAATGATGAGGTTGCTATGACCGAAGTCTACCTGCAGATAGAAAAAATAAGATTTGAAGATCAGTTGAATTACACTGTTCAGGTGGAGGAGGGTGCTGGTCATTACCTGATACCGCGGTTCATTTTGCAGCCGCTTGCAGAGAATGCCGTTAAACATGGATTAAAGGCTACTGGCCAGATGACAGAAATATTGCTGGAAGTAAGACAGGAAAATAATGAATTGATCATCGCAATAGCGGATAATGGCCCTGCATTCCCGGAAGAATTAGTGCCAGGCTATGGTGTAAAAAGTGTTTTCGACAAGATGGATCTTCTTTTTCCGGATCAGTATGAGATTCATTTCAGCAATCATCCCCGAAAACAGGTTTCAATAAGAATTAATAAACTGATGAAAAATGAGCCAGATCTATAAGGCTATAGTGATAGATGATGAGCCGGCTGCCCGCAGGTTAATGAAAAACCTGCTGACCGCATACCAGGATACTGTAATGGTGATAGATGAAGCAGGTAATGGGAGAGAAGCTATAGAGAAAATAGAGGCGTTGAAACCAGATCTTATTTTTTTGGATATCCAAATGCCGGATCTTACCGGTTTTGAGGTGATTGAAAGACTGTCTCACAAGCCAAGTATCATTTTTACCACTGCTTACGAGCAGTATGCAATAAAAGCGTTTGAGACTTTTTCTATTGATTATCTTTTAAAACCCATAAAGGAAGAAAGGCTGGAGCAAAGTATTCAAAAACTAAAAAGCTTTGGCCGTATATCCAATACTATTGATGTATCCGGACTACAAGAAATCATACGCCAATTTCAGTTGCCCGCAAAAGCATCAGCTTTACCTATAAAGACGGGTGACAGGATCATCCTGCTCCGGTATGAGAATATTGTCTATATGGAGGCCCAGGATAAGTATGTTTATATATATACAACAGATGGGAACAAGCATCTTACGGATAATACACTTGCTAATTTGTCTGAAAAGCTCCCATCTCAGTTTTACCGCATTCAGAAGTCTTATATTATTAATAAGGACAAGATCCGGGAAATGCACCGGCATTTCAATGGCCGCTACCTCTTTATAATGGAGGATAAAGCCGGAACTCGTTTGACATCCGGGCGAACCTACCATGATTCAATCCGTGCGGAATTCGGGCTTTAGGGCAAAAGATAAACGACTTTTTGCCCGGCATCATTCCTAAAGCCTATTTTTCCATTCATCCCCCCAAAACAGCCATTTATACGATTCAGGTTTTTTTTTGTAACCCAATTCTGGGGCGGACGTCCCACTACCATATTACAGAACGGCCGATTATCCCTAAAATAGGCCGTTTAATTTAAAACAATGTTCTATGTAATACAAAGTACTGAATTTTGAACTGTAATAATCAAAAACAGGTACTAATCTATAAAATCAACGAAAATGAGAAAATTATCAACCTTATTGACAATTGCCTTTATGTCCCTCAGCCTGTTTGGTCAGGCACAATTTACAGGCGGAAAAGTAAAGGGAGTTGTAACAGACGGAAGCGCAAAAATCCTGGAGTCTGCCACAATAACGCTTTTAAAGGCAAAAGACTCTTCTGTTGCTAAAATCAGTGTGGCGGACAGGACTGGAAAATTTGAATTTGATGCGATACCTGAGGGGAGGTATTTTGTGTCTATCTCCGCCGTTGGACATGAGAAAGGATACTCAGACGTTTTTGAGGTTAGCCCCACTACCGCAAATATTCAACTTAAAACAATTGACCTTGTACCTCAGGCAAAGTCAATAGGTGGAGTAACTGTTACTGCAAAAAAACCGTTGATTGAACAGAGGATTGACCGCACAATCGTAAATGTTGAAGCTGCTGTAACTAATGTAGGTACATCCGCTATGGAAGTGTTGGAAAAATCGCCTGGAATATCTGTTGACAAAGACGGTAATATTAGTCTTAAAGGTAAACAAGGCGTTCAGGTATATGTTGACGGAAGGCCAAGCTATCTTGGCGGAGCAGACCTTGCCAATTATCTACGTAGTCTCAGCAGCAATCAGTTGGAGCAAATTGAAATTATGACCAACCCTCCGGCAAAATATGATGCTTCTGGTAACAGTGGTGTCATTAATCTAAAAACTAAAAAAACGAAACAGCTTGGTTATAGTGGCAGTATTTCTTCTACTTATAGCCAGGGACGATATACCAAGATCACTGAGTCATTCAATTTTAATTACAGAAAAAATAAAATAAACTTCTTTACAACACTTGGTTACAATAACCGGAAAAATTTTCAGGACCTTGACATTCAACGTAAGTTCATAGAGTCGTCAACCAAGGAAGTGAAATCTAATTTTGCACAGGAATCAAGAATTAAGGAAAATGGTAAGTCACATAATGCAAAACTTGGGCTGGATTATTTTGCTACAAAGAAAACAACAGTGGGAGTAGTGTTTACCGGTTTTTATAATCCGGGTCAGTTCAGTAATCGAAGCGATGTGATGATATTTGATCCTGCTATGTTATTACAGAGCCGCACACTGGCAAGTACCAGTAATGACAGGAAGTGGAAGAATTTCAGCACTAATTTAAATTTTCGTCATGTATTTGATTCAACAGGAAGGGAACTAACAGCAGATGTGGATTACCTTACATACCGCAGCACCAACAGTCAGGACCTGATAAATGCCTACTTTGATGCAGGTGGTGTGCCAACCATTAAAGCTGATACTTTGTTGGGTAGTTTGCCACAGGATATAAATATCTATACAGCTAAAATGGATTATACTCATCCATTAAAAAAAGGAGCTAAGTTTGAAGCAGGTATCAAGACTAGCTTTGTAAACACAGATAACAATGCCATTTATGATAGCGTTAATTATGGTGTGAAAGTCCGGGATGTTGGTCGCAGTAACTATTTCATTTATGATGAAAATGTGAATGCAGCTTATGTTAACTACAGCAGACCTTTGAGCAAGAAAATCTTTGGTCAGTTTGGATTGAGATTAGAGAATACAAATGCAAAAGGAAACCAGGTAACCACTGGTGAAAAGTTCAAACGTAACTACACCCAGTTGTTCCCTACAGCATTCCTGCAATATACCATCAATGACAAACATACTTTGGGCATCAATTACGGCAGAAGAATTGACCGGCCTGATTATGAGGACCTGAACCCTTTTATCATGTTTCTTGACAAGTATACTTTTGAGCAGGGTAACCCGAACCTGAAACCTCAATTTTCTCACAATATTGAGTTGACGCATACTTTTAGAGGATTCCTGACAACCACTGTTAATTACACAACTACTACAGATATTATTAATGAAGTGCTTGAACAGAATACCGAAAAGAACGAAACTTTTATAAAGAAATCTAATATTGCAAAGCAACATCAGTATGGTATTTCTGTAAGTGCCGGTGGTCAGATCACAAAATGGTGGAGTGGTAATGCGTATGCCAATGTTTATAACAACCGGTTCGAGGGAATTATTAATGGGGACTATGTTGATATAAGTGCTACAACAGGTCAGTTCAACGCATCCAATCAATTCAAATTTGCCAAAACATGGAGTGCTGAGTTAAGCGGTTTTTACAGAACCGGCGGTGTAGATGGTGTGTTCAGGATTAATGGATTTGGTATGATAAATATGGGGATTACCAGGCAGATTTTGAAGGGGAAGGGATCTTTGCGATTTAATATTCGTGATATTCTCTACACACAAAAGATCAGTGGTGATATAAAATACAGCAATATTGACGCAGCGTTCCAGCAGCAAAGAGATTCAAGACAAGTAGCACTTGGTTTCACTTATCGCTTCAGCAAAGGAAAAGTGAATGGAAATAGTCAGAAAAGAAAAACAGGGGGTGCCTCAGAAGAACAAAACCGTGTAAACGCCGGCGGAGATAATTAATGAAGACCATTAATCATTTAAACCTTTTTTTCAATCCTTCTGTTGATCGCAGAAGGATTTTTTTATTATATGTTAATACAGTATTAACATACCTGTTCCATAAGTGATAAAATTTGCCGCTTGTGTATTGATAATTGATACTTACCCTTTGTCACGATAACTACGAAACTTGTCATATTTCTTTTCTGTTATCCTTATTTCTGTTGCAACTTCATTTACGATTCAATCACCAACCATTAGCCATGAATATGAGAAAGTATCTAACCTTCTGTTGCATCTTCTTTGTTTGCTGTGCAAACATTATCGCTCAAGACAAAACAGGTAAAGTTTCCGGCCAGGTACAGGATCAGTCAAGCAAACCTCTTGCGGCTGTTTCGGTGTCATTATTAAAGGTGGCAGATTCATCTTTAGTAAAGACAGCTGTTACAGGCAAAGACGGGAAATATGAGTTTGAGAGTATTGCCGAGGGAGAATATCTCGTTTTAACTTCTTCCATTGGTTTTGAAATGACGTACAGCAGTAGTTTTTCTATTAACACAATCAACAATACCATCCAGGTGGCTGCTTTGCAAATGCCACATGCTTCAAAAAATCTCAGTGATGTAATTATAACAGCTAAAAAACCGTTTATTGAGACCAAGATTGATAAAACTGTAGTGAATGTGGATGCTTCGCCAACCAATGCAGGAGCTACGGCGTTGGAGGTATTGGAAAAATCTCCGGGTATAATGGTGAATAATGACGGAGCAATCAGTCTGCGGGGCAAAGCTGGTGTGATCGTAATGATGGATGGCAAGCCAACTTTCCTTTCACCTGCTGACCTTGCCAATTTACTCAAGAACATGCCGGCCTCTGCTATTGATCAGATAGAGATAATGACCAATCCTTCTGCCAAGTTTGATGCAGCAGGGAATTCCGGCGTCATCAATATTAAAACAAAAAAGGGGAGAGCAACTGGATTTAACGGTTCTATAATGGTGGGTCTGACGACAAGTTTCTTTGAGCAGAACGGAACCTTTTATGTGATACCAAAATCGCAGAACAGTTTTAATTTTAATTACAGAAAAAATAAGATCAATTTCTTCGGTAATTATAACCCGAATGCGTTTCGTGGAAGAAATTCTTTGGATATATCAAGGACAAAGCTGGACAATAATAAAGCAGTGTTAGGGTATAATGATGTGGAAACAAAATTCAAGTTTGGCAATAACAACCACACCCTGAAACTGGGGCTTGATTACTTTGCAGACAAGAAAAATACTTTTGGAGTTGTTGTCAGCGGGTTTACTTTTTCAGGGCATCCTACTCCCCGAACAGTTACTACTACAGCAGATGAGAATTACCAGCTATTATCAATGATGGCTTCTCAAACAGATAACAGAATAAAATTCAGAAATTTTACATCTAACTTCAATTACCGCCACCAGTTTGATTCTGCGGGCCGTGAGTTGTCAGCTGACCTTGATTTCATTGCTTATGATAATACATCAAGGATGACTCTCACCACCGATTTTTTTGATGGGGCAGAACAACCCGTAGGGAGCCAGCTGATACTAAAAGGGCATTTGCCTTCAGCAATAAAAATTTACTCAGCTAAATCAGACTACGTTCACCCTTTCAAAAAAGGAGGAAGGATTGAAGCTGGTATAAAGAGTAGTTACGTAACAAATGATAACCTGGTGAATTATGAACGATGGGATGGCAGTAAATGGATAGCTGATGGCAGATCTAACCATTTTATCTATGATGAGAATATTAATGCTGTTTATCTTAATGCGAACACACAAATCAAGAAATGGTCATTCCAGGGGGGACTCAGACTGGAAAATACTGTTGCAAAAGGATACCAGGTGACCAATGACTCTTCGTTCAAAAGAAACTTTACTAATCTTTTCCCGAGTACATTTATCAGTTATGCAGCTGATAAGGATAACCAGCTCACGGTGTCTTACAGCCGGAGGATTACCAGGCCTAACTACCAGGACCTGAATCCTTTTATTTATTTTCTTGATTCACTTTCATACAGAAAAGGAAATCCATTCCTGCTGCCACAGTTCACCCATAATATTGAACTAAGTCATTCTTTTAAAGGAAAACTGATCACTACGCTGAATTACAACACTACTAATAATGTTATCTCACAAATATTAAAGGCGGATGGCGACCTGGTATTCCTCACATCAGATAATGTGGCCAGGTTCCGGAATATCGGGATAGCTATTACAGCACCCATACCTGTTACTAAATGGTGGACAGCCAACATTTTCACCAATATCTTCAATAATCATTATGAGGGGATGTATGAAGATAAACCTCTTGATATGTCATATACATCGTTTATGATCAATATGACCCAGACTTTTACCATCAAGCAGGGCTTCACTTTGGAAATGACAGGGTTTTACCGGGCCAGGGGTGTAGATCAGTTAAGCATCAATGAACCGATGTATGTGATAAGTTTTGGTGGTCAAAAACAAATATTGAAAGGCAAAGGAACCGTTCGTTTCAATCTTCGTGATCCTTTCTGGATACAACGTTACAAAGGACATACTGAATATGATGTGATAAATACAAGAGTGCAGAACCGGTGGGATAACCGCCAGGCTACTGTTTCTCTTACTTACAGGTTTGGCAAAAACGGACAGCAAAGCCAGCAAAGAAGGAGAAACGGAGCCTCACAGGATGAGCAGAACAGGGTAGGACAAGGCAACCAGTAAATTTTTACAACTTTTTCATGTGGGTAAATTAATGTCCTCCTTTCCCGGAAGGACATTTTTATAGGGATGGCCTTACTACATCAGGCTTAATTATATTTGTGTTCTCAATCAAAACACTACACTATGCCATCTTTTGATATTGTAAGTAAAGTAGATGCCCAGGCATTGGACAATGCCGTGAACGTAACTACTAAAGAAATTACTAACCGGTTTGATTTTAAAGGTTCTCATGTTGTGATCAACCTGGACAAAAAAGAATTTATCCTCAAACTTGAAACCGAGGATGATATGAAAATGCGCCAGCTAATTGATGTACTTATCAGCAGGGCGCATAAACAGGGGATTGCACCTGAGGCTTTTGACGCTTCTAAAGAGGGCGCCCAAAGTGGAAAAGTATGGAAGAAAGAAATAAAGGTGAGAGATGGGCTGGTACAGGAGGACGCCAAGAAAATAGTAAAGCTTATAAAAGATTCCGGAACTAAGGTTCAGGCTTCAATTAACGATGACCTGGTTAGGGTAGCCGGAAAAAAAATTGACGACTTGCAGTCTGTCATCCAGCTTTGCAAAGCTGCTAATCTTGGAATTCCGTTGCAGTATGTGAATATGAGGGACTAATTGGCTGTAAAAATCTTCTTTTATCGCTATTTTCTGTGCATAACTGGGTGCAAAACCGGTGCAAATCAATTTCGTCAAAAATTTGGAATAGGGTACACTCAGAAATTACATTTGATATACAACTGCACGATGTTTTAGCAATAAAACAGAAATGCAAAAGGAGGGAAGGAAGCTTGAAAAGGCAGAGAGAACTCCGGGAGAAAGAAGCCCTTCAAAAAGGTGGAAAATCTCCAGAAAGCGTCGGGTAAGTAAACAGGAAGGCGAAAGCCGGAAAGTAAGCTCACTTGGCGCTTTCGTATTATTAGTACAGCTTTTTTGAATAAGATTTGGCTAAAAGCCTTTCCCAGCCTATCTTCGCCGCCCAAAATTTATTTTTTCATCTGTACGGCAAAACCCGTGCAGCCTTAAAAATCATAGAGTTATGAAAAAAGGAATCCATCCCGATAGCTATCGGTTAGTTATTTTCAAGGACATGAGTAATGGTCATTCTTTCCTGAGCCGTTCTACTGCTGCTTCAAAAGAAACGGCGAAATGGGAAGATGGCAATGAATATCCATTGATCAAGCTGGAGATTTCAAATACTTCTCACCCTTTCTTTACAGGTAAAAACATGCTGGTGGATACAGCAGGTCGTATCGATAAATTCAAGAAGAAGTACGCAAAAAAATAAGAAAAGCATTAACTTGTGCAGAGCTCTTTGCGAAAGCGAGGAGTTTTGTTTTTCATGGCTATACTTTAGACCTCCCGGTTCTCCGGGAGGTTGTTTATTTTTACACATATTTTAATCTCCTTTTCCATGAACAAGATCATTTTTACCGAGGAGTTTTGCCAGCCGGAGAACCTCCACCCTTTTACACTGACACGGCAAATACAAGATATAAGAGTAGGCATACTAACCATCAGGGAAAAATGGGAAAAGACGCTTGGGCTCACATCGTATGATAAAAAGGAAGATGACTATAAAGATCTTGAACGTTCGGTGAGCATAGATGAAGTAATTGGCAACGATGTTTGTTTCATGATACATGGTAATGTATTGCCAACTCCAAAACTTGCAAAAGCTATCCAGCGATTAAAAGATGGGGAATTTATTGCCACCCAGGGTGGTAATAGCATTGCATTTCGTATTACCAGAAGTGAAATATCAGATAGGCATAAAATAAAAGTAGGCCAGGCGGTAGTGTTCGGCGAGGGAATAAAAACTATTCATCACCCCTGGGATATTTTTCAATTAAATGACTGGGCCATTCGCCAGGATTTTGCACTTCTTACTGGTAAGAGGAAATCACAACCAGTTTCCAAAACAAACCGGGTCATTAAACCTTCTCAGGTATTTATTGAGAAAGGGGCAAAAGTTGAATACAGTATCATTAATGCATCAACGGGCCCTGTTTACATTGGAAAGGATGCGGAAGTGATGGAAGGATGTGTCATCCGCGGGCCTTTTGCGTTGGGTGAAAAAGCTTGCCTGAAAATGGGCACAAAAGTATATGGGGCTACAAGTTTGGGCCCGCAATGTGTTGGAGGAGGGGAAATCAAAAACTCAGTCTTGTTTGGATTCAGCAATAAGGCACATGATGGATATTTAGGAGATTCGGTAATTGGTGAATGGTGTAATATGGGCGCAGGCACTACCAATTCTAACATTAAGAATAATGCCAGTGATGTGAAAATATGGACACAAGAAGGAGAGATAAATGCCGGCATAAAATGCGGCGTAATGATGGGAGATTACTCCCGGACTGCTATAAACACTTCCATAAATACCGGTACAGTAATAGGTGTAAGTTGTAATGTATTTGGCTCGGGACTAACGCCAAAATACATTCCAAGCTTTTCCTGGGGGAGTGAGGGAGTTAAGCGATATGAATTTGACAAAGCTTTGCTGGATATCGACGACTGGAAAAAATTGCGGGGACAGGCAATTTCTGATAATGAGAAAAGTATTTTGAAATATATATTTGACAAATTTTAAAACTTGATAAAATAGTACTATGAGAAAACAAATTGCTGCAGCAAACTGGAAGATGAACCTTACTTATAAGGATGGAGAAAAATTACTGGATGATATATTAGATGCCGGGATTAACCTGGCACCACACCAGCATACTGTTTTTGCTGTTCCTTATCCGTATCTTATAATGACAAAAAGCGAAGTGGCTGATGAAAAAAATTACCACGCTGCTGCACAAAACTGCCACCATAAAGCATCCGGAGCCTATACTGGAGAGGTGTCGGTAGATATGCTTCAGTCAATAGGTATTAATTATTGTGTCCTTGGTCATAGTGAGAGAAGAGAATATAATGCTGAGACAAATACAATGCTTGCACAGAAAATTGATTTGTGTTATGCAAATGATATTACACCTATTTTTTGCTGTGGAGAACCCCTGGTTATCCGGGAGTCGGGTACACAGAATACTTATGTGGCTGCACAACTGAAGGAATCATTATTTCACTTGCCTGCTGATAAAATAAGAACTATTGTAATTGCTTATGAACCTATTTGGGCTATTGGTACTGGCAAAACTGCCACAACAGACCAGGCACAAGAAATGCATCATTTTTTACGTTCTGTAATAGCTGATCAGTATGGAGAAGCTGTTGCTAATGATATTCCTATTTTATATGGGGGAAGTGTAAAGGCCAATAATGCAAAGGAACTGTTTGGATGCCAGGATGTGGATGGTGGCCTGGTAGGAGGCGCTTCACTGGTGGCTGCTGATTTTATTGAAATAATTAAGGCATTGAAGTAGTTCAGCGGCTCAGAACTGGCAGGCGAAGAACAAAGTGGCCAGAAATTTTATAATTTAACTTGTTAATTATTTCTGCTCCGTTTCATATAGTGTTGCAAAGAAAAAACCAGGTTCTGCTCAGCTTCCTGAAGATAAGGGCTGTGGTAAATGGCCGGGAAATTTATCCTTTGCCGGATACAAAACCAGTTGTTATCCCTGTACAGGTAAATAATCCAAGAATTGTCATTACAGATGGTTATCACATTACAAAACCATTGAAACTCGTTTACAAAGATTTGCATACCTATTGCTTTAAAGTAGCTTGCGCAATCAGCGATGTACAACTATTGGGAGGTTTTGTTGTATTGGTTGTACTGTATTTATCGGGTTTTTATACCGATATCCTGGCATTGAAAGTGTTTAGTTTTTTCCCTCTTATATACCTGTTGATGTTTTATTACATGAACAGAAGGGAATTTATCCGTCTGATACCTGTGACTAATTAATAGGTAATTTTATATCAATGGCCCGGAAAAAAATACTTTGGCTTTGCAGCTGGTATCCATCAGAGGTGGATAAATTCAACGGAGACTTTATTCAACGGCATGCTCTTGCAGCTGCATTATATAATGATATTTATGTTATATATATTGCCGGCGATGAAAAAGGCTTGATTAATGAAACGAAGGAAGCAATAATTCATCAGGAGGGGCTTACAGAACATTTGGTTTATTTCAGGAAACAGTCTTCACTTACCGGCAAGGTTATTTCTCAATATCGCTGGTTATATCTTTTCAAAAAAGCAATTAAGCAATATTTTACCAGGAATGGTAAGCCGGATCTGGTGCATGTGCATGTGCCGGTGAAAGCAGGTATACCGGCTTTGTGGATTAAGCGGAAATATGATGTGCCGTACATTGTAACTGAACATTGGGGAATATATAATGCAGTGGAACAACTTAACTATTCTAGGAGAAGCAGGGTATTTAAGAAATACACAAAAGCTATTTTTAGAGGGTCTCTGACATTTATCAGTGTAAGTAAATATCTGGCAGAAGGAGTCAACAGACAGGTAATTAAAAAGGAATATGAAATTATACCGAACGTTGTTGACACAAATTTGTTTTATTATTCCGGAAGACGACCCGTCAATGAGTTTAGGTTTATTCATGTATCTAACATGGTGCCGCTTAAGAATGCAGAAGGTATTCTGAGGGCCTTTAAATCACTGCTGGAAAAAAGAAATGATGTTGAACTGGTAATGGTTGGCAATGCGAACAATACGATAAGCGATTATTCCTTAGCACTGGGTTTACCGGGAAATAAAGTTTTTTTCAGAGGTGAGGTGCCGTATAAAGAAGTTGCTGCTGAAATGCTGGAATCGGATTGCCTGCTGGTGTTCAGTAATATTGAGAATTCACCTTGCGTTATTGGCGAAGCTTTGTGCTGCGGATTGCCTGTTATTGCTACGAATGCAGGCGGTATACCCGAATTAATAAACCAGGGCAATTCTGTTATGGTAGAGCCAAAAGATGAAGCGGGATTAATGGCTGCTATGCAGGAAGTAATTAAACGGTATGAAAAATATAACCGTAAGAAAATAGCTGAAGATGCACAGGGTAAATTCAGTTATGACGTAGTGGGTAAAAAATTGAGTGAGATTTATTCTCAGGTTATATAGGCGATAATTATTTTTATCCTTTTAGTTTCTTCACAAGTTCAATATACTCTGACATTGCGTTTTCGGCAGATTTCCCTTTTAATCCTGCCCATGCTTCGTATTTGGCTTTTGCCACAAAGTCAAAAGGATTAGAAGGAGGATCGGTGTTTACATCACCTTCGCTGGCCTGTTTATATAAGGAATAGAGCTGAAGCAGGGTGTCATTACTGGGCTTTTCGTTTAACGTTTTACTGTCGGAGATTGCTTTTTCAAATTGTTCTTTTAGGTTCATTTTGGATAAGTTTTGTTGCGAAAATAAGACTTTTAATTTTCGTTCGGGGTTACTTCGCAAGTCAAATGCCGGGTCAGCTTCTTCGGGCATTATCAATAAAAACAGATTTTACCTGTCCCTTATTCTCGATAAATTTAAAAAAGTCGTCGAGATAGTTTGTCATTTCCTTTTTTACTTTACTATCCAGAAGTGAAAAATTATTGATCAGGGAGTATATACTGTCTTTTTTATTTCTGAAAATATCCAGCTTTATCTGGATTTCTTCCATTGTTCGCGGGAACCCCCTGTACACCCTTTCTGTAACTTTTTCTGTGCCGATTAACTCATGAGGAACAGCATAGCCTGCATTTACAAGACCACAATAATCAAAGTCGTAAGGAACAACATAAGGCGGGGCTATTTTATTTTTTTTATCGTAAATCAACTTTATGTTATGGTTATTTGGTACAGCCCAGTCTGTATTTCCAATCATATATTGGAAAATGGCTACCATTGTCATCATATCCCTGTTCGTCTTTTCGGTAAGGATTGTTATTTCTTCTTTTTTACGGCAATTATTTCTGCCGGCCATATCTGCATCATCTTCGATAAGAAAAGCATACTGGGTGAAGGGTTTTATTTTTCCACGGGTATCACTGTACCGGATCTGGAGCGGCCTTACCCGGAAGCTCATTTCTTCCAGGATATTATAAATTTTGTAAACCAGGAATTCTTTCAGTAACAAAATTTCATCGATAGCATTAATGCCGCATCCGATCACCAGTTTTAGTTTACCAAGTGAATGAAGCCGGGGAGAAGTTGCGTTGCGGAAATTAAGCATCAGCGGGGGTATCCGACAATATGTTCTTCTGAAATTCCCTCTTGCTCCTACCATAATGGATTCATTAATTACTATACTGTCGGCAAGTTTTAAAGAAACTGAAGCAATTTGAAAAGCATCATCCTTTTTCTCTGTTTGCAATTGACGCAGATCAGTTGTCAGCGTCATATTTAGAAGAGATCCGTCGGTGAAAAATTTAATACTGTCAATAGTTCCTGACTGTGCATTCAGGCTAAGGGATGCTGATATAAAACAAACAAGAAAAAAACAACTGTTTTTTTTCATGCAAGATGAATTACAGATTAATTTAATTTTTATGAAAGGAAGTTACAAAGAAACAGTAATTGAAATTCACCGTTTATAAATATTTGTTTTACTTAAGCACCTCAGAGATCACATGCCCTACCGTGCCACTCGGCATTTGTATATGGAGTAAGGCCGCCAAAGTGGGTGCAATATCCGTCATGTGGGTATCTTTGTTTGTTTTTCCCTGCTTAATCCCCCATCCATACCACAGTAAAGGGATATGTGAGTCATAGGGATTCCAGAGGCCATGTGTTGTTCCGTAGTTGCTCCAGGCATCAATATAGTTTGGTCTCAGAATAAATTGAATATCCCCGTTTCTGCGTGGATAGTAACCGTTATTCAGCATATTTCTGATTGTTGCAGGCAGAGGAATATTGTTCAGGTCTTTAAGTGCAAAGACCCTGTCAATTCCCGGTTCACTCTGTAATCTGTTTATTATCCATTGAATGATTTCCTGAGTATCAAGTTTTGCAGAATCAATTGCCGGATGATTCAGATGTACCTGATAGTTATCGTCGCTTACTATTACATCGCTGATCTTATATTTTTCATTCAGTACTTTATTGAGATTAGTGGTTAAAGTACCTGTAAACACCCGGCCACCCGGGAGTTTATTTTCCTGCATGAACTCAGGAACATGTGCTGCCCCATGATCGGCAGAAAGGAAAACTGTGTATTGTCCTTTCCCCACTTTTGTATCAAGGAAGGTCAGAAATTCTCCCAGTTCTTTGTCAAGTCTGAGGAATCCATCTTCTGCTTCTATTGAGTTAGGCCCAAATGTGTGGCCAATATAATCGGGTGATGAAAAGCTTACAGCCAGAAAATCGGTGATATTGTCTGCGCCAAGTTGTTCAGCTAGCAGGGCATTTTTTGCAAATTCAAATGTTATACTATTCCCCATTGGAGTAGTGGAAATTTTTCCATAATCTTTTCCCGAAAAATTTTTCATATGATAAGGAAATGCTGTGCCAAAAGGTTTTGATTCGTAAGCTTTGTCATCTGTTGTGCTTTGCAAATATGTACTGGCAGGGTAGAGCATATCCCACCCTTTTTCATAATATTTGTCAATGATTTTTTTGTTGTTGAAATCTGTTACCCATTTTGGTAATTCGTTCATATAATAGGTGGAAGTAATCCAGTTGCCGTTGGTATTGTCATACCAGTAAGCAGCATTGGCGCTATGTCCTGCCGGTAAAATGCCACCGCGATCTTTAATAGCAATACCAATTACTTTACTCCTGAAGTTAGTGGCCAGTCTGAGTTCATCACAAATGGTGGTAACGAGTAAATTTCTGGGGCTCATTTTTCCCAGTGCAGAACTACTGCCAACAGTATTTACAGTTTTGTCTTCGGTACAGTAAACAGCCCGCATTTGTTCCCGATCCCACCAGCTATTGCCTGTGATGCCGGTTACGGCAGGAACAGAGCCTGTATAAATAGAGCTATGTCCGCAAGCTGTAACTGTTGGAGCATAAGGGATATATGTGTTCTCACAGGTAAACCCCTGGTTCAACATTATTTTAAAGCCACCGGTTTCACTGTAGCGACTATAGTAACGGTAGAGATAATCCCACCTCATCTGGTCCATTACGATACCTACTACTAATTTGGGGCGTTTTACTTCTTGCTGCGACCATAATGTGCCAGTGATCAGTAAGAAGAATACAACTGTTAATAACCTGTACATGAAATTCATTTTGACAAAAGTAAGGGTTTGAGAGTTTTGAAATTGTTACTAATAACGGTTCCATTCGTATAAAAAATTAATCTAAATCAATTGTATCGGGTAATTTTAGGCCATGAAAACAATCGGACTTGTTGGGGGTACGTCATGGATTTCCTCACTGGATTATTATCGCCTGTTTAATGAAATTACTAACCAACGACTGGGTGGTAATGAAGCAGCAAAAATAGTGTTGTATTCAGTAAACTATGGTGAGATTGTAAAGCTAACGCACCAGGGCAACTGGGATGCGATAGCTGCTATAATTTGTGATGCCGCCAAAAAAACAGAAATGGCAGGGGCAGATTGTATTTTGCTGGGCGCAAATACAATGCATCATATTGCAGAGAAAGTGCAACAATCTGTAAATACCCCTTTGTTGCATATCGCTGATGTGGTGGCTGCATCAATTATGAAAATGCGATTGAAAAAGGTGGCGTTACTGGGTACTAAGTACACCATGCTTTTTGATTTTTATAAAAGGAAGCTGGCTGATCATGGCATTGAAACTATCATTCCTGATAAAGAGGGGATTGAATTTGTAAACAATGCTATTTACAATGAACTTGGTAAAGGGAAGTTTCTATCCTCAACAAAACAGCAATTCCTGCAACTTATGGAGAAGTTATCATCACAGGGAGCAGAAGGGGTCGTTCTTGGCTGCACGGAAATACCCATACTGATAAAACAGGAAGATACACCAGTGCCGGTTTTTGACACAACCTTACTTCATGCAACGGCTGCTGTGGATTTTGTCTTGCAATAAGTTATTTAATGGGAGTGCAATGTTCTGCTAATATTTTTACAGTACCGTTATTTTTAACAACGGTGATGCTGCATCGTTGCTTATCATTAAAGTCCTCTCCGTGGTAAGCCCCTTTTCCTTTCCAGATAGTATTTACTACAGCTGTGTTGCCCTCCAGTTGAATCGTAAACTGTTCCCTTTCCATAGCTTGTAGCCGGTAAACGGATGATGCGGCTGTTTGTACCAGACTGGCCCTGTCGAAAGTCCGGCCTGATTGGGTGAAATACAAATAATGCCGGGAAAGTACTGAATCGACCAGTTTTGCATTTTTGTTTTTCCATCCTTCGTCAAAAAGATTAATGGCGGCCATAACTTCTTCTTCAGTTAACGTTTGTTGTTGTGTCTGTTTTTGGTTGCAGGAAAATATGAGAATCGACACAACAAGGATTAGAAGATAAAATAATTTCATAGAGAGCAAAGGTAGTACTGGTGGAAGTGAATAAAAAGTAACAGCGTCTAAGTTTTATTTTCTTTCAGTTTGTTAAAAGAAAAGGCTGCAAAAATACAAAGTCCTCCGACACACCACCACAATAACCGAAACCCGGAAAGTTCAACTAACTGTGCTCCACCCATCGGGCCCAGTGTTTGTGCGGCTGACCAGGCCATAGTGTACAGTGCTGCATATTGCCCCCGGTTAGATACCTGGGTTCTGCCTATCCAGTAGCTGTTCATAAAGGGCATAGAAAGTATTTCTCCAAAAGTGACTAAAATAATCATGCTGAAGGAAAGCACTGGTCCAATACCCGGAATATTCAGCATTAAAAATGAGAGCCCCACTATAAATACACCAGCCCTGATATAATGAAGGATATTTCTTCTTCCTTCGAGCCGGTAAATAAGCACCATTTCTACAATTGCAATAAGAATACCGTTAAAAGCCATCAATATACCTATAAAAGGTTTTGAGAAATGCAGTTCTTTTTTAAAATATACAGGAAGGTTGGTAAATAACTGAAAAAAACAACTGGCAAATAGCATTGTGATAATGATAAAAAGGATATATTTTTTATCACTGTAAGCCGATACTGCAGCATGATGCTGCTCATTATTTTTATAATGTTCCGGTTTGTATCTCGCCGGCCTTAATAAAACCCACATCAATATCGCAGCGGTGATATTAGTAAACCCATCCACCCAGAACAGCAACTCATAATTTATATCTGCAAGAAACCCTCCAAGCCCGCTGCCAACTGCCCACCCAATGTTTATTGCAAGCCTGTTAAGTGCATAAGAACGGGTACGATTTTCTGTTTTACTATAAAAAGCAATAGCTGTTGAATTGGCCGGACGGAAAGCTTCATTTACAAAACTAAGCAGAAATGTAAAACTGCAGATGAGCGGATAAGTTTTCATTTGCCCCAGTATCATAAATAAAATACCACCAGTGAAAAGAGTAAACAACTGTATGGGATAGAAACCAATCTTATCAGTAAGCCGTCCACCGAGCCAGGCCCCGCTAAAAGCACCGGCGCCAAATAAACCAAATACAATCCCGGCTTCACCTACAGAATATCCCATCTCAGGGCTGGTGAGGTACAGGGTCATAAAGGGGACTACCATCGTGCCACTTCGGTTAATGAGCATAATGAATGATAGCAGCCAGGTTTCTTTCGAAAGACCTGCGTAAGCATTGCGATATGTTCTGGCGGTAGCAGATAGCATATATTGGTAAAGTTACCGGAATGGTTAAATAATAAAGCAACCGTTGGTATAAAGCAAACGATAACAGGTGAGAAGTTTTCAATCTATTTTGTATATTTCCATATAAACTAAACCAACATGAAGAAACTTTTCATCCTTTCTGTCGTATCGGCGATGGCAATAGTATTAGCCAATTGCAGCGGTGGTAAAAAGGCGGCATCTGCTGCTTCCAAACTTAATTACCAGGCAAATCTGCAGACAGTAATTATGGATAATTGTTCACCCTGTCATATACCGGCAAAGGGAGGCAATAAAAAACCTTACGATAATTATAGTAATGTGAAAACAGATATTGATGAAATTATACGCCGCATAAGTATGAATCCCGGCGAAAAAGGGTTTATGCCAATGCGGAAAACCACAAAACTCAGCGACAGTACTATTACAATCTTTAAACAGTGGAGGTCGGATGGCTTGCTTGAGAAATAAAACATTACTGTTTCAGCAATAGCTTATATAATTCCTTTGTCCATTCCACCCGGAGAACAGAGAATGAATGGTAAGTATTATCGGCAGGCAGTTCGATCATCAGGTTATCCTCAAACCGGGAAACATACTGGTTTTCATTGAGCTGCTTCCACTTGTATTTTTTCTTTGCCAGCACTTGCTGCACTAATACCGCAAGGCAGGAGTCGCACCGTGTCATTATTGTTTCTGATTTGCAGCTTCCGGCTCCATCGAATGCCAGCAGGTAATCATACAGTTGGTTGGCCGGATCTTTCAATTGTAGTCTTACCGTATCTTTTTCCTCTATAATGCTTGTCTTTTCACTGTTGTCTTGCTGATATTTCTTTTTCAGATATGCTACCACGTCCGTCTTCTTTTTATTGATATAGTCCTGTGAGTGAACTGCGGTGCAGGTTAATAAAAAGAGAAGGAAGAATAATTCATTTTTCATACGGAGATGACGAATGTCCTGCAAATGTAGTTGCTTCGGGGTTAAGGGGAAAATGACTGTACTTAACTCATATCTTTTATATTTGCGGCTTCCTAAACTTATAGGACTAGTTTATGACATTTCTGGAGAAAAAAATAAGAGTTAAGAAATCAAGCCTGCCCGGCGCAGGCAAGGGATTATTTACCCGGGAGTTTATTCCGAAGGGTACAAAGATAGTTGAGTACAAAGGGGAGATCACCACCTGGAAAGAAGTGGATCACGATGAAGGCCGGAACGGATACATTTATTATGTAAAACGTTATCATGTGATAGACGCCAGCAGGACTACTGATGCGCTGGCCCGCTATGCCAATGATGCAAGGGGGCTGGCCAGGGTAAAAGGGCTTACAAATAATGCTGAGTACACTGAAGATGGTCTGAAAGTTTACATCGAATCAACTAAAGATATACCTGCCGGTGCCGAGATATTGGTAGATTATGGCAAAGAGTATTGGGATGCGATACGCCATAATATGAACCTGGAAACACCCCGAAAAAGAAAAAGCCCGCCACAGGACTAATTTCTTGTTGCTTATTCCTGTTTTAATTGCTTATACAGAGTTTCCAGGTTCTGTGCGGCCTGCTTCGGGAATATGACTGAATTAGCAAATACAAATTTATCAGCAGGAGCAGGATTTGACACTTTGGCCAAAGCCTCCCATTTTTGGGTCCATATACTATAATGGTTAATCAAGGCTTCTGCATCTGCCTGTAAACTGGAGGGCAATAACTGTTTATTGGTAGTCAGCAGGTCCATAGCTTTACTATTGCAGAATTTAAGCTGTTGAGCAAACCGGAATATTTTACCGGCTGCGAGGTATTCTTTGTATACTGCAGTGGAATGATCCCATGTAATGATAAGTTCTTTGAGGAAAGCACATAGTTCCATGGAGTAGAGTCAGCTTTTTCGATTGTGTAAGAAATTTTCAAATTGGTATAGCGAAAAGCTGCTCAGGTTTTTTTCTTTCGTCAATCCGCCTTTTTGTGCTGCAAACACCCCGTACTTCACATCATCAAAACCGTCTAAAGCATGGGCATCCGGATTAATTGAAAGCAGTACATTTTTTTCCAGAGCGTAGTCAATCCATTTCCAGTCGATATCTAATCGTCTTGGGTGGGCATTCAGTTCTATCACCACATTATTGGCAGCACAGGCATCAATGATCTTTTTATGGTTGACAGGATAGCCATTGCGGCTGAGTAATAGCCTGCCTGTCATATGCCCAAGGATTGTGGTATAAGGATTCTCAATAGCTTTTATCAGCCGGGTATTGGCTTTTTCTTCATTCATGCCCAGATTGCTGTGCACCGAAGCGATGACGAGGTCAAAAGCTTTTAGAATAGTTTCCGGATAATCAAGGCCGCCATCATTCAGTATGTCGCTTTCAATACTCTTAAATATCCTGAATGGCGACAGTTTGCTATTCAGCTCATCAATATAATGGTGCTGCTCCCTGATCCTTTCTTCTTTTAGTCCGTTGGCATAGAATGCCGTTTGAGAATGATCTGAAATCACGAGATATTCAAGCCCTCTTTTGGCACATTCGCAGGCCATTTCTTCAATCGTATTACTTCCATCACTCCAGTTGCTGTGACTATGAATGATGGAACGAATATCAATGGGCTGTATCAATACGGGTAATTTGTTTTGTTTTGCTTTATCGATAATGGTTGCAGATTCCCGAAGGCAGGGGAGGATATAAGGGATACCAGCCTTTTGGAAGATATTTTCGTCATTGTTGCCCGGACAGACATGGTTAACTGAAGGGAAAGCTGTGCCAAATGCAGCGATAAATTCGGTACTACCTGTTGTTTTGAAAAGCTGTTCTGCCATATTTGTCCCACCTGTATATAGCCTGAGCTTTAATCCGTTTCTTAACTTAAACAAAAGGCTTGCTGAACTTTCTTCGAGTAATTCAGGCGGTTGTGCCGTCCGGAATTTGGGTTTAATTAGTTCGTTCGGCTCAAGGATAACAAATTCCAATTCATCAATAGTTAGTTCCTGTCTTCTATATCTTCCGGTCACCTGCACTTTGTCCCCGGAAAATATTGATTTCAGGTAGTTGTCCACCTGTGTAAACACTTCTTCCAGTTGAGCGTATAAAAAATGCCCCTGGTTCTGAAAATAGAATTCAATAGACTCCTGAACATTCTTTTGTGTTTTTTCACCAAAGCCTTTAAACAGTGTCAGCCGGTTTTCGTTGCAGGCATACAGAAGTTCCCCGACGGATTCAATGCCCATCTCTTTCCAGATAGTCTGTATTTTTTTTGGGCCAATACCTTTAATATTCAGCATTTCAATTACACCGGGCGGAGTATTATTGATGTATTCATCCAGCAAAGACAAGCGGCCGGTATCAAGCATTTCAATTATTTTGCGGCCTGCACTCTCGCCAATTCCTTTTATACTAAACAGTTTTTCGCGGGGCGCATCTTTCAGGGAAACAGGCAATTTCTCGATATTAAATGCCGCAACTCCGTATGTTTTTGATTTAAAGGAATTCTCGCCGTGGATATCCATGAGTTTGGCAAGCAGGGAGAAATTATCAGCAATAGCAGCATTATCCATAGTACTAATTTATTAAAGTCTGTGTGACTATGGCTTCTTTTTTGACTTCTATTTTTTGCTGGAACTGGATGGCTGCACAAAAAAAGTCCTTCGAACTTCGAAGGACTTTCTATTTCTTTCAAGAAACAATTAAACTTATTTCTTTTTCTTAGCAGCTTTCTTAGCAGCTTTTTTCTTAGGAGCAGCTTTTTTAGCAGCTTTTTTCTTTGTAGCCATTTTGTTTGAATTTAATGTTTAGTAAAATGGGTTAACGATAGTAAAAATAACAATTATTTTATACTACCCAAATTTTTTTTCCACAAAATTCAAAACGATAAACGTTGGCTTATGCTTCAGCTACTGCTACAGAAACAATTGTTCTGTTATTTCTTGCTTTGCGGAATTCAACCACACCATCAGTTAATGCGAACAAAGTGTAGTCTTTTCCAACACCAACATTTTTTCCGGGATGATAAACTGTACCACGCTGACGAACGATAATGTTACCCGAAATCGCAGGCTGACCACCAAAGATTTTTACACCAAGGCGTTTGCTTTGAGAGTCACGTCCGTTCTTTACGCTGCCTTCACCTTTCTTATGTGCCATATCAGGATGTTTTTTAAATTAATGATTGGGTTAGTTTGATTGCCTTATGCAATACTGGTTACTTTAATTTTCGTATACGCAGTACGATGACCTCTTTTCTTGTGAAAACCTTTTCTTCTTTTTTGCTTGTAGGCAATTACTGTGTCTCCTTTCACCTGATCAACGATCTCAGCTTTTACTTTAGTATTTACTGAAGAACCAACTGAAAGCTTTCCATCAGCATCAACAAGTAATACTTCCAGGTCCAGTTTATCGCCAGCCTTGCCTTCTACATGAGGGACATACAAAGTCTGGTCTTTTTCAACTTTGAACTGCTGTCCGGCTACTTTTATTACTGCTATCATACGCTTAAAATTAGGACGGCAAAGGTAAGGGTAAATATTGAAGCGGCAAACGGGAAATCAAAGATTTATGAACATTTAGTGACCCCGTTTTGCCCCGGCTTCCGTTATATTTGTAGCCCCCTATGGGGCCATTAGTGCTGAAAGTATGAAAATCAAGTCATTCTTAGCAAAACCCTTCGCTTCCTATATATATAAAGGTATCCGCAAAGGTATGACCACGGCCGTGGCTGACCAGGAAAATATCCTGAAGCTTATGTTGAAAGTGGGCAGGAAAACCCTGTTTGGGAAAGAGGCCGGATTAGATAAGGTTGATGAGTACGAAGGATTTAAACAGGCTGTTCCAGTACGGGATTATGAGCAGTTAAAGCCATGGATTGAGAAAATAAAAGAGGGAAAACATAATGTACTTTGGAAAGGGAAGCCTATTTATTTTGCCAAAACCTCTGGTACTACCAGCGGCACCAAGTATATTCCAGTTACGAAAGATTCGATTCCCAATCATATTAATACAGCCCGTAATGCCCTGCTTTGTTATATGGCAGAAACGGGTAATACCAAATTTGCAGATGGTAAACTTATCTTTTTGTCGGGTTCACCCGAACTGGAAAGAGTAGGGGGTATCCCTACCGGGAGGTTAAGCGGTATAGTGAACCATCATGTACCCAGATATCTTCGCACTAACCAGATGCCTTCTTATGAAACGAATTGCATTGAAGACTGGGAAACCAAGTTGGGAAAAATCGTTGACGAAACGATTAGCCAGAACATGACACTTATCAGCGGAATACCACCGTGGATGCAGATGTATTTTGATGAGTTGATTAAAAGAGGCGGGAAAAAAGTAGGTGATTTATTTCCCAACTTCAGTGTGATGGTACAGGGTGGAGTAAATTTTGAACCTTATAAAGCTAAGTTGCTTGAAAGTATTGGCAGGAAGATTGATACCATCGAACTATTCCCGGCCAGTGAAGGTTTTTTTGCTTTCCAGGATTCACAGGAAGCTGAGGGATTATTATTGAATACAAATAGCGGCATCTTTTTTGAATTTGTGCCTTCTGGCGAAATTTTCAACGAAAACCCGACAAGACTTTCCCTGAAAGATGTGAGAGTTGGAGAGAATTATGCTTTAATTATTAATAATAATGCGGGACTGTGGGGATATAATATCGGGGATACCGTAAAATTTGTTTCTGCAGACCCGTACCGCCTGATCGTATCAGGAAGAACAAAGCATTTCATTTCTGCATTTGGTGAACATGTGATTGGCGAGGAAGTAGAATATAGTATGCAAATGGTAGCAGAGGAATTAAACGTGCAAATTACAGAGTTTACAGTGGCTCCCTTTGTAAGCGGAGATCAGGGCAAGTCATATCATGAATGGTTTATTGAATTTGAGAGAAGGCCTGATAATATGACGGAATTTGCAGCAAAGCTTGATCTTGCCCTTCGGCAAAAGAATGTGTATTATGATGACCTTATCAGTGGAAATATTCTTCAGCCTTTAAAAATCACCCCGCTGCATAAAAACGGGTTTATTGATTACATGAAATCAATCGGTAAATTAGGCGGACAGAATAAAGTGCCAAGATTAAGTAATGACAGAAAGATTGCTGATGAATTAATTAAATGGACTGAAACACCCGAAAAAGTGTAATGAATGCAGAACAACCCATAAAGCGAATAGCCCTGTTTGGCTCCACTGGTTCTATTGGTACACAGGCTTTGGATGTAATTGCGGCCAATACGGATAAATTTTCTGCGGAAATACTGACTGCTCAGAGCAATGATGATTTATTAATAAGGCAGGCTTTACAATTTAACCCAAATGTGGTAGTGATTGGTGATGAAAAAAAATATTCGAGAGTAAAAGAAGCTTTGTCATCAACCGATATAAAAGTTTTTGCCGGGGAAAAAGCATTGGAAGAAGTAGCTGCTATGGACTGTTATGACCTGATGCTGGCCGCTATTGTCGGATATGCAGGACTGAAACCAACATTAAAGGCTATTAATAATGGCAAAGCTATTGCGCTGGCTAATAAGGAAACACTGGTGGTGGCGGGTGATATCATTATGCGTAAAGCCGTGGAGAACCGGGTGCCAGTCATCCCGGTTGATTCAGAACACTCCGCCATTTTTCAATGCCTGGTAGGAGAAACGAGAAACAGGATTGATAAGGTTATTTTGACAGCATCGGGGGGGCCCTTTATCGGCCGGAAACCTAATTATCTTGTAAATGTAAAAAGAGAACATGCTTTGCAACATCCCAACTGGAACATGGGAGCTAAAATTACCATAGATTCAGCAACCCTTATGAACAAGGGGTTGGAAATGATCGAGGCTAAATGGTTATTTAATCTCCGGCCGGAACAAATACAGGTGGTTATTCATCCGCAAAGCATCATTCATAGTATGGTACAGTTTGAGGATGGTAGTATCAAAGCACAAATGGGCCTGCCGGATATGAAACTTCCTATACAGTATGCAATGGGATTTCCCAAAAGGATACCCAACAGTTTTCCCCGCTATGATTTTAAAAAGGTAAGTACCCTCACTTTTGAAGAACCTGATATAAAGACTTTCAGAAACCTTGCACTGGCACAGGTGGCTCTTAGTAAGGGCGGCAATCTGCCCTGTATTATGAATGCTGCGAACGAAATTGCAGTCTATGCCTTTCTCAGGAACCGTATCAACTTCCTGGATATGACAGATGTTATTGAAAAAACAATGCAGCAGATACCTTTTATTGAGAAACCTGCGCTGGAGGAATATTTTGACAGTGACGGCGAGGCCCGTAACTTTGCCGCTGATTTAATTAAACTGTAAAACCAATTCTAAATCTGTTTCGGGTTTAGATTTTTTATTTTAGAACTAAATATGAATATAATAGCGATTAATTGGTCAAATGTAGGATTGCAGGCAGGTCAATTATTACTTGCTTTATCAATACTTGTGATTTTACATGAGTTTGGTCATTACATTACGGCTAAATGGTTTAAATGCCGGGTGGAAAAATTCTTTTTGTTTTTTGACCCTTGGTTTGCACTAGTAAAAAAGAAAGTGGGGGATACTGTTTACGGGATTGGCTGGTTACCTCTCGGCGGATATGTGAAAATATCCGGAATGATTGATGAAAGTATGGATAAAGAAGCAATGAAGCAACCTCCTCAGGAATGGGAGTTCAGAAGCAAGCCAGCATGGCAGCGTTTAATTGTGATGCTGGGAGGTGTAATCATGAATGTATTGGTTGCTTTTGTAATTTATGCATTCATTTTAATGATATGGGGAGATAAGAAAATCCCTGCAGCATCTATGAAGTATGGAGTGCATGTAGTGGACAGCACGATGTATAAAATGGGCATTCGAAACGGGGATAAAATATTGGAAATAGACGGCCAGGAAGTAAAAGATTATGAAAAATTGAGGCGTAGTCTGTTATTAGGTATTTCAGTCACTGTTGACAGGAATGGGCAGAAAGTTAATCTTACTCTTGATGAAGACCTGATTGGTCAGTTGGTGGAAAACAGGAATAAAGAAGCAAGTGGTTTTGTAGAAGTAAGAAAACCGGCAATTGCATTTTTTGTTCCGGATACATCCAACGCATACAAAGCGGGGCTGCGTAAGGATGATATGCTAGTGGCAGTTGATTCTGTGCGGTTTGATTTTTATGATGAATTACAGAATCAGTTAACTCCGAAAAAGAATAAAACTATACAGCTTACTGTTGTAAGATCAGGGCAGGAAATGAGTTTCCCTGTTGCTGTAAGTGGGGAAGGGAAGATTGGTTTTGCACCATACGGGTATAGTTATGAACAAATGGATAGTTTGGGTTGGGTAAAATTGAATGTTATCAAGTACGGATTTTTTGCCGCTTTTCCTGCAGGTGTAAAGAAAGCCGGAACGGAACTTAAGTTTTATATTGATCAATTCAGGAAAATACTTAATCCGAGTACCGGTGCTTACAAAGGGCTTGGTGGTTTTAAGGGAATGGCTAAAATATTTTCAAAGTACTCCTGGGATTGGGAGCATTTTTGGACAATGACGGCATTCTTGTCAATTGTTCTTGCTTTTATGAACCTGCTGCCGATTCCCGCACTGGATGGGGGGCATGTAATGTTCACTCTTTATGAGATGGTGACACGCAGAAAACCTAATGAAAAATTCCTGGAGTATGCGCAGGTTGCAGGAATGGTATTGTTATTGGGATTGATGTTGTATGCAAACGGAAATGACTGGTTTGGATGGGGGAAATAATTAGATATATAACTTTGAAGCTTCGGAGTTTCCCATAATGGGGGCGTTTGGTTTTGACAGCGTAGCTCTTTGAAAGTGTAAGCATGTACTGCGTTGCGTAATTAGCAGTTGAATCTGAATACGAAAACTATAAATGGCAATACACAGTATGCCATGGCTGCCTAATCAGTGATTAAGTAGTCATTTGGGCCGCCGGGCCGGTTGACTTGTTACCATGCCCCGCCGCCGACTTAAAAACAAAACAGGTTGCTGCAATCAAAGGCTGTGCTGATTGCTTAAGACTATACAGCTAAGGAATTAATCGGTTGTTTGTTCCCAGTTGATTCCCAACACAATAAAACAAAATAAACATGTAGAAAGCTTTTGAAGAATATGTTTGGACACCGGTTCGATTCCGGTCGCCTCCACAAGAGATATAAGACCTGCAATATTTTATTGCGGGTCTCTTATTGTTTCCGGTTTCAAACGCAGGGATAAAAATCCATTCTTTTCTATCCGGCTGTACCAGCTTTCAATATGTATTCGGAGAAATACCCACTTATACATGATGAAGTCTCACTTCTCTTCATCGAAATTCAAAAGGAGTTAAAAGAGTTTTCGCATTTTTCGCTGCATAAGGTTTTGTGTTGTCTTTACATAATTATATTAAGAAGTAACACTCCCATCAATCCAAGGATTGAGATTACAGTTTCCATTATCGTCCACGATAAAAAGGTTTGTTTCAGGCTGAGTTTAAAAAATTCTTTAAACATCCAGAAACCAGAATCATTAATATGAGACCCAAACACACTGCCGCTGCCTACAGCCAATACCATTAACTCTGGCGATACATTGTGTTGTTCTAATAAAGGAGCCACTACTCCGGCAGCCGTAATACCTGCTACAGTGGCAGAACCAATCATTACTCTCAACAGAGCCGTTACCACCCATGCAAATACTAAAGGCGGCATATTCCATTTGCTGCTGAAAGAAGAAATATAATTGCCAGTACCGCTGTCGGTCAATACCTGCTTAAACACTCCGCCGGCGGTTATAATTAATAATATCATAGCAATGCTGTTGATGGCTGTGTTAAGCCATTGCATTTGTGTTTCCATTTGTACTTTTTGCAAAATGCCAAAGTAGATGAATGCGGCAATTACAGAAAACAGCAATGCGATAGTAGAATTGCCAATAAATAAAAAAACTGTTTGCACCCCCCCTTTTGCTAAAAAATTTTCTGCAATTACAGAAACCGTAATTAAGATAACAGGCAGTAGCGCCACTAAAAAACTGGGCAAAGCATTTGGTAAAACTTTATTGCGGGTTGTTATCGGATTAAATAGATTTAAATCTATTGGACTGATTTTTTTTAACCGCTTGCCTAAGAGTGGTCCTGCGATAATTACCGCAGGTATGGCAATGCAAATACCATACAATAGTGTTTTGCCGGTATCGGCTTTAAAAGCGTTTATTAAAACCACCGGCCCGGGGTGTGGTGGTAAAAAGCAGTGTGTGGTACTGAGTGATGCTGCCATTGGTACGGCAATATATAATAATGGCAAGCCTGTTTTTTTTGCCAGCATAAAAACCAGTGGCACCAATATTACAAACCCTGCATTGTAATAAAGAGGAATGCCAATTAAAAAACCGGTAAGCAATACTGCCCACTGAATATTTTGTTCGCCAAAGCTTTTAATGAGTGTTACCGCAATTTTTTCTGCGGCGCCGCTTTCTTCTAAAATTTTCCCCAATACGGCACCCAGGCAAATAATTAAGGCTAAACCGCCCAGTGTGCTGCCTACACCTGCTTCAATAGATTTTAATAATGCTTCAGGCTTCATGCCTAAGCCTAAACCTGTAAGTATGGCCACAATTAATAGTGACAAAAAGGGGCTTATTTTTTTTACGGATAAAAAAATTTGTAAGCCAATGGCAAGTATGATGATGAGTATAGTCAAATGCCTCCATCCCCTAAAGGGGAGTTATTTGTAGTTTTAAAAATTATTGAACAATGTTTTTTAGCGTTCCGATATTATCAATTGAAATACTTATTTCATCCCCACTTTGCAATGTAAAATCACTGCGGGGCACAATGCCGGTACCTGTCATTACTAAACAGCCATGCGGAAAACTGCTTTCTCTGTAAATAAAACCCACCAGTTCCTTCGGTGTACGCTTCATCTGGCTCAAAGAAATATTACCTTCAAATACAACAACATTATTTCTTTTTATGTCCAAATGAATATTGGTTTCAGGCGATAATGGCTCATCAGTTAAATACACACAAGGCCCCAATGCTGCACAGCCATCATAGGTTTTTGCCTGCGGCAAATACAAAGGATTTTCACCTTCAATGCTTCGGCTGCTCATATCATTGCCAACAGTGTAGCCAATTATTTTACCTGATGATGTTACCACTAGTGTTAACTCTGGCTCAGGAACATCCCATCTTGAATCTTTTCTTATTCTTACCAAACCGTTATTACCAACAACCCGGTGCGGTGTGCTTTTAAAAAAACATTCCGGTCTTTCTGCTTCATACACTTTGCCATAAAAGTCAGCGCCGCCTGCGGCTTTGCTTTCTTCCTGCCGGCCTACCATGCTGCGGTAATAGGTTACACCGCAGGCCCACAATTCCTGGTTATTGCCTATAGTCGGTAAGAGTTTTGCTATTGCGGATTTATCAACAGCTGCTGCGGCGGCTATTGCTGCGGTTGCTTTTTGCAGTACAGCGTCGTCATTAATAAAATTATTCCAATCTTCTTTTAGTAAATAAAATTGTTCGTTTTGCTCAATTACTATTCCGTTGGTGGTGTTGTGTAGTTTCATTAAATAAGAATTAGGTAAATAAAAACTGAATTTTTTTTTGTAGTATTATTTATTTTGAAGTTCATTTAGCATTCGTTCAAAATTTGTTGTAGGCTGTAAATCGTTTAAGTCAGGCTTATAAGCTAAATCTAAACGCTTATTTTCAGATAAGAGGATAAAATTTTGAGGTGAAAGCTCTGATGTTTGACTAAAGTATTCATAATAGCCCTGAAGTTCAGTCTTGTACTTTTTCCTGTGAACAAGTGCCAAAGTTGGAAGAAAAAAATAAATATCATTTTTCGAAATATTGAAAGTAGATATATATTTAGAAATTTGATTACGCTGCCCTTTTACAGTACTCTCAGGATTATATTCTTTTCCATTGGTATGTTTTTTCATGTCTGATGCATATCTGTCTGGTGAAAGAAATGGCTGAATCCATCCACCTTTTGCTTTTATTTCAATTATTGAAATTGTCTCACTACCTCTAACAAGCCGTATATCGGGCGCAGTACTTAATTCCTGTTTACGAAGAAGCACTACCCATCGTAAGGAATTAGCAATTGAAAAATGATATAATATTCTGGCAATAAATAGCTCAAGTTCACCGGTTACAGGAGTGTGATACGCTGTTTGAAAATACTCATCTTTTAAGTCCCTTTCTACTTGTGCCGAAGAATAGAGTTCTGCTATTGTAGATAGAACATCCTTAGAAATCTGTTTCCCTTGGGCAAACTTCAATACAATATCCTTTGCACGGCTGTCAATTTCATTTATAAGCAAGAGCCTTTCTTTCCTCATTAGTGGGTTCCTGTTTTTGAAATCATTAGTTTAATTCTTTAGTCGAATTCTCAGAACATACATATCATTGGTTACGTACAATATTTTTTCATCGGCGCTTAATGCACAATTGCTGGTGGCTTCGTTTAATTTTATAAAGCCCAGTTTTTTACCGCTGCTGTTAAAAATATAAACGCCGCCGGGGCCTGTGGCAAATACAATGCCTTGTTTGTTTACTTTAAAACCATCGGGTAAACCGTGTTGCATTGTTTTTCTTTCTTCTGCAGCACTGTAAAATAGTTTGCTATTGCTTAATGTATCGCCGCTTACATCAAAAATGTACCAGTTGGGTTTATAGGGGTCGCTGCAGGCAATAAGTAATTGTTTTTCTCCGGGAAAAAATGCTAAACCGTTGGGCCTTGTGATAGAATCAACCAGCAAAATAACAGTACCATCTTTTTTTACTTTATAAACACCGTTGTGTTTTATTTCTTTTAATGAATCTGTATCATCCTGCGTTTGTAAACCATAAGGAGGGTCGGTAAAAAATAATTCGCCGCTGCTGTTGTAAACACAATCGTTGGGGCTGCTGAAACGTTTGCCTTCAAATTTGTTTGCCAACGTAATATATTTTGCTTGTGGTTTATCCAATGGGGCATCCATCTTTGCCATCTGGCGGTCGCCGTGCTGACACAATACTAAATTGCCTTCGTTGTCTAATATTAATCCGTTGCTGCCGGGCTCTTTACATTTACTGGGAGTAGTTCCGGTGTAGCCGCTGGGTTTTAAATATACTTCTGCACCATTTGCTTCGGTCCATTTATAAACCGTGTTCATGGGCACATCGCTAAACAACAGCATATTGTGCTTTTCAATCCACAAAGGCCCTTCGCTCCATTCGTAGCCTTCGGCAATTATTTCTGGCCTGGTGCTGGTATCGATGATAGCAGCTAACGCTTCATCGTATTGAATGATGGTGCCGGTAGTTTTATACATGGCTTGTTTTGTATTGCTGTTGTTATTGCAAGATAAAAATGCGATGATTAAAAATGCAGCAAGCGTTTGTTTCATTTTGTATGTTTTGTTTTTTTGAACCATACAAGGCATATAAGAAATACAAGAAGAAAACTTAAATGCCTTGTATTTCTTGTATGGTTCAAAAATGCTCAATAGAATTACTACAGTACAAGAGTGCGACGCAACGATGCTCAATCAGGGAACTGAAGCTGGTAACAAAAAATTAATGCGAATCCCTCGTTACCGTACTGCCACTGCTTCCTTGTAAAAAATCTAAATCAGCGCCTTTATCACTGCCCATTACATGCTTAATGTACATGCTTACATAACCTCTTGTTGCGGCTGGCGGCGGCGCAATCCATGCGGCTTTGCGTTTGGTTAACTCTTCATCACTCACATGCAAATGCAGTAAACGTTTTTCTACATCCAGTTCAATCATGTCTCCGTTTTGTACCAATGCTAAATTACCGCCGATAGCACTTTCGGGACTTACATGCAGCACCGCAGTACCATAAGCAGTGCCGCTCATTCTGCCATCGCTTATGCGTACCATATCTTTTATTCCCTTCTGTAATACTTTTTTAGGCAGCGCCATATTACCCACTTCGGGCATACCGGGGTAACCAACCGGCCCAACATATTTCAGCACCATCACGCAGGTTTCATCAATATCTAAATTAGGGTCGTCAATTCTTTTGTTGTAATCTTCTATACTTTCAAACACCACTGCCCTTCCTCTATGCTTCATTAATGCAGGTGTGGCAGCACTTGGTTTTATCACCGCACCATTCAAAGCTAAGTTGCCTTTTACCACCACACAACCTGCTTCGGGTTTTATGGGAGTGTTGTATTTGGCAATCACTTCTTCATTGTAGCAATCGGTATTGCCTTTTATATTTTCTGCATGATTTTTTCCGGTAACTGTAATTACATTTTCATGTAGCTTGTCTTTTAATTCATTTAAAATAACAGGCAAGCCGCCGGCGTAATAAAAATCTTCCATCAAATATTTTCCACTGGGCATTAAGTTTAACAGCAAAGGAATTTTACTGCCGAGGGTATCAAAGTCTTCCAGTTTTAAATCCACACCAATTCTTCCGGCAATGGCGGTAAGGTGAATAAGAAAGTTAGATGAACCTCCTACTGCCGCATTGGTAATGATGGCATTTTCAAAAGCCCCTCTCGTTAATATTTTATCAATGGTTAAATTTTCTTTTACCATTTCCACAATTCTTCTTCCGCTGAGTTGTGCCATTACTTTTTTGCGGCTATCCGCTGCAGGTATGGCGGAGGCACCACTCAATGTTAATCCTAAACTTTCCACCATCACCGCCATGGTAGATGCGGTACCCATCGTCATACAATGGCCAATACTGCGGCTCATGCAACTTTCTGCAAACTCACAATCTTCCTGCGTCATCTTGCCCGTCTTCATATCTTCATCAAATTTCCACACATGTGTGCCGCTTCCAATAGTTTGTCCTTTATATCTTCCGTTCAGCATCGGCCCACCGGGAACAACAATGGTTGGCAAACCTACACTTGCTGCACCCATTACAGTGCTTGGTGTTGTTTTATCGCAACCCGTCAGCAACACCACACCATCAATTGGATTACCACGAATACTTTCTTCCGCATCCATACTGGCTAAATTTCTAAACAGCATGGCTGTTGGTTTCAGCAATGTTTCACCTAAACTCATTATAGGAAATTCTACCGGAAAGCCACCGGCTTCCAGCACACCACGTTTCACTGCTTCTGCGTGGTCTCTAAAATGTGCATTGCAGGGAGTAAGCTCACTGAATGTATTGCAAATGCCAATCACTGGCCTGCCATCAAACATATCGGTAGGCATACCCTGGTTCTTCATCCAACTGCGGTAAATAATTCCGTCTTTGTCTTTGCGGCCAAACCAGTCGTGGCTTCTTAATTTTTTCGCCATGTAGTTTTATTTTTTTAAGTAGCTTTTAAACCATACAAGTCATACAAGGCATTTAAGTTAGCTTCTTGTATTTCTTCTATGTCTTGTATGGTTTATTTATTGCAGTTTAACCCTTTTACCCGTATGCATTGCTTCGTAAATGGCCGCAATAATTTTCATATCTCTTCCGCCCATTTGTCCAGGCACTTTTGACTGCTGGTTATTTTTTATTGACTGTGCAATTCCATCCAGTTGTTTTGCCTGTTGTGAAAACGGGGGCAGTTCAAATTTCCTTCCGTCGGAAGTTTTCATTTTTAAACCGCCGTAATTGTAAGCCGGGTTCAATTCAAACCAGCCATTTTGTGCCGTTACTTTTACAAAACCATTGCGCTCGGAGTAACTGCTGCGGCAGCGGGCAATTAATCCGCCCGGCATTTCCATCTGCCATTCTATCGTTTCCTCAATGTTAATGAATTTATCCGTATCATTTACCGGGAATGTTTTTGCAGTTACTGCCACCGGTTCCAAACCTGTAATATAACATACTGCCTGCAAACAATAAATACCCACATCCATTAACGGGCCGCCACCGGCAATTTTTTTATCCAGCCGCCACTCGCCTTTTTGCGGGGTAATGGAAAAAGCGGCATCAATACTTTTTATATCACCATATATTTTTTCTTTTGCCAGCCGCACCATTTCTAAATTATAAGGATCGTACTGCAGCCGGTAACCGATTGACAAAAATTTACCAGCCTTTTCTGCTGCCGCAATCATTTTATTACAATCTTCTACAGTAATGGCCATGGGCTTTTCGCAAATAACATGTTTACCGACCTCAAAGCCACGGATGGTATATGGAGTATGAAGATGATTAGGTAACACCACGTAAATAATATCAATATCCGGGTTATCTTTTATCGCATCAAAACTTTGGTAGTTGTAAATATTTTTGTCAGGAATATTGTATTTCTCCTTCCAGGCCGCTGCTTTTGCCGGTGTGCCGGTAACAATGCCTGCCAGGTAACAATGTTTGGTTTGCTGCAAAGCCGGTGCCAGCTGGCCGGTGGCATAACCGCCCAGCCCAACCAGGGCCACGCCGAGTTTATTTTTGTTCATAGTTTTTTTAGTTTGAGCTGTATTGCGGTGGTTTGCAAATGAAGATAAAGACAATCCTGCGGCCGTAACGGCAGTATTGTAAATAAAACTTCTTCTTGACCTTTTTTTACTCATAGTGCAAGTGTTTTTTTTGCTTAAAAAGCCAAACAGAATCATTACTGTGCACAGTTTTTTCCTTTGTTGGGATAAACACTGCCATGCTGTTCTGCCAGCGAACTGCTGCGGGCAACAGCCTCTCTCCTTTAATTCAAATAACTCAGCCTTTTCTATCACCAGCCTGTTTTAACCGGCAGTTTTGCCGCTTTATCGGTTGCCTGCCGTTTTTCAATATGCGCTGCTGTTTCAAGCATGGGCGCAATCATCAAATATTTCTCCTGCTGTTTTATGTAAGCAAGAATTTTACGGTGGTCTTCAATGGTAACATTTAAACTGTTACCGCCGCCCACACCATGAAATAAAATAACCAGTAATGAGTTTGTTGTAATGGCCTTGTCCACCCATTCTTTCATTTGCTCAAAACTGTGATTGTTTACCACATAGCAATCCACATTATATAAATCTATTTCATTTATTTTATGCATTTCGCCCCTTACGGCTCTTGCTGCTGTAAAATCGTTTTTCATACCGTTGATAAATGCGGAGTCTTCTACTTTCATATCGCCGCAAGTGAATGCAAAAGTTCTTTTTGTTTTACCATCCAGCGATTGTAAAAACAAATTCGTCATGCGTAGTTCATTCTCTATGCGCTTTACAGAGTAATTTCTTAAATCATTTTGCTTGCTCACCCACTCCCTGCCGGTACCGCCCATGCAGGGATGAAATAAAGTGTGATTGCCCAGCTCATGCCCTTTAACAGCCAGTTTTTTCCAATCATTCAACCTTGTTTGCATTGAAGTTGAAAATGCTGTGATGTAGAATGTGGCTTTTAAACCCAGTGAATCTAAAACAGGAACAGCATTATCCAGGTGTTCGTTAATGGCGTCATCATAAGTAAGCACCACCGCAGCTTTTTTACCACGCCATGGTTGGTTGCCAAATTGGGCGGTGGCAGAAAATGTAAATAGGCATATAACTGCAATCAATAAAATGTATCGTTTCATTCTTATTGTTTATCTAGTTGAAAAGGCGAAGCGGGCAAACCATCTTTATTATATACATTTGGATTAACAGGATTATCAGCCCATGCATATCTTACATACAAAGGATTAGCAACTGCATCATTCCAAACAACAATTTTATTGCCCTCAATTTTTGTTTTGGCCCATACAAATTTTTTGTCTGCACCGGCAATGGCAAATTCAGCAGGTGCTTCTCCATCATTGGTTATTAAGCCGCTGCCGGTATTGCTAAAGCTAATGATGATTTTATTTCCTTCTGTAGTATGCGATTGATAAAGTGGCCCTGAGTGTACTATGTTTTCTCCATACGCTAATTTCATTGCTCCCAGCGCCAGCCGTTCGCCTACATCTTTTTTATTATCGGGGTGTATATCATTCCACTCACCTAAATCAATAGCAATTGCGATTGCTGTGTTTGAAATCGATAAAGAATTTAATTGCGACTCTCTGAGTTTTGCCCAATTACTTTCTGATGGCAGGTAGTTATAATCCATAAATCCCGGAAGCTGTACATAAAGAAACGGCAGTTCGCCCAGCTGCCATTTACTGCGCCAGTCATTAATCAATGCCGGTTGCAGTTTTGCATATTCTTCAGGCCTTGCTGCATTACTTTCGCCCTGGTACCAGCAAAAACCTTTTATAGTATAATTAGTAACAGGCGCTGCCATTGCATTGTATAAAGCAGCAGGTTGCAGGTGTGCTGCAATACCGCCGCCACCAAAGCCACCAGCGCCGGGCACAAAAACTTCCCCCACTTTATATTGCCAGATTCCTTTTAAATCAACAGTATCACAGCCGGAAAAAATGCAATACGGTTTATCGGGCACAAAACCACCTTTGCCAGCATCGTTTCTTACACGGATTACAAAAAGGTTTTTGCCTGCTCTTAACACATCGGTTGCAACAGCATACCTTCTTTGCGGATATTGATACGTAGTGTTACCAATACGTTTACCATTAATATACAATTCATCCGCATCTATAATTCTACCTAAAAAAACTTTAGCTGTTTTACCAATCATTGATGCAGGGATATCAATCTCTCTTCTATACCACACCGTACCATTTAAATCTTTAACGCCCTGGTCTTCCCAATAACCGGGAATGTTGATGTTCTTCCATCCTTTGGGAGTGTAGGTTTCATAGTACCATTTTTTATCACCGTTTAAACCGGCATCGGCTGGTTGTGCTGGCCGGTTGTTAGCAGTCCTTCTGTTCAAACTATTAATATATGCAGTGTCTTTATTTTTTTGAATGGTACTGATTACGGCGCTAAAGTCTTTTAAACCTTCTTCACTCGTCCATGCTTCAATGGGTGTGCCGCCCCAACTGGCATTAATAATACCGATGGGTATATGGTATTGCTCAAACAATTTATTTGCAAAAAAATATGCCACGGCAGAAAAGGGCCGTACATCTTCTCCAACGGCAGGTTTCCAGTAACCTAAAGGCAAATTGTTTTGCGGAGCCTGCAGGTTGGTTACATTAGGCACCCAAAACTGCCGGATATTACTGTTGTTAGCCTGGGCAACCTCTTTTGCATACGTTACATCATGAATATTTAGCTGGTGCACCATATTACTTTGGCCGCTGCAAAACCATACATCGCCAAATAAAATTTGCTTTAGAGTGAGGGTGTTTTTTCCGGAAATTGTAATGTTATAAGGACCTCCTGCCTTTGTGGGCGGCAGTATAATATGCCAGTTGCTATCAGCAGCAGTGGTGGTTTTATATTTTTTGCTGTTGAATGTTACGGTAATTTTTTCTGCAGGTGAGGCCCAGCCCCAAACTTTTACTTTGGCATCACGTTGCAAAATCATACTGTCACGTATAATTTGCGGCAGCTTTATTTGTGCGGCAATTTGTGCGGAAAAAACGATTGGAACGCAGATAAGGCAGATGAAACGGATATACACAGATTTTTTTATCATTAATAATTTTTTATCAGAATGAAAACTGTTCTATATAAATACACATAATAAATCCGCACTAATCTGCTTAATTCACTCCATCAACGTTCCTATTAATTATTCAAATTGAAAAGCAAAATAGGTTGCCGGTTTTGTGCCAATATTTTTTATAGCATGTGATACGTTACTGCCCAGGTAATAAAAACCTCCCACTGCTGTTTTTACAATTCCATTGCCCAACTGCATTTCAGTTTCGCCTTCCAGTATCCATACAATTTCTTCGGCACGGTGGGTGTGTGGTTCATGGCTTTTTAAACCTTCTTTTAAGGTGGTTACATGCATTTCAAATCTTTTTTGCATTGGGGTAGACTGCTCAAAAAAATCACGGCGGCCGCCACCGTTGTTATTGGGCTTAAAAGGAACCTGCTCCCAAATTTTTACAAATGATTTGTTGTTACGCTGTGCATCCATTGGTTTTTTACTGCGGTATTTCACGCTGAAATATTCCAGCGTTCTTTTACCGGTTTGCAGTGAATATTTTTGCCCGGGCATCAGCACCGCCACACTGCCGGGTGTAAGACTGTATGATGTATCATTCATAGAAATTTGACACCAGCCGTCTTGTACAATAATTACCTGCTCAAGCGTATCAGGCACCACCTGCTTACTATTTCTGATATCGCCAATGAAGTTGGCACTGATCTGCATCCAGCTAAAGTCATGTACTTTGCCCTGAAGCAAAACGGTACTGTTTAATTTATTGTACTTTAATTTCCTGGGCAGTTTCCATTCATAACTGCCGGAGAGTACGGAGTCTTGTTGTGCAAATATTGTAACAGGCACAAACAGTAATAAGATAAAAAGTATTTTTAGTTTTTGCATAAAAAATTTTTCTCACAGATTACACGCCTGCCCGAATGAATTCATTCAGGCGGGGATTAACACAGATTTATTTAACCGCTTCGATAAAAGCTCAATAGTAATTCTATAGGTGAACGGAGCGTCGCCACTGTTGCTTAATCAGGGAACAAAAGCCCGTATCAAAATTTAACAACCTTAGTAAGGATATATCAATTATCAAATACAACTTCAAACTAAGTTCCCCCTTCAGGGGGACAGGGGGCTTTACTTCGTTTCATACCCCTTTCGTTGCGCCCTGCTCAGCATTTTTGTTGCCTCTGCATCATTCTTAATTTTTTCTTTCTTAGGATTCCAGTAAATTTTACGGTTTAACTTCATTGCAATGTGATGTAATAAACAAGCGCTGCAGCTGCGGTGTGCTTCTTCTGCCGGTGCAATAGTGGCTTTGTTATCCCTTATTGCTTCCAGCCAGTTGCCATGGTGGTTTTTGCTAACGGTGAAGTGAAATTCTTTTTCTCCAATTACAGATGTAAGCAGCTTGGGGTCGCTGGCATCTAATTTTTTTGCCTGTGTACTTCCTTTATTTCCGTCGCTTGCAGTAACCTGGTAATCGCCCCGGCTTACAAATATCCAGCCGTTGGTGCCTTCAAACTTTATCCCGTTATCAAACTCGTTGCTTACAATCATGTGTACACCGTTTGCATACAGCGCATGTGTTTTAAAAATACCATGCACATCCCACAAACCGCCGGTTGCAAAGGTTGCTTTCTCACTCCATATTTCTACAGGGCCGCTGCGTTCCATGCCCATGCCCCAGTGTGCACTGTCAATATGATGACTGCCCCAGCCAGTGATCATACCGGCACCAAACTGTTCGCAGCGCAGCCAGCCCGGCCGGCCATAACCCACTTGCGGATGCACTCTTTCTTCTGTGTAATACACTTCCGGAGTAGATGCCAGCCACATATCATAATTCAAATTTTTAGGAACAGGCATTTCTGTTTTGTTACCACCGGGCGGGTCGCCGGGCAAACCAACATACACCGTTTTTAAATCGCCAATTCTTCCGTTACGCACCAGCTCTGCTGCATATCTAAATTGTTCGGTGCTGCGCTGCTGACTGCCTATTTGAAATTTTACGCCGCTTTTATTTACCACATCGCTTATGATTCTTCCTTCGGCAATGGTAAGCGATGCCGGCTTTTGCATATAGATATGCTTTTTTGCTTTCGCCGCCGCCACACCAATCATGGCATGGCTATGGTCGGGGGTGCTGATGATAACGGCATCAATATCTTTATTCAGCAGCAATTCTTTGTAATCGCCGTACACTTTTACCCCATCGTAAGGCGTGCCGTTTTTCTTGCTGTAATATTCATTCACCAGTTTTTTTCCATCTTCTGCACGCAGGCTGTCCACATCACACACCGCCATTATTTGTGCAAACTCATGCTGCCATACACCGGGCATATCATGCCCACGGCTAATTCTACCGGTGCCAATAGCGGCAACATTAATGCGGTTGCTTGGTGCAAATCTTCCAAACACACTTGCAGGCACAATGGATGGAAAACTAAATGCAATACCAGTACCAATGGCAGCTTTGGCAGAGTTGGTTAAAAATTTACGGCGGCCAATGTTTTGTTTTTTCATACAGCTTATTTTAAGAAATTATTTTTTGGTTACCAGCTTTGTTTTTTCATGGCATCATCGTTGCGTCGCACTCTTGTACATTCTGTTCTTTACTCCTCTTTTATCTTAGCGTAAGTTGTTGGTCGGCGACCAACAACGGCGAAGCATTTTTCTCACAGATGCCACGGATTTTCACAGATTGATTTTTATCTGTGTTCATCAGTGCAATCTGTGAGCTTATTTCTTCAAATTCATCACCTTCGCATTCTTCTGTGCTTTCAGCGCCAGTTCTGTTGCTAAAAAACAATGTGCCTGGCTCATGGCAGTTTCAGTTCTGTTCACCACATCATCCACAAACCTTGGCCCAAAGGGTAATGCTTCATTATTGCAATCCATGTGCACCGTTTCTTTTTGATTTACCATGTATAAATGGTTGCCGCCTTTATTGCCGGAAAGAATGTCAATGTTTTTTCTTACTTCAATATATCCATCTGTACCCAGTATGGTTAATCTTCCATCGCCCCAGCTGTCCAGCCCATTGGGTGTAAACCAATCCACTCTTATATAACCTGTGCCGCCATTACCGGTTAGCATTACATCTCCAAAATCTTCAAACAGTGGTGCCTGCGGAAAATGTACATTGCCCACCTGCGATGCTAAAACCTTTGCTTCTGTTGAACCGGTAAAATGCAGAAACTGGTCAAACTGGTGAGAGCCGATGTCGGTTATAATACCACCGTATCTTTTTTTATCCCAAAACCAATCGGGCCTTACTGCTAAACCAGCAGTGCCGAATTTATTACTGATTCTGTGCGGCGCTATATTTATTGTTTGTATTACCTGGCCAATGGCACCGGCTTTTACTAACTGGCTTGCTTTTTCTGTACCCCGGTTTTCCAAACGTTCGCTGTACATAATAGAGTAAATGCGTTTGGTTGCTGCCTGTACTTTTTTTACTTCGGCCAGTTGTTTTAACGTAATAATGCCGGGCTTATCCGTTAAATAATCTTTGCCATGCTGCATTACACGAATGCCCAGCGGTGCCCGTTCATCAGGAATGCCAGAGCTTAATACCAGTTGAATGGAAGGGTCTTCTAAAATTTCATTTTCACTTTTTGCCTGCTTAACATCAGGGTATGCTTTTACAAAAGCCGCCAGCAAATCTGCTTCTTTAGCATAAACAGATACTAATTCACCACCGCCTCTTTTTATGGCATCTGTCATTCCATATATATGCGGATGATTGATATTAATAACCGCAAACTTTATTTTACCAGAAGGAATAACAACAGGCACTTGTTTTTTTGCAGATTCAATATGTTTAAAATTGGCAGCGCCTGCCAATGGCGCCAGCATCATTAAACCAGAGGCTTTTGTTACGTCCTGCAAAAATTTTCTTCTTCCTGCTTTTTGTGCGTTCATAGCAATCGTTATTTTTTTATTGTATAATAATTTGTTTGCTTACTACATTACTGGTGGTTTTATTTTTTACTCCCGGCTGTCCGCCACCAACGCTAATGGTTAGTTTTTCTTTAGGCTGGTAAGCATTGCCTGCTTCATCAATTAATAATAGCTGCTCAGGCGTTAATGTAAAACTTATCTTTTTACTTTCGCCTGCTTTTAATGCAATGCGTTTAAATCCTTTTAATGCTTTCAGCGGATTCAGTCCATTTAAATTGTTGTACGCTGTGTACAGCTGCACCACTTCTTCGCCATCTTTTTTACCGCTGTTTTTAACTGTAACAGTTACGATAATATTTTTTCCTTTTGCAACAGTTGCCGGTACGGTAATAGCGCTATACGTAAAGTTAGTGTAGCTTAAGCCATAACCAAAAGGATATAATGCATCACCTTTAAAATAACGATAGGTACGGTTGCTCATACTGTAATCGCTAAAGCCGGCAAGGTCGGCATCACTTTTATAAAAGGTAACGGGCAATCGTCCGGCGGGGTTGTAATCACCAAACAAAACATCAGCCAATGCGGTGCCGGCGCTTTGCCCGCCATACCATGCATTCACAATCGCAGGAATGTTTTCATCCTCCCACGGAATGGCAATGGCGCTGCCGGTAAGCATAACAAACACTACCTGTTTGCCGGTGGCTTTTAATTCTTTCATCAATTCTGTTTGCACAGCAGGTAGCATAATCGAAGTTCTGTCACCGCCATTAAAGCCCGGCACTTTCACCGGCATTTCTTCCCCTTCCAGTTGTGGCGAAATACCACCTGCAAAAATGATAGCATCAGCATCTTTATATTTATTAGCCAGCACTGTAAAATCAGTTTTACGGTAATTGCCTGCAAATAATTTTACCAGCGCTTCGCCACCACCCTGGCGAAAAGCCATTTCTATTTTATATTTTTCACCGGCTTTTACTTTGTAGCTAAACTGTTTGCTGCCCCAGCGGTTGCGTTCCCACACATTTACAATGGTGCTGTCATTAATTTTTACATAGTAACCATCATTGGCTTCGCTTTCAAAATTCATCACTTCATCTTTTTCGGCAGTAATAGTGGTGGTGTATTTAGCCGCATAGTTTACGGTTTTTAAACCGGGGTAGGGGCTTACACCTTCCTGCCAGAAATGATTGATTTCGTTTTCAATTTTTGTAAGTACCGGCTGGCCTTCCATTTTTTCATTGTCAAAATATTCTGCTTTTACGCCGGGCTGCCCATCGTAACTGTACAGTGTACTTATGTTTTTATGCACCAGTAAAGTATCGTTGGTAAAGTTGATGGCTTTTTCAAAAACTATTTCCACATCATTGCCCAGTTTGTTTTTTAATCCTTCCAGTATAGAAACTGTTTTAGATGGTGTGCCGTTGTAATTACCTAACACTGCAATGGTATTATCAGCATTGGGGCCAAGCACAACGATCTTCTTAACTTTTTTACTTAAGGGCAAAACATTGTTTTGATTTTTTAACAACACAATGCTTTGCTGCGCCATTTTCAACGCATGTGCTTTATGTGCATCGCTTTCCAGCACACTAAAAGGAGTTTGTGCATACTTTACCATACTCACTGGGTCAAACATTCCTAAACGGTAACGGATGGTAAATAACCTTCTTAGTGAAACATCCAGCTGCGATTCTTTTATCAAACCTCTTTTCACTGCATCAATCAACGCTAAATAAACAGTGCGGCCACATTCCACATCGGTACCGTGTATCACAGCATCAATGGCAGAACTGGTACTGTCTTTATGTGTTTTATGGTAACGGAAAAAATCATCAACGGCCCAGCAGTCGCTGGTAACATAACCGGTAAAATTCCACTGCTTGCGCAAAATATCATTCATTAATAAATTGCTGGCGCAGCAAGGTTGTGTGTTTACCGCATTATAGGCGCACATAACACCGGCAACATCGGCTTTTGTAATTAGCTCTTTAAACGCTGGCAAATAAGTATCCCACAAATCATACGGTGTGGGATTAAAATTGTCGCTGTGTCTGCTGGGCTCCGGGCCGCTGTGTACGGCAAAATGTTTGGCGCATGCTGCTGCCTGTAAATATTTTTTATCATTGCCTTGTAAACCTCTTACAAAAGATGCGCCGAGTTTGGCTGTAAGAAAAGGGTCTTCGCCATAGGTTTCCTGGCCACGGCCCCAGCGGGGGTCTCTAAAAATATTAATATTCGGTGTCCAGTAAGTTAAACCCACATAGCGGTCGCCGGTTTTGTTTAACTCAATTGATTTGTTGTGTATGGCTCTGCCTTCAGCTGCAGAATATTGCGCCATTAATTTTAAAGAGGTGGTATCCCAAGTGGCCGCCATTGCAATGGCCTGCGGATAGGATGTTACTTTATAAGGCGTTCTTGCAACACCGTGCAGCACTTCATTCCACCAGTCGTATGCAGGAATACCCAAACGTGGAATGGCCGGGGTGGCATTCAGCATCTGGTTTACTTTTTCTTCCAGTGTTAAACGGCTTACCACATCATTCACCCGTTGCTCAATGGGTAAATTATAATTCCACATGGGAAACGATTTGTAGTCCTGGGCAGCCGCAGATAAATAGCCAGGAAAAATCAATAACAGGCTGAGTTTTTTCATAATAATTTTTTTATTTATAAACATCGTCGTCACTTTTAATTTCGAACCAATCATAATATGCTTTGTTTTTTGAAGGCATTCCGTTGGAAGTGGCATACATTGTATAAAGGCAACCAACAAAACCACCAGCGGCACGGGTGCTTACATAAACCGCATCCACATTTTCTTTATAAAGTTTCCATTTGTTTTTTTCAATGGCGTAATAGAAATTGTATATGTTGCCCTGTGCTTCAATTTTCAATTCTACGTTATTTTTTGTATTGGCTGGTATAAACAATGATTTTAACAGCAGTGTGTCTTTGTAAAGCTCAAGAACCTGTTTGCCATTTTTCATTGATTTACAAAAGAAATAATATGCTTTTTCGTTTTGAAAAACCATCAATCCTGCTTTTTCATTTTCGGTTTTGGATGAAAAGGTTAAGGAAGTGGCGGCATAACCTTTTGTGTGAGGCTGGTGAAAACCGATAAAAGAAGGATTAACAGGTTCATTACAGGTTTGCGGCCGAAGGGTTAAGGAAAGTCTGCCTTTTTTCTCGGACAGGCTGTACCAGTTTTCTTTTACTGTACGCAGAAACTGGTACCGGACATTTAGTTTGTTATTGATAAAATCATCCCTGAATCTGTAATTGCCGTTCATGCTTTCTTTTGATTTAATTGCCTTTGTATTGACCGGGTAGCTGTATTTTACTTCCTGGCCGCCAAGATTAAAATGCGGCCATTCGTTTTTCCATTCCACTGGGGCCATAAATGTTTCTCTGCCGGTATTGTAGTAGTCGCCCTGGTAAGGACGGCATCCCAGGAATACGCCCCACCAGTTGCCAGAATAATCCTCAAAAATATCTGCATGACCGGTACTGGTTATCGGAAACTTCCGCGGGGTATTTAGTAAATGTCTTTGTGTAAGGACTGGATTATTTTCGTAAGAGACAAAATCATCCTGCAGCGACCGGGCACGGAATACCACTACACTGTGTCCTTCTTCTGTACCCCCTTCGGCGCAGATTAAATAGTACCAGCCATCTTTCCTATAAATGTGAGGGCCTTCAATCCAACGTGGTTTTTTGCTGATATCTGTACCGCCGTTAACTGCGATACGTGACTGGCCAATAACTTTCAGGTTTTTATAGTCGAAGGCAATTAGCCGGATGGTACTGTGCCCTTCGTAAAGCGGCTTGTTATCCGGCGCGGGACCATTGTGTACCAGCCAGCAGCTGTCGTTATCATCAAAAAAAAGACTTGGGTCAATTCCGCTTACTTCTGGCAGATATACCGGGTTGCTCCAGGGGCCTTTTGGGTGGGTAGCCGTAATTACAAAATTTCCTTTAGGTCCTACCTGGGTACAAACGATATAGAATACTCCTTTGTGGTAACGGATAGTGGGTGCATAAAGGCCGCCATAGGCAACAGGAGCATCTGCCAGGTCTAACTGTTCCGGTCTGTCCATCGCATAGCCTATTTGTTTCCAGTTAATCAAATTGTTGCTGTGAAACAGCGGAAGGCCCGGGTAGTAGGCGAAAGAAGAATTTACTATGTAGTAATCGTTGTCCTTTTTGCAAATAGAAGGATCGGGATAATATCCTGCTAAAACAGGATTGGTAAAAGATTGTGCGTTTGCAGCATTAAAAAATGCCAGTACAGTGGTTAAGAAAAATATTTTTTTCATTTTATTACAAGCTTTTGTAATGCTGTTCAGCATTGTTGTGTCACTCACTTAATCGTTCCGTACTTTATTCATCTTCTCCCAGAAAGGCACAAAGGCCACGAAGAAAAACTTAGTGAGTTTAATGTTTTTGCCGGACTATTTATTATACGGCTCAATCGTTTTTATCTTTCCATTTTCATCATGCGCCAACTCTGTAACTTTTACACAGCGCAAGTGTGTTACTCCTTTGCTTAAACTGCTGTCGTGGTAAAAAAAATACCACTTTCCTTCAAACTCACAAATGCTGTGGTGGCTTGTCCAGCCAACAACGGGTTCTAAAATTCTGCCACCATAAGTAAATGGGCCATAAGGATTATCGCCAATGGCATAACACAAAAAATGTGTATCACCAGTGGAATAAGAAAAATAATATTTGTCGTTGTATTTGTGCATCCAGCTGGCTTCAAAAAATCTTCTGTCGTTATCACCTTGTAATAATGGATTACCGTTTTCATCATGGATAACAACATCTTTCGGCGTTTCTGCAAACTCTAATAAGTCATCCGTAAGCCTTGCAACTTTTGCACATAGTGCCGGTTCGTTTGCTTCGGGTAAATGTGCAACCGGGCTTTCGGGTTGCGAGGCATTGAATATTCCGTTTCGCCAGCGTTGCAATTGTCCACCCCAAATGCCGCCGAAGTACATGTAGTAACTACCGTCATCATCTTTGTAAACAGCAGGGTCAATAGAGAAACTATTTTTTATTGCTTCAGGCTGCGGTGTAAACGGCCCAATGGGTGAATCACTTATTGCTACACCAATTCTGAAAATATCATCATGCCCTTTAGCTGGGAAAAACAAATAATACTTACCATCTTTTTCATTGGCATCAGGCGCCCACATTTGTTTGGCTGCCCAGGGCACATCTTTAATATGCAATGCACAGCCATTATCTTTTGTTTCACTTAAAGGATTGTCCATTGAAAGCACATGATAATCTTCCATAGCAAAGTGGCTGCCTAAATCGTCAAAGGCATCGCCTGCATCCACATCATGCGATGGGTAGATATAAATTTTTCCATTAAACACATGTGCCGATGGGTCGGCTGTATAAATATGTTTTACTAATGGTTGAGAGATAGCTCTCTTGTTTAAATCATCAAAGTTTATATGGTCAGTTGGTTGTTCCGGCATTTTATTTTTTTTGAACCACATGAGGAAAAAAGAAACATAGAAAGCTTATGTGCCTTATATGTCTTATGTGGTTAGTTATTTCTTCTTACTTTTAAATCGTTTTCTATCTGTACTTCTTTTGATTTATTTATTTCATAAAAGAAAAGTAATGCTACTGCAATCAAAAATGGTATAGCAGGATAAATGCTAACAAGCATTTTTATCGCACTAATAGCAGATTCTGGTTGACCGCTCGAACTGTTTGGGGAATAATTACTCATTCCCAAAATCGATGTTACTAATGATGTACCAATTGTTAGGCCCCCTTTAAGCCCAACCATCATTGCAGAAAATATAATGGCAGTAGCCCGGCGATTATGTTTCCATTCGCTAAAGTCTGCTACATCAGCAATCATTGTCCACAATACAGGTGTGCTGATACCATAAAAGAAACCATGCAGCACTTGTGAACTAAACATTACTGTTACGGACTTTGGTGGAAAAAGGAAAAAGAAGATAATGAAAAGGGTAGAAATAAATAATGAAACCATAAATACATTTCGTTTGCCATACTTATTTGTAAACCAGGGCGAAATCATTATCCCAATCAATCCTGCTAAAATTCCGCCGCCATTGAATACACCTAGCCCTAATGACATATCATTTTCAAAAGTTGGCAGAAATTTTTTGAATGTCCCTAAAAAGGCTGCAAGTTCATCTTTGTCAACATAGTTTTGAAAATAATAGACATAAGAGCCTCCTTTTAAGGCAAGTGTAATAAATACAAGGATAGTAACAACCAACATAATTATCCAAGGCCTGTTTTTGAATAAATCTGATAAATCTTCTTTTAATGTAGATTTTTGTTCAGGCTTTGGGACTATCCTTTCTTTAGTAGTTAAAAAGCAAATGATGAGCATAATAGTACCAATGATTGCCAGTACAGTCATTACTTTGGCAATACCAACTTTCATGGCAGCAGCATCTGTGCCACCACCTGCTTTAATAATAAAATTGTACATGAACACCTGAACAAAAAACTGGGAAAACATTACAGCAACAAAGCGATAAGAACCGAGGCTATTCCTTTCTTTCATGTCTCCGGTAATTACACCGCTTAATGCACCATATGGTAAATTATTGGCTGCATAAAAAAACAATAACAAAGCATAAGTAACTACAGCGTAAATTACTTTTCCCTGGTATTCAAAACCGGGTGTCCTGAAAGCCAGTAAAGAAACTATTCCCATTGGTATAGCTGTCCATAATATCCATGGGCGAAACTTGCCCCACTTAGTATTTGTTCTGTCGGCAATTGCACCCATTATGGGATTAAATGCAAATGCGGCAATTAGGCCAACCACAAGTGTTAATGCAGAAGCATGGTCTGGCTTCAGACCATAAATATTTAAATAATAATAAGCTATCCATGTTACCAATGTTTGAAATACCAGGTTAGCTGCTAAATCCCCAAGGCTATAACCAATTTTTTCAAGTACGGATAGTTTTTGTGATGTGTGATTATTCATTGATGATGGTTTTGTATTTTAAAACGCTTTTTTCTCTGCGGGGGTGGGTGTAAAATTTTTTCTTGCTTCTTTTACACTATAAAAAGCAGGTTTTGGGTTCAATTGCCTGTCAAACAAAAGCGGATAGTTTGTTCTGCCCGGTACAGGCCAGCCATTGAGCCAGCTTTGCCCATCGTGCACACCCCAAAGTGTTACCCTTGTTATTTTATCTTTATGTTTTAAAAATAAATTAAACAAGGCAGCATAGTCTTTTGCTAATTGCTCCTGTACGCTATCGGGCAAACCATTTTTGTAAGGATTTAATGTTGCAGAATCTGTGGTTCTCATACGCTGGTTTACATCTGCACCAGAAAAATTTCTTGGCAGCACTTCAATATCTAATTCAGTAAACATAACCTTTAACCCCAATGCAGAATATTGTAAAATGCTTGCCTCAATTTCCTGCAGCGGCACTTTGCCCACCTGCCAGTGGCCTTGTATACCCACACCATCTATGCGTACACCAGCGGTTTGAATTTTTTTAATCAGCTCAATACAGCCTGCCCTTTTCTTAGGCTGCTCATTGTTGTAATCATTATAATATAATTCTGTATTTGGCGATGCTTTTTGTGCCAGGCGGAATGCTTCGGTTACAAAATCGTTACCAAGTTTATCCAAGAAAATTGATTTACGCATAGTGCCATCTTCGTTCAATGCCTCATTCACCACATCCCAGGAAAAAATTTTGCCACTATATCTGCCAGCAACAGTGTTGATATGATTGGTAAAAAAAACTTTGAACGAATCCACATTTTTAATTCTTCTTGCAAACTGGGGCAACTGACTATGCCATATTAATGTGTGGCCGTTTATCTTCATATTGTTTTTTTGGCCATAAGCAATCATTTTATCGGCTAGGGTAAAGTTGTAAGTATCCCACTGCGGATGAATGATTTCAGCCTTCATAATATTTTCGGGGGTGGCTACATTAAACTGTTCCTTAATTAAAGCATCTTCATCTTTTTTCCTTTCTTCAATTTGCGAAGTGTTTAATGCAGTGCCGATTTCAAAATCGTTTTTATAAATTTCTTTTAGCGAATTACCCTGTATAGCTGTAATCTTTTTGCTGTTAGAGCAACTTACAAATGAAATTGACAACAGTAGCATGCCAATTGCGTTAAGCAGTTTTCGTTTCATATTGTGTTTTGTTAATTCTATAGCCTTTGTAAATCTTCTTGAACCACATAAGACACTTAAGGCATTTAAGTTTATCTTTAATCACATCACTTCTCTATCCTTGTTTCCGGCGGCCCCAGATAACTTTGTTTCACTCCGCCAAACTCCAAGACTATTTTTTGCAACACCACACCGCTATTCACCATCCAGTATTTTACGATGTGTTTTCCGGGTGTTGTAATAAAATGTTTGCTTGTTTTAATAATAATATTTTCGCTTACCCATTTATTCCATACGCCACTAATACTGTTTCTGTCTTCCTTGTTGATGCTGATGATTTGCGGGGCTTCATCATCTATTGATACGGCATACTGTAAGCCATCATCAGTGTTAAAATAATTTAATGAAGGAGAAAAATATACATTTAGTTTTACACTGTCTTTACTGAATGTATAAACTTCGTACTGCAAATGCGGAGAGTTGGCAGATAATTTTTGTGTTGAGGCTGTTACCGGAAAACTTGTTATAGCATCGCCTGTTCTTCCCAAATCTGGTAACACTTTCCATGTAATGCCAGTAATGTTTATTGCTTTTGTAAAATTGGAGGCTTCTATTGATACGCCATAATTTTCCTTCTCAAAAAATACATTGCCTTTTGCTTCAGCCGGAACTCTTACGGCCATTTCATCAGGCCATGTTTGTTCGGATTTTGAAACAATTGAATCCTTTGGCACATATCTTACTTGCGGCATGGTTTGAACTCTTGGCTCCTGCCATATTCTATATCCAATATGTTTTTGGCTCATCATATGGTTCCACTTGCCATTGTTTAGCTGGTGATATTCTAAAGTAATCAGCGAATCTTTTTCATATAATCCTTTTACATTGTCTGCATATTTATTTGCTTCCTCCCATTTTTGCTGATAAGCTTCCCTGTTTAGCGCTACATTGTAATAGATCTCATTCAAATTAGCACAAGCCTTTATCGGGTGCAGCACTAATTGAAAAAAAGCATCCTTGTATTGTGTTGGAACTGCTGCATTTACCTTCTCGGCTCTTTGCAGCAAATTGTTATAGTCATTTACAACTGCTGCCCATTCATTGTAATTGTGCAGGCTGTATGTATTTGCATCCAGCATTTCCGGTTTTCTTCTGCCATTGTATTTTGCATACTTTGCAAGCAAATCTCCAATCTCTTTACTTTGAAAATTATTAAACTGTGCCGCCGCCCACTGCTCTGTATATTTCTGAATATCGTTTTGTGAAATTCTATCAGGATTCCATGCATAATCTAAAAAGAAACTGATGGGGAGTTCCATCGGCTTAATATCGCCAACGTTTACAATCCATATGTTTTTTACATTGTGTTCATACGCCATGTGCATTTGCTCCCACACTCTCGGTAGCGGATTTGTGTTTAACCATTTATAATTTCTTGGCCCGCCTACATAATCAAAATGATAATAGATGCCATAGCCATTTTTTCTTGGTTTTTCATCAGGCCTGGGCAGTTTGCGAATGTTGCCCCAGTTATCATCGCTCAATAATAAAGTGACATCATCAGGTACTCTCATCCCTTTGTCGTAGTAGTCCTGCACTTCTTTGTACAATGCCCAGAGTTGCGGCGTTTCACTGGCCGGTTTGCCTGTTACACCTTCTATTATTTTTCGCTGGTCTTTTACAATTCTTTCAAGCAATCCTGTAGCAGTTTCCCGACTCATCGGCGCATCACCGTCACCACGCATACCTACGCTTACTATCTTTTCATTCCATGCCCGTTGCAAGCCGCCCTTCCAGAATTCTTTTAAACGAACTTCATTACTGTCGTAATTCCATTTGCCCCTTCCGTATCTTCTCCATTCATCATGTGCCCGCATTATGGGCTCGTGGTGAGAAGTACCGATTACCATACCATATTCATCTGCAGATTTTATATTCAGACTATCATCATCAAAAAACGCATTGCCCCACATAGCCGGCCACAGGTAATTTGCTTTCAACCGAAGCATCAGTTCAAAAACTTTTTCATAAAACAAATGATTAAAGCCACCGAATTTTTCTTTGCTCCAGTTGCTCAGGCATGGTGCTTCGTCGTTAATAAATATGCCGCGGTATTTTACTTTTGGTGCATCGGTAATTTTTGTTGCAGTGTTAATGTGCAGGCCGGCTCTTTTTGCCACAGGCACATCGGCCCACCAATACCAGGGTGATACGCCTATTTGTTTTGATAACTCAAACACCCCAAAAGCTACCGATCTTCTATCGCTGCCCGTTATTATTAATTTATTTCCTGTGGTTTGAATTTGAAATGCTTCCCATTTTTTTTTTATGGCAGCAGTGTTTATTTTTCCTTCTTGCTGAAGCTGTTTTACAAGGGCTGATTTTTCAATAGAGCCTACTACTATTATATTTCCTTTTACTGCAGTAATGTTATTGGTTATTGCAATTTTCTTTTCGCATACTGCTTCTATATCCTTTTGTAAGAGGGCGGCGGCTTTTTTTACCAGTGAAAAATCCGTGTCATCAACATAAATGGTGGCAGCAGACAGATCAAAACCTGTTTTGTTTGCAGATAATAATTGTGTATGGCTTTGCAAAAAGCCTGTTACAAAAATCAACACAAGCAAAATCGTTTTTTTCATTGCGGAGTAAAATTGTTGCGACGCAAGGGTGCGACGCAAGGATGTTTAATAGCAGCACTGCTGCCGGTTAATTAAAATTAAAAACCTATACTATTGCCACCATCTACAGGCAGCACAACGCCGGTAACAAAATTGGCAGCATCGCTGACAAGATAGAGGGCTGCTGCCGCAATATCTTCCGGCTGGCCCATACGCCCCATTGGAGTGCGGCCAAACACTTTTGCTTTTCGCTCCGGGTCGCTGTTCAATGCTTTTGCCGTCATATCGCTGTAAATAAATCCCGGAGCAATTGCATTTACCCGAATACCCTTGGGCGACAACTCAACAGCCATCGCCCTTGTCATACCGTCAATAGCAGTTTTGCTGGCGCTGTATGCAATTACTTTTGGCAAACCGTATTGCGCAGCCATACTGCTTATGTTAATAATACAGCCTGTATTCTTTTTAAGCATATGTTTCACTACTTCACGGCTTAATACAAATACTGCGGTAACATTGGTGGTGAGTATGTTTTGAAAATCCTCGTCAGAGACTTCTGTAAATTCCTTTTTCATATTAATGCCGGCGTTGTTTACCAGAATATCAATTTGCCCAAACTGATTTAATACACTTTGCACAAATGCAGGAACAGATTTTAAATCACTCACATCGCAGGCCATTGCAAAGCACATGCCGCCTAATTGCTCTTTCGCTTTATTTATTTTTTCAACATCACGGCCGGCTATAATTGTTGTAATACCATTTTCAGTAAATTTTTGTGCAATGGCAAGCCCTAAACCACTACCGCCTCCAGTTACTATAGCTACTTTGCCTTTATCTCCCAAACGGGAGTTTGTGGATTTCATAATTTTTTAGTTTCTTTTTTACTAATTGACATTCTTCAGTTTCAATTCTGTTTTATGTTATTGTGTTCTTCAATCCGGGTATCCCATCAGTAGACGGGACTTAATTTCCCGGGGCAAACGGAAATCTCAGCCTCTTGTAATACTCAAGTGTTTTGTCCGGTTGTTCATACTGAGCGGGTATAGATAGCTTACTGTATGTTTGAAAATACTGCAGACAGGCATTACGCCACCATACGGCTTCCTCATATTGCAGATTCAGCAATTGCTTAATCTGTTCAAATCTTTCTTCATCTGTAAACCGGAGTAAGCTGTACCATATTTGCTGCATCTGTTTTACTTTTTCAGCACCAGTATAATAGTAATAACATAGTTCATTCCACAGCGTTCTGCCGCTTTTCATTTTATGATTCCAGGAAACATGATGAAACCACAGCAAATATTTTTCATCAATGGTATTTATATCTTCCCATTGGATTCTTGCTTCCGGAAAATATTGTGCAATGGCATTACTGCCGGTGATGGTTCTGTTAAAACCAATTCCTATGCTGTCAGCCTTATGATAATACACGGGGTTCCATTCAGGACGGTTCAGCTCTTTTACCCATGGTGCCGGGCCGTAGTGATGGCCAGTGCCCATGATGTGATGCAAGCCCAAAGGATTCATATAGCTCACCATAGTTTCCCTGGAAGACAGCATCATTTCTTTTGCGTTGCTAACAAAAGTTTTTTCATTAGTAAATGTCATCCGTAGCCATTCATCAGCAATCGTATCGCTGCTTAGATTATAATCCCAGCACAACCTGCCGTAAGCATACCAATTAGCTTGTGCAAACGGATGGCCGCACCAATTAATATCATTACCAATATTAGATACACCGGCCATACCATTTAAAGTATGATTGTTAAGGCTGCCATCAACAACTTTTGCAACCGTACTTCCTGCAGATTTATAATAGGTATCGCTATTTAGTACTTCTTTAAACAATGGGGCTAAATAAACAAGGTTGGTGGCCTGCCCGGTATATTCCTGTGTAATCTGAAACTCCATCATCAAAGGTGTTTTAGGCATGGCACCAAATAAAGGATGGAAGGGTTCACGGGGCATAAAATCTATAGCGCCGTTTTTTACCTGTACCATTACATTGTTTCTGAATTTTCCATCGAGTGGTACAAAATCATCATAAGCCTGTTTATGCCTGTCAGCAGGATTTGCTGAAGCATAAACAAAAGCCCTCCATATTATTACTCCATGATAGGGTGCTACCGCATCTGCCAGCATATTAGCACCATCGGCGTGATTACGCTGGTAATCTTGCGGACCCGGCTGGCCTTCGCTGTTAGCTTTCACTAAGAAACCCCCAAAATCGGGAATCAATGAATAAATTTCTTTAACTTTTTGTTTCCACCATTGTTGTACTTCCACGTTTAATGGATCGGCAGTTTTCAATCCGCCTATCTCCATGGGCGCACTAAATCGTGCTGTTAAATAAACTTTTATTCCATATTTGCGAAATATATCAGCCAGGACTTTTACTTTTTGCAAATAGGGAATAGTAAGTATAGTGGCGTTTGCATTTACATTCGTTAACACGGTTCCGTTAATTCCAATGGAAGCATTAGCTCTTGCATAATCAATATATCTTTTGTCAACGTAACCGGGTAATGTGTGCCAATTCCAGATGGAAAAGCCGGCATAACCCCTTTCTACTGTACGGTTTAAATTATCCCAGTGATTGAGTAACCGGAGTTTTAGTTTGGGATTGGAAATAATATTGAGGTCGCTGATATCCTGTTGTGTCTGTATCAAATGCAGAAAATGAAATACGCCATAGAGTATACCAATATCAGTATTGGCCGTTATGACAATTTTATTTTTCCCTAATTTGTTAGTGGTGATTATGAATCCATCGGTGCCTATAGAGTTAAGTTCTTTTTTTTCTATGATTGAATGATTGATGTCAAGATTGGCGACAGTACCTGCAATAAGAGTAGATTTTGCAGCAACGCTGGTGGCAACAGGCATTGAATAACCAAGTAATCCTGTTAATCCTCTTTGCAATTCATCTTTTGCAACAAGGAGAGTAGAAGAATTGCCGGTAAAGGCAGGGGCAATAATCTGCTTTTTGTATTTTGAAAGAATAACAGGGTTTGAAATTTTTACATAGCGTAGCCATAAATCATACCCGTTTTCTGCCTTTAGTTTGTTAACTGCAGATAGTATCAGTGCTATAAGTAAAATTTTTCTCATTCCTGAACAGCCGGAGTTTTATTTTTTAGATATCTGTGATGAATTTCGTATAATAAGATCAGAACGAACAACAATGGTATTAGTATGTTTGATATTACTCAGTCCCTTCAGGTGGTTAATCAGATTCCTGGCAGCAATTTCCCCCATATCTATACCCGGGTAATCGATTGTAGTCATTTGAGGTTCGATTAGTTTGCTAATGGCATCATTATTGAAGCCTACCACTGCAATATCTTCCGGTATGCGAATACCATGCTCTTTTAATGTTCTCATGCAAACTGCTGCAGAAAAATCATTGGTAATGAAAGCTCCATCAGGAAGGGGTTTCATTTTAAGTATCTGTAGGGCTGCTTCCACACCGCATTGCTCACTGAGGTCTTTGATCAACACTCTTTCTTTTTCATATGCGATATTATTGTCGTAGAGGGCATCTGTATACCCTTTATGACGCTGGGCATATACATTTCGCTTTAAATTGGCTGTAACAAGAACAATTCTTTTGCAGCCTTGCTCAATAAGATGCTGGGTGGCCTGATACCCGCATTTATAGTTATCTATAATAACTTTAGTACTGTCGCTGTCCTCTTCCACACGGTCAAAAAAGATAACAGGTATTCCCTTTTCTTCATAAACTTTAAAATGGTCGAGGTTTTTGGTAGTAAAAGCCAGGGAAGCTATCAACCCGTCAACCCGTTTATGAAATAGGTTTAATGCATTGGCAGCTTCTTTATCATAGCTTTCAGAAGAGTGGGCTATTATAAGATCATATCCGGCTTCGGTAGTTATTTTTTCAATGCCTGCCAAAACAGATGTGATGAAATTACTGTTCAACTCATGAACTATCACCCCAATTGTGTTGGTTTTTTGTTTTCGAAGACTGCTTGCAAAAGTGTTATGGCGATATCCCAGTTCTTTCGCGGCCTGCTGAATTTTCTTTCTGGTATTTTTATTAATGGCAGGATGATCCTGCAGGGCACGGCTAACTGTAGCCGAAGAAAGGGATAACTTCTGAGCTATATCATAGATGGTAATATCTTTTTTTGGCTTCATGCTGCAATCGGTTGCATAAAATTCGCAAAAAAAAATTAATTACAAAGTTTTGTTTTTAACGAGGATTCACGGATGATCATATTAGAACGGAGTATAATAGTATTGGTTGTTTTAATATCAGAAACACCATTCAGGTGGTTAATTAAATTGGTTACTGCAGCTTCGCCCATACTATAACCGGAATAATTAACCGTGGTCAGATTAGGCTCTACCACTTTACTAATAGGGTCATTATTGAATCCTGCAAATGCAATGTCCCGGGGAATCTTCAGGCCAGTGCTTTTAAGCTTAATCATGCAATGAACGGCTGCGGTATCGTTTGCCGCAAACACGGCATCGGGCCGGTCTTTGGGTTTCATCTTTAAAATATATTCAGCTGCTTGTGTGCCTGCTTCGTCATTTAATTTACTGATATACAAAAGCTTTTCATCGAAGGGAATTTTATGATCCCGGAGGGCCTGTCTGTAGCCAGTAAGTCTTTCGGCATATACATTCCGGAGCATATTGCCACCCAAGTGCATGATTCGTCGGCAACCCTGATCTATCAGGTGTTTGATGATTTCGTAAGCGGCTTTTGTGTTGTCAATAATAATAGAAATGCTTTCGGGATGGGGAAAGGTTCTGTCAAAAAAGACTACAGGGATACCTTTTTTAAAAAAAGACTGCAGGTGCTCAATATTTTCAGTATCATAAGCCAGTGAAATGAGCAACCCGTCAACCCTTTTATTGAACATAGTGGCAGCATTAGTAACTTCTTTTTCGGCACATTCAAGTGAATGGCTGATAATCAGGTTATATCCATCCCGGTTGGCGGCATCCTCCATTCCTGCCAGAACAGATGCAACGAAATAACTATTAAGTCTGGGGACAATAACTCCTAAAGTATAGGTTCGCTTACTTCTCAGGCTGCTGGCGAATGTGTTTGATCTGTATCCAAGCTCTTGTGCTGCCTGTGCAATTTTTTTCCGGGTGTTCTTATTAATAGAGGGATGATTTTTCAATCCCCGGCTTACGGTGGTAGCAGAAATATTAAGCTGTCTGGCAATATCATATATAGTTATATCCCGTTCAACTGCCATGTTGCAAATAAAGGGAAGATTTTTTTAAAAAAAAATTGCAATCGGTTGCAATTTTTAAAAAATCTCCTATATTCGCTGTGCCAAGAGCAAGTACTGTCGATTACCGAACGATAAAAATTGCTTAGTCCTCAACTGCTGTATGAAAGAAAATAGGCAAAATAACCAGGTGAATCACTGCATGAGTGCTATTATGCATGAATGGGTCCATACGCAACCGGTACTTTTTTCCACAGCACAGTTTATTCCCGTTACAATAAGTCGTAAAAAAAGATTTTGCTCTGCCGGTGCAATTCAGTACACCTGCAGATTTGTTTTTTTATATACTGAAGTATACCTAACATTTCAATTGCCAAAATGATCATTATGAAAAAAACTGCCAAACAGAAAAAACTATTCTTTATGAATAGGCTAGGTGTAAAACCTCTTTTATTTGTTGCAGTACTGTTATTCTCTATGATGACAGTATCTCAGCAAATTTTTGCACAAAATATAACAATAAGGGGAAAGGTTACTAAGGATGACGGGCAACCTCTTCAAGGGGCCTCTGTTATTGTAAAGGGCAGCACTAACGGTACTACTACAGATGCTGCCGGAGCTTTCCAACTTACTGCGTCAGGCGATGCTAGCCTTGTTATTTCCTCTGTTGATTATGTAATGAAAGAAATAAAAGTAAACAACCAGTCTACACTGAACATTTCCATGTTAGCAGCTGATAAAACATTAGGCGAAGTGATAGTAGTGGGTTACGGAACGCAAAAGAAAATTGATGTTACTGGTGCTGTTTCAAGAGTAAATCTTGAAGCAATGGGTAACGCTCCAAACACCAACATTGGTCAATTTTTGCAAGGAACTGTACCAGGATTAAATGTGGGGATCTCTACATTTGCCGGTGGTACGCCTCCGATATCTATCCGCGGGCAGGTCACGATTGGTGGTAATCAAAATGTATTGATTATCTTGGATGGAGTTCAATATACCGGATCATTATCTTCTATTAATCCGGACGATATAGCTTCCATTGATGTTCTGAAAGATGCAAGTTCTACTGCTGTATATGGAGCACAGGCTGCCAATGGCGTTATACTTATTAGTTCTAAAAAGGGCAGATACAACCAAAAACCAAAGGTCACTTTTTCAAGTGCTTACACCACTCAAAAACCGACGGTTAATCTTCGGCCATTAAACAGAGAAGAGTATCTGGAACAATTTAGAGATGCATTTTATACGCAGGCTTTTCTTGGGCCTGATTATACTCAGCCAAACCCATCTTTTAATGTTGCGGCGGTTGTTGATCCTACAATGGCCAACCCAACCAGAACCGAGGTATTACCCAATAACTACGACTGGTGGGGCGAAGGAACTAAAACGGGTTCTATCGCCGAATACAATCTTGGTTTTTCCGGTGGTGGCGAAAAAGTAACGTACTTATTATCCGGAGGATTAGTAAACCAGAAAGGGTTTATTATAAATGATTTTTTTAACAGAAAATCAATTCGGGCTAATCTTGAAGTAAGACCTGTAAACTGGTGGAAGATTGGCTTAGTGTCATCCGGTTCCTTTGTTAAGCAAGATGGAGCAGAACCATCAATTGGCAATTTAACTATTGCCTCTCCGCTGCTGGTGCCATATGATTCGCTGGGTAATGTAATACCTTTCCCAACGAATACTGTAGTGCCTAATCCCTTTAATACTTATTATGTAGATGACTACGACAGGCACCAATACTATTTTGCCAATATTTACTCTGATATGGATGTTCCTTTTATCAAAGGATTAAATTACCGGATGAATTTCGGTAATAACTTTAGAACTGACCAGCATTATTTTGCGAGCAAATTTGATGGTGGATTGACCGGCCGTGCCTATAAAGAAAACCAGGATTATTATGACTATACATTTGATAATATCCTCACCTATACCAAAAAGTTTGGACGACATGATATTACTGCTACTGCTGTGTATGGTTCGATTGAAAGAAAGTATAGCAGAACTTTTGCAGAGGGGGTTGGTTTTTCAAGGCTGAATCTCAGCTACAATGATTTGTCAAGTGCTACTACTAAAAACCTGACTACTAATGCCTGGAATGAAGCCCTGAATTACCAGATGGGAAGAGCAAACTATAAGTATGATGATAAATATCTGTTGACCGCCACAATACGAAGGGATGGTTTTTCCGGATTTGCCAAGAATTATAAGTACGCTACTTTTCCTACAGTTGCCCTGGGGTGGATTATTTCCAACGAGAGCTTCCTTAAAAATGTGAATATGATCAATTTCCTGAAATTGAGAGTGGGGTATGGAGTTATTGGCAATCAAACCCAGCGGTATCAATCATTATCCAGGGTTACCACGAATTCTTCTTATGTATTTGGAGATGGCGGAACTACAGCATACGGACAGCAAGTAGCAACATTGGAAAACCCGAACCTGAGATGGGAGAAGACAACAGGTGTGAATGCGGGTGTTGATTTTACATTGCTGAATAACCGTTTATCTGGTTCTCTTGAATATTATAATAATAATACAACAGATTTGTTATATCCTGTAAGAATACCTGCTGTAACCGGGTTTGATACGATAATGACCAATCTTGGAAAAATCAATAACATAGGTTTTGAGGCTGGATTGACATATAAAATAATGAATAAAAAAGATTTTTCCTGGTCAGCTACATTTAATTTCTGGATCAATTCTAATAAAATTAAAACGCTTACAGGCCAGGATGCAAATGGCGACGGAATTGAAGATGATCTTATAGCCAGCGGCTTGTTTATTAACAAATCAATCCAAACAATTTTTGATTATAAAGCTGATGGTATTTACCAGTTAACCGATACAAGATTGTCAGGTTTTCAGGTGGGTAGTTACAGGGTGGTAGATTTGGATAAAAATAACGATATCACAGCTGCCGACAGAATGTTTCTTGGCAGAAGAGAGCCAGCTTACCGGTTCAGTTTGTATAATACATTAAACTATAAAAACCTTGCCTTAAGCTTTTTTATTAACTCTATACAGGGAGGAAAAGATGGATACCTGGCTAATACTATGCGGCTTTATTACCGGGAAGACAATTCAGTACGCAATAACGAACTGAATAAAGTAGATTTTTGGTCACCCAGGAATCCAAACGGGAAATACCCAAGGATCATTTCGGGCAGCCACTCCAAAGTGGAACCCAACTTATATGAAAGCAGAAGCTTTGTAAGGCTTCAGGATGTTTCATTATCTTATCAACTTCCTGCCAAAATACTTGGGAAAATAAAAGCTCAGGCTATTAATATATATGTTAGTGGTAAAAATCTTATTACATGGACCAACTGGGAAGGATGGGATCCTGAAACTGGTCAGGGCCTTTTATTGGACGGAAGGCCGGCGTTAAAAGCCATTACTTTCGGTATTCATGTAACCTATTAATTAAGCCGCTCAAAAAACTTTTATATGAAAAAAATTAAATCATTTTTTTTGTTTCTGCTCCTTACCGGAACATTTTCCTGTAAGAAGACTTTTCTGGATGAAACTCCACTGGATGTTTTAAGTGGCGCCAACGCTTTTAAAACAACCAACGATTTCCAGGCTTCGGTAAATAATCTTTACAGGCTGGTACGCCAGGAATTATATACATTAAATGACAATGCACCGATGGAATATCAGTACAGAACGGATATAGCCTTTTACGTTCCCGCTGCATCCCCGGCAAATCTTTCCGGCGAAATAAGCCCAACCTCATCTATAATGTCGAATCACTGGACAGCTCTTTATAAAATAGTGGCTGAGGCTAATACTATAATCAGTCGAATCCCCTCCTCAGATATTTCTGATGCCGACAAGAAATTATTTGAAGCAAGGGGCCGGTTCTTCAGAGCTTTTGCTTACAGATGCCTGTCATATATATGGGGAGGTGTTCCGCTGGAGTTAAATGAAGTTACAACACCCAAAGTTGATTACGTCAGGGCAACCCGTAAGGAAGTGTTTACCCAGGTTATAGATGATTTGGTTTTTGCTGCAGCTAATTTACCTGAAGTTACTTCATCAGTTTGGAAAGATGGGGAAATATCAAAACAGGCAGCAAACCATTTGCTTGCGGAAGTTTATATTGCAGACGGCCAATTTCAGAATGCAGTTACGGCAGCATCTGCAGTGATTACAAGTTCAGGCATGGCACTTATGACATCTAGGTTTGGTTCCAGAAAAACGGAAGTGCCAGGTGATGTTTACTGGGATTTGTTTCGTAAGAATAACCAGAACAGAAAAAATAGTTCTGGAAATACAGAAGCTATATGGGTTATTCAGATTGAGACGGACATACCCGGTGGTGCAGCGGTTTCTACCACCAGTTTCGCCAGTGGTGATGGTTTTTCCATGGAAAGAGTGCATGCGCCTTTGGTACGTGATGTTACTGTAAACAGTGTGTCCTGTTTTAAGTGGCCTGCAAGTGACTATTCATGTGGTGGCAGAGGCGTTGGGTTCTGGGCACCTTCTAAATATTTTCAGGATAGTGTATACGCTGGTGACCCTGTAAATGATATCCGCAATGCCAATCACAACTTTGTTCGCAGGTTCAAGGTTACGAACCCGTCAAGTCCGCTTTATAATACCGAACTGGATTATTATAATCTGCCGGCCGGCACTAAAGGTACTAGCGGTGCTACTTTAACATCCGGTGTTCCGAGCCGGGCTCTTTATCCTTATCAGACTAAATGCACAGAGCCAGGTGGCCATCCGGCAAATCTATATGTAACACCAGCGACTTACCCCAACCAGTTAAAAAATGGGGCAGGGTTCACTTATCAGGATCAATATATGTTCAGACTGGCAGAAACCTATCTGCTCAGAGCTGAAGCCTATGTAGGGCTTGGGCAAATGGGTAATGCAGCCACAGATATCAATGTTGTAAGGGCAAGGGCTAATGCTGCACCGGTTGCTTCCGGGAATGTGAATATTGATTATATCCTTGATGAGAGAATCAGAGAACTGGGTACAGAGGAGAAAAGATTGGTTACACTGATGCGGCTGAACAAGTGGTATGACAGGATTATAAAATGTAATCCGTTTTATGCCTCTTCAGCAAATACAAAATATAATCTCTGGCCCATTCCACAATCTGAAATTGAAAGAAACAGAGGGGCGGTACTCGAACAAAATCCTGGGTACTAAATCCAGCTAAGGCTAAATTTTGATTTGAATTAAGAGAGAGGTGCATTCACCTCTCTCTTTGAAATTGACTCGTTTATACTCACGATAAATATTACCGGTGTTTCGGTCTATGCGATGCTCTTCTGAAATAATGATGTTCAGTGGTTTATTCAGAAAAAAAATTGCTGCTGTTATTGCAGCAGTTTTTCTTTTTTTGAATTGCCATGCACAAAACCGGGAACGAATAAGCATTAATCAGGACTGGAGGTTTATGCGTTATTCTGCTGAACCGGATAAATTGATTTATAATATTCGCCCTGAGGTTACGGATCGCAACGATAATAAAGCTGCAGACACTAAACCTACAGAAGCAATAAGTATTGCTGCAACTGACCCAGGGTTAAAAAAATGGATTTTACCTTCGGCAAATAGCTTTATTAAAGATCCCGCTAAACATTATCAACGCCCCAAGGGTAACCCAGGCAGTGATTTCCCTTTTGTGCAAAATGATTTTAATGATAAAAATTGGGAGCAGGTAATCTTGCCGCATGATTGGGCAATCAAACAATCATTTTATGATGGTGGCCATGCGGAAGTAGGAGGGGGTATGGGCCGGCTTCCCAGCCAAGGCGTGGCATGGTACCGAAAGAAATTAAACATCCCCTCTGAGGATAGGGATAAATTTATTTACCTGGATATAGATGGAGCGATGTCTTACGCTATGGTTTGGCTGAATGGAAACCTGGTGGGGGGGTGGCCTTATGGGTATAATTCTTTTCGCCTTGATCTTACACCTTACATTAAAACCGGCAGTGACAATCAATTAGCAATAAGACTTGATAATCCTAATCATTCAGCGAGGTGGTATCCGGGTGGTGGTATTTATCGTAATGTATGGCTGACCAAAGTAAACCCGGTGCATGTGGCACATTGGGGAACATTTGTTACATCAAGAGATGTTACTACATCGTCAGCAACGATAGATATTGCTGTCAACGTTGAAAACAAATCTACTGCGGATCAAAAAATTGAAGTGGTTACAGAAGTATATACTTTAAATGGCATGTTAAGCAAACTGGATAAAGCAGCCAGTTTTCCAAAGCTGACTTCAACTATAGATGCGGGGGAAACAATTAAATTTGAAAACTCGGTTACAATCAGCAACCCATTGCTATGGGGTCCGCCTCCTGCACATAAGCCAAATCTTTATGCTGCAATTACCCGTTTGTATATAAATGGGAAAATTATTGATGAGTATGAAACCCGTTTTGGCATTCGTTCGCTCAAATTTGATCCGGTAAAAGGTTTATTAATTAATGGTAAGCATGTTCGTCTTCAGGGAGTGAACCAGCATCATGATTTAGGTGCTTTAGGCGCTGCGTTTAATACAAGAGCTGCTGAAAGACAACTGGAGCTGTTGCAGGAACTCGGTTGTAATGCAATTCGTATGGCACACAATCCTCCTGCACCTGAATTACTAGATTTAACAGACCGCATGGGTTTTTTGGTTATTGATGAAGTATTCGATTGCTGGGAAAGGAAAAAAACACCGCTGGATTTTCATTTAATCTTTAAAGATTGGTATGAAGCAGATACAAGATCTTTTATCAGAAGGGATAGAAATCATCCATCTGTAATTGCATGGAGTTATGGCAATGAAGTAGGAGAGCAATACACTGCAGACACAGGAGCAGTGCTGGCCAAAAAAATCTGTGATATTGTATATGAAGAGGATAATACTAGGCCAGCCACAGCATCAATGAACTATGCAAAGCCCGATATGCCCTTTCCGGCAGTGATGGATATAATAAGTTTGAATTACCAGGGAGAAGGAATTCGTGATGCACCGGCGTATGCTCATCTCAGGGGAATAAGAACATCACCCTTATACCCTGCTTTTCAGAAAAAATTTCCTGATAAACTAATTGTAAGCAGCGAAACCGCTTCTGCGTTAAGCACAAGGGGTAGTTATTTATTTCCGGTTTATAGTGGAATAAGTGCCCCTGTAAGTGATAGTACTGGCGGTGATTCTAAGAATAATTATGTAAGTGCTTATGAGCTTTACACGGCTCAATTCGGAGCATCACCTGATAAAGTTTTTGCTTCACAGGATAAAAATCCTTATGTAGCTGGTGAATTTGTTTGGTCAGGCTGGGATTATTTGGGAGAGCCTACTCCTTATTATTCTGCCAGAAGTTCCTATTGTGGTATTATTGACCTGGCCGGGTTTAAAAAAGACCGGTTTTACCTGTATCAATCCCGTTGGAGACCTGATTTGCCAATGGTGCATATTTTGCCGCATTGGAACTGGCCCAATCGTATTGGGGCGGTAACTCCTGTACATGTTTTTACTTCAGGTGATGAAGCAGAACTTTTTTTAAATGGCCGTTCCCTCGGTAAAAAGAAAAAAGCAGCTTTTGAATACAGGCTGCGTTGGGATAATGTAATTTATGAACCTGGCGAAGTAAAAGTGGTTGCATACAAAAATGGAAAGTATTGGGCTGAGGAAATTATTAAAACGACTGGCGACCCAGTTCAATTATTAATAAGTGCAGACCGGAATGTGATTAATGCAGATGGCAGCGATCTTTCATTTATAACCGTAAAGGTTGCTGCTGCTGATCGGCTAGTAATTCCTGATGCGGATAATAAAGTAACCTTCAGTATTAGCGGACCCGGAGAGATAGTGGCAACTGATAATGGAGATCCTGCTAACCTGGTTTCTTTTGCCTCCACAGAGAGAGAAGCCTATTTTGGATTGGTATTAGTTATCGTTAAAGCAGACAAAGGAAAACCGGGGGTGATAGAAGTTTCTGTTACATCAAAAGGATTAAAACCAGCAAGTCTTAAAATAACGAGTAAAAGCAGACCATGAATTCATTGTCACAATCAACGAAAAATATTTTTCCGCATGTATTGATTTTCTTATCTGTACTATTGATTCAATCAGGTTGTTCAAAAAAAAATGGCAATGGAGGTAACACACCAACGCCAGTTGTTACTGCGGAAATAACTGTTAATGCAGGGGATTCGTATCAAACAATACAGGGTTTTGGTTGTGCAACTGTTTTTAATCCGCCAAACACTACTGCTTATACAGTCGAAGAGTTTGACAGGTTGTTTGGTTCAGGTAGTGGCCAGGTTGGTTTAAACATTTTACGGATAAGGGTAGCATCTGATGATGCGTGGCGGGCAACAGAGCTAAATCATTCGAAGTGGGCTATTCAAAGAGGCGCAAAGGTTTTTGCCAGTCCCTGGAGTCCGCCGGCAAGAATGAAAACAAACGGAAACATTGTTGGAGGTAAGCTGATACCTGACAGTGCAGCAGCCTATGCAAAATATTTAAACGATTTTGCTTTGTATATGGCAGCAAATGGTGCCCCGTTAGAAGCTGTTTCAGTACAAAACGAACCCGACTGGGAACCCGGCTATGAAGGCTGCGTATGGACAGCAACTGAGATGAAGGATTTCTTAAAAAATCACGGAAGTCTGATTGCAGCCACACGGTTAATGGCTCCTGAACTGGTAAATAATAATCAAGCCTATGTAAATACCATATTAAATGATGCTGGCGCAGTGGCCAACCTTGACATTGTAGGCACACACCTTTATGGGGGAGGTATTGTAGAGAATACAACTGCCAAAAGCCTTGGTAAAGAAGTATGGATGACAGAGCATTTAGATACACTTACCACTTTAGATGGCAATATCAATACTGCCATTGAAATACATGATTGTTTTACCAAAGCAAACTTCAATGCCTACATATGGTGGTACGGAAAACGGTTTTATGGGCCTATTGGTCAGGATGGACAGGTTACAACGAGAGGGTATTTTATTTCACACTTTGCCAGGTTTATAAAGCCCGGTGCGGTACGTTTAGGTACAGGTGAAAATTCCAGAACCGATGTATTAATATCGGCCTATAGAAACGGTACAAAAAAAGTATTGGTGGCAATAAACTGGGGCAGTAATGATGTAAAGCAAAAAATTACTTTCCAGGGAGCTTCCGCAACAACGGTTGTACCTTATGTAACCACATCGTCTAAAAATGTGGAGCAAGGCACATCTATTACCCTTTCAGCAAATAGTTTTGAATATACAATACCAGCAAAAAGCATAGTAACTTTTGTGGAACAGTAAAAAATTAAATAATAAGAATAAATGCGCCTTTCATTTCTTTTAATACCTGTCTTTTTTTGCCGGACGATTACTGCTCAAAATAGTATTGTTATAGATGCCGGGACAGGAAAGGATACTATTAACCAGGATATTTACGGGCATTTTGCAGAGCATTTGGGCCGCTGTATCTATGGGGGCTTATATGTTGGAGATAACAATAAAACTATTCCAAACAAAAACGGTATACGGCTGGATATTGTGGAGGCATTAAAGGTATTAAAAATTCCGGTTTTGCGCTGGCCAGGTGGTTGCTTTGCAGATAATTACCACTGGAAAGATGCTATTGGCCCCAAAAATAAAAGGAAGCATACAGAAAACGTATCGTGGGGTAATAAAAGAGAAGACAATAGTTTTGGAACCAACGAATTTTTGCAACTCTGCGAAATGCTGAAGGCAGAACCTTACCTGGCGGTTAATATGGGTAGTGGCACTGTACAGGAAGCTGCAGAATGGGTGCAGTATGTAAACCATCCTAATGGTACCAGTTATCTAACTGATCTGCGTAAGCAAAGTGGCAGAATAAAACCATGGAATGTAAAATATTGGGGAGTAGGTAATGAATCATGGGACTGTGGCGGGCATATGACGGTTGATTACTATGTAAACGAATATAAGAAGTATGCAACATTCATGACCAGCTATGGTAATACAGAGGGATTGTTTCGTATTGCGGTAGGGCCTGGGTGGGAAGATTTTGCCTGGACAGAAACCCTGATGAAAAATATTCCTTTAAAAATGCTTGACGGGGTATCCATTCATCATTACTCTGTTATTGATTGGGGAAAAAAGGGACATGCAAGCAATTTTTCAGAAGCAGAATATATTAAAACCATCAAACAGGCATACCGTATGGAGAAAATGGTTTCAGGAAACTGTGCCGTGATGGATAAATATGACCCACAAAAAAAAGTGGCTCTTGTAGTAGATGAATGGGGGGGGTGGTATGAAAGTGAGCAGGTTGCCAAAGGCGACATCCTGTTTCAGCAAAACACTATGAGGGATGCCATGATTGCCGGACTGACGCTTAATATTTTTCATCATCATGCAGACAGGGTGCGGATGGCTAACCTGGCACAATGTGTAAATGTGCTGCAGGCTGTGATTCTTACGAAAGAAGAGAAAATACTGCTGACTCCCACGTATCATGTAATGAAGATGTATAATGTGCACCAGAACGCAGTAATGTTGCCTACCCGGGTTCAGACTGAAAAATATATTATGGAAAAAGATACGGTGGATGCCGTGAGTGCCTCAGCTTCCAGGGATAATAACGGGATTATACATATTTCTCTGGTAAATGTGCATGCTGCCAGCCCCCAAGCTCTGAGTATTGAGATTAAGGGAGGTTTTTACAGCGAAGTATCCGGCAGCATTCTGCAATCGGGCACTGTGCAGGATGGTAATACGTTTGATAAACCTGAATTGGTTGTGCCCAAAAATTTTAATACTGCAAAACTCTCAGCCGGTAAACTGGAAGTAACCTTGCCGCCATTTAGTGTTGTTGTGCTTGAAGTAAAATAAAACTGGAGGAAGAATATGGATAAATAATCGGAAAATATAAATGGCCCTGGAAAGCCGGTTGAAAGGAATTGTTTAAATAAGGCAACAAGCAGAGCAGTTCCAATATAGCAATCGTCAAGAGGGGTGAATTCTTTCATCCCTCTCTTTTTTATCAGTACTTTTGAACATATAGGAATGTTATTACTTGGAATAGATATTGGTACGTCTTCTGTAAAAGTTTCTGTCGTAGATGCAGCGACACAACAATGCCTCGCATCTGCCAGCTATCCCGAAACTGAGGCAGAGATTATTTCATTACATACCGGATGGGCTGAACAAAGCCCTGGCCAATGGTGGGAGCATGTACAACTGGCCATACTAAAATTGCATGCTCAGCGAAAGTATAATCCGGGAGAGATTGCGGCCATTGGTATTGCTTACCAGATGCATGGTCTTGTGGTGGTGGATAAAGACCTGCAGGTTTTGCGCAATAGTATTATCTGGTGCGATAGTCGTGCCGTTGAAATTGGGGATAAAGCGTTTGAAGAAATTGGTAAAGAGAAATGTTTGTTGCACCTGCTCAATTCGCCAGGCAATTTTACCGCATCAAAACTTGCCTGGGTAAAAGAAAATGAGCCGGAAGTGTATGAGAGGATACATAAAATAATGCTTCCGGGAGATTTCATTGCAATGAAACTTACTGGTGAAATTACGACAAGTGTATCTGCACTCTCTGAAGGTGTCTTCTGGGATTTTAAGGAAAATGAACTGTCAAAAGATGTGTTTGGGTATTATGGAGTCAGCACTGGCTTTATTCCTGAAATAAAAGAAGTATTTGCTGAACATGGCAGAATTACTGCTTCCGCTGCTTCGGTATTATCACTTAAAGAAGGAATACCTGTTACCTACAAAGCAGGTGACCAGCCAAATAATGCGCTTTCATTAAATGTGCTGGAGCCGGGTGAAGTGGCCGCAGCAGCAGGCACATCCGGAGTAATTTATGGTGTAAGCGATCAACTGACTTATGACAATGAATCCCGGATCAATACATTTGCCCATGTTAATTATACAGCAGCACAAAAAAGATTGGGTGTACTGCTTTGTATTAACGGTACAGGTATCCTGAACCGGTGGATAAAAAATATTTCTGGAAACTTATTGAGTTATTCGCAGATCAATGAAGAAGCGGAAGCAGTAAACCCGGGAAGTGACGGAGTGATTGTATTTCCCTTTGGTAATGGTGCGGAACGTATTCTGAATAACAGAACTGCAAATGCACATCTTCTGAATATCGATTTTAATAAACATGAGATTGCTCATTTGTACCGTGCCTGTCAGGAAGGTATCGCATTTGCTTTCAGGTACGGACTTGATATAATGAGGGAGAATGGAATGAATCCGCAGGTTATCAGGGCTGGCAGGGCAAACATGTTTTTAAGCGACGTATTCACTTCCTGTTTTGTAAATACGCTGAATATTCCGGTAGAATTATATAACTGTGATGGCAGTGCAGGCGCTGCAATCGGTAGTGGACTTGGTGCAGGCCTATATGGAAATTCCAAAGAAGCTTTCGCTCATTTCAGCCCTGCACAATTGATTGTTCCGGACAGAAAGTATGGCTATGAGGAATATTATGAAAGATGGCTTATGCAATTGCAAAAACAATTAAACTGATTCAATAATTTTTTAAATGATAATAAAATGTCAGTAGTAACAGGTACTAAAGAGTATTTTAAAGGCATTGGGAAAATTCAATTTGAAGGTCACCAGTCACATAACCCATTAGCTTTTCGTTGGTATAATGAAAACGAATTGATAGCAGGAAAAAGCATGAAAGAGCATTTCAGGTTTGCCTGCGCTTACTGGCATAGTTTTAATGGAAGCGGCGCCGACCCTTTTGGAGACGCCACTCATATCTTTCCCTGGGATGAAAAGTCAGACCCCATCGAAAGGGCAAAAGATAAAGCAGATGCAGCCTTTGAGTTTATTACAAAAATGGGATTACCGTATTATTGTTTTCACGATGTGGATGTGGTTGATTATACCAACGATGTGAAGGATAACGACAGACGTTTAAAAACAATGACTGAATACCTTGCCGGTAAACAAGCAGACAGTGGTGTAAAACTATTATGGGGCACCGCCAACCTGTTTTCCAATGTCAGGTATATGAATGGAGCCTCCACCAATCCTGATTTTCATGTGGTGGCACATGCAGGTGCCCAGGTAAAGGCGGCGTTAGATGCCACCATTGCACTTGGCGGTGAAAACTATGTATTCTGGGGAGGCCGTGAAGGCTATATGAGCCTTTTGAATACAGATATGAAACGGGAGAAAGAACATCTTGCCCGCTTCCTGCAAATGGCAAGGGATTATGCAAGAAAAAATGGGTTCAAAGGAAAGTTCTTTATTGAACCCAAGCCTTGTGAACCCAGCAAGCACCAGTACGATTACGATTGCGAAACAGTAATCGGTTTTCTGCGCCAATATGATTTGCTGGATGATTTTAGTCTGAATATAGAAGTAAACCATGCCACACTGGCTGGCCACACATTTACACATGAGCTACAAGTGGCAGCCGATGGAGGATTACTGGGCAGCATGGATGCAAACCGTGGCGACTATCAGAATGGCTGGGATACAGACCAGTTTCCCAATAACATTAATGAGCTTACTGAAGCGATGCTGATAATTCTTGAGGCCGGGGGGTTCAAAGGCGGTGGAATAAACTTTGATGCAAAGATTCGCCGCAACAGTACAGATGCAGAAGACTTATTCCATGCACATGTTGGCGGAATGGATGTTTTTGCCAGGGCATTGCTTGTTGCAGATGATATTTTACAGAAGTCAGATTACAAAAAAATAAGGGCAGACAGGTACTCTTCCTTTGCTGACAGTACAGGAAGGGCCTTTGAAACAGGGCAATTATCTTTGGAAGACTTGAGGTCTTATGCCATTGAAAACGGCGAGCCAGCTGTAAGAAGTGGTAAACAGGAATACCTCGAGAATGTTATTAACAGGTATATCTAAATTTATCTTTTAAACCAAAACAGATTGCTATGCTTACATGGATTGACTGGATTATCATCCTATTTTATTTTGCAATTATTGCAGGTATTTCGTGGTGGGCAGTAAAAAAGAAAGACAAAGATTCTCCTGACGATTATTTTCTCGCTGGCCGTCACTTAGGCTGGTTCGTTGTAGGCGCATCTATTTTCGCATCTAATATCGGTTCGGAACATTTAGTGGGTTTAGCAGGTTCTGGAGCCACGGATGGTGTTGCATTGGCGCATTATGAATTGCATGCATGGTGTCTGCTTGTGTTAGGCTGGGTAATGGGGCCTTTCTTTATGAGGTCGAAAGTGTTTACTATGCCGGAGTTTTTGGAAAAAAGGTTTACTCCCCAGGCAAGAACGGTGCTGTCACTTATTTCTTTGTTTGCCTATATCCTTACTAAAATTGCTGTGGGTATTTTTGCAGGGGGTGTTGTATTCCGTGCATTATTGCCGGATGTAAACATCATGGGTATGGATTCATTCTGGATCGGTTCTATCCTGCTCATTATTTTAACTGGTGTCTATACTATTACCGGCGGATTAAGGGCAGTTGTTTATACAGAGACATTGCAAACATTTGTAAAAATTATTGGCGCATTACTGGTAACCTATTTTGGCTTAAAAGCTCTTGGTGGCTGGGATAAATTGAGAGAGATATGCGGTAGTGATATGTTTAATTTATGGAAACCAGTTGTACCCGACGGAGTAGAAAGTACATGGGCCCCGGTAAAAGAGGCAGGAAAGCAGGCCTGGTATTTTAATGATAAATATCCATGGCCGGCTATGTTGTTTTGTGCACCCATTATTGGTTTGTGGTATTGGTGTACCGACCAATACATTGTACAGCGTATTTTAGGTGCCCGTGATGATAAACAGGCAAGACGTGGTTCTATTTTTGCAGGCTTTCTGAAGCTCACTCCTGTTTTTCTGTTCATCATTCCCGGTATGATATGTTTTGCATTGGCAAAAAGCGGACTCAATGCCGATATACAACAGCGTTTATTGGATCCGGTAACCGGAGCAGTAAACCGTGAGGCGGCGCAAGGATCATTCGCAATGCTGGTGACGCATGTGTTGCCGGTGGGTGTAAGAGGTATTGTGGTAGCGGGACTTCTTGCTGCCTTAATGAGTGCATTGGCCGGTGTTTTCAACGCATCCTCGTCGTTGTTCACAATGGATTTTTATTCAAAGCTCAGACCTAATGCATCACAGGAGAAACTGGTGAGGATAGGACGCATTGCAACTGTGGTGATGGTAATTATTGGTTTACTTTGGATACCTGTTATACAAGGTGCCAAAGGATTGTATGATTACCTGCAGGGAATACAGGCTTACCTGGCTCCGCCCATTTTCGTTGTTTTCTTCTTTGGAGTATTTATGAAGCGCCTTAACGGCCCCGGATGTTTGGCAACATTGCTAACCGGGTTTGCGATGGGTTTATTCCGGCTTATCGTGGATACACCGGTTAAACTTGGAGGAGCTGCATATGCAGAAGGGTCTTTCCTGTGGGTGGTAAACAATATCTTTTTCCAATATTACAGTTTGCTGATAACTATTGTCTGCATACTTGTATTTATTGGCGTAAGCTATGCAACAAAGGCTCCGGCGTATGAAAAAATAAGCGGACTTACATTCTCTACATTATCAGAGAAAGACAGGTTAGAAAACAGAGCATCATGGAACTGGAAAGATGTTGCACTTTCAGTCTTAATGATATTAATCATCATTGCGATTTACTCATATTTCACAGGATAGTTGTAAACAATCAATAATAGGAATTATGCTGATGCACCAAACGATGCGGTGGTATGGCCCGCATGATGTGGTAAGTTTATCTGATATACGCCAGGCCGGATGTGATGGAGTGGTTACAGCCCTCCATCATATCGCCGTAGGCGATGTGTGGCCTGTTGATGAAATCAACAAGCGGAAAGCTATGATTGAGGCTGCCGGCATGACATGGACAGTGATTGAGAGCCTTCCGGTAAGCGATGATATTAAGCGGCAGACCGGCAACTATCTGCAGCATATTGAGAACTACAAAGAAAGCCTTCGCAATGTGGCCACCTGTGGCCTTAAAGTGGTTACCTATAATTTTATGCCGGTGCTTGACTGGCTGCGCACCGATATTTCTTACGAAATGCCTGATGGCAGCAAGGCTCTTTATTTTAATCGGCTCGATTACCTGGTGTTCGATTTATACCTTTTAGGAAGGCCTGGTGCAGAAAAAGAATACACTGACACTGAACTGCAAAAGGCAAAACAACATTATGAGCAGATGCCGGAAGAAAGAAGAAAGAATCTTTTCTCCAACATGATGCTGGGACTGCCGGGAAGTGATGATGCCTTTACCCCTGAAAAAGTATTAGGTGAACTTAAAAAATATGAAGGCATAGATACTGCTAAACTAAAGCAGCACCTGTTTTACTTCCTGCAGCAGGTAGTGTCTGTGGCCGAAGAGTGCGGTGTGGCAATGGCCATTCATCCTGATGACCCGCCTTATCCTGTTCTTGGCCTGCCAAGAATTGTGAGTACTGAGCAGGATGCGGCAGAAATAATAAATACTGTTCCATCCTCTTCAAACGGATTATGTTTTTGCACCGGTTCTTATGGCGCCAGGGCTGATAATGATATTGTGAGAATGCTGAAACGGTTTGGTGATAATGTTCATTTTCTTCACCTGCGCAATACGAAGCGGGATGAAGAAGGAAACTTTTTTGAAGCAGACCATCTTGGTGGCGACACTGATATGTATGAGGTAATAAAAGAAGTGGTGTTGTTGCAAAGAAGAAGAAATGTATCAATACCTATGCGGCCCGACCATGGACATCAGATGCTTGATGATCTAAAAAAGAAAACTTATCCTGGTTATTCAGCAATCGGAAGACTTAAGGGGCTGGCAGAACTCAGGGGAGTAGAATACGGCGTTTTCAGAGCTTTATAGAATGAGTGAACTTTCAATTGGAAAATTTCAATTCAAGAAATTTTGCGGGTTGTTTTTTTAAAAAAAAGGGTTCTTCAGGACAACTCGTAGTTTTACTTTTTATGCTAAGTGTATATCCTTAAAAATCATTTTTTCCTTTTAAAATCTTGCTCAGAGACAATGTTTTATGCAGATTGTATGGTTAATTTACTTAAATTAATACTGTAAAACACCTAATCATTTAAGACTTACTCAAAGCAAAGCACCATCCGTATGGGGAAAATTACTATTCTACTTGTCGATGATCACAAATTAATTCGGGATTCCTGGTCTTTCATTCTTAATAGTGACAGCCGATTTCATGTTATTGGAGAAACCAGCAATGCTGATGAGGCAGTAGAAATTGCCAGGGATAAAAAACCGGAAATTGTTCTTATGGATATTAATATGTCTCCGGTTAACGGATTTGAGGCAACAAAGCTTGTTCGTAAATATTCTCCCGGATCTAAAATAATTGGAATTTCTATGCACTCAATGCCTGCCTATGCCCGGCGTATGCTGCAAATAGGTGCGATGGGCTATGTTACTAAAAATTCTTCTAAAGACGAATTGCTGACTTCAATAGTAGAAGTACACAGCGGGAGAAAATATATTTGTGATGAAGTGAAAAATATTCTGGCACAACAGGAACTCGAAGACGAGGGGGGGACTCCTGATATGAATGTGTTGTCCCGAAGGGAAATAGACATAGTTCAGTTGATTAAAGAGGGTTTGTCGTCTAAAGAAATTGCCCTGCGTCTTGATATTTCGTTAAAAACAGTCGAAGTACACCGGTACAATATTCTTAAAAAATTAAGTCTGAAAAATACAGCTGCACTTGTTAACTTTATTAATGCTCACGGTTTGTAATTGGCTGCACCCTGATTTTCAATAATGAAATAGGATTCTAACCGGATTCAAATGAATCGTTTTTATACCCGTCAAAGCCTTATTGCAGGTGTAATTATTTCATTTACGCTTGTTTCTTTTTTTGCATGGTATTCTTACATAAGTATGAATAAGGCAAGAAAGGCAGCACTAAAAGTCAATGCCACACTTTTATCTCTCCGTTCGCTGGAAAACCTGATGGACGACATGCAGGATATTGAAACTTCAAACAGAGGGTATATTATTTCCGGTAACAAAGAATTTCTGACTTCCTGCTATAAGGCAATAAATAAGCTTAATATAGATTCAGCAGAGGTTATTAGGTTGAATGAGCTATATCCCGAAAGAAAAGATACCATAAACAGATTATTAAGCCTGGTCAGAAGGAAAATTGATATTTCTCTCTATATGGAGACCCTGATGAGCAGTCGTCACGGAGATTCAGCACTTTTGATAATGAAATCCGGAGAGGGCAAAGTAGTAATGGATAGTATCAGACAAATAGTCCGGATGATGGAGAATCAGGACAGAATAATTCTGGAAAGCTCTAATACGAACCGGGAATTAGCTGCAACTACCACTACAAGACTTTTTGTTATACTGGCTTTAATTTTTCTTATTGTAGCCTTTCTCTTTTTTTTACTGTTAAGGCGGGAGTTTAAAAGAAAGGAAAAGTATGAGGCAAAAATTTCTTTCCTGGCTAACCTGGCTGAACAGACAAGTGACGCTATTATATCTGTAAATCTGCAACTGGAGGTTGTAAGCTGGAATAAAGGCGCCGAAAATATTTACGGGTACACAGAAGAAGAAGTGGTTGGAAAGGCGATTACGGAAATAACCAGTAGCGAAACATTAAAAAGTGAAACTGATCAGATTAAAAAAGAAATTTTCTCAAAAGGGTTTTCCGAATTCGAGTCTTTGGATTTCACTAAAGATGGAAGAAGTATTCATTGCCTGACTTCCGCTTCTTCGCTTGCCAATAAAAAAGGAGAAGTAACAGGGTATGTTTTTGTAGTAAGAGATATTACACAAAGAAAACTGGCTGAAAAATTAATGCATGAGTTCAACCTTGAACTGGCAGATAAAGTAAAAGATAAAACGGAAGATATCAGGAAAAGTGAAGAAAAACTCAGGCAGGTGCTGGATAGTGCAGCCGGAGAGTTCTATGTAATCGACCTGGAGTATCGTGTGATACTGATCAGTAAGATGGCAGAATTGAGTATTGAAAAAGCATGGGGAAAAAAAGTGAAAACGGGGGATATAATACTTCAGCATATTCCATTAGATAGAAGGGTGGTGATAAAGGAGAATTATGACAGAGTTTTTACAGGCCAGAGAATTGAATATGAAACACCGGTACAGGGTATTGATGGACGAACCTGGGTACATATTGCTTACACTCCGGTAATGGGTATTTATGATGAAATAACAGGTGCTTTTATCGGAACAAAAAATATAACGGAAAGAAAAAAAGCAGAAGCTGAATTACAGGAAAGTGAAACCAGGTATCGAACTCTTATTGAACAGGCTACAGATTGTATTGTAGTTACTGATCCCGAAGGAAAATTTTTACAAGTAAACGAGAGGGGAATAAAACTATTTGGGTACAACAGAGATGAATTCTTACAATTCTATCTGAATGATATTTTATTGATCAAACCTGGAGATATTCCGTTGCGATTTGAAGAACTGCGAAGCGGAAAGGGGATATTAAGCTATCGTAAAGGGAAAAAGAAGGATGGTACGCTGGTAGAACTGGAAATCAGTACGAAAATGCTTTCTAATGGCAATTTCATCGGAATTGCAAGGGATATATCTGAAAGAGTGGAGGCTCAAAAAGCATTGATGGAAAGCGAGAACAGGTTCAGAGCTATTTTCAATACGCAACTGCAAATGGTTTGTTTGCTTGACAGGACCGGAAAAGTGCTTGAAGTGAATAAAACTGCTTTGGATATTACTGGCTACAGGAATGAGAATTTAAAGGGAAAATATTTCTGGGACATACAGTTTTGGCAGAAGGAAGAAGAAAGGTTGGAACGTATCCTGCGGCTAAAAGCCGCCATTAAAAGAGCAGCTAATGGGGAATTCATAAGGTATGAGACAATGATGGCACTTTCCGGTAAAGCGGTTGAAATCGTAGATTTTTCCATTAAACCTGTTCCTGATGCTGAGGGAAATAACCAGTTGCTTCTTATTGAGGCCCGGTTGATAACTGAAATAAAAAAAGCAGAAAATGAGTTAAGAGAAAGTGAAGCGAAGTACAGAGCCTTTTTCGAAAACAGCCTCGATGGAATTTTGCTTACTTCACCAGATGGTACTATTTTATCTGCAAATCCTGCTGCATGTGATATGTTTGGAATGACTGAGAATGAAATTATTTCAGCAGGAAGATTTGGTTTGATTGACAAGGCAGATACAGAAGTGACAGCCCTGGTTGAAGAGAGACGCTTAAAAGGTAAGGCGAGCGGTGAGTTAACATTTATCAGGAAGAATGGTGATAGATTTCCCGGAGAAGTAAGTTCCGCTGTTTTTATTGATGGCTATGGCCGTGAACGAACCAGCATGATTATCCGGGACATTACAGAACGAAAAAAAGCAGAGGATAAAATCAGGAATTCAAATAACCGTTTTGAAATGATTTCCCATACTACAAACGATGCTATATGGGAATGGAATATTGAAACTGGGGAGTTATGGGCTAACGAAACCCATCAGAAATTGTATGGGTTAAAAGCTGACGATCCTGTTCCTTCGGAAAAAATCTGGCGGCAAAGAATTCATCCTGATGACAGAAATATCATTGTGAAAAGACAGGAGGCTTCCCTGGTATCTGATACAAATGTGTTCATCTCTGAATACAGATTTCTTGGGAATCATGGTGAATATGTATATCTGTTTGACAGGTGCTATATCCAGCGTAATTCAGAAGGTAAGGCTGTAAGAATGACCGGTAGCATGATGGATATTACGCCACGCAAAACGTCGGAACTCCAATTGAAGGAAAGCGAGGAACGATTACGTCTTTCGTTAGAAGCTACAAAATTAGGGCTTTACGATTTGAATATTCAAAGCGGTGAGGCAATTGTAAATGAGCAATATGCCCGGATGCTCGGTTATAATCCCGAAGAGTTCAGTGAGACTAATTCAACCTGGCTGGAGAGACTTCACCCGGATGACTTAGCCGCTGCACAAAAAACTTTTCAGGATTATATAACAGGAGAAATACCTGAATATAAAATAGAATTTAGAGAAAAAACCAGGGATGGCGACTGGAAATGGATTCTTTCTCATGGAAAGATAGTGGAATATGATGTTTCCGGGAAACCACTCCGGATGCTCGGCACTCATACTGATGTAACTAGCATAAGAATGGCTGAAGAAGAACTGGTGAAGTCCAACAAAAGATTTAACATGGTTTCGAGGGCCACCAGCGATATTGTATGGGACTGGGATATTTTAAATGATTCTTTGTGGTGGAATGATAATTATTATCAGAATCTCGGATATAAAAAGGAAAAAGATACTGTACACATTAATGATTGGTATGATCGTATTCATCCTGATGAAAGAGAAAGGGTGAGACGCAATGCTGCTGCTGCTTTCTCTGGCCAGGGGGCAGTTTGGAGGGATGAATACCGCTACCAAAAGTCTGATGGGACGTATTTGCATTTTCTTGACAGGGGATTAATAATGAGAGATGAAAATGGCAGGGCTGTAAAAATGATTGGTTCAATGGTCGACATGACACCCGTCTATTCCGTACAGCGGGAAATTAAAGAAAGCGAAATGAGGCTGAGGACCATTCTTGATACCGACCCGGAATGTATCAAACTTATTGATAAAGATGCCCGCTTGCTGGATATAAACAAGGCCGGTCTGGCAATGCTGGAAGTCAATGGCCAGGAGGAAGTCAGAGGAGGAAATTTGATGCTTGTCGTGGCAGATAAGTATAAGAAGCAACTTGGAAAAATTCTCAAAGATGCATTTTTGGGAAAATCTGGAAGGGCGGAGTTTGAAATGAATACTTTTAAAGGCACTCACAGATGGTGCGAAATCTTTATTGTGCCATTTCGTAACACAGAAGGCGAAGTGGTAAGTGCTTTGGGAGTAACGAGAGATATAACAGAAAGAAGAAAGTCAGAAGAGGAATTAAGGAAGAGTAAAGAGACCCGTGAACTGATAATGAATTCGGCCCTGGATGGAATAATTGCTGTTAGCTTTGATCAGCGGATTATAAGCTGGAATCCACAGGCAGAAGGAATTTTTGGTTGGAAAGAATCTGAAGTTACAGGTCGCCTTTTACATGAAGTTGTAATACCGGAAAGGCTCAGGGAAAAACATCTTAGTGGGATAGCCGGGTTTCTTAAAAAGGGAGACAGCCCCGTATTGAATAAGCTGATTGAAGTAAAAGGGCTTCATGCTTCTGGCCGTGAATTCGATTTAGAACTGATTATCCGGGTAATTAAAAGTGAAGAAGGAGAGTTTTTATGCACTTTTGTACGGGATATTACCGAAAGAAAAAGTGCAGAATTGGCGTTAAGGCTAAGCGAAGAGAAATACAGAACACTTATAGAGCAGGCTGCTGATGCTATAGCTCTTTACGATGAAAAGGGCAGAGTCCTTGAGGCAAATTCATCGGCTTCAAAACTCCTGGGTTATTCAAAGGAGGAATTAGCAAAAATGTTTCTCAGCGAAATATTGCACGAAGACGAGATTAGAGAAAATCCCATACAATATGATGTATTGAATGCAGGAGTGTCAACTGTTAAAATCAGGAGAATGAAAAGGAAAGATGGTTCAGTTGTTATTACTGAAGTCAGGTCTCAGCAATTACCAGATGGCCGGTTTCTTTCTGTAGTCAGGGATATGACAGAAAGGTTAAAAGCAGAAGAGGAACTAAAGGCTTCTTACAAAGCTATACGAAAGTTAACTGCTTATCTTCAGAATATCAGGGAGGAAGAAAGGACAAATATTGCCAGAGAGATTCATGATGAATTGGGTCAGCAGTTAACTGTTTTGAAAATGGATGTGGCATGGTTGAATAAAAAATTTCAGGGTACGGATGAAAAAGTTAACCAACGATTGAAAGATTTGCTGATTATGCTGGATGAAACTGTAAAGTCTGTTCGCCGGATATCTTCTCAATTAAGACCGAGTTTGCTGGATGATCTTGGGTTAATAGCAGCGATTGAGTGGCAGCTTAATGAGTTTGAAAAAAGAGCCGGAATAAAAACAAAATTTGTGGCCCCTCAGGAGGAGGTGGTGCTTCCGGTTTCTTCAAAAACTGCTTTGTTCAGGATATTTCAGGAGTCTCTTACAAATGTAGCAAGGCACTCACAGGCAAAAAAATTGTCGGTTGAGTTAAGACGAGAAAATCAATCCATTATTATGTCTATCATTGATAATGGGAAGGGATTTGATAAAAAAAGGATAGCGGAAAAGAAGACGCTGGGTATCTTAGGTATGAAGGAACGATGCGAGATGATCGGGGGCACTTATGAGATTAGTAGTGCTGCTGGTGAGGGGACTGCTGTTGTAGTTTCGGTTCCTTTCGGAGAAATTAAAGTGAAATAAGTATAACATAAACTATGCTCAGGATATTAATTGCAGATGACCATGCCATTGTAAGAAGGGGAATGAAACAGATATTGCTGGAGCATTACCCTTTTGCCATAATTGGAGAGGCTCCTGATGTAGAAGGGCTTATTGGTAAAATAATGGAGCTGGAATGGGATGTCATTGTTTGTGATATGAACATGCCCGGGAGAAGCGGACTTGATGCTTTGATGCAAATAAAAGAAATGAGACCTGAACTTCCGGTTTTGATCATGAGTATGTATCCGGAGGATCAGTACGCTTTAAGGGTGCTTAAATCGGGGGCCGCAGGATACCTGGCAAAAGAAACCATCCATGACGATATTGCAAGGGCTATTGATACAGTAATTAGAGGAAAAAAGTTTATTACTTCCACTGTTGCAGAGAAACTTGCTGAGGCAGTAAACGATGAGTCATCAAAGGCCTTGCATGATAATCTTTCGGACAGGGAATTTGATGTTTTTAAACTTCTTGCATCCGGTAAAACAGTTTCACAAATAGCGGTACAATTATCTTTAAGTTCAACAACTGTCAGTACATATCGTTCCCGGATTATGGAAAAAATGCAAATGAAAAGCAATGCAGAACTGGCCAGGTATGCGATTGAGGCCAAATTGATCTGAATCATTACCATTTTCTTTTGTAGAATAAAATCTACATTTTTTTAGCCTATGTATTACAGGCTGTCATTACTCGTTTTATTTTTTTTGTAGCGAATTTGTAAATCCATTCCTTCAATGAAAAAAAATTTGACAATATTAATTGTCGACGATAACAGGAATTTTGTGGATCGGATGGTTGGCTTGCTGGAAGAAATCAAAACTAACAAACAAATAACGGTTGCTTCAGGTTATCAGGAAGCGCAGCGTTTATTGGCTCTTGAGGAGCAGGACATTGTATTGCTCGATATCAATATGCCGGGAAAAAACGGGATAGAATTATTGAAATTTATAAAACAGCAAGAAAAGCGGAGTGATGTTATAATGATTACCAATCACTCTGATAATTATTATAAGGAACAGTGTTTTGAATTGGGCGCAAAATATTTTCTGGATAAATCAAATGATTTTGCACAGGTTCCCGAAATAGTTTCCAATATTTTTCTTGAAAGACTTGAAAAGAGATAAAGTGATACAAATATGAGATCGCAGTGGAGTACAATTAAACACATAATAGGGGATAGTGGACTTCCTGAAGATAAGTTTATTTCCCTGATAAACGGGGATGGTAAAATTGTGTCTGCCAATTCAAAGATGATCCGGGCACTTGACCTGAAGAATCCCCGGTATTCCTCTACAAATTTTTTTGATTTGATTCACCCGGTGAATAGGATGATCTTTCAGGACAGCCTAATTCAGTCAGAAAAAAAAAATGCACCATACACACTTGAAGCATATCTCTGGAATGGCATATATCATCCCATGAAATGGCAGGTTTCTCCCCTCTCCATAGAGGGAAAATCAAAAACATTCCTTTGTTTGGGTCATAAAATACTGGATGATGATCGTATCCGCCAATTCCGGAAGCTCGGCGAAAAAAATTATCAATTAATTGTGGAAGGTCTGGATGCCGGAATACTTTTTCAGGATAAAAAAGGAGAACTTATTGCTGTGAATCAAAAGGCCGCAGAAATATTTGACACAACATTGGAAAGACTTTACCTGTTAAAGGATATTGCTGCCCAGTGGAATTCTGCCTGGGATATTAGAAATGAAAATAACGATCCTGTAATTTTTGAAAAAACGCCTTTCATGCGGGCATTGCAAACTGGAAAAGTTCAAACAGAAGTGATGTTTGTCAGGCTGAAGAATGGTGGCAGCCGCTGGCTTCATTTCAGCTCGCAACCGCTTTTTGATGAGAATACTGATGTTCCCTATGCTGTAGTATCTAATATTACAGATACTACTTACGAGAAAGCGCTGATGAAGGAGCTAAGGGAAAGAAAAGCAATACTCAGGTCATTTATGAACCAGACTCCCAACCTTGCATGGGTAGTGGATGAAAGTTCTTCTTTGCTTTTTGCGAGTAAAGCTTTTTATCAATACTTTGGTTTGAAAGAACCGGAATCGATCAACAAGAATATTCTTGAGTTAGTGCCGGAAACAGTTGGCAAGGCCTTGTATGAGAAACATATTAATGTACTTGAAACCGGAAAACCTGCCGGATTTATTGAGAAGGTCAAATGGGCAGATGGAACTGATTTTATATTTCATATTAATATTTTCCTGATAGAAGGTGTTTCAAATAAAAAAATACTTGGAGGGCATGCGGTGAATCTTGCAGATAAGTATGCTACTGAGAAAAAACTCCGTGAAGCCAATGACAGATTGCTTTTATTATCGAGAGCTACAACTGATGCGATATGGGAATGGGATATGCAAACGGGACATATTTTCCGTAATGATGCATTGCTGGATATGATAGGCTATCATACTGATTCGCCAAAAGGTTTATCATGGTGGCTCAGGCGCATCCACCCGGATGACAGAAACCGGATATCAGATAAAGTAAAGGAGAGTACAGAGAATACGAAGCAGTATTGGGAGAATGAATACAGGTTTAAATGTGCAGACGGGGGTTATAAGCCCATGAGGCATAAAGGATATATAGTATATGAAAATGGGTTGCCTGTAAAAATGATTGGTTCTCTGCAGGATATCACCGGGATAAAAGATCTTGAATGCAAGCTGATGGAGGAAAAGTTGCAGCATCAGAAAGAGGTTACAGAGACTATAATTTGTGCACAGGAAAAAGAAAGAACCCGTATCGGCCATGAACTGCATGATAATGTAAACCAGATTCTGTCTTCAACAAAACTCTTCATAGAGATGCTTAAGCCAGCTGGTAAGGAACAAAATCTTTTCAAGTTAAAAAGCATGGAATATATCAGCATGGCGGTGGAAGAAATCAGGAAACTTTCTAAAGAATTGGTTACTCCTCAGTTGAAGGAGAATAACCTGATATCCGGAATTAAGCAATTGATTGACGATTTTCATCTGTCTACCCCACTATCTATAAAACTGATGCATGACAATAACGCTGATTTTATTACTCAGGGTAAAAAAGTTACTCTTTTCCGGATTATTCAGGAACAATTAAAAAATATTGTCAAACATAGCGGAGCCACTAAAATCGATATATCTCTGCAAAGCAAAGATGGAAATACTGTATTGATGATAAAGGATAATGGGACAGGATTTGACCTTAAGCAAACTCAAAGAGGCATTGGCCTTTCTAATATTTATGAGAGGGTGCGTTTCTATGAAGGTACAGCTGATATAAAAACAGCACCTGGAGAGGGATGCATTCTTACTATCATCATTCCGGTGCTGGCATAATTTTGAGTACAGTTTTGCGAATATTTACTTAGTATTTTTTTATTGCCTAAGTATTTCTCTATACCTCCTTTATTATAAACACCTATTACAATAAAATATATAACCAGAATAATATTTCCGGATTGTAAACTTGTGTCGTAATGTGATAAAACCGTTTCTAAAACGGTATTCCTGATAATCCAAATCCTTTTAAAACAGCGCCATGCAAAGACTGTTTTGCGCAGGTCATACTTTTCCTTATCGGAGTTTATTACTACTCCGGTATTTTCTTTTTCCCTGTTTAAGAAGTTTTGGAGTGTTGGACAGGTTTTCCGGGCCAGAACATTATTCAATATCCTATGATCAGAAACTTCATATTCACTTTGTGCATATTGGTACAGTATAGTTTATCAGCACAGTCAAAAATGGTGTTTGAAAACTATAATTACCTGGGTCAGCCGGGCAGCGGATCAGTTGTTCCAATGATGCACTTTGAAACTAAAAATAACTGGTATGCAGAACTTCGCTATAATTATGAAGAAGTAAATACACTTTCCTTTTTTGGAGGAAAGACATTTTCGCCGGGTGGCGAAAAGCGGTATGGCCTTACGCCGCTGGCAGGATTTTCAGTTGGCGATTTTACTGGAGTTTCTGCAGGGTTAAACATTGATGCAGAGTGGGACAAAACTTTCCTTGCTTCCCAATCTCAGTATAGTATGGCTACAAAGCAGGGAGCAGATAATTTTTTCTTCAACTGGTCTGAATTGGGGTGCGACCTTTCCAATAACTTTTTTGGAGGGCTTGCAGTACAACTGACACTGCAGCATGACAACAACAGCACAGAACCTGGTTTTTTTGCTGGGTTAAATTTCAGCAATATTTCAATCCCTGTATATGTATTCAGCCCCTTTACGAAAGACAGGTATTTTGTTATTGGGATTTACTATGAGTATACTATGAAAGGGAAAAAAAGGCATTCCGGGTTAAAGGTTAATACTTATTAAAAATAAAATTATCCACTATATTATTTAAAAACAGGCGATAAGGTATCATATTTTACATTCAAAAAAGTTTCTTGTTTTGATATATTAAAAGTGTTTAAAATCCGATCTATGAAAAAACTATTTACCATTAGTTTACTTTTTTTTGCATTTTTTGCAAATAGCCAGGTTAAAATTGGAGATAATCCAAATACTATCGATCCGAATTCCTTGCTGGAAATGGAAAGTACCAATAAAGGTTTTCTTCCTCCAAGAGTGGCATTAAACAGCATAAGCTCTGTTTCTCCATTGTCAGGAACTGTTCCGGCGGGTATGCTGGTATTTAGTACTGGAGGTACATTACCAGATGGTTACTATTATTGGGATGGGGCTGAATGGATACATTTAGCTACAGAGAACCTTAATGTAGCCACAAAAACTGCTAATGCCACACTAACGAAAACAGAAACGTATGTATTGGCAAGTAATGACATTATCATAACATTACCGGTTGTTACTGCGTCTGACAATGGTTTGGCAATAAGTGTTAAGAACATCGGCACGCATACTGATTTGATAACGGTGAAGGGTAATGGATCGGCAACAATAGATGGATCCGATTCTGCTAATCTAACAAGACATGTAGGCCAAACCTATGTGGCTACGGGCGGAAACTGGGTAATAAAAGGCAATAAAAAAACGAATGAAAATTTATTAGATGTTAACCCAAACAGCAGTTGGACTACTATCCAGGAAGTAATAGAATTTCTGGATCTGCACATGACGGGGCCTGCTGTTATCCGTCTTGCAAATGAAAATTATGATATTGACGGGACGATAACCATAGACCTTCCATATTCCCTTACTATACAGGGATTGTCATATGGGTCTGCCACAATTTCAGCAGCTACAGGATTAACCAATTCTCCTATGTTCAGATGTGTTTCAGATTGCTATTTCAAAATGCTTGATTTTGATGCTACTTCACTTACAAACTATGGCACACTGTCCGGCGAAGATGCAATAAGATTCGTTGGCAGTGGCACATATAATGAGGTAAAGGATTGTACTTTTGAAAGATTTTATAATACAATTCTTGATTCAACAGATGCAGAGATATGGGTGTTTGAAACAGATATTTCTAATTCCCAGGGAAGTGGTATCCTGGTTCATGGAGCTGTATCAGGGGTAAAAGTGAAAGTAGCAGAGACTGATTTTATAGGCTGTAATTATGGAATTAACCTTAGCAGGGGCTCTAATGCTACCATTCAATTGGCATCAGGAGGATACTATAATGTGAACAGCGGGGATACTGCAATTTTTTACCAGCCTTCAAATTTTACGTCGTTTTCCAGTATATCTATTACCGGAAATTCCTGGAATAATATTGGTAAATATATTGAAGGATTTGATTTTACACGAACAGATGGAAGGGATGCTAATGCGATTGTAGAAAGTAATGCCGGTATGGGTGATAAAAAACCAAGTTGTTATTTGAATCTGTTGAACAGCGCCACAACTACAACACTTACTACAGCTAACTCCTGGTACAAGGTTAACTGGGATTATACAAAAGTCACTTCATCTACAGTAAAATGGACTATAACCAATGCATCAGGTGGTGTTGCCAATGTAAACAAAATTACTTTCCAGCCAACCAATCAAAGAGACGGAGTTATTGTAATTACGGGCAACCTGTCTGTAAATAACTCCAGCAGAACAATATCTCTTGGTCTTGTAAAAAATGGCGCAACAGGAACAAGATATGGGGAGACAACGCTCAGGACAAGTACAGCCGGAACTGCATCGCAGTTTTCAACAGTAATATACTTATCCAATATTTCTCCCACGGACTATTTTGAAGTGTACTGTTCGTCTGCAAATAGCAGTGATATTATTACTATGCTTGACCTGAACTGGCATGTTACAACACAATAATCTTGATTTCGGTTTAAATCTGACATTTATGAATTGGAAAATACTTGGGTCGTTACTGCTTACTGTCATCAGTACTGGTATAAAGTCGCAAGACGTTTTCAAAAATACAGGGAATTTGCAACTGCATTCTGGAGCTTCTCTTACTGGTTTTGGAAATGTTACCAATACCTCTGCAGCAGTATTGGTGAATTATGGAAGTTTATATATAAAAGGTAATCTGACCAATGATCAGTCTTCCATGTCGGCGGGTACAGGTACCTTGTACCTGAATGGATCAATCTCCCAGATTGTTAGCGGTGCCCAGGTTTTTAAAACATATAACTTTGTTTCAGATAACACAGCAGGCATAACACTGAATAACAATTTAAGTATTTCGGCTGTTCATACATTTACAAACGGATTAATTGCCACATCAGTAACCCCAAATTATCTTATCTATGAGGCAGGGTCATCTCACACAGGAAGTAATGACAGCAGGCATGTAACCGGATGGGTTAAAAAGAATGGTACGACGGACTTTACATTTCCAGTCGGCGATAATTCTTACCTGAGAACAGCCGCTGTATCTGGTCTTTCACTCAGCTCTGAAATCAATTGTAAATACTATACACCCACGTCTAATACGATCAACCTGATATCACCGTTGGTGCAGGTAAAAGCTAATGAATACTGGCAAATAGATAAAGTAAGCGGAGGCACAGCTCAGATAACACTGAACTGGGATCATTCAAAAGTTCCGATGGATAATGTACTGGTAAGTGAAATAGTGGTTGCTCATTATACAGGAGGCAACTGGACAGATGCAGGGGGCACGGCTTCTGGTAATGTGACAACAACTGGTACGGTAACTTCTAATGCAACTGGTAGTTTCAGTCCCTTTACTTTGGGATATAAGGCATTTCCGGTTCCACTAAAGCTTATTTCTTTTACCGGTGAAAGATCAGGAGGGATAACTTACCTCAAATGGATAACAGAGAATGAAGAGAATGTGAGTCATTTTGAAGTGCAACGAAGCTATGATGCCATGACGTACAGTACAATCGGCACAATATCTGGCCGCAACCGGGGCCAACGGGAGCAGTATAATTTACAAGACCCTATTGTGCTGCAAGGCCTGGCCTATTACCGGTTAAGAAGTGTTGATATTGATGGTAAGTATTCTTATTCAAGAGTGATAGTAGTGTCCGATAATGACATAACAAGCGGGTCTTTTGTAGTAATCAATCCTGTTCGCACCACACTTACAATATTAAATCGTACAGGAAAGGAGGGTCAGTTTGATTACAGCCTGTATAACATGGCAGGTCAGCAAATAATAAGGGGAACAACAAGTATGACGGCTTCGGGTGGAGCAGTACTGCCACTACCTGCACAGATAGCTAAAGGCCTGTACATACTCGAACTAAAAAATGCAGATACCAAATTCAACCAGAAAATACTCATTGACAGATAGATTTATTGATTGCGGGTCTGCTGAAACGCAAGCAGACCCACCAATTTTTTAATAAATTGGAGATTTCATTTCTGCCTTTTTGCTAAAGTATTCAGGACATGAGTTAATGAGAAACCTTTGGTTTGAAGAAGCACAAGATAGTGATAGAGCAGATCTGCAGCTTCTCCAAGAAACAACTCTTCATTATCATCTTTACTTTCAATAATTAGTTCCACCGCCTCTTCACCTACTTTTTGGGCGACTTTATTAATTCCTTTTGCAAAAAGGGAAGAAGTATAAGATGACTCAGAAGGATTGTTCTTACGGTCAGAAATGATATTTTCCAGCTTCTCCAGCGTAAAGCCAGCATTATTTTCATTAAAACAGGTGTCAGCTCCTGTATGACAAACCGGGCCTGCAGGGTTCACTTTTATAAGCAACGTATCATTATCACAATCGGTAATAATTTCTTTTATAAAAAGGAAGTTGCCGGAAGTTTCCCCCTTGGTCCAGAGACGTTGCTTACTGCGGCTATAAAAAGTCACTTTCCCTTCTTGTCTTGATTGCTGAAATGCTTCTTCATTCATAAATCCAAGCATTAATACTTTTTGCGTATCTGCATCCTGTATTATGGTGGGAACAAGCCCGTCAGTATATTTTGAAAAATCAACTACCATTTTTGTTATCAGTTTTTTCTTCTTTACTTTTTAGCGAATTCAGCAGGTTTGTAAAAGCTTCTTTCCGGCGTTCATGTTGTTCTTCGTTCCTGGCATTTCTTCTTTTTTCAAAGTATTGAATAATGAACCAGGTAAATGCCAGTATAATAAAAATAGGAAAGATCATAATCTTACTGCTATTTGTTCGTCATGTAAATATCGTTTTAAATCCGGAATGGATATTTCACTAAAATGAAAGATACTGGCAGCAAGTGCGGCATCTGCGTCAGCGAGTTTGAACACACTAGTAAAATGTTCCATCTTTCCCGCACCTCCGGAAGCTATCACAGGAATATTGACCAAATTGCTAACCTGCTTTGTTATATCCAGCGCAAACCCATTTTTTGTCCCATCATTTTCCATAGAGGTTAGTAGTATTTCTCCTGCACCACGATCAGCTACCTCTTTTGCCCAGTCTGTCGTGTTAATTTCTGTCGGAGTTCTTCCACCATGTGTTACTACCCTGGAGATGCCATCAATGATTTTTGTGTCAATGGCCACCACCACACACTGGCTTCCAAAATTTTTGGCGAGTTCATTGATTAATTCCGGGTTCTTTACCGCAGATGTATTTATTGATATTTTATCTGCCCCGTTTTCAAGTAACACACTTACATCCTCCTTTGTATTGATACCTCCGCCAACTGTAAAAGGAATATTGATATGAGTGGCAATTTCCCGTACGAGTTTTGCCAGTGTCTTTCTTTTTTCAGTTGTAGCTGTTATATCAAGAAAAACGAGTTCATCCGCACCTTCTTCGCAATAACGAGCGGCTAGTTCCACCGGGTCGCCGGCATCACGGAGCTGAATAAAGTTGGTTCCTTTGACGGTTCTGCCATCTTTAATATCCAAACAGGGTATGATCCTTTTTGTCAGCATCAGGTTATAGAAAACGTTTTAAGTCGTTTAATGAAATTCTGTTCTCATAAATGGCTTTGCCAATAATTGCCCCCTCGCAGCCAGCTTGTCTTAATTCATCAAGTTCTGAGACTGCTGTTATGCCACCGCTTGCAATAAGGTCAATAGAGGGGTGTTCGTTCAGAATTTTTTTGTATAAATCGATTGCAGCTCCCTGTAGCAGGCCATCTTTATTGATATCGGTACAAAAAAATTGTTTCACCCCCTTTGTTTTGTATTTTTCAATCAGCTCAAAAACAGTGAGGGTAGTTGATTCTGTCCATCCGCGGATGACGATTCTTTCATTCTTCACATCTGCACCGATAATAAACCTTTCAGCTCCGAAAACTAATAGCCAACCTGCAAATGTTACGTCATCTTTTACAGCAATACTTCCCACGGCGGAAAATGCAGCGCCTGAATTAAAACTGATTTCCACACTCTTTTGTGTGCTGATACCACCACTGAAATCAATTGATAATTTTGTTTTACCGGCAATCTTTTCTAATACTTTCCAGTTTTTAACTGATCCGGTTCTGGCTCCGTCAAGATCAACGAGGTGTAATCGTTTTATCCCTGCATTTTCGAATTGCAAAGCTACTTCCAACGGATCCTCATTATAAATTGTTTTTTTACTATAGTCGCCTTTGGTCAGCCGTACACATTTTCCATCGATAATATCTATTGCTGGTATGATCGTCATTTCAGATAGTTAGGAAGTTTTTAAGAATTTGTTCGCCGGCCTTTGCACTTTTCTCGGGATGGAATTGTACCCCATAAAAATTATCTTTTTGCAGAGCTGAACAATAAGACTGTATATAATGTGTAGCGGCTACGCTAAAAGAATTGACCTCTGCATAATAACTGTGAACGAAATAACAGTATGTATTTTCTTCAATTGAACTGAATAGCTTTCCTTTAAGGCTCGTAATCGTATTCCAGCCAACCTGGGGGATCTTGAAAGATGTACTTGTTGTAAATCTTCTCACTTTTACATTTTCAAATACTCCCAGACATTTCGTATTGTTCTCTTCAGAGTAATCACATAGTAATTGCATACCGAGACAAATACCAAGTACCGGTTGTTTTAGTGAAATAATTACTTTGTCCAGTTCTCTTTCTTTCAGGTACTTCATAGCAGTACTGGCCTCTCCCACACCAGGAAATATCACTTTGTCCGCTGACTGAATCAGTTTCTTGTCATCTGTCACTGTTGCTTTCACGCCAATCCGTTCTAAAGCAAAAAGGACTGACTGAATATTACCGGCATTATATTTTACAATAACCACATTCATTATAATATTCCTTTTGTACTGGGCAATTGCATGTTATCTACATCTCTTTTTATAGCCATCTTTATTGATTTTGCCAATGCTTTAAAGATCGATTCAATCTTGTGGTGTTCATTATCTCCCTCCACTTTGATATTGAGATTGGATTTTGATGCATCAGAAAATGATTTGAAGAAATGGTAAAACATCTCTGTGGGCATATCACCAATTTTTTCTCTTTTAAAACCTGCCGACCAAACCAGCCAGTTTCTGCCCCCGAAATCTATAGCTACCTGTGCCAATGAATCATCCATCGGCAGGCAAAAGCCATATCTTCCAATGCCCTTTTTATCCCCCAGGGCAGTTGCAAAAGCTTCACCTAATGCGATAGCGGTATCCTCAATAGTATGATGCTCATCAATATGAAGGTCGCCATCAACCATAACAGAAAGATCGATACCGCTGTGTCTGCCCAACTGATCCAGCATATGGTCAAAAAAATGTAATCCTGTTTTTATGCTTGTGATCCCTTTGCCATCAAGATTAAGCTCAACCTTGATTTTTGTTTCGTTGGTGTTTCGTACATGATGAATTACCCGTTGCCCAATTCTTAAATATTCGTAAACAAACTTCCAATTGGTGGTTTCAAGAGCAATTGAAGAATGAAGTTCACTCATATCATTGCTAATCTCTGCTGCGCCAAGGTTAGCATCATTGTTCAGCCAAATGGCCTTACATCCAAGATTTTTTGCTAACTGAATATCAGTGACCCTGTCGCCAATAACAAAAGATCCTTTGATGTCATAGTCCGGATTATTTAAATATTGGGTCAACATGCCGGTTCCCGGTTTGCGGGTTGGTGCATTATCCCCAACAAATGTTTTATCAATATGAATATTGCTGAAGATGATATTTTCATTTTCTAAAGCCTTCAGTACAAAATTTTGTATTGGCCAGAATGTTTCTTCCGGAAAAGATGTTGTTCCCAATCCATCCTGGTTGGTCACCATCACAAGTTCGAAGTTGAGTTCTTTGGAGATCCGTTTCATCCAGGTAAACATATCCGGATAAAATTCAAGTTTCTCAAAAGAATCTATCTGGTAAGTAGGGGGAGCCTCTTTTATCAGGGTTCCGTCCCGGTCAATAAATAATATTTTTCTCATGCGGCATATTGTTTTAATGCTTCAATCAATTGCTTGTTTTCTTCTGGTGTGCCAATGGTTATACGGAGGCAATCATCACACAAGATTACTTTGGAACGGTCACGGACAATGATCCCTTTTGCTGAGAGGTATTCGTATATTTTCTTTGCTCCTGTAAGTTGAACTAATATAAAATTGGCATCAGATGGATAAACTGTTTGTGTAATAGACAGTTTAAATAATTCTGCCTGTAAAAATTCCTTTTGATCCACTGTTGTTTTTGTCCAGTTATTTACACTGGATATATTCCCCAAAGCCTCTAATGCCAGTTGTTGTGTGGCAGTATTGATATTATAAGGATATTTCACTTTGTTCATATAATCTATAACTGGTTGTCCTGCGAAAGCCATGCCCAGTCTTAATCCTGCCAGACCCCAAGCTTTGGAAAGTGTTTGCAGGATCACAAGATTTGGATACTCTGTCAGCTCCGGAATAAACGTTTTTTGCCTGGCATAATTAATATAGGCTTCATCTATTACCAAAATACCATCAAAACTATTCAGTAAAACTTCAATATCACCCCGGTTGATACTGTTACCGGTTGGATTATTAGGAGAGCAGACAAAAATCAGTTTGGTATTTTCATCAACTGATGCTTCTATAGCGTCCAGGTCTAACTGGAAACTGGCGGTAAGCGGAACTTTCTTTACTTCAACGTTATTTACTTCGGCACAAACTTCATACATACCGTAAGTAGGAGGGAAGATGAGGATATTATCTTTTCCTGGCTCACAGAAGATACGGAATAGAAGATCGATTGCTTCATCACTTCCATTTCCGAGAAAAATATTTTGTACCGGTATGCCTTTTATATTGCTTATCTTTTCTTTTAAGGATAACTGCAGCGGATCGGGGTAGCGGTTATAATTCTGCGGTAGAGGAGAGCCAAATGAGTTTTCATTGGCATCTAGGAATATTGTAGCAGCGCCACTGAATTCATGGCGGGCTGAAGAATACGGTGTCATTTTTTTAATATTCTCTCTTACCAGTCTGTCTAAATTGAATTCCATAGTTAACTTTTTAATCGGATGGCCACAGCATTTTTATGAGCATCGAGCCCTTCTGCTACTGCCATTGTCATTACAGTATTGCCAATATTTTGTAACCCTTCTTTCGTCAATTGTTGATAAGTGATCTTTTTTACAAAGCTATCAAACGAAACACCGCTGTACATGGCGGCATAACCATTAGTTGGCAACGTATGATTGGTACCACTGGCATAATCGCCGGCACTCTCCGGTGAATAATTGCCAATGAATACAGAACCGGCAGTGTTTATTTTAGTTGCTGCTTCTTCAGCATTATTGCAGGCGAGAATAAGATGTTCCGGAGCATAAAGGTCAGATAGTTCAATAGCCTCATCAATAGTTTTGCATATTACTGTCTTACTGTTTTTCAATGCCTTTTCTGCAATGTGCTTTCTTGGTAAATCTTTTAACTGTTCAGTGATTGCATTATTTACTTTCTTTGCAAATGTTTCGGATATAGTCAGTAGTATCACTTGTGAATCTCCGCCATGTTCAGCTTGTGATAAAAGATCTGCTGCTACAAATTCGGGAACAGCTGTTTCATTCGCAATAATCAACACTTCTGATGGGCCTGCCGGCATATCAATAGCTACGCCTTGTTGCTGTACGACCTGTTTTGCCAATGTTACATATTGATTGCCTGGCCCGAATATTTTAAACACTTTTGGAATGCTTTCTGTTCCGTATGCCATAGCGCCAATAGCCTGTACACCGCCGGCTTTGAAGATCTTTGTTACACCACATAATTGGGCTGCATATAAAACGGCTGGGTTGATAGTGCCATTTTTTGATGGGGGAGTGCACAAAATAATTTCTTTGCAACCTGCAATTTGTGCGGGCACTGCCAGCATCAATACAGTAGAAAAAAGAGGCGCAGAGCCACCCGGAATATATAAGCCTGCCTTTTCAATGCCTTTTGATTGTCTCCAGCAAATAACGCCGGGCATTGTTTCAATTTTTTTTATTTCTTCCTTTTGTGCAAGGTGAAATTTTTGAATGTTATCCTTGGCCTGTTGAATAGCTTTTTTAAGGTCATCGGCTACAAGGGTTGAGGCTTTATTGATTTCTTTTTCTGTTACCTGCAAATTCTTAAGATCAACGCCATCAAATTCTTTGGAAAATTTGCGAACAGCTTTATCACCTTTCTCTTTTACTTTTTGCAAAATTTTCTTTACACTTTTCTCCAGGGCTGAATAATCATTCATAGGCCGCTGAATAATGCCAGGCCAATCTTTTTTATCAGGATATTTATAGATTTTCATTACACAATCATTTTTTCAATAGGAATAATTAAAATCCCCTGGGCGCCATTTGCTTTTAAATTTTCGATTACATTCCAAAAATCACTTTCACTGATAACTGAGTGAACAGAACTCCATCCAGGCTCAGCCAATGGAAGAATGGTGGGGCTTTTCATTCCCGGTAATAATTTACAGATGGTGCTCAGTTTGTCGTTTGGTGCATTCAACAATACATATTTGTTATTCTTTGCTTTCTTAACTGAACGGATGCGAAACAGCAGGCTTTCAAGGATAACCCTTTTTTCTGCTGACAGCGTTTTATTGCTTATTAATACCGCTTCAGAGGAAAGTATTGTTTCAATTTCTTTTAATTCGTTGGTAAAAAGTGTACTTCCGGAACTTACCAGGTCACAGATAGCATCAGCAAGGCCAATCCTGGGTGCTATTTCAACAGAACCGCTGATCTCATGGATTGAGGCGTTGATATTTTTTTCTCTCAAAAACTCACTTAATATATAAGGATAACTAGTGGCGATTTTCTTCTCATTCAAATCGGCTATCGATCTGAAGTTACCGTTTTTGGGCACAGCTATAGAGAGCCGGCATTTGCCAAACCCCAGCTTTTCAATTGGCTCAACTGATTTATTTTTTTCAGTTACCACATTTTCTCCGACAAAGCCAATATCAGCCACGGCATCCTGCACATATTCAGGAATATCGTCGTCCCTAAGAAAGAAAACTTCTACCGGGAAATTCGCTGCCTGTACCCGTAACTGGTTATTACCATTACTTACTTCAATGCCGCATTCTTTCAACAGTTTCATTGAACCTTCATACAGACGACCTGATTTTTGAATAGCGATCTTAAGATTTTCACTCATATATCTTGTTTAAAAGGAAAAGGGCTTACCGTTAAGTAAGCCCTTCACTATGTTTTATACATAATATCTCACGGCCTACCCTGGCAGAGCAAGAAATGATGATGATTATGTGTATGTTTTTTCATTCCAGTAGCAAATGTAAGAATTATTTCGATTGGTTATCACCGTCGCACAAAATAGTAGCAACCGATGACATATTGTGTGTTTTAACACTAACATTCGTTTTTAAATAATGAAATAATACTGAACGCTGACTATAATAAAGCCAGATAATATTGTCAGAAGTAAAAAATCAAGAGGGTTTGATTTGTTCTATAAGTTCATCTGCTGTTATTTCAGGATAACTTTCTTCATATATTCATTCCCCATTTTTTCAGAGAAGAACTGTGGCGATTCATGCGGAACATGGAAAGCCTCAATTGCTTTATTGGATAATTGCTAGCATGCTGGCAGATCCAGGTAATAAAGCATGGCGTCGTCTGTTGGACTGGCTTTTTTCAATCTTTAAGTGCAATATTGCTTATGCTGCAGCGGCTACTGTATTTAAAAATAACCTATGGCTTTTCCTTAGATAAAATGATTATATCGTTCAGTTGGTTTTCTGAACTCAAATCAATTCAATGCATGCAGAAAATATTATCCTTTGAACTTATAATTGGCCTGTGGATTACCGGGGCAGCCATATTTTTGAGAAGAACAGGAGCTTATCAGGATTACTAAAACGATGAATGTCAGGGCAATTAAGGATTTACTATTTTTCATTCTCTGTGGATATTTGACTGATTAACGACAAAAAGATCTGTTTATTTTGTGTCTGCAAAGATAATCAACATGCGGTATTATGCAGGCTTTATTCTGGCAGCATTTTTGGGATGTTGATGCTGGATAACATGTTGGTTTGCATTACTTCATAATGGCAACAGAAATAAAATTGATTTTGCAGAGGATAACAAACCATTAACTTTACCGCCCGAATTATTCCGGATAAAGTGAAAAAAATACTGATGCTGCAATTAAAAAAACCGCTTGCCTTTATAGATCTTGAGACTACAGGTGTTAACCTTGGCACAGACCGAATTGTTGAAATTGCCATTGTCAAAATCCTTACCGATGGTGCCAGGAGTGTAAAAAGGAAATTGATAAACCCCGAAATGCCGATTCCAAAGGCTTCGAGTGACATTCATGGGATAACAAATGATATGGTGAAAGACGCCCCTTCCTTCAAGCAGGTAGCACAAGAGCTGAAACAAATGCTGGATGGTTGTGATTTTGCCGGATATAACTCCAACCGTTTTGACATTCCCCTGTTGATGGAAGAATTTCTCAGAGCACAGGTGGATTTCGATATGAAGAACCGCAAATTGCTCGATGTGCAGAATATCTTTCATAAAATGGAACCCAGAACACTTAGCGCAGCATATAAGTTTTATTGCAATAAAAGCCTTGATGGTGCTCATAGTGCAGAAGTGGATGCGGCCGCTACCTATGAAATTTTGGAAGCCCAGTTGGAAAAATATGCTGAATTAGGAACGACCGTTGATTCTGTTCTCAAAGTTATTGGCGAAGATCAGGTTGTGGATTTTGCCCGCCGATTTGTTATGGAAAATGGTACAGAGGTATTCAACTTTGGAAAATTTAAAGGCCGCCCAGTCTCCGATGTATTGAAAGCCGAACCGCAATATTATGACTGGATGATGAAAGGGGATTTCCCGCAACATACCAAGCAAAAACTCACCGAAATTTATACCCGTACAATGCTAAAAAAGAATTGACAGGTTTCTGGTCTTAAAACTTTAACATGGCATCTTTATTGATTATCGTAAATTAGGAGTTCATACTTCATAATAATACAGATTGGAGAAATTAGTTGTCATACCCACTTATAACGAAAGGGAAAATATAAGCAGCATCCTTCATGCTATTTTTAATATGCAGGATGGTTTTCATGTACTTGTTATTGATGATGGATCGCCTGATGGCACTGCACAGATTGTAAAAGATTTACAGGCAAAGTTTCAGGGGCAATTATTTTTGGAAGAGCGGAAAGGTAAATTGGGTTTGGGTACTGCTTATATTCATGGATTTAAATGGGCAATTGCCCGTAATTACGGATTCATTTTTGAAATGGATGCAGATTTTTCTCACAATCCCAACGACTTGTCAAGATTATATGATGCCTGTAAGAATAAAGGTGCAGATGTTGCAATTGGCTCCCGTTATGTGAATGGTGGTGGCGTAGTAAACTGGCCTAAAAACAGGATTGCCTTATCAAAAGGTGGTTCTTTGTACACCAGGATGATTACCTGGATGCCCGTCAAAGACCCCACTGCCGGATTTATGTGTTATAAAAAGGAAGTGCTGGAAACTATAAATCTGGAAGAAATTCAGTTTGTGGGTTATGCTTTCCAGATTGAAATGAAATTTGCTGCCTGGAAACTCGGCTTTAAAATAAAGGAAGTACCTATCATTTTCCAGGACAGGGCCTATGGAGTTTCCAAAATGAATAAAGGGATTATAAAAGAAGGGGTGATAGGCGTACTGAAACTTCGCTGGAACAGCTTATTCAAGAATTACCGAAAAAAAGTAAAGAACACAGACTCTGAACTTTCCTCTCTAAAAAGTGTTCGCCAGAATGAAATGCTTGCTAAGAGTGAATAGATATTACCGGGTATTCCCTTCTTTTGTTTAGTTTGCAGGTCAATGAAAAAGGCCTTTCTCCAACTCCATATTGCTGTTTTTCTTGCCGGGTTTACCGGGATACTTGGAAGGCTTATTACTTTGAATGAAGGAATGATTGTGTGGTACAGGCTTTTGTTTACAGCTTCCACTATGTGGATTTTATTCATACTGATGAAAAGGCTGCAAAAAATACCCTTTACTGATATTTTAAAAATAGCAGGAGTGGGCTTTATTGCAGCCATGCACTGGGTTACTTTTTATGGTTCAATAAAATATGCTAATGTTTCTGTAGCCTTGGTTTGTTTCTCCGCTATCAGTTTTTTTACTACTTTATTTGAACCGCTGATCTTGAAAAAGAGAATCAACTGGTTGGAGTTATTACTTGGGTTGGTTACACTCAGCGGTATTTATATAATCTTTCATTTTGATACACAGTTTAAGACGGGTATTATCATCGGGTTAATTTCAGCGGTACTGGCATCCTTATTTCCGATCTATAACAGAGAGTTTTTAAAAAGGATCAATGTAGAAACCATGCTGACATGGCAACAGACAGGTGGGTTTCTTGTTTTGTCAGCCTTATTGCCTTTCTATTTGCAAAGATTTCCAACAGAGACTTTTATCCCGGATTGGGAAAATACCGGGTGGTTGCTGGTACTATCCTGGTTTTGTTCTGTTATTGCCTTTCAGTTGTCTGCTAATGCCCTCAAAAGACTATCTGCTTTTACTGTTAATCTTACCTATAACCTGGAGCCAGTGTATGGTATCCTGCTTGCATTTGCAGTGTATAATGAAAATGAGTACCTGAGTAAATGGTTTTTTATCGGCTTTGGTATCATTGCGGCAGCGCTGATCACACATATTTATATATTAATAAGAGTGGAAAGGAAATTGACTCATCATGCAGTCGACTGAATACCATAAGAAGATCATAGATTATTACCGGGATACCGAGAATGCTTATAAAGATTCCTGGGACCTGAATAATAGTCTTGCCATTCATTATGGCTATTGGGATGATCAGGTCAGGTCTTTTCCGGAATCACTTATAAGAATGAATGAAGTGATGATGATAGATGCTGGCATTAAACCAACTGATTGGGTGTTAGATGCAGGTTGCGGGGTAGGAGGCAGCAGTATTTTCCTGGCTTCCATGCTGGGTTGCAGGGTTACAGGTATTACACTCAGTGAGAGACAGGTGGAACAGGCTACAGCGAATGCTGAAACGAAAAATATGGGGAATCTTGTTGATTTTAAAGTGATGAATTATTGTGCCACTTCATTTCCAGATGCCAGCTTTGATGTAGTATGGGGATGTGAAAGCATTTGTTATGCAGATGATAAAAAACAGTTTGTCAAAGAAGCTTTCCGGTTATTAAAACCAGGTGGCAGGCTGGTGATTGCAGATGGGTTTGTTGCAGCATTTGAAAATAATGACAATCCCTTCATTGGAAAATGGCTGGATGGCTGGCAGGTGAATTACCTTGAGACGCCGGACAGGTTTAAGGACTTTATGATTGAGACAGGATTTGAAAACCTGTCATATCGGAATATCTCAAAGCAGGCTTCTCATTCTTCCCGCAGATTGTATAGGTTTTATTTCCTGGCCAGTCTTTATTTGCTATGGAAGAAAGTCAATTTCTCCAAACCTGCTACAGAATTCCAAAAAAAGAATATTGCCGCATGTAAATATCAATATAAAGGAATGAAAAAGGGGCTGTGGCAGTATGGGTTAATTACGGGTAAAAAGCCCTGATGACCGTGCTGGATTTGGCAGTATCTTAGGACCTTAAATACTGTTCATGAGAAAGCTATTACTTGCCAGCCTCTTCCTGGTTACCGGAAATATTTCTTTTTCACAGAAAAAACCTCTTGACCATTCAGTGTATGATAGCTGGCAACGCATTGGCGAACGGATGATTAGTAATGATGGCAAATGGGCGGTATATACTATTGATCCGCAAGAGGGGGATAATGAACTGGTGATACAATCTTCCGATGCAAAATATAAAAAAACAATTGCAAGAGGTTATAATGCAGTAATAACTGAAGACAGCCGTTTTGCCATCTTTAGAATCAAACCTTTTTTTAAAGATACCAGGGAAGCAAGGATCAAGAAGAAGAAACCAGATGATATGCCTAAGGATTCTTTCGCTATTGTGGAACTTGGAAATGACAGTGTATGGAAAGTAGCAAGAATTAAGGGGTACAAAGTGCCCGAAAAAGAAGGTAGCTGGGTGGCTTATCATTTGGAGAAAATGATTGAAAAAAAAGAACCGCCTGCTAAAAAACCAGAATCGGCGGAAAAGAAAATCGTTGACAGCCTGGGCAAAGTGATTGATTCATTACAACAGGTGATCGAGTCAATACCACAGAAGAAAAAAAAGAAAAAGGATGATGATCTTGCTATCGACTATGAACCTCTTGCTTCTGACTATATCGATGCAGAAGGCGATGAAACAGCCGGTGCTGCAGTTGATGCAGGAACAGACCTTGTATTG